>JAGZMY010000027.1 GCA_018363915.1 Anaerococcus vaginalis
TTGTGAAGATTTTCTTGCTTTCTTTTGACCGTATTTGTATCTTTCTTTTTTTCTTGGGTCTCTTGTAAGAAAACCTGCTCTTTTTAGAGCTTGTCTATATTCAGGATTTACTTCTAGTAAAGCTCTTGCTATAGCGTGTCTTATTGCTCCAGCTTGTCCGTTAAATCCTCCACCTTGTACATTAACTTTAATGTCATAAGTTGATTCATTTTCTGTTAATTTTAATGGTGCTTTTGCTATGATTTTTAATGTATCATATGAAAAATAATCATCAAGATCTCTTCCATTAACTTTTAATTCTCCGCTACCTGGTTTCATTGTAACTCTTGCTACTGAAGTTTTTCTTCTACCTGTAGCTTGATATATAATATCTGCCATCTAAGTCCTCCTTACTTTAAGTCCAAAACTTCTGGGTTTTGAGCTTCGTGATTGTGATTTTCACCTACATAAACCCTAAGTTTTTTGGCCATTTGTCTACCTAATTTGTTGTGTGGAAGCATACCTACTACAGCGTGTTCTACTATTCTTTCTGGATGTTTGTCCATCATATCTTGGTAAGTTGTAGTTTTTAATCCACCTGCATATCCAGAATATCTTTTGTATTCTTTTTGGTATTCTTTGTTTCCAGTAAGAACGACTTTTTCAGCATTTACTACTATTACATAGTCACCTGTGTCCATGTTTGGAGTAAATGTTGGTTTGTGTTTTCCTCTAATAATTGCTGCAACTTGGCTTGCAAGTCTACCTAAAACCATATCAGTTGCATCAACTACATACCATTTTGGTTCAATTGTTGACTTTGTTGGTACATATGTCTTTTGATTTTTCATCAAGTTCCTCCTTAAATATTTTGCCTATCTATTTTGACACCGCTCGGATAGGTGGCGGCTTTACTCGTCCTGACATTTATGAATCGCCCTCAGGATCTGCGATTATGTCAAAAGTATTAGGAACTTTTTTCATACTAATTAATGATACACTGAAAATACGCTTTTGTCAACTATTTTTCAAGCTTTTCTACGAAAATTCCAGCAATTTTATCATATAAAAGCAATGATTTTTTTAATAGATTAATTTCTATCTTATTTTTTTTCAAAAATTTTCTTGTAGGAATTTTTCTTATCCCCTTCTATGTCTTTAGCAACATGGTTACCTACAATAATTAAAAAAGGAATTATCCTTATCTTACTTATATTTTTTTCTTTAAATTCATTAATCAAATCATCAAATTTTCTATCTTCAAAACTTGAAAAGTATAGATTTTTATCGGATTTTTTTATTTTTTCTTGAAATTTTTCAAATTCTTCTAGGTTTTTTCTAGGACTTCCATGGAAAATCACAAGACTTGGGTCATTTTCTCCAAGCTCTTCTAAAAACTCTAAAATCTCATCATTATTTTCTTCTTCAAGAAGAGCCTTGGTAAAGGTAAAATTAAAAAATCCATCTTTGTTTAATTGATTAGCTTTTTCCATTACTTTTTCATATTCTATTCCCCTTAGGACATAAGCCATCAAAAATCTGATATCTTTTATATTTTTCTTCCTACACTCATTTAAAATTTCTTCCAAATCTTGACAGAGTTTTTTATCTTCTACTTTTTTTCTAATCTTATCACTTGCCATATAAGATTTTACAAGTGAATTTTTATATTTTTCTTTTACTTTTTTTCTTAAAAAACCAATAGCTTCCTTCTGATTTTCTATTTTACTAGTTCCATGATTTACTATTATAGTTGCAAACGTCATTTTAATTTCCTAATTTTTTATATTTTTCCTTTATATCAAAAGCATGGTTCATAGGTCCTGAGCCTTTGCCCAAATCCAGCATATCCAAAAGAGCGTTTGACAAAAATTCTTTTGCCATTTTTATTGAATTTTCCATATCATATCCTTTGGCAAGATTTGCTGCAATGGCTGATGATAGGGTGCAACCTGTTCCGTGGGTATTTTTATTTTTTATTCTTTTTCCTTTAAACCAAACTCCTTTTTTATTTTCATATAAATAATCATTTGCATCATTTATTTTGTGTCCGCCTTTTAATAGGCAAGCACAATTGTATTTTTTAGAGATAATTTTTCCTGCTTTTTGCATATCTTTTTCATCATTTATTTTTATCCCCGATAAAATTTCTCCTTCGGGAATATTTGGTGTTATAAGATCTGCCAATGGCAAAAGTTCTTTTTTCAAAACATTTATTGCATCATCTTTTAATAATTTTGCTCCGCTTGTTGCAACCATCACTGGGTCTATTACAATATTTTTTGCTTTTTTTTCTTTTAATTTTTCTGCTATAACTAAAATTAAATCAGAATTTGAAACCATTCCAATTTTTACGCTATCTGGGAAAATATCATCAAATATCATATCAAGCTGGTCTTTTAAAAATTCTGGGCTTGAGTCTAAAACCGACAAAACTCCTGTGGTATTTTGGGCAGTTAAGGCAGTGATTGCACTTTCTGCATACACTCCGTTTAGTGTCATAGTTTTTATGTCAGCTTGAATTCCAGCTCCACCTGATGAGTCACTTCCTGCTATGGTCAATCCAATTTTCATAATTTTTCCTTTCTTTTGTCAAAAATGAATATTATTTCATATTTTATTTTTCAAATAATCGTAGAAACCTAAATAATAAATCGTTTTTCTCTAATTATTTTTCTATATAAAAATAAAAAAAATTTTATATCAATTAATCTTTTTATAGATTTTTCTTTTATTATGATAGGTCAAAGGCGTAATTTTGTCAATTTTCTTTAGCCCTTTTATGGCTTTTTTGCAATTATTTCAGAGCTTTGATATAATTTAACAGAATAATATATAAAGAAGGTTTTTTATGTTTGGAGTTTTTATTAACGCTATTTCTGTTTTGATTTTAGGTTTTTTGGGAGCAAAAGCTGGAAATCATTTTTCTAATAGATTAAAAAATGATATGATGAAATTTCTTGCAATTTTAATAATGGTTACTGGGATGAATTCTGCAAGAAAAGGAGATAGTTTGGTTGTAATTATTTCTATAGTTATCGGTTTAATTATTGGTAATTATTTAAAATTGGACGATAAATTAAATAGTTTTGCTTATTTTTTGGGCAGACTTTTTTCTGAAAATAAAAGATCTACTTTCCCAAAAGCTTTTATTAATGCAACTTTGATTTTGTGTGTTGGTAGTATGGGAATTATCGGTTCAATCGAAGCTTCTGTCAATTCTAATAATGAAATTCTTTTGCTAAAGTCAATGATTGATGGTGTTACTGTATTTTTTATGGCTCAAAGTCTGGGACTTGGCGTTGCTTTTGGTGCAATTCCAATTTTGGTTTATCAAGGTCTAATAGTAATTTTATCAGGTCTTATTTCTCCAATTTTAACCAAGGAAATTCTTGATAATATTTCTGGAGTTGGTGGTCTTAGCATAATTGCTATTGGACTTTCAATGTTGGATTTGGTTGATATTAAAATAGTAAATTCTATTCCTGCTATTTTGATTCCTATTATTTACGGACTGATTACAACTTTATTTTGATTATTTAAATTAAAAATCCTATTTTGCACTCAGACAAAATAGGATTCTTTTTTTATTTATTTCTCAATTTTCTATAGGTTGATGGATACAAGAGTAAAAGCATTGGGAATATTTCTAATCTTCCCAAAAGCATAGCTATGGTTAGAACAAATTTTGATAAATTTGTCATTTCGGCAAAGGTCGTTATTGGACCAAATGCTCCAAGTCCTGGCCCTACGTTATTAAAGGTTGTTGAAACTGCTGCAAAAGCTGTTTCAAAATCATCCATATCTAAGGATACTATCATAAACAAAACAATAAAGATCATTATATATATTACCAAATATTTTAAAACTGATCTTTCTGTTTGGGCATCTACTTTTTTTCTATCCATTCTGTTTATTGTTATTTTTTTTGGATTCATAGACTCTTTTATTTGGTTAATTCCACCCTTTACAAGAATTACAAATCTTGAAACCTTGAGTCCTCCCGCGGTTGAACCTGCACATCCGCCTATAAACATTAGCATTATTATTACAGATTTAGAAAATAAGGGCCAAGTTCCAAAATCTGCTGAAACATATCCTGTTGTTGTAATTATTGATGATACAGTAAAAATCGAATTTACAAATGAATAAAAGACATCTTTATAAAGGGTAACTATATTTGCAAAAATAAGTCCTGATGCTATCAAAATAATTGCTATATACCATTTTAGTTCTTCACTTTTTACTGCCTCTCTTACATTCTTTGTCACAGCATAAAAATAAATATTAAAGTTCACTCCAAAAACTGCCATCATAATCGCAAGTACCATTTCTATATATCTTGAATTATATGCACCAATTGAAATTCCTTTATTAGAAAATCCTCCAGTTCCAGCAGCTCCAAAAGCGTGAATTATTGATTCAAATAAATTCATTCCCCCAAAAAGAAGAAGTATTACTGTAATAATTGTCAAAACTATATACATTCCATACAAATTTCTAGCTGTATCAGAAAGTTTTGGTGTAATTTTACCAAAAGTTGGTCCTGGTACTTCGCTTTGCATCAAAAGAGATGATTCCTTGTTTGAATTTGGCAAAATCGCCAAGGTAAATACCAAAATTCCCATACCACCAACAAAGTGGGACAAAGACCTCCAAAAAATTATAGAATGTGGCAAAAGTTCCACATTAATAGCAACTGATGCACCAGAAGTTGTAAAACCCGATACCATTTCAAAAAAAGCATCTATGTAGCCATTATAATTAGATTTTGTCAAAAATAAAGGTATAGCTCCTATCAAAGAAAACAAAACCCAAGTTGACGCAGTAATAAACATTGCCTCCTTAGTATAAAGGTGGGATTTATTATCTCCTCTTTTGCTCAAAACAAATCCCAAAATTAAAGAAATAATAATAGGAATTACAAAATTAATTTTATCCTGAAGGCTTTCCCCATAAATAAAAGCAACCGCTAAGGGTAAAACCAAAAGCCCTGCAAGAACTATTAAAAGTTTTCCAAGTGAATATTTTACAATTTTTAAATTCATGCCTACTCCAATATATCGTCAATTTCTTTAAAATCTTTATTTTTAGTTACAACCATAACCCTATCGCCAAGTTCAATTGTACTTTCTCCGTTTGCAACTTCGATTTTTCCACCCAAATTTTGCCTTGATATACCAACAATCAAAGTATTGGCCTTTACATTTAAATCTTTCAATTTCTTTCCGGTAACCCTAGAATTTTCAATCACAGTAAAATCAATAGCCTCAACCCTGTCATCAGACAATCTAAACAAATTAGAAATAGATTCTCCCCTAGAATTTTCCTTAGATCTCAAAAGTCTAGAAACAAAAAAAGAAGCAGATTTTTTTGGAGTAACAGTCGTATCAACATCAAGAATACCTGTAATTTTAAGAAGTTGAGTCCTATTTACCTTAGCAATGATTTTGTCAATTCCTCTTTTTTTAGCAAGAAGAGAAATCAAAATATTTTCCTCATCAATTCCAGTAAGAGCAACCACAGCATCATAATTTTCAATTCTTACCTCATCAAGAATTTCAGGATCAGAGCCATCAGCATTGATTACTTCACATTCAGGAAGTCTTTCAGAAAAATCAATCGCCCTTTCCTTATTATTTTCCAAAACAGTAACATTAAAATTTCTTTTAAGCAAAAGCTCAGAAAGATAAAGAGCAATAGAACCACCACCAACAATCAAAACATTTTTGATAGATTTCTTATTATCAACTTGTCTTTTATAAAATTTATCAATATCTTCCCTAGGACCTGCAACATAAATTTTTTCGCCAACTTCAAGAATATGATTACCATTAGGAATAACAACCTGATCATCTTTCTCCCCAATAACAATAATCGTATTTCCCAAAAGTCCCTCAGCATTAAGATCCATCAAAGACTTATTAGCAAGTTTAGAATTTTCATCAACTTCAAGCTCAATCAAAATAACCTTAGAATCCAAGAAATTTTCCACATTAACAGCATAAGTATATTTCAAAGTCCTTTGAATTTCCTTAGCAGCATAATACTCAGGATTTACAAGCCTATCAACACCCATGGTTTTTCTCATAAATTCATCATATTTAATATATCTAGGATCACGAAGCCTAACGATAGTAGATTTTGCACCCTTTTTCTTAGCAATCATAGACGAAATCAAATTAACATCATCATTAAAAGTCATTGCAATAAAAGCATCGCACTCATCCACATTAGCCTCATCAAGAACAGCAAGATCACGACCATCGCCCAAAATCCCCATGACATCATTAGAAGCCAACAATCTTTCCAAAACATCTTTGTTTTTCTCTATAACTAAAATATTGTGCCCCTCATCAGAGAGCTTGCTAGTAAGATAAGAACCAACCTTACCAGCACCTACAATAATAACATTCATAAATCCTCCTAAAGGTAGAAATACCTAATAACATTGTATAATAACTAGAAAAAAAAACAAAGTAAATTTGTCAAAGTTATGGAAAATCAAAAAAAAATCGAAAATATATAATTAAAAATTAAAAAATAGAAAATATTTAAACATTAGAATACATGAAAATCAAAATAACAGATGCTTAAAGTAAAAAATAAAAACTTTCAAAATCAAAAATCAATTCATTTAGATTTATCTTTACACGTAAACAAATCAATTTTCAAAATCATTAAATATTAAAATATAAAATCCTTAACCTTATTAGCTAAACATTTTAAAATATATATATAAAAAGAAAATATTTAAGATCATATAGCCAATAAAAATTAAAAAATACCAAAGACATAATTATAGATAAAAATGTTCTTAATAAAATCACATCAGAAAAATATCATCAACTCTTACCAACACGATTTATTATAGACTCATAAAAATTACAATCCAAATTCAAAAATATATTTTTTCATAAAGAAAAACACCAATCAAAAGATTGGTGTTAAATCTGGTGGGCCTCCAGGGACTCGAACCCTGGACCTACCGGTTATGAGCCGGGCGCTCTAACCGACTGAGCTAGAGGCCCAAACAAAACCTTATAATTTTTAATAAAAAAATTTTATGAAATAAATTCATAATTAGGTTTGTTTTTGGTGGACCTGAGTAGACTCGAACTACCGACCTCACGCTTATCAGGCGTGCGCTCTAACCTGCTGAGCTACAGGTCCATATATAAAATTTAAATGGCAGGGGTTACAGGACTTGAACCCGTGACATCCGGTTTTGGAGACCGACGTTCTACCAACTGAACTAAACCCCTATTAAATCAAATATCCTAAAAAATAAAATAAATGATAATGTCCTAAATATAAAAATCAAATAATTTTCATAAATTAGACGGGCTATTTTGGTGCCCAGAGGCGGAATCGAACCACCGACACGGGGATTTTCAGTCCCCTGCTCTACCGACTGAGCTATCTGGGCATATGGCGGAGAAGGAGGGATTTGAACCCTCGCATCCCTTTTGAAAGGATCTACTCCCTTAGCAGGGGAGCCTCTTCAGCCACTTGAGTACTTCTCCAAAAATCAATATAGAAATTGATTTTTTATTTGGCGGAGAGGAAGGGATTCGAACCCTTGTGAGCCGTAAGACTCTAACGGTTTTCAAGACCGCCCCGTTATGACCGCTTCGGTACCTCTCCATATTGTGGTGACCCATCGGAGATTCGAACTCCGGACACCTTGATTAAAAGTCAAGTGCTCTACCGACTGAGCTAATGGATCAATCTAGAAATACAGTGGCTAAAAATTTGCCTTTCTTGCCTATTTAGCTTGCCAGTATAACCACTAAATAATATTTAAAAAATATTAATGGTGACCCATCGGAGATTCGAACTCCGGACACCTTGATTAAAAGTCAAGTGCTCTACCGACTGAGCTAATGGATCAAATTGGCTGGGATAGCAGGACTCGAACCTACGCATACCAGAGTCAAAGTCTGGTGCCTTACCGACTTGGCTATATCCCAACATGGCGCGCCTGAGAGGAGTCGAACCTCTGACACACGGATTAGAAGTCCGTTGCTCTATCCAGCTGAGCTACAGGCGCATATTGGAGCGGGTGAAGGGAATCGGACCCTCGCAACCAGCTTGGAAGGCTGGGGCTCTACCACTGAGCTACACCCGCAAATTGGTGGGGAAGAGCGGATTCGAACCACTGAAAGCTAAGCTAACGGATTTACAGTCCGTCCCATTTGGCCAACTCTGGAACTTCCCCAAAATTTGTATTTCATAGTAACACATTATAGCATAAACTATATATTTATTCAATTTTATGTCACAATAAAATTGGAGCTGATGATAGGACTTGAACCTACAACCTATTGATTACAAATCAATTGCTCTACCAATTGAGCTACATCAGCACATTGGATCTCTATTGAAATCC
>JAGZMY010000028.1 GCA_018363915.1 Anaerococcus vaginalis
AAGCAAAAGATAGAAATATATTTTAACTTCATAGGAAATTATGAAGTGCCAAAAGAAGAGTTAAGCGAAGAAGAACGATCAAAACTTGAGGAAGAAGAACGAAAAATTAATGAGAGAAGAGACAGACTTCATCAAAATTATCTAAAGCGTAAAGCAAATGGAAAACAACAGGAGTATGAGGAAAGGTATAAGGAAAGGAGAGAACAGAAAAAACAGGAGAAGTTAAAGGTTTTGAAAAGGGCAGGTATACTGATGAAGGATTATAAAAACAAGGAATCATTTAAAGAGAGCGTGTAAAAATTACACGCTCTAAATTTATGTTTTATAATATTGGGATAAATTTCTTTAGTTAAGCATACTTCTATATTTACTTGGTGTGATACCATAAGTTGATTTGAATATTTTAGCAAAATGTCCTGTGTGTGTATAGCCAACTTTTTCTGCTATCGTAGATATTTTATACTCGGGATTTTTCAGCAATAATAATGCCCTATTAAGCCTTAGTTCTTTTAAGTACTCGTAGGGAGGAACACCGTAGTATTTGCGAAAAGCTAATTGAAATCGTGCAGGACTCATTAAAGCAATTTTAGAGAGTTCAAGTCCGTCAATATGAACCGATAAATCTTTTTTCATAGCTGATACAGCCCTTTTCAGATTTTGCTTATCTTTTTTAGTTAAGACAACGGATATATTTTTTTCCTTTTCTTCTAACTCTGTAATTATGATAGATAATAGTTCCATAACTTTGCTTTCCAAATATAAAGGCAAAATCTTTCCTTCAGCTTGGGATTCTCTTATCTGTTGAAATATAAAATTCAACTGCGGAGAATTTTGAGTTTTTAACAAATAAGAATTAAGAATCTTTGCTTTTTCATATTCAAAATCATCATATTTTAATTTTAAGAAAGTATCAAAGTATTCTTTGGTTAGGATTATTTTCGTAAACTTTACAGGCTTATTTGCCTCACAATAGGTATAAGTTTTCTTTTCTGTATTTAAGTAACAATATATACCTTTTTCTACATTATTTAACTTTCTGCCACCGACTTTAAATGAACTGCTTTCTGTTTCAAATTGGCTAATCTCTAAATACTTTTCAGATACTTCGGTTATTTTCTCCATTGTTTCATTTGGAGTAAAGTTAGCAATTAAAATTAGAATTAAACGGCTGTCAAATTTTAGTATGCGAAAAGTACCTTTGCCAAAATGGGGATCTATTTTAAAGATTTGTTTGTTTTCAGTTGATAAAGTTGGAACAGGAATAAAAGGAGCGTCATGTACTAAGTTTGTTAAATAATCAATAACTGTTCTATCCATCAATTCTACTCACCTCTTTTAATATCACAAATTTATTTTATTATATCACAAATTTATAAAAATGTAAATAGAAATACTGATAAAAAGCTTATAAATAAAGGGATTACAAGGAATATCAAAATTCATAGTTAGATTTTGAGTTATAAAAAATTAGCTTTATAATGAATGTAGTTAGTTAGATACGGCTAACAATTATGAAAGGAGATGGAATAACTAATGGAAAAAAAGAAGACAGGGATATCTTATGTATTCCAATTAGCAAAAGATGAGAGAAAAAAGCTACATTTAGGAATGTTTTTATCTGTCATTTCTGCGGCTTTATCATTAGTTCCTTATTTTGTAGTTTATAAGATATTACTAATGATATTCCAGAAGAATATTTCGTATACAGAAATTTTAATGTGGGCAGGTATAGGAATTATAAGTGCTGTTTTGCAAGCAATACTAATGTCCTTTGCGGGCATTTTATCTCATACAGCAGCTTTTAACACAATACACAGAATTAAGCTGAAAGTTGTAAATCATATTTCAAAATTTAATTTGGGATTCTTTCAAGAGCATGCCCCCGGAGAAATTAAAACATTGTTGTTTGATGATGTAGATAGAGTTGAAAATTTTTTGGCTCATAGCACTTTGGAATTAGCTCAGGCAGCAGTTGTTCCGGTTATTATGTTCATTTTCATGTTGAAATTAAATTGGATGATGGCACTTGTTATGCTTATTCCTATGATTTTGGGATTAGGAATTCCTATGATGCTAATGAAAAATTATCCGGATATGTCAACGGAGCTATCCGAAGATATTGCTGATTTAAATGCTTCGGCAAACGAATTTATAAAGGCTATGCCTGTAATAAAAATGTATCATTTAACAGCAGAAAAATTTGAACAATATAGAAGCTCATTGAATGCGTATATTACTTGTTGGAAAAAGATGTGTATGAGCTCTTGCTATCCTTTATCAATAACCTTAGTGGTTTTGGATTCAGCAATCTTATTTACATTGCCGTTCGGAGGATATTTCTTTTTGAGAAATTCTTTATCAGCAACATCCTATTTGCTATTTATTATGCTTACAATGTGCTTTTTTGTTTCGTTCTTAAATATGGTAACAATCTTTATGCAATCTATGGAGCTTGGAAGCGGATTGGATAACATAAAAAAAATAATGGATATGGATGAATTGAAAGACGGAACAAAAATCATAAACAAGAATGAGTGTATGAAAATAGATTTTAAAGACGTTACTTTCAGCTATGACGATGAAGAAACAAAAAATAAAGCATTACAACATATAAATTTATCCTTAAAACCGAATACAATAAATGCTTTTGTGGGACCTTCCGGTGCAGGCAAGACAACTGCTGCACAATTGATTGGGAGGTACTGGGATGTAACAAGTGGAGCAATTAAAATTAACGACATACCGATCAATGAATTAAAAATAGATAATTTGATGGACATTACATCATTTGTTTTTCAAGATGTATTTCTTTTGGAGGACACTCTCTATGAGAATATTCGTATGGGAACAGATACAGATGAAAATAAGATTATTGAGGCTGCAAAAGCAGCACAAATTCATGACTTTATTATGAGTTTACCGAATGGATATCAGACAAGAATCGGGGATCAAGGGGTGAAATTGTCAGGTGGACAGCAACAAAGAATCTCAATCGCTAGAGCAATACTCAAAGATTCTCCAATTATTATTTTTGATGAAGCAACTTCCTATTCAGATATAGAAAATGAGTACCAGATACAGTTAGCACTTCAAAACTTGTTGAAAAATAAAACAATCATTATGATTGCTCATCGTTTGCATACTATTAAGAATGCAGATCAAATTGTTGTATTTGATGAAGGGGAAGTCGTAGAGGTTGGAACACATAAAACTCTTTTAGAAAGAAAAGGGGTCTATGAAAGTATGTGGAACACATACACAAAAGATTACTTTGGAGAGGGGGTAAGTGCAAATGCTTAAGATTATTAGAACACTTCTGAAAGATAAAAAAGAAAAATTGTATTTACCGATTTTTCTAATGGTTATTGATTCGATAGGAAGCATTGTTTTGTATTTAATGCTCTATTTTACCGTTGTTAATATATTGCAAAATACATTAACTAAAACCTTAATCATAGAATATACGGTAATATGTTTCATCAGTATGATTGCAAGGATACTGATTTATAGGCATGCATACTATTTGAGCTTTTCAAGAGGAGCTGAAATGTGTGGAGATATGCGTTTGGATTTAGCAAATCATTATAGGAGTTTGAGCCTTGGTCATTTCCAAAAAAATAGTAGTGGTTATCTATTATCAACTCTTACAAAGGATTTGAGTAGTTTTGAACTGATCATAACGCACACTTTACCATCGGTTATTAAAACGGCAGTTACAGCAATATTGATTTTATTAGGCACATTTTTTATCGATTGGAAGCTCGCATTATTAGAGTGTTTAGTATTGCTTATCGCATATCCTATGTTGATATGGGGCAACAAATTGATAGAAAAATACGGGGCAAGAAAAAGAAATTTAAATTCTAAGATGATTTCTATTATTTTAGAGTACATTCAAGGTATGAAAGCGTTTAAGTCAGCTAATATGACAAGTGAACATTTTGAAAGAATGATAAATACACTTGAAAATGTTAGAAAGACAAGCGTAAACGCAGAAAAGAAAATGGCGTTACCTACAAGTATGTACTTTATCACAGTTAACTTTTTGCTTCCGATAGTTCTTCTTATAGGAGGATATTTGCTTATAAATGGTAGTGTTAGAACTGAACAGTTTGTGGCTTTTATGCTTATGAGTTTAGCATTATCTGCACTTCTTATTGCCTTTCAACATTCCTATGGACTATTGAAAGATTTGAAATTAGCTGCAAGTAATCTTGAGAAAGCTTATGAAACGAAGCCATTGCCTTATTCTGAAAATGAAGTTGAATTAGAAAATTTTGATATTCAATTTAAGAATGTAAATTTTTCTTATGATAGAAATAAAACGATTCTGAACAATATTTCTTTTGAAGCAAAAGAAGGAACTTCTACAGCTTTAATTGGTCCTTCCGGTGGAGGAAAAACTACAATCGCTAATTTGATTGCAAGATTTTGGGATGTAAATAGTGGAGAAATTATAATTGGTGGAAAAAATATAAAATCCATAAAACCTGATGTGTTGCTTAAATATGTTAGTCAGGTTTTTCAAGATAATGTACTGTTAACCGATACTGTTTATAACAATATCAGGGTTGGAAAACCTAATGCAACAAAGGAAGAAGTTTATCAAGCTGCAAAATTAGCTTGTTGCCATGAATTTATTTTGAAAATGAAGGATGGATATGAAACGGAAATAAAAGATGGAGGAAGTACATTATCCGGCGGTGAACGACAAAGGATTGCTATTGCAAGAGCGATTCTGAAGGATGCACCAATTCTTTTGTTGGATGAATCTACAGCTTCTCTTGATCCTGATAATGAAGCTAAAATCAATAATGCTTTGGAGCATTTAATGCAAGGAAAGACAGTTTTTGTTATTGCTCACAGATTGAATACCATTAAAAACGCTAATCAAATTATTTTGATAAATAACGGAAGAATTGAAGAACAAGGAAATCATAATGAACTTTATGGAAAAAAAGGACATTACTATGAAATGGTAAATACACAGGAAAGAGCGAAAAAGTGGATGATAAAGGAGAATAGTTATGGAGAGGCTTAGTACTTTGAAAGAAAAGACAAAAGGTAAAGTTGTTGAAATTATTGGTGATACACATTTTCAAAGCAGAATAATATCTATCGGAATAACTGTCGGAAGCGATGTTGAAGTTATCCAGAATTATAAAAAGCAACCTATTCTCATTTATTGTAGAGATACGATGATAGCTGTCAATAAGATAGAGGCAGAGAAAATAATGATGGAGGTACTTTGAGATATGAAGAAAATAACGATTGCTTTGCTGGGGCAGCCTAATTCTGGAAAATCGACTTTGTTTAATGGGTTGACAGGCTCAAATCAACATGTTGGAAATTGGCCGGGTAAAACCGTTGAGAAAAAAGAAGGCGAATTTTCGTATAAAGATACCAATTATACGATTGTGGATTTACCAGGAACTTACGGATTATCAGCAAATTCAGAGGAAGAAGTTATAACAAGAGAATATATAGAAACCGGGAACGCAGACCTAATTGCTATTATGGCAGATGCTTCACAATTAAATCGAAGTCTATTTATGCTCTCTGACTACATTGGAATAAATATTCCGGTTGTCTTAATCATGAACATGATGGATGTTGCTACAAGTCAAGGGAAAAATATAAATATAAAGGGGTTACAAAAATCCTTGAATATACCTGTCATTCCTATCGTTGCGGCAGATAAAAAGGAATACAAAGAGTTTTATGCTTTTCTGGAGCATTCAGATAGAGGAAAAATTTTATCTGACGAAAATTTAGAAAGGGCATATGAAAATATTGTTGGAGATAACTATAAGCTATTAAAAAAACATATCCCTGATAAAGGTATAGGTGTATTTTCAAAGTCGTGGATTATCGGAAAATTATTAGATCAGGATGCAAAAGTAATTGCGTTAGTAAAAGATAATGTTGAAAAAGTCGAATTTGAAGAAATAGAGAACGTATTAAAAAGCATAAAAAATGGCAATTTAATAACCGGTAATTGTAAATTTGAATGGATAGATAAACTTATCAATGCAAATGTTATTCAGAAAAAGAGAGTATTTAAGAGAAGCAAATTTGATCGTATAGCCACAAGTAAAGCTTTCGGAAAACCTATGGCTATCGGAGTTATCATTTTAGGATTAGTTGCTTCTATGCTCATCGGATTTCCGCTAATGGGGTTATTTGGGTTTGTTATACCTAAAATATCAACATTGTTGGCAAAGGGGCTTGTCGCCATTGGAGTATCAAATTGGCTGATTTCACTTTTGTGTGGAGCCGTAATGACTGCAATTACTTTTGCATTGCAAATGGCAAGTTATGTATTGGGAATTAGCTTAGTATTTGGATTCTTGGAAGATGTAGGATATATGGCAAGAGTTTCCTATGTCTTTGACAACACTATGTCGAAATTAGGATTGCAAGGAAAAGCAATTATGCCGTTCTTGTTAAGTTTCGGCTGTAATATAGGTGGAATCACAGGAACGAGAGTAATTGATTCATGGGGACAGAGGGTTATGACGATTGCATTATCTTGGGTAGTCCCTTGCGGGTCAACATGGGGAGTAGTCGGGCTTGTTACAGGAACATTCTTCGGAAAACAGGCAGTATTTGTGATATTAAGCCTATTTGCAGTTGCTTTTCTACATTTACTAATCACATATAGGATTTTCAGAAAATCGCTTTATGAGGGAAGTGAACATTTTGGAATGATTATGGAACTTCCACCATATCACAAGCCACATTGGAAAAATTTACTTTCTTCTGTAATGAATAGGATGGGAAATGTACTGAAAAGGGCATTGAGTATCATTATCCTTATTTCTGTTATATTTTGGATTCTTGCCTATACGCCTGATGGAAATATAGCTAACAGCCTTATTTATAAAGTAGGAACATTTATAGAGCCTGTAACAAAATTGTTTGGGTTACCATGGCAATTATTTATGGCTTTTGTTGCTTCTGCAATGGGAAAAGAATCGGCATTAGGAGTAATGGCATCATTATTTACTTCTTCAGGAATATGGCATGCAGTTGAGGTTAAAGGGACAGTAGATACCGCTATTCTAAGCAATAATATGTTGACAATGATTTCAAAGCCGGAAGCCTTAGCATTTACTTTTGCCTTTTTCTTCAATATGCCTTGTTTGATGGCTCTTGCAGCTACCGCACAAGAAACACATTCAAAAAAATGGACGATAAAAATAGCACTGTATTATATATTATCGGCTCTAATTATATCTTGTGTTGCATATCATATTGGACTACTGATTTTTTAAGGTGTGATAAGTATGCTTATACAACTATTAGAAGTATTGAAAAAGAAAAAGACTTGCACTTTGCAAGAACTTGCTGAACTGACAGGTGAGGATTTAGATAGTGTAAAAATGAAAATTGAATATCTCGAAAATAATGGATATTTGGTAAAAACTAAAAGGTCTGCAACAAGTAAATGCCAAAGTCAATGTTCGGGATGCTCGAATTGTGTTGTTAATCAAGATGATATTTGGATTGTAAAAGAGTAGTTTGGTTAAGTACAGAATCAAAGAATGGAGGTTAAAATGTAGCTAAGCAATGGAGGGATAAATAATGAAAACACTAAATTTTGTTATTCACATAAGATATATTTATCATTTTTTATGCTTGGAATTGCTTACACGTAGCAATAACACTTTACCAGAAACAACAAAATAGAAAATCATATAAAATATTAGTTTTTAAGCCGAGAGGACTTTTTACGTCAAAGTGTAGAAGTCCTCCTTTTTTATTCTCAAAAAGCAAAACAGAGAACTTAAAAAGGAGGATAACACAATGCCTAATAAGGAATATTACCTTTATGTCA
>JAGZMY010000029.1 GCA_018363915.1 Anaerococcus vaginalis
AAACTCGCTAACGCGATGACAGATAAATAGCTTAAAATTGTGCCAGTGGCACGATTTTAATATTTATCCCTCGGAATAAAACGAAGAATTAAAATTTAAATTGAAGTAAATTTATTTAATAAAATAGCATGGCTTTAAATTTTAGAGTGCGTTTTTTGACGAATTTTAAAATTTGAAATCAAATCAATTTTTTCCGTATGATATTCTTAGCATGAGGATTTGTATACTTTGTCAACAGTCTGATTCTCTTATTTTTTTATTTTTTAAAATTTTATTTAAAAATTTTTTAAAAATAATTAGTTTTTTGGCACTTTTTTAACTCATAATTTTAGTGTATAATTAAAAAACGAGGTAAAAATATAACAAGCGCCAGATCCTTTTGGGATGACGAGGAATGGAGTTATCGAAAATTCGGCGGGTGCTCCATAGCTTTCACAGGCTCAGTATTTTACAAAAATAAGAAGCAATTCTTATGACAAAGAAAATAAAGTGATACCTCTAAAATTTAATATTAGGAGGATACTATGTGCGGAATAGTATGTTATAAGGGAAGGCTAAATGCCAGAGAAGTTATTATGGATGGTCTTGAAAGGCTTGAATATAGGGGATATGATTCGGCGGGAATTTCCCTTATTGATGGTGGTTTAATTAAAACTGTCAAAAAAAGCGGCAAGGTTAAAGTTTTAAAAGACGATCTTTCAAAAAATCCTATCGATGGAAATATCGGGATTGGTCATATTAGATGGGCAACTCACGGTGGTCCTTCAGATATAAATTCTCATCCACATCTTTCAAATAATGGGAAAATTTCTGTAGTTCATAATGGAATCATTGAAAATTATAATGAGCTAAAGGAAAATCTCAAAAAAGAAGGCTATAACTTTAAGTCTGATACTGACACAGAAGTTGTTTCAGTTTTGATTGAAAAATATTATGAAGATGATATTTTAGAGGCTGTAAAAAAGGCCAAAAATGATTTGAGAGGATCTTTTGCTCTTGGAATTTTGTGCCAAGACGAAAGCGATAGACTTATAGTTTTAAGGGAAGAAAGTCCACTTGTTTTGGGAATAACAGATGACGGCATTCTTGCAGCAAGCGACCTTCCTTCAATTATAAAATATACAAAAGATGTAATTTATCTTGAAAATGGAGATTTGGTTGATATTAAGGGCGAATCTTTTACAATTTATGATAGAAATTTCCAAAAAATCCAAAGAAAAATTTCAAAAGTTGATTTTTCTTTTGAAGATTCAACTAAGGAAGGCTTTGATCATTTTATGATTAAAGAAATTTTTGACCAACCAAAGGCGATTTCTGATACAATCAGATTCAAAATGACTGATGAAATGATTGATTTTAAAGAAAATGCCTTTAGCAAAAAAGAAATTGAAAATTTCAATAAAATTTATATAGTTGCTTGTGGAACAGCTTATCATGCAGGTCTTGTTGGGGCCTATGCTTTGGAAAAATTTGCAAAAATTCCTGTAATTTGTGATATTGCAAGTGAATTTAGGTATAATGACCCATTTATCGATGAAAATACTTTGATGATTTTGGTAAGCCAATCTGGAGAAACTGCCGATACTCTTGCAGCTTTAAGACTTGGAAAGAAAAAGGGAGCGAAAACTTTGGTTTTGACAAATGTAGTCGCATCATCTCTTGATAGGGAAGCTGACAAAACCATTTATTGTTATGCAGGGCCAGAAATTGCAGTAGCATCAACCAAGGCTTATACAACACAAATAATTTCTCTTTATATGCTTGCCCTAGATTTTTCTTTAAAACTAGGTACGATTGATGAAGAAAAATACAAGGAAATAATTTCAGAAATGAAAAAAATTCCTGAAAAAATAAAAGAAATTTTGGATGACAGCGAAAAAATAAAAGCTTATGCAAAAGAGATAAAAGATTTTGATTCTATGTTTTATATAGGACGTGGTCTTGATTACAAATCTGTAATTGAAGGTTCTTTGAAGTTAAAAGAAGTTTCCTACATTCACTCAGAAGCCCTAGCAGCTGGGGAGTTAAAACATGGAACAATAGCTTTGATTGAAGATGGAACACCAGTTGTAGTTGTTGCAAGTCAAGAAAATATAATGGAAAAAACCATATCAAATGTAAAAGAAATCATTTCAAGAGGAGCAAATATTTTTTCTATTTCAAGAAAAGATGATCATTTAAAAGAAATTTCTAATTTTAATTTTGAATTGCCAAAGACAATTGACCCCCTTTATCCAGTTTTGTCAGTTATCCCTCAACAAATTTTGGCATATTATGTTTCATGTGCAAAAGGACTTGATGTGGATAAGCCAAGAAATTTAGCAAAATCAGTAACGGTGGAATAACTTGCACAAATAATTAAATACAGTATATTATAAATGAATTTATTTTACCAAAACCATGAGAAGCCTTAGGGCTTCTTTTTTTTATCTAAAATTAATTTTAATTTGTATTCTCTTAAAAAATCCGAATAAATTATTTTTAATTTACATAAGCAAAAGTTTGAAATTAAGGTGTTTTTATTTATAATATACTAAATAAATTTATAAAAATTAAAGAAAATACTTGACAGGATTTTTTAATGATAGTATTATTGACTTATCAAATAGATTTTAAAAACCAGATAAAGAGAAGAGTAGTCGTATGGATTATTGTACAGAGAGCCCTGTTTTGCTGAGAGGGGTGAATAAAAAGTGTGATGAAGATGGTCTCAGATGGGATAAGTCGATATTTAGACTTATACGGGAACTCCCGTTATAGAGTTAGGATATGCTAGTATCTGAAGAGGCATTTTTTTAGTGCAAAAAAGGTGGTAACGCGGAAAATTTTCGTCCTTATTGTAGTTTATCTACAGTAAGGACTTTTTATTTTGCATAAATTTAGAAAGGAAAGGTTTTGGAAATGACAAATATAAGTGCAAAAGAGATTAAAAATTTGGTAAAGGAAAATTTGGATTTTGCAAAAAAAATCAAAAATTATTTACACGAAAATCCAGAGCTTTCAAGCAAGGAATTTGAAACTCGCAAATTTTTAATAAATGAGTGTAAAAAACTTGGTTTGGAAGTTGAAGAAGTAGAAAATTCTACAGGCTTTGTGGCAATTCTTGATACGAAAAGAAATGGAAAAATTTTAGGAATTCGAACGGACATTGACGCTCTTCCTATAATTGAAAATGAAAATAATTTAAAAACAAAAAAAGAAGTTGTATCAAAAAATATTGGCGTAATGCATGCTTGCGGCCACGATTTTCACATGGCTCTTGCTCTTACAAGTGCAAAAATTCTTTCAGAAATAAAAAATAACTTAAATGGAAAAATTTATTTTATTTTTGAAGAAGGCGAAGAAACAGGAGCTGGAATTTATCCTATGGTTAAGCATTTAAAAAATATAAAATTTGATGCAATTTATGGAAATCATATTGATACAGAAATTACTACAGGAAAATTTGCAATTTCCAAAGGAAAAGTTTATGCGGGCTGTGCGGGGGTTGATTTTGATGTAATCGGCAAGGGCGGTCACGGCTCAAGACCTGATTTATTAATTTCTCCAATAAATGCCCTTGTTGCAATTATAAATAACCTAAACCAGACTTGGGCGAGTGGACTTGATCCAAATGAAATTGTAACTTTGGGAATTGGATCAATAAATGCAGGGGTTGCTTCAAATGTAATTCCTGATAAGGCGAATTTAAAGGCTACCTTGAGATTTTTTGAAGATGAAGTCGGAGAAAAAGCCTTGGAAAAATTAAAAGATATTGCGGAAAAAACTGCAAGTATTTATGATTGCAAGGTTAAATTTAATGATTATACAAGAGTAGTTGCCTATCCAGTTATAAATGATGAAAAACTTGCTGATTTTACAAGATTTTCTTTGGATGAAATTTTTCCAAATGCAAGAGTTGATGAAGAAATTTCTTTTGGATCTGAATCATTTTATGGCTATGGGAAAATTGCTCCAAGTGTTTTTGTAAAAATTGGTGTAAAAAATGAAGAAAAAGGATGTGGAGCAGGCGCTCACACAGAGAAATTTGATGTAGACAACGACGGTCTTTATTATGGACTAGCTTGTGCTTTAAATTTTTTGATAAATTTTGATAGAAAAGAGAGAGATGATGATTGAACTAAAAAATATTAGCGTAGACTTTGATGGTTTTAAAGCCGTTGATGACGTTAGTCTTAAAATTGAAAAGGCTGATGCCTTTGGCATAGTTGGATTTTCTGGAGCTGGAAAATCAACTCTTGTAAGGTGCATAAATCTTTTGCAAAAACCATCTGAGGGAGAGGTTTTAATAAAAGGAGAAAATATTTTGGATTTATCACAAAAAGATTTGAGAAAAAGACGCAAAAAAATTGGTATGATTTTCCAACACTTTAATCTTTTGAACAACCTTTCAGTAATTGATAATGTAATTTTTCCAATAAGAAAGGAAAAAATTTCAAAAGAAGAAAAAATTCAAAAAGCAAAAAAACTTTTAGATTTGGTTGGGATTGGAGATAAGGCAAAATCTTTCCCAAGAGAATTGTCTGGAGGTCAAAAACAAAGGTGTGCCATAGCAAGAGCCCTTGCATCTGATCCAGAAATTTTACTTTGCGATGAGGCAACAAGCGCCCTTGATCCAAAAACTACCAAGCAAATTTTAAAACTTTTGGGAGAAATCAAAGAAAAAATTGGAATAACAATTGTAATAATCACTCATCAAATGGAAGTTGTAAAAGATCTTTGCAACAAGGTTGCGGTAATGCAAGATGGAAAAGTGATTGAAAAAGGCACAACTCTTGAAATTTTTTCAAATCCAAGACACAAACTCACAAAAGATTTTGTAGAAACTTCAACAAATGTAAATCAAACACTAGAAGAGGTAAAAAACAATCTGGGAGTTTTGAAAAAAGATGAATTTTTAGTAAAACTTTCTTATGTTGGAGAAGCTACAACTCAGCCAGTTATAAATGAAATTTATGAAAAATTTAAGGTCAAAACCAATGTTTTGGCAGGAAATATCGAATTTATTACAAATGTTCCAGTCGGAAATCTTATAGTGACTTTTAAGGCAGAAAGAGAAAATATCGACAAGGCGATTGAATATTTAATAGCCTGTGGAACAAATGTACAACTTTTAGGAGATAGTAATGGAATACTTTGATTATGCACTTTCAATAAAAGATAGAATTTTTGAAGATATTGGTCTTACTTTTTATATGCTATTTTTATCAGCCATATTTTCAGGAATTTTTGGACTAATAATAGGAGTAATACTTGTAGTTACAAATGATGGAGGGATTCTAGAAAACAAAAAAGTTTATAGCCTTTTGGATAAGATAACAAATCTTTTTCGCGCAGTTCCTTTCATAATTTTACTTGCAGTAATTAGTCCTATAACAAATTTAATTGTAGGAACAAGAATTGGACCAACAGCTGCAATAGTTCCTTTAGTTTTTTCTTGCGTGCCATTTTTTGCAAAGCAAGTTGAGCAAGCTTTGGCAGAGGTTGATCCAGGAGTAATAGAGGCGGCGGAAGCTATGGGAAATTCTCCCTTTGAAATTATAACAGCAGTTTATTTAAGAGAAGGACTTCCTTCACTTGTGAGAGTTTCATCAATAACTTTGATTTCGCTTTTGGGACTTACAGCGATGGCTGGAACAATTGGTGCAGGAGGGATAGGAAATCTTGCAATAGCAGTCGGATACAACAGATACAAAAACGACGTAGTTATTATATCTGTAATAGTTATTTTGATAATTGTCTATGCCATCCAAGGCATCGCCAATTTAATTATAAAAAAGACATCACATTAAAAAATATTAGGAGGAAAATGATGAAAAACTTAAAGAAAATTGCTCTTGGCTTATCACTTGTACTAACTTTAACAGGATGTGGAAATAAAAAAGAAGATACAAATTCAAATTCTTCTGCATCAAATCAAGCAAAAAGTGAAGACAGATTTGCCGATGCAAAAGAAATTAAAATAGGAGTTTGTGGCGAAAAAAATGAAGTTTTAGAAGATGTGGCAAAAAGATTTGAAAAAGATACAGGAAAGAAAATAAAAATTGTACCATTTTCAGATTATAACCAACCAAATGAAGCGTTAAATTCTGGAGATATTGATATAAATTCTTTCCAACACAAAAAATTCTTGGAAGATTATAATAAATCACACAAAACAGATATAGTTTCAGTTGGAGACACCTTGCTTGCACCAATGGGAATATATTCTGATAAAATAAAAGATGTAAAAGAAATAAAAGATGGGGATAAAATTGCAATTCCAAACGATCCAACAAATGGAGCAAGAGCGCTTTTCCTTTTACAATCAGCAGGATTAATAGAAGTTGAAGGAAAAGAAGGAGATGCAATTACTCTTGATAATATCAAGAAAAATCCAAAAAATTTGGAAATAATTGAACTTGATGCAAGCCAAACAGCAAGAAATCTTACAGAGGTTGCTGCATCAGTTATAAATTCTGGTATGGCAGTAGATGCTGGATTTATTCCGACAGAAGATTCAATTTATTTAGAAGATAAAGACGATCCAGCAAAAGCAATTTATGTAAATATATTCGCAGCAAGAAAGGAAGATAAAGATTCAAAAACATTAGAAAATTTTGTAAAAAATTATTATCAAACAGAAGAAACTAAAAAATTAATAGAAAAAGAAACAAAGGGATCAGAAATCCCAGCTTGGAAATAAAAAAAGGAGATAAAAAATGAAAAAAATAGGAAAAATTGCTTTAGGACTTGCCCTACTTGTGGGACTTAGCTCATGTGGAAACAAGGAAGAAAAAAATGCATCAAATTCAAACGAAAACGCAAAAGAAAAACAAAGCATAAAAATCGGTGTGGTTGGAGAATATAACGACGTATTAAATGAAGTTATAAAAAGATACGAAGAAAAAACAGGAAATGATGTAGAGCTTGTAGTTTTTACAGATTATAATCAACCAAACGAGGCTTTGGAATCTGGAAATATTGATTTAAATGCTTACCAACACAAAAAATTTCTAGAAGAATTTAACAAAGACCACAAGACAGACCTTGTTTCAATAGGAAACACAATGCTTGCACCACTTGGAATTTATTCTAAAAAATATAAATCACTAGATGAAGTAAAAGAAAATGACGAAATAGTAATTCCAAATGATGCATCAAACGGAGCAAGAGCCTTGTTTTTATTACAAGATGCAGGCCTTATAAAAGTAAAAGGCGAAAATGGCGATCCAGTAACAGTTGAAGATATAAAAGAAAATCCAAAAAATTTAAAAATCACAGAAGTTGACGCAGCTCAAACAGCAAGAAATCTAGATTCAGCTGCTCTTGCAATAGTAAATGATACATTCGCCCTAGATTCAAAAATTGCAACCGAATATCCAGCTCTAAAATTTGAAGAATCAAAAGCAGATGACACTAATCCATACGTAAATGTATTTGCAGCCAAAAAAGAAAGAAAAGATGACAAAGTTTTAAATGATTTTGTAAAAAATTATTACCAAACAGACCAAACAAAAAAAGACTACGAAAAATTAACGGGAGGAGCATGGATTCCTGCTTGGTAAAAATTTAATCCCCCCTTAAATATATATAGGCTATGAGTTTTCTCTTAGCTCAGAGCGTAGACAAACCCTCAAGCACGAATATCGGACTTCAAAAATTGTTGATTTCTAAATTCCAAAATTCTAAAAACGCAAACTCGCTAACGCGATG
>JAGZMY010000008.1 GCA_018363915.1 Anaerococcus vaginalis
GATTAAAACAAAATTAAACGGAATGTCCCCTGTCATGTACAGATTACATTCCGCTTAAAATATTATTAAATTATTCCGTGTTTACGGGTTCAGGTCATTATGCCGGCTCTTGTTTTTTATTCATTTAATGCTTCTTTTTCTCTATTTTCTACTTCTTCTATATTCATTTGGATTTGTGCATCTTCTAGGTCTTTATTTTCATAGTTAATATCAAAGTCATTGTAGACTTTCATTCCTGTACCTGCTGGTATTAGTTTTCCTATGATTATATTTTCTTTTAGTCCTTTTAGATCATCAACTTTTCCTTTTATTGATGCATCTGTTAAAACTCTTGTTGTTTCTTGGAAAGATGCTGCTGATAACCAAGATTCTGTAGCAAGTGATGCTTTTGTAATTCCTAGAAGTTGTTGAGAATATTTACATGGCTTTTTGCCTTCTTCTTCCATTTGTTCATTTGCAATTCTTACTTCTCTAATTTCTTGCAATGAACCTGGTAAAAATTCTGTATCTCCAGCATCTTCTATTTTTACTTTTTTAAGCATTTGCTTTGTAATAACTTCTATATGTCTATCGTCAATTTCTACACCTTGAAGTCTATAAACTTTTTGAACTTCTTTGGTTATATAATCTTGAACTCCAACTTTTCCCAAAACTTTTAATACATCGTGTGGATCAAGGGAACCTTCTGTAAGTTGTTGTCCTTTTTCAACCACATCTCCTTCTGATACTAAAAGTCTTGCACCAAATGGAATATTGTATTTTTTAGAATATCCATCTTCTGATAAGATTTCAACGTCAGTTTTCTTTTCATTTTGAATTAGTGAAACTGTACCAGAATTTTCTGCAATGAAGGCAAGCCCTTTTGGTTTTCTTGCTTCAAATAACTCCTCAACCCTTGGAAGACCTTGAGTAATTCCTACTCCTGCAATTCCTCCTGAGTGGAAAGTTCTCATTGTAAGCTGAGTACCTGGTTCTCCGATTGATTGAGCCGCAATAATTCCTACAGCCTCTCCAATATTTACTTTTTTACCTGTAGCAAGGTTTCTACCATAACATTTTTCACAAACGCCATGTTTAGATTTACATTCTAGAACTGAACGAAGTTTAACTTCTTTAATTCCATTAGCTACAATGTTGTCGGCCTTATCTTCGTCAATAATTTGATTTTTACCAACTATAAGTTCCCCATCATTATCATAAATATCTTCAAATGATGTACGTCCTACAATTCTTGTAAATAAATTTTCGATTAATTCGTTGCCATCTTTAAATTCACGAGCAACTACATATCCATCTGTACCACAATCATCTTCTGTTACGATAACATCTTGAGAAATATCTACCATTCTTCTTGTCAAATATCCTGAATCGGCAGTTCTTAAAGCTGTATCTGTAAGTCCCTTACGAGAACCGTGTGTTGAAATAAAGTATTCTTGTACTGAAAGTCCTTCACGGAAGTTTGCCTTTATAGGAATTTCTATGATTTTTCCATCGGCTCTTGACATAAGTCCACGCATTCCGCCTAATTGCCTAATTTGGTTTGTAGAACCACGGGCTCCAGAATCTGCAAATATTTTAATATTATTGTCAGATTTTAATTCGTCAAGTAGAGCTGCTGTTACTTCATCAGTTGCCTCTCTCCAAATATCAATAACTTTTTCGTATCTTTCGTTATCTGTTATAAATCCACGTCTATAAAGTTTTTCATACTTATCAACTTCGCTATCAGCCTTTGAAACTATATCCCATTTTTGATGTGGAATTGTAACGTCTGACATAGAAACTGTTAGTCCTGAAAGAGTTGAGAACTTATAGCCTGTTGATTTTATATAATCTAGAACTGAAGCTGTTTTAATATTTCCATGTTTTCTAAAGCAACGATCAACAATTTCTTTTAATACACCAGATGATGTAACTTGATCAACTTCTAGAGAATATGGATCTTCTTTTCTATTTACATATCCTAAATCTTGCGGAATTCCTTCGTTGTAGATAAATCTACCAACTGAAGAATTTACAATTTTCCCATGATCTTTTTCATCTTTTTTAATTCTTACTCCAACTTTAGTTTGAAGGGTAACATCATGATTTAAAAGAGCTTTTTTCATTTCTGAAATATTTTCAAAAATCATTCCTTCGCCCTTTGCACCTTCTTTAATAGTTGTTAGATAATATGCACCAAGAACCATATCTTGGGATGGAGTTGTAATTGCCTTACCATCTTTTAGACCAAGAATATTGTTCGTTGACATCATCAAAAGTCTTGCTTCAATTTGTGCTTCATTTGATAAAGGCAAATGTATTGCCATTTGGTCTCCGTCAAAGTCCGCATTAAAAGCAGGACAAGCAAGTGGATGAAGTTTCATAGCCTTTCCTTCAACCAAAACTGGTTCAAAAGCTTGGATACCAAGTCTGTGAAGTGTAGGAGCACGGTTTAATAAAACTGGATGATCTTTTATTACATCTTCAAGTATTTCATATACTCTTGGATCTTTTTTCTCAACCATTTTTTTAGCAGATTTTAAATTATGAGCAAGATCTTTTTCTACAACCTTATTCATAATAAAAGGTTTAAATAATTCTAGAGCCATCTCTTGTGGCAAACCACATTGGTTAAATTTAAGATTTGGACCTACAACTATTACAGAACGTCCTGAATAATCTACTCTTTTTCCAAGTAAGTTTTGTCTAAATCTACCACTTTTACCCTTTAATAAATCTGATAGAGATTTCATATTTCTATTTGATGCACCTGTTACAGCACGACCACGTCTACCATTATCTATAAGAGCATCTACAGCTTCTTGGAGCATTCTTTTTTCATTTCTTACAATGATTTCTGGAGCTCCAATATCAAGAAGTCTTTTTAATCTGTTATTTCTATTTATAACTCTTCTATATAAATCATTTAAATCACTTGTTGCAAATCTTCCACCTTCAAGTTGAACCATCGGTCTAAGTTCTGGTGGCATAACTGGAAGTACATCAAGTATCATCCATTCTGGTTTATTGCCACTTGTTAAAAATGCATCGACAACTTCAAGTCTTCTAGAAATTCTTACTTTCTTTTGTCCTTTTGCATCTTCAAGTTCTTTCATCAAAGATTCATATTCTTTTTTAAGATCCATGTTAGCAAGAAGTTTTTTAACAGCTTCTGCTCCCATTTCAGCTTGAAATTCTGTATCATCTGGATAATTATCTAGAGCCTGTGAATATTCACTTTCAGATAATTCTTGTTTTTCGTAATATTCAGTTTCTCCTGGATTTATTACTACATAGGATGCGAAGTATAATATTTTTTCCAAAACTCTTGGACTCATATCTAATAGTAAACCCATTTTTGAAGGAATTCCTTTGAAATACCATATATGACTTACAGGAGCTGCAAGTTCAATATGTCCCATTCTTTCACGTCTTACTTTAGATTTTGTTACTTCAACACCACATTTTTCGCAAACAACACCCTTATATCTAATTCTCTTGTATTTACCACAAGAGCATTCATAATCCTTGGTTGGTCCAAAAATTTTCTCACAGAATAAACCATCTTTTTCAGGTTTAAGTGTTCTGTAATTTATAGTTTCTGGTTTTTTTACTTCGCCATGGGACCATGATCTGATTTTTTCAGGAGATGCTATTTTCATTCTCATAGCACCAAATTCTTGTAATTCTGACAAAAAATCCCCCTTAATCTTCTAGCTCTTCTATATCTTCATTAGTAGAATCAGTTACTTCTACTTTTTCCTCTTCTTTTGCTGAAAGATTTGCTCCACTGAGTTTTTTTGATTGGCTTCTAATTTTTGATGCATCAATCTTTTCAACTTCTGAGAACTTATCTTGTTCATCTATATTTTCTTTAATTTCAATTACATTTCCATCTTCATCTAAAAGCTCAACATCTAAGGCTAGAGATTGTAATTCTTTTACCAATACCTTGAAAGATTCAGGTGTGCCTGGTTCTGGAACATTTTCTCCCTTAACAATTGCTTCGTAAGTTTTAACTCTTCCAGTAACATCATCTGATTTTACAGTCAACATTTCTTGAAGAGTATGGCTTGCTCCGTATGCTTCAAGAGCCCAAACTTCCATTTCTCCAAATCTTTGTCCACCAAATTGTGCCTTACCACCTAGAGGTTGTTGAGTTACAAGTGAGTAAGGTCCAATACTTCTAGCATGGATTTTTTCTTCAACCATGTGATGAAGTTTTAGCATATACATAACTCCAACTGTAACAGGATTATCAAATTCTTCTCCAGTTCTACCATCACGAAGTCTGATTTTTCCAGTTTTATTTACATAAGGAGCTGTCTTTTGAGCTTCTTCTAAGGCTTCTTCTATTTCTGTATCCAAAGCACCATCAAATACTGGTGTAGCAATCTTCCATCCCATAGTTCTTGCAGCAAGTCCCATATGAACTTCCAAAACTTGTCCGATATTCATACGTGAAGGAATACCTAATGGATTCAAACAAATTTGAATTGGAGTTCCGTCTGGTAGGAAAGGCATATCTTCTCTTGGCATAATTCTTGAAACTACACCCTTGTTACCGTGTCTACCACACATTTTATCTCCAACCATAATTTTTCTTTTGGTTGCAACAAAAACTCTAATAACTTTATTTACACCTGGAGATAACTCATCTCCATCTTTTTTGTTATATTCTTTAACATCAACAACAATACCACTTTCTCCATGTGGAACTGTAAGTGATGTGTCACGAACTTCACGAGCTTTTTCTCCAAATATAGCTCTTAATAGTCTTTCTTCTGGAGATAGTTCAGTTTCTCCTTTTGGCGAAACTTTTCCTACCAAAATATCTCCACTTTTTACTTCAGCACCGATTCTAATAACACCATTTTCATCAAGATTTTTCTTCATGTCATCGCCAACATTTGGAATATCTTTTGTTATTTCTTCAGCACCAAGTTTTGTTTCACGAGCTTCGCATTCATGCTCTTCTATGTGAACTGATGTAAGAACATCATCCATTACCAATTGTTCATTTAAAAGCATAGCATCTTCGTAGTTATATCCTTCCCATGTTGTAAAGGCAATGAGAATATTTTTACCAAGGGCAAGCTCTCCTTGTTCTGTTGATGGACCATCTGCAATTATTTCGTTTGCATCAACATGTTCTCCAAGTTTTACAATTGGTCTTTGGTTAATTGTTGTTCCTTGGTTAGCACGTCTAAATTTAAGAAGTCTATAATAATCAATTTCTCCATCCAAATCTCTTTTGATTCTGATTTTTTCATCTCCAACATATACAACTTCTCCAGCGTTTTTGCTTACTACACAAACACCAGAGTCTTTTGCAGCCCTATGTTCAATTCCTGTAGCAACTATTGGTGCTTGGGATTTTAAAAGAGGAACTGCTTGTCTTTGCATGTTGGCACCCATCAAAGCACGAGTTGAATCGTCGTTTTCCAAGAAAGGAATCAAACTTGCTCCAACTGATACGATTTGTTGAGGAGAAACGTCCATGTATTCAACTTTTTCTCTTGGATAAATATCATTTTCTCCATTTATACCACGTCCTGATACACGGTCATTTATAAATCTATTATTTTCATCAAGTGGCTCGTTGGCTTGGGCAATTATGAAATTGTCTTCAACATCTGCTGTTAAATAATCTATTTCATCTGTTACGTGTCCATCTTTACCAACTTTTCTGTAAGGTGTTTCAATAAATCCATATTTATTAATTCTTGCATAAGTTGTAAGAGATGTGATTAGACCGATGTTTGGTCCTTCTGGAGTTTCTATTGGACAAATTCTTCCGTAGTGGGAATCGTGAACGTCCCTTACTTCTACTCCTGCCCTATCTCTTGAAAGTCCACCTGGTCCTAAAGCTGATAATCTTCTTTTGTGAGTTAGCTCACTCATTGGATTTGTTTGATCCATAAATTGTGAAAGCTGACTTGAACCGAAAAATTCTTTTATTACAGCTGTTACTGGTTTTATATTTATAAGTCCTTGAGGAGTTGCAAGGTCAGGATCTTGAGTTGTCATTCTTTCTCTTACAACTCTTTCCATTCTTGCAAGACCAATTCTAAATTGGTTTTGTAATAATTCTCCAACGCCTCTAACTCTTCTATTTCCTAAGTGGTCAATATCATCAACATCGCCTATTCCTTCAAAAAGGTTAAATTGATAATTTACTGCAGCAAGAATATCAGATTTTACTATATTTTTTGGACAAAGTTCTTTCTTTCTTCTTTCAATTTCATTTATAATTGATTCTTTATCTTCATTTTCATCAAGTATTTCTCTCATTACTGGATAATATACTTTTTCTGATAATTCAAGATCTTCAAGATCAAATCCTTCTAATTCTTCAAAAGAATCAAGATAAACAAAGTGGTTTCCACAAATTCTTAATTCTTTGTCCTCACCGTTTTCTTGTTTTACAATTATGTCTACAACATTAATTCCGCTATTTTCTATATTAAGAGCAGTTTGTCTATCTATCATTTCTCCAGCTTTTACAAAAAGCTCGCCTGTTTCATCACTTACTACATCTTTTGCAGAAATTTGATCTATAAGCCTTTCGTGTAAAGCTAGTTTCTTGTTGTATTTGTATCTTCCTACTTTAGCAAGGTCATATCTTCTATCATCGAATAAAAGATTATTTATTAAATTTTGTGCAGATTCTAGACTGGCAGGGTCTCCTGGTTTTAATTTTTTGTAAATTTCTATTAAAGCTTCTTCGCTTGTTTCTGAATTTTCTTTTTCAAGAGTGTTTCTTAAATGTTCAGTATCTCCTAAAGCTTCAATTATTTCTTCATCATTTTCAAAAAGTAAAGCTCTTACAAGAGTTGTAGCTGGAAGTTTTCTTGTACGATCAAGTCTTACATTTACTGTATGAGATGCGTCAGTATCAAATTCTATCCATGCTCCTCTGTTAGGTATAACTGTTGAAGAATACATTTTATTTCCTGATTTATCAAGCTCTGATGCATAATAAACTCCAGGACTTCTTACAAGCTGACTTACAATAACTCTTTCAGCACCATTTATTACAAAAGTTGCTGAGTCTGTCATCATTGGGAAATCTCCCATAAATACTTCTTGCTCTTTTACTTCTTCAGTCTCCTTATTAATAAGCCTAGCCTTAACTTTAAGGTCTCTAGAATATGTTGTGTCTTTGTATTTTGCTTCTTCTATTGTATATTTTGTTTCATCATCAAAATCATATCCAACAAATTCAAGTATTAAATTGCCATTATAATCTTCGATTGGGGAAATATCTTCCAAGATTTCTCCCAAGCCTTCTTCGACAAACCACCTATAAGAATCCTTTTGAACTTTTAATAGGTTTGGCAAATCAAGAACTTGAGGAAATTTAGAAAAGCTAACACGTTCAGTTTTACCAAATAACTCTTTATGATATTGCACTATAAATTACTCCTTTATCTTGCTTTTAGCCTAAAACTTTGCTTATGACCTTTTATGTAATTTCTAGGCTTAAAATAGAAAACTAAGCCTTTTTTACATAAATAAAAAATCTCGCTAAATTAGAATTCTAGCAATTGTTTATTATATCACTACACGCTAGTAAATGTCAAATAATTTAGGAGATTTTTCAAATTATTTTTTAATCTCTATTTGATTTTCACTTACTATATATTTTTTTGTAAATTTGTCAAATAAATCAGTCTATATAATTTGTTTTTATCTTATGACTTTTGCCTTGTAATTTTTCTTCTGGATAACCAAGTATAAGACCATGAACTGGGTAGAAATTTTCTTCTAAATTTAATTTTTTGATAAATCTTGCATCTTTATCGAATCTTTCAAACATTCCTCTTATATAACAAGAGCCTATTTCAAGATCTGTTGCTTTTAGTGCCATATTTTCTATAATGCAAGCTGTATCTTCAAGTCTTGTTATGTGTCCTTCTTTTGCTGAAATTATTATTAAATATGGAGCTGAATAAATCGGATTTGCTTTTGGATCATTTACAATTTCTCTAGCTTCTTCTAAAATTTCTTGAATTAAATCCTTATTGCTTATTACAGTTATTGCCATATTTTCGTATAAGCTATTTCCAACTGGGGCTTTTACTCCTGCATCTACAATTTTTTCTAGATTATTTTTTTCAATTTTTTTATCTATATATTTTCTTGTTGAAACTCTTGTATCTATTACCTTGTCAAAATCCATAAATATCTCCCTTCTTTTCTTTTATTATACTATAAAATTTTTTATCAAAAATCGTTTTTTATAGATAAGTAGATTTTGTATATTTGTGGTATAATTAATTTAAATAGGAGGATTTAATGAAAAAAATTAGTAAGTTTTTTTTAGGACTAGCATCAATTTATTATTTGTTTATTAGCTTGGCACTTTTTTTGGTAAGTTTGTTTTCTTTATTGGTAAATAAGAATTATGTTTTTGCCATTTTTGATTTGTTAGGCTTTTCAAATATTTCGCTTGAAATAATTAAACCTATTTTATTTGTGATGCTTTTTTTGTTATTTATATTAATCACATCTGTAGATAGGAAGATTTTTAAATCTATAAAATTTGGGGAATATTTTTTATTTAATATTTTTACAGGATTTTTCTTTATTTTTATTTCTATTATCGGCCATGTGTTTTTTAGGGATAAAATTTTTATTGTAAGCTATATTTTTAATATTTTCCTTATTATTGGTTCTATGATTGGTCTTAGGGAAAAAGGCAAAGTTTATTATGATGAAGAAAATTCCAATGAAATAAATGTTGATGATAATAAAACTTTTGAAAAAATAAATGAAGATGTAAAAGAAATTGAAATTTCTGATGAAAATTCCAAAGAAAATAAGATAGAAGAAAATCCTCAAGTTTTTGTTAAAAAAGATGAGGGAAATACAAATCAAAAAGATATTGTAAGTAATAGAAAAGAAGATACAGAAAATAAGTAAGTTGTTTTGAATTTAATATAGGTATAGAAAAGAGAAAAAGTAAGGCTAGCCTTGCTTTTTTTTGAAATTATTATGAAAGGGTTTGTTATGAACGAAAAATATTTAAATCTTCTTAGAGAAAATTATCCTAGTAGGACTCATTTGGTTGATGAATTAATTGGTTTAAATGCAAAATTATATCTTCCAAAGGGAACTGAGTACTTTTTTTCTGATCTTCATGGAGAGGCTAAGGCTTTTATTCATCTTTTAAGGTCGGCTGCTGGAAATATTAGAGATAAGACTAAGCAATATTTTGGCGATACTTTAATAAAAAAAGACCAAGACGATTTGGCAAGTTTGATTTATAATCCGGAAAGAGAACTTGTAAGATTAAAGGAAGAAAATATTGTTGATGATGATTGGTACACAATTAATATTCACAGACTTGTAAATTTGTTTAGATTTGTTTCTACAAAATATCCAAAAGATACAGTAAAAGAAAAATTTCCTACAAATTACAAGGAAATTATCGATGAACTTTTGTACACAAATGATTCTGAATTTAATAAAAAATTATATTATGAAAAGATAATTGAAAATATTATAAAATATAAGGCTGCTGATGATTTTATTATTGTTTTATCAAGCCTAATCCAAAGAATTTCTGTTGATAGCCTCCATATAGTTGGAGATATTTACGACAGGGGTCCTGAGCCTCATGTTATTATGGATGAATTGATTGCTTTTCCTAATGTTGATATACAATGGGGAAATCATGATCTTGCCTGGATGGGTGCTGTAAGTGGAAATAAGGCTTTGATTGCAGCTTGCCTTTGCAATGCATTTTCCTACAACAATTTTGACTTCATTGAAGAAGGTTATGGAATAAATTTAAGACCACTTTATGAATTTTCGATGAAAACTTATAGGGATGACCCATGTGAGAGATTTATGCCGAAAATTTTTGAAGAAAATATTTATGACAAGGTAAATAAGGATGTGGCTGCAAAAATGTATAAGGCTATGAGTGTAATTAGGTTTAAACTAGATAGCTTGCTTCTTGAAAAAAATCCAGATTTTAATATGGATGATAGAAATTCATTAAAACATATTAATTTTGATGACATGACCTATAAGGGAGCAAAACTCCTTGATACAAATTTCCCAACTATTGATCCAAAAAATCCATCAAAATTAACTTATGAAGAAGAATTTATTATAGATACCCTCCAAAAAGAATTTTCAAAAAACCTTCTTTTAAATAAGCACATTAAATTTATGTACACAAATGGTTCAATGTACAAAAAATCCAACGGCTCACTTTTATTTCACGGCTGCATTCCAATGGATTCTGATGGAAATTTCCAAGAAGTAATTATAAATGGCAAATCCTATAAAGGAAAAGCCATGCTTGATATTTTTGATAAGCTTGCAAGAGATGCTTATTTTTCAAATGATTCAAAGAAAAAAGTATTTGCCCAAGATATTTGCTGGTACTTGGTTTGTGGCAAAAAATCTCCAATTTTTGGCAAAAGTCAATATTCGTATTTTGAAAATTTATTGGTTGATGATAAAAATTTAAAATACGAAGAAATGAATGCCTATTATGATTTAAATAAAAAAGAAGAAATTTGCGATAAAATTTTGGATGAATTTGATTTAAAATGCGAAAGAAGAAGAATCATAAACGGCCATGTTCCAGTAAGAGTCAAAGAAGGCAAAAAACCCGTAAGAGCAAATGGAAAATTATATGTAATTGACGGTGGAATTTCTAAACCTTACCAAAAAAAGACAGGCATCGCAGGCTACACTTTGATGTATAATTCCCACCACGTTGCCCTTGCAGAACACGTTTCATATTCACACATTAGAGATAACATGGGAGCCTATACTCCAAAAATTTACGAAACCGAAAAACTTATTCCAAGAATGCTAATAAAAGATACAGATGAGGGAGAAAAAATAAGAGCAAGGATAGAAGTTTTGAAAGAATTATTAGAAGTTATAGACAAGGGCAAAAATATTTCAAATAAACAATAAACAAGAAAAAAATCTTCAAGTTTTACTTGAAGATCAGAGCGTAGACAAAGTCTTTATTATAATTTTTTAATAATCTAAAATTAAAGTGATAAGACAACCCATCTCGACTAAGTGAGTGAAACGAACGCACGGAGAGATCTCATGAGATTTCTCCGCTCACTACGTTCGGTCGAAATGGACGTTTTTTAGTTTGTTAAAAGTCTGAAACTTCAAGTTTTGCTTGAAGATTTTTTTATTTTCATTTTTTTATTTTTTACTTTTCTTTGATAATAAGAAATATCCAGCTCCTGCAAGGATTAAAACTACAAGAACAATTCCTACAGATTTTACTCCTGTTCTTACAAAGGAACGGCTTTTCTTCGTGGCAGGTTGTTTTTTAACTTCAACTTTCCTTGATACTTTACTTAATTTCCCTTTTTGTTGATTTTCTTCTATAGCTTTTTCTATTTCAGCTTTTAATTTTTTTATGCTATCCAAATTAGAATCAGCCTTATCTGGTAATCCATTAATTAAATCAGCATATTTTTTTTGATTTTCTGAAGATAATTTGCCCTTATTTTTTTCAAAATAATCAAAAAGTTTTTGGCGTTCAGCCATAAACTTATCTCCATTAAGATTTTTGTAAGCTGTATCATAAGATTTTACCAAATCATCAATATTATTAACTTCTTCCTTATTTTGAAGTTTGCTGTAAGCTTTCTTTATAGCATCAAGACTTTGATTGAAATTATTTTTCAAACTTTCATCTGATTTTTTATAAAAATACTTACTTTTTGTTTTTCCTTCTCCATCTATAATTTTTTGCAAAGTTTTAAGATTAGCTTGTCTATTTTCCTCTGTTATTTTAGCATTATATGCATTAACCTTATTATTTAAGGTTTCAATGGCTTTTTCTACTTTTTCTAGATTTGAATTTGCATCATCCAAAACTAATTTTTCTTTTTTTAAATCAATGCCAAAGTTTCTATTTTTTTCTAAGCCATCTTTTAGAATTTTTTTAAATTCTTCTAATTTCTTATTATAATTTTCTATATTTGATTTAGTAGTTTTTAGATTTTTTATTTGTTGTTCGTAATCTTTATAACTATCATAAGAATCTTTATAGGAATCAAGTTCTTTTTTCAAATCATCAGACAAGGATTCAGCTTTTAATTTTAAAACTTCTTTTTTCAAATCTTCGTATTGTTTTTTTATATAAGATAATTTAATAATATCTATAGATTTTGAAATTTCTTCTTTTTTTGTTTCTAAATTTTCAACTTTTAAATCTTCAATTAATTTTTTATATGCGTCTTGACCTTCTTTTGTATATTGCTTAAATTCTTCTGAATTTACAAAGTCTTTAGCTTTTTGTATAAACTCCTCTGGACTTAATTCTTCTTTTTTATTCATCATCTCTTCAGCATAAGCAACATTTGCCTTATTTGAAATCATGCTATTAATTGGCGAAAATGCCAAAGACATACTTAGAGCCAAAAATAATATTTTTTTACTTTTTTTCATTGTTCCCCTCTCCTGTTTAACTTCTATCTATGATTATATCAAATTTTCAAAAAAATTTATAGTAGAATAGGAAATTTATCACAAAAATAAAAAAGTTTTGTATTATTGTGTTATTATATAAAAAAGAAGAATAAAAGAAAGGAACAATATGATAGACTTACATTTACATTCACATTTTTCTTTTGATTCAAATACAAATCCAGAAGAAAATGTAAAATCAGCTATAAAAAATAAAATAAAAATAATGGCATTTACAGACCACTTGGATAATTTTTGCCAAAATGACAGGGACATTTCCTTTGATCTTGATGAGTATTTTTCTACTATATATAAGCTTAGGGAAAAATATAAAAATCAAGTAAAAATTTTGGCGGGAATTGAAATAGGATTGGCTTATGAAAATGCAGATAAAATTGATAAATTTATTGACGAAAATCCATTTGATTTTGTAATAGGCTCAATCCATGCCGTAGAATTTAAAGATGTTTGGTTAAATAGAAAAAATATAGAAAAAAATCCAAAATATTTTTTTAAAAAATATTATGAATATATGCTAGAATGCGTAAAATCATGTAAAAACTTCTCAGTTTTAGGTCATATTGACTATATTGACAGGTACCTTGAAGATAAGTCAGTAATACCAGACTTTTCAGTATATGAAGATTTGATTGAAGAAATTTTAAAAGAATTAATAAAAACAAATAGAGCTTTCGAATATAATACAGCAGGTTTTAGAAATAATTTGTCCTACGCAAATCCAAAAGATGAAATCTTAGAAAAATACAAAAATCTAGGAGGAGAAACTATAACTTTAGGATCAGATTCCCATTTCCCAGACACAATTTCCTACAAAATAGATGATGGAATAAAACATTTAAAAGATTTGGGCTTTGACCACATTTCATATTTTGAAAATAAAAAAGAAAAAATTATAGAAATTTAAAAGGCTCACGAAGAGTCTTTACAGAGCGTAAACAAAGTCAGTTTAATAATTAATTAATGATTTAAAAATAAAATTACGCTAAAACCCATCTCGACTAAGTGAGTGAAACGAACGCACGGAGAGATCTCATGAGATTTCTCGACTCACTACGTTCGCTCGAAATGGGTGTAAATTTAGTTTGTCAACATTCTGAAAAGGCTCACAAAGACCTTTATTCATACATTTTTTTATAAAAAGACACATCTCCTCTGTGGGTTACTATTTTGTAGCCTGCTTTTTTTATTCTTAATTCTAAACAATTTCTACATTCAGCCGCCTCATCTCCTGTGCAAATTTTATTATCATATAAGGAATAAAGTTCCCTATAAGATGTTGGGGATAAATTTGGCATTAGGACATTTGCTCCTGCCTTCAAGCCTTCTTCTCTTCCAAATGGATTTATCGTTCCAAGCGCCGTTGTAGCTGGTATCAAACAATAAGGAAACATTAATCTTAAAATAGAAATAAGTCTTAAAGTTTTTTTGTAAGAACCATTTTTCATATTTTTAAATGGAGTATCGTGTTGGGATAAATAAGGGCCTATTCCTATCATATCCGGTTTTAATTTTTGCAAAAATCTCAGATCCGAAATCAAATCTTCATCTGTTTGATAAGGAGAATCCACCATAAAACCTCCCCCAACTTGAAAACCAATTTCTTTTAAATCAAAAAGAGCCCTTCTCCTATTTTCAAAAGACATTTCTTTTGGATGGATTTTATAATAATGATCTTTGCTTGAACTTTCTTCTCTTAATAAAAACCTATCAGCCCCAGCATCAAAAAATTTCTGGTAAGATTTTTTTGACCTTTCCCCAATCGACAAAGTTATAGCACAATCAGGATGAATTTTTTTAATTTCCTCAACAATTTTACAAATATCTTCATCTTTATAAGATAAATCTTCCCCACCTTGAAGAACAAAAGTTCTATAACCCAATTTGTAACCAATTTTTGCACAGGTAATAATTTCATCAAAAGAAAGTCTGTACCTTTCTACATTTGAATTTGATTTTCTTATCCCACAATAATAACAATCATTTTTGCAAAAATTTGTAAATTCAATTAAACCTCTTACATATACGTCTTTGCCATAAATTTCTTGTCTTACCTTGTCGGCTTTTTTTGCCAAATATTCGTTGTATGATTCATCTTTTATAAAATTTAAAAGTTCTTGGTCAGTAAAATTCTCTGCTTTTACAAAGCCCATTATAATTCACTCCTTTTCGTATTTTTATATTATAACAAAAAAAAGTTTTTTATAAAACTTGAAAACAAAAATTTATTTTTTCTACATATTTTCTACATAATCTTGATATATTATAATGCTTGTAAAAACGAGTTGTAATTATTTTGTAACTATTGTTACGAAAAAGAAATGAAAAACATAAAAAAACTATTAATTAGTTACAATAAATTAAAAAAACACAAAAAAGGAGTAATCATTATGACAAATTTTAAAAAATACGCTCTAGCAGCGGCAATCGTACTACCAACATTATTTACAGCATCAAACAAGGCTGAAGCTTCTGTTGCAGTTAAAAATGAAAGCAAAGCAAGTGTAATTAATGTTAGAGAAGCTGCTGGACTTGATTCAAATATTATTGGAGGAATAAACACTAGCAAAGCTTACGAAGTTATCGAAAATGATAATGGATGGTTAAAAATTAATTTTGACGGAAAAGAAGCTTTCGTTTATGGAGATTTATTTGATATTACTGAAAAAGCTAAAGTTGTAAGTCCTGCTAATTTTAGAAAAGCTGACAATTTAGATTCTGAAATTTACCAAGTACTTCAAGAAGGAAATGTTGTTGAAGTTAAAGCAGTAGCTAACAACGGATTTGTTAAAGTTTCTTTTGAAGGAAAAGAAGGATATGTTTGCAGCAATCTTTTAGATCTTTCTAAAAACATTATTAATAGTACTTTGGGTAAAGTAGTTTCTAACCAACAAGCACAAGCACCTGCTCAATCTTATCAAGCATCTGCTCAAACATACCAAGCTCCAGCTCAATCTTATCAAGCACCTGCTCAAACACAAGCACCAGCACAAAATTATACAGCTAATAATTCATCAGCAAAACAAATTATAGCACAAAGAGAATCTGGTGGATCTTACAATGCTAGAAACGGACAATATATTGGAAAATATCAATTATCAGCATCTTACTTAAACGGAGATTATTCTCCAGCTAACCAAGAAAGAGTTGCAGACCAATATGTAGCACAAAGATATGGTTCATGGGATAATGCCCTAGCATTTTGGAACAACAACGGTTGGTACTAAAATTAAATAATAAAAAATTAGAACTTCAAGCTAATTGCTTGAAGTTTTTTTGTGAATATTTTTACTTCCATTCCCCATTACTTTTGATATATCAATTTAAAAAATTCAATTTTTTTATAATAAATGATAGAATAAAGGAAGATTATAAATTTACAAGGAGCAATTATGAAAATAATTTTGGCTGTAGATAGAGATTTTGGGATAGGAAAAGATAATAAACTTCTTTTTCATTTAAAAAAAGACTTAGCACATTTCAAAGACCTTACCCTAAATAATATAGTTATAATGGGAAGAAAAACTTATAAGTCCATGAATGGGGCTCTTCCCAAAAGAGAAAATATAGTTTTGACAAGAAATAAAGATTTAAAACTTGATGATGCTTTAGTCTTTAATAGCCCACAAAATATTTTAAAATATGTTAGAGAAAATAAAAATGATAGAGAAGTTTTTGTAATCGGTGGAAAAGAAATTGTAGACTTGCTCTTAGATTTTTGTGATGAGGCAATTATTACAAAAATTGATGCAAAAAAAGACGCTGATACCTTCCTTCACAATTTTGATAAAGACGAAAATTTTGAAATTGTAAATAAATCAGAAGATTATTACGAAAATGACCTTAAATTTAATTATATAACTTATAGGAGAAAAAAATGATAGAAATATTTGTTAGCAAACTTTGTCCAGATTGCACTGAAATAATTGAAGATTACAATAATAATCCAAAAAATTTCCAAGGATGTGAACTCATAGATATAACTGACTCTATGATAAATCTCAAAAGATTTTTGGCATATAGGGATAATTTTAATGCTTTTGAAGAAAAAATCAAAACAAATCAAGTAGGAATCCCTGTAAAAATCATCGACAAAAAAGAAGTTGAATTTCTATAAAATTAATTTTTAGCTAATTAACAAATAATAATTTAAAAAATAAAAATCCAATCTATATTTTCAAAAGCTTATTGCCTATTGAAATTTATAGATTGGATTTTTTTGCAAAAAATAACCCTAGCTTTAGCTAGGGTTAGGAAAAATTTTACTTATTTTTCTTTTTTAGGATAAATAATCCAATTGTGCTTAGTCCAATTGTTGATAAATAGAATCCTAAATTGCTTTCAATTCCTGTTTTTGGCATTTTTGTGCCTCTAACATTTGAACCTTTTTTATCATCTCCACTTACTTTTTGTAATTTGCCATCTTTATCTTTATCCTTTTCATTGCTAGAACTTGGTTTTTCTTTAGAAGGTTCTGTGCTTGATGGACTAGATGGTTGTGGTGGATCTTTTGGTTCTTGTGGCTTAGGATCTGCTTTTTCAATTTTTTCATACAAGGCAGTTACTATTATATTATTATTAATTACTGTCTTATCATCTGTATCCCATCCTTTTACTTTGTAGTCTGTTTTTGCTACAATTTTTGGATGAGCAATTTCTGCTAAAGTTTTTCCAGCTTTTGGATTTACATAATATTTTGTTATTCCTTCAAGATCTCCATGATCTCCTTTTTCAAAAATCACTTCAACATATCCATGAGGTTTATCATTCATATTACCATTTCCATCAACTTCTGGAATTACATCAGGAAGTTTAACAAATGTTCCAGTAACTATTTTATTTTCTTTGTATTGAACAAATTGTACTGTATCAAAATCCAAACCATTAAATAGATATCCAATTTCAACATTTAAACTTGGTGGTGGAAGAATAACTTCTTTTTCTGGATTTACATAGAATTTTGTAAATTCTCCATCCATTATTGAGCCACCTTCGCCTTGTGTTACAAAAGAAACTTCAACATATCCTTCTACAGGTTCAGTGCTTACATCATTCAATTCGTTGAAATATGCTGTAATTATTGTATCAACTCTATAAACACTTGGCATGCTTGCATCATGATCCCAAGCTTCAAATTCAAATCCAGTATTTGGACTTGCTTTTGGAATATCAAGTGTAACTTCTTTTGTAGGATTTACAAAATATGATAATTGTCCACTTAGTCTTCCATTACCATCAGTTGTAAAATCTACTTTTACATAGTCTTTTGGCTTTTCATGGTTTCCATCATTTGGAATCACATCATCAATAGGCTTTGAGCTTGCCTTTACAACTATGTCTTGGTCTTTTATTTCTAAAGTTTTTTCTTTATCCCAAGCTTCAAATTTATATCCTAAATTTTCTCCAACACTTGGCCATTTCAAATCACTTAATTTGATATTTGCATTTTTCTTTACAGCATAATTTTGTGTGCCTTCCAAATACAAACCATCATCATTCGTAAATGTTACGCTTACATAACCTTCTGGAATTGTTTGAGGATCTGGAATAATATTTTTCTTAGCTTCTTCTACTTCCCATGCTTTAATATTATATTTTGCAATTATCTCTGTATCTTTTTCAAATTTTGCAATAATATTATTGCCCTTATTCCATTTTCTTTGATTTTTATCTAGATTTTCTTCCCATCTTATAAAATCAAATTGATGTTTTTCTCCATTTAATCCTGCTTTTTCTATTCCTTCTGGATTATTTGCTGGAATTGTTACTTCTACATTTTTTCTTACTCTGTAGTATTTCTTTGTTGGATCTTTTGCTTTGTCTGTTGGATCTACTGTTACTAGAATGTAATCTTTGTAGTCTTCTCCTGGATTTGTATTTTCATCTGGTACTTCTTTAATTGTATCTAGTACTTTTACTGGTACGTCAACTAAGAATACTTCTCCTGTTTTGTAGATTACTTTTACTGTTTGGTAATTTTTGTAAACTTTCTTTGTTGGATCTTCTGGATCTTCTATTTTTGTATCTGCATCTAATATTTCTTTGCTTACGTCTGGTTCTTTTCCTTCTACTATTTCATAAGCTTCGATTTCTGCAAATTTTCCAGTTTCTCCAATTTCTCCTGCTTTTATTGCAGCTTTGTAATCTTTTAGCTCTGGATATTTTCCTACATAGGTTGTTATCATCTTCGCACTTGGTTCTTGTGCTAATGGTGTAAGTTCTTTGCTATATTTTGCTGTGACGATTATTTTTTCGGTTATTTCTGTATTTTCGTCTTTATCCCATCCGTATTTTTCGTATCCATTGTTTGCTTTGATTTCTGGATGCTTAATTTCTTTTAATTTTTTACCTGCTGTTGGATTAACGTAGTATTTTGTTATTCCTTCTAAGACTCCGTGTTTTCCTTTTTCAAAGATTACTTCTACGTAGCCTTTTGGTTTGTCGTTTGGTTTTCCATCCTCATCAATTTCTGGGATTATGTCGGCTATTTTTTCAAATGTTCCTGTTATTATTGTTTCTTTTTCTGTATATTGGGTTAGTTTACTTGTATCTTTATCCCATCCTTTGAATTTATAGCCTATTTCTGTTTCTAGCTTTGGCGATGTTACTATGACTTTCTTTTCTGGATTTACATAGTAGGTTTCTACTTCGCCTTCTTTTATTTTTCCACCTTCTCCTTTTATTTGGAATATTACTTTTACGTAATCTTTTATTGGTGTTTCGCTTACATCATCTAGTACTTTGAATTTTGCTGTGATTGTTGTATCTTTTTCATATTTTGTTGGCTTAGCTGCATCTTTGTCCCATTCTTTAAACTGATAGCCTATCTTTGCTTTTGTTTCTGGAACTTTTAGTTTTACTTCTTTGGTTGGATTTACATAGTAGGTTGTTTCTCCTTCTAGTGTTCCATTTCCGTCTGTTTTGAAGTCTACTTTTACGTAACCTTTTGGTTGTTCTTCGCCATCTTTTTTTGGTATTACATCTTTTAATGGCATTGATGTTGCATTTACAACTATATCTTCTTCTTTTATTTCTAAATCTTCTTCTTTATCCCATTTATCGAATTTATATCCTACTTTTTCTTCTATTTGTGCCCATTTTATATCTTTCAATGTTATTTCAAGGTTTTTCTTTACGAAATATTCTTGAATTCCACTTAGTGTTAATCCCTCATCACTTGTGAATTTTACACTTACATAACCTTTTGGTTTTTTTTGTGGATTATCTGGATCATTTGGTATTATATTTTTCTCTGGTTTTTCTTGTTGCCACGCTTTAAGACTATATTTTGCTTTTATTTCTGTGTCTTTTTCGAATTTTCCTGTGATTTTTTTACCTTTTTCCCATTTTCTTGGATTGGTGTCCTCTTTTTCTCTCCATTCACTAAATTCGTAGCTGTGACTTACTTTGTTTTCTCCTGTTACTTCTATTCCTTCTGGATTTTTTGATGGAATTGTTACTTCTACATTTTTTCTTACTCTGTAGTATTTCTTTGTTGGATCTTTTGCTTTGTCTGTTGGATCTACTGTTATTAGAATGTAATCTTTGTAGTCTTCTCCTGGAATTGTATCTGGATCTGGTACTTCTTTGATTGTATCTAGTACTTTTACTGGTACGTCAACTAAGAATACTTCTCCTGTTTTGTAGGTTACTTTTACTCTTTGGTAATTTGTGTAGACTTTCTTTGTTGGATCTTCTGGATCTTCTATTTCATTTTCTGGATCTAGAATTTCTTTGTCTACGTTTGGTTTTTTATCTTTTATTAGATAATAGGAGTCAATTTCCGCAACTTTTCCACTGTTTCCAATTTTTCCAGCTTTTATTTTTTGTTCGTATTCTTCTAAACTTGGATATTTTCCTACATAAGTTGTTATCATCTCTGCACTTGGTGGATATACAATATCTTTTGGTGTTTTTGAATATCTTGCAGTAAGCACAGTTTCTTTTTCAAAGGTATGACGATCTGGCATTTGGAAATTATCCTTATCTGCCAATGAATCCAAATTAGCAGTCCATTTTTCAAATGTCCAGTCATTTTCTCCTTCTGGATCATTTTCTGGAATTCTTACTTGAGCTTTTGGATTTACATAATAAGTTTTTATTTGACTGTCTTTAGCCTTATTTGTTGGAACTACATCAACTTTTACAAAATCTTTCAAAAATTCGTCGTTTTGAACTATATTTGGTTTAGATTTACTATCCAATGCCCTATAAATATTTTTGTAAATTTCTACAGGAATTTCAAAATCTTTGTAGGTATCATTTTTGAAATTAACCCTTACTTTGATTGAATCTTTTTTAGGTTTAACATCACTTGGCTTATTATTGTAATCTTCATTTTCTTTTACCTTATCATAGATTGTATCTTCTTCTAAGACTTGGTAATCTTTATATTTTTCAAGTTTCATTAACTCACTAATAGATTCTTCTATTTGGGCATTTGTTGGCATAAAGTCATTGATGAATTTTCCGCCATCATCTTTTGATGATTCAAAAACTTTAATAGGTTTTACTTCTGGATATTTATCTTCTACAAAGTCAATTTCAAATTCATAATTTTGTTTTATAGGAGTATTTTCATCAAGTAAACCTTTTAATTCTTTTCCATCTTCTCTTCTTCCACTCCATGAACCAATGTTGTAATTTTTGGCTGGAGTGATTTTTATACCATTTTTCTCTTCATCTGTTGGTACAGGAATATTTGAGAAATTCAAACCATCTATTACATCATAATAAATTTCTTTTATTTCCTTGCCATCTTTGTCTGTTCCAAATGAACCATTGTCAAGTGCCTTAAAGGTAATTCTGTGATAACCATCAGGTATTGGTGTCTTTGGATTTTTTGTTTTTAAAACTCTGACATCTTTATAATAGAAATTTATATCCCTTGTATTTTTTATTCCATTAATACCAGTTAGTTCGTGAGTATCTTCGTTAATATCAAAGAATAATTGAGTTTGTGGAGGACTTACTAATTTGAAACCTCTTATTTTTCTATAGTTTACAGAATCAAAGTGCCTGTTTCCATTCAAAACTTCTTCAGGTTCTATTACATTTTCATATTTGTCCCCTTGACTTCCAACTGCTTCAAACTTAACTTGTCCATCTTTTGCTAGTAGATAATTTACTGTATATTTTCTATAACGATAAGGTCTGTAGTAGAAGTGGAATTGATTTTTAAATTCCAACTTTATTGGTTGTTGATTATCATCAGATTTTTTGTCATTATTTTCAGCTTGAACAACTTGGTTTTGATAATAAGTATTTTCCCTCTCAGTTTCTTTTTTATAAGCTTCATATTCATTTTTTGTATCTTCACTTACATTTTTATTATCAAACTCATCATCATTAGCCAAGATGTATTCTTCACCTTGCATAACACCATAAGCTGTAGTGTTTGTTTTAACTCTTTGATTTTTTATTACGCCATCAACTAATTTTACTTCATTAAAATCTTTATCAAGCAAGTGATGGTATACTTTTACATCAACTAAACTATTTTTTGCCCAAATCGCTCTAAGATAAAGATCAGATGTGATTTCATTTCCAAAAGAATAAAGTCTTGGTACTTCATATTTATCCTTATAAGAAGTATCTTCACTTCCATCTTCATTATAAGTTACAAGCTCCCAACCCAAGAAATCATAACCATCTCTTTGTGGTCTTGGTGGCTCTTTTATTGTCATTCTATTTGCTACATCAAATACTTGAACACGGCCTTCATTTTCAAGTTTTTCAGGAGATTTGTATGGAACTTTTCCAAATTCAGTTGATATTTTAATTCTTTCGCCATCTTTGTGAGTTGCAATATCTTTTTGTTCAATAGAATTAATATCTACACCATTTGGATCAAATTTTACCTTATAATTTTTGTCAGGTTCGCCCCATTTTGCATAAAGGACAACATCATAATTAGGCATGTTAGCGTCAGCTTCATCTAGCTTAGACTTTAACTCTTTTATTTCATTTTGTAACTTAAATTTCTTTTCTTTGTCATTTGAATTTTTTTCAAGCTCTTTATATTTTTCAGCAATTTGAGATTCAAGTTTCTCAGCCTCTTTAATAGTATCTTTAATAAGCCTGCTACCTTGAGCATCCAATGCCCAACCCTTAAATACATAATTATCAGGAAGATTTTCAGGCCTATCCGCTTCAGTAAGCTTATATTCTTCATCAAGATTTAATTTTCTAAGAGGTATATCATAATATACATCAGATATAATCGCATCTTTACCATTTGAAAGTTTCTTTCCAGAAAAATCAGCATGTGCATTTACATCTGATGGATCCTTATCAAGATATAGTGTATATTTTTCACGTTCATAAGTAAATGCAAAGCGGTATCTAGGAATGTCCTTAAAAGGAACTCCATTAATTCCATTTTCAGCTATAGGATCAAAAAATGACTTTCCATCCTCTGGTCTTTTTTCCTCATATTTATCTAATTCATTTTTAAGTTCATCAAAAGTTAATTTTGAAAGATTTTCCGTATAACCTTCTTTTTCTTCAGGACGTTTTTCTGCATCGTCAACAGGATTAATTTTCTTATATTTAGGTGTAAATCCTACAATACCTGGAGAAGGATATGGGTATGAAACAATTGTGTCAATTTTTGTATATGACATATCTGGATTATAGTGGAGCTTGCCGTCAAAGCCCTCAAACAAATATTCCATATAGTAGATAGCAAATTGGAACTCTAGACTTTCACAAGGTCCAAGAGAAATTGTTCTTTCAGGTAATTTTTCTCCTGTTGAAGTTGAGTGAGTTGCAGGTCTTACATCTGGACCCCATTCACTAGTAAAATCTCTGTCTATAAAATCTTTTGATGTTAGCCAGTATGGTGGAGTATCAAGATATAGACTTTGGTCTTCATTGTTATTATTTTCTGAATTTAATTGCCATCCTATAAAACTACGATTTGGCTCAAAGTCAACTCCGCCTTTTTCTATAAGCCACATATCATTAGGCCATTTTGTCAATCTCTCGCCAAATTTTGCTGTAAATTTATATGGTTTGTTCACTTCTTTTGTAGAATCATATTTTCTTCCATCAGGAAGTACCATTTTTGCTTCTTTAGCTGGAAAACCAGCATCAGGTTCATCAATACAGAATTTTTCAAATAGCATTGTATATGTTTGACGATCATAGTAAATGTTATAGGTAGTTGAGCTATCAGAATGAACTTTTTTTACAAGAACTTCACTTGTTCCATCCTCTTTTTTAACATTTTCTGTATTTTCTTCTTTTATTTTTTTTGTATTTCTAACATAATATTTATTAAGTTCTTTTTCTTTTCCCTTTTTTGTAAGATTTTTTTCTATTTCAGGGAATTTGAAACCTTCTGGTAACATTGAATCTAAATCTGGGCGAGAGTTTGTGTCCGCACCTTTTATTACTTTTGCTCCAATAAAATCATAGCCATCAGATTCAGCTTTTTGAGTCCAAAATTGAATCTTATAATCTGCTTTTGGTTTTTCTTCCCATACTGCAGTAAAGATGATGTTTTCTGCTGGCATTGCCTCTTTTAGACCATCTTTATATTTTTCCATATCTATAAGATCGCCTTTTTTTATTATTTTGCCATCAGAAGTTTCTAAATCTTTATTAGATTTCCATCCTATAAAATCAGACGCACGTTTTGTTGGTTTGTAATCAAAATATGGAATAGTTTGACCATAGTATAGTGTCATATTTGGTACATAAGATCCACCATCAGAATCAAAATCTACTTGGAAAGTTTTTCTATTGTAGTGATAAATTAATGGAGTATCACTTGCATTTTCTGGAACTGTTACCTCAAGATTGTTTTGTTCTGGTTCAAATCCTTTTGCGTATTTTTCATAGTCTTCTTTATTTAATTCTGGGATTTTAAATTTATCCCCAGTTTTTGCCTTATATTCTCTGATTAATTCTTTTCCACCATCTGGATTTTCATATATTTCATGATCATATAAATTTTGGAAAAGATATTTTACTTGTATTTTTCCTTCTTTTGGTTCATATTTATAATCATGATTTCCATAAAACAAAAAGCTCGCTTTTTTTGTATCTTTGGCATTATTTTTTACAAAATCATAAGTAACATCATAAGATTCAATGCCTTTTGGTTTGTTGTAGCCTTCTACTTCAGGTAAGTTTATAGTTTTTAAAACTTTTGCCCTTTCATCTTGACTTGCATTTTCTCCTACGCTTACTATGTATGGTTGATAAATGATTTTATCCTTATCTAAACCGTTTTCTTTTACACCAATTTTGTAATCCCACCTATAGGTGTAAATGTCAGGATAATCGGGATTTTTTAATTGTTCATCAATATCCTTGCTTTCATCAAGCTCAGTAGGTTTTTTTACAATCGATTCATTTATCTTGTCGATATAAATATCATCGCTATCGTCATCACGTTTTGTATACGACGCCAAAGCTATATTTGTACCGAGCAAAATAATAGCTAGTAATAGTGTTAAAATAATTTTTCTATTCTTTTTAATTTTCAATAAAAATACCTCCTTTTTTTACTATATTATTACTTCAATTATATAATAATATTCAATGAAAGAAAAGCTTTTTCACAAAACATTTACATATTTGCGAAAAAAATTACACAAAAAAAATTAGCACAAGAATCAATATCCTTATGCTGATTTATTTTTATAAATTTACAGAGCGTAGACAAAGTATGAATGTAGATAATATTTTATTTTAAAATAAAAATTAAGCTACGTACCATCTCGACTAAGTGAGTGAAACGAACGCATGGAGAGATCTCATGAGATTTCTCGACTCACTACGTTCGCTCGAAATGGGAAAATTTTTAGTTTGTCAACAGTCTGTTTATTTAATTATTTTTTGTAAAATCTTCCAATCTTATATAATCAAAAATTCCATCTGTAAATTCTTGGTCTATTTCTCCTTTTATTAATGGAAGAGTGTAATTTGTAATTTTTTCTTTTAAAATCTCTCTTGATTCTAGCCATTCTTGTGGGATTTTTTTCTCTTTATTTGCTATATTTGATGGTTTTGTTGTAAAATATCCTACTTTGTAATCCTTAGAATTTTCTCTTTTTAATATTGGAACTAGATTTGTTTTTTCCTTCCCATATTTTATTGTCAAATATCCCAATTGGTAAGCCTCATCTGAATCGGTTTTTGAAATTAGAAAACTTGTTCTTTGGACAATATTTAATTCAACTGAACGAGTTTTTACTTTTAATTTATCGTGAATATAATCTGAAATTTTTAAGCCAATGCCTGCAATTATTGGATGATTGAAGCCTTTATCAAAAGATTTTTGTTTTTCATTTAAAAGTTTTCCATCTTTGTCCATAAAGCCTTCTGAAACTGCTATTAGCAAATTATTATCTTCTTCAAATTTTTCTTTAATTTCTTTTTCTATATCATCTAATGATTTTTCATCTTCTGGAAGATAAACTAAATTTACTATATCTTTTTTTCTTTTATAATTTGCAAGATAAGAAGTTGCTGTAAGCCAACCCGCATTTCTTCCCATAATTTCCACAAAGGTAACTGATTTTATTGGATAAATATCGCAATCAAGCCTAATTTGTCTTAGGGCAGAATTTACAAATTTTGATGCAGATGCAAAGCCCGGCGAATGGTCCATTTCGCACAAATCATTGTCAATTGTTTTTGGACAGCCAACCACATTTACCCAATCAATCTTATTTTTTTCTATGTAAGAATTGAGTTTCATAACTGTATCCATTGAATCATTTCCACCAATGTATACAAAAGTTGAAATCTCATATTTTTTTAAATTTTCAAAGATTTTTTTATATTGCCAATCTTTCAAATCATCGCTTAATTTAAAACGACAAGAACCAAGAATAGAAGATGGTCTTTTTCTAAGCCTTTCGTTCGCCTTTTCTTTTTCAAACAAATCTTTGTCAACTATTTTAATATTTTCACTTAAAAGCCCTTCAATTCCATTTAAAGAAACAAATACATTTTCAAAATCAAAATCAATCCCAGCTTGGATAGCACCAGCCAAGGAAGAATTAATAACAGCAGTAGGACCACCTGACTGACCAATTAAACAATTCATATATCCCCCTTAAATTTTTATCCTTATATATAGTACCATTTTATTTTTAAAATTTAAGAGAAAAAACAGAAAAGTTTGTACTCTTCTGTTTTTGTATCTTATTTAATTTTATTATCAACTAAGCTATCATAAATTACAAAAATTGTACCAATAATCATAAAAATCAAGGCTAATAAAAACTTTTCATCTGGTCTTTCTCCATTTATCAGAAAAGCCAAAAATGCTCCAACAAATGGTGCTACTGAATAATAGGCACTTGTCTTTGATGCTCCCAAATCTCTTTGTGCTCTTACGTATAAAAAAATGCTTAAACCGTAAGCTACGAACCCTAAGATCATTGCTAAAAATATATATTTATAATTAATTATTTTTTCTTTCAATAAAAGACCTATAAAAAGTGAACCCAAGCCTGAAAATATTCCTTTTAATGTTACTATTTGATAGGTGCTTTTTTCAGAAATTTTTTTGGTGCAATTATTTTCAAGTCCCCATGAGATTGTGGCTAATAATACAAATATTGAACCAATTGAAAAATCAAGGCTAGTTTTATCATCAAATGTCAAAATAAAACTTGAAATTATTATAAAAAATATGGCAATCCAAAGTTTATATGAAATTTTCTCTTTGAATATTATAAGTGCAATTAGGCTTGTTGCTACAATCTCAAAATTTTCTAATAATGATGCATTTGATGCTGAACCAAGTTTTATTCCAAGCATCAAAAGTAAGGGAGCAAGTATATCAAGTCCTATCATAGCGATTGTATATTTCAAATCTGATTTATCTAATTTCAAAGACTTGTCTTCTTTTTTGTAGTTAAAAATATACATTATTCCTACGCCAACTCCTGCTCCTAAATATAAAAATGCTGCCATAAAAGTAGGTGGAATATTTTCCATTAATTTTTTTGATAGTGGTGTGCTTATTGAAAATAAAACTGCTGCTAATAAGGCTAATATGATTGCATTTATCCTTTTATCTTTCATTTTATATCTCTTTAAAACCTAAATTTATTCTCTATTTTTTGTTCCAAATATTTTTTACAAAATATTCTTTTTTATCTAATTTATACATAATATTATTATAATAAATGTTGATTTATTCAATATTTATTTCTTTTTTAACCCTACATGGATTCCCAAAAGCAAGAGAATTTTCTTCTATATCTTTTGTAACTACAGATCCTGATCCTATAACTGTATTATTCCCTATTTTTACTCCTGGATTTATTACAACATTTGCCCCTATCCATACATTATTTCCGATTTTTATTTCGTAGGCATATTCTAGGCCCTTATTTCTTTTTTTATGATCTAGAGGGTGTCCTGCTGTTGTAATTGTCACATTTGGCCCTATAAATACATTATCTCCAATTTCTACCTTGGCACAATCCAAAATTATTAAATTGTGGTTTGCGTAAAAATTTTCTCCTAACTTTATATTAAAGCCATAATCACAAAAAAATGGACTTTCTATAGTCAAATTTTCTTTTGTTTTTATTTTTAATTTCTTTATTATTTCTTTTTGCTTTTTTCTATCTGATGGCCTTGTTTGGTTAAATTCGAAGCATAAGTCTTGGGCTTTTTGCCTTAATTTTAAAATTTCTTCATCATGATTTGCATTATAAAGCTCGCCTTTAAGCATTTTTTCTAATTCTTTCATGATTCTATTCCCAAGGATTTTTTTGCCAAGGCGTCTGCCATGTCGTTGTATTTGTCGTTTGAGTGGGCCTTTACTTTTATAAAATGTACGTCGATTTTTTCTTTTGCTTTTTGGAAAAATTCGTAGTATCTTTGGGTAAGATCGTTATTTCTTTTCCACTCTCCTTTTGCCCATGATTCTATGCCTTGATAATCGTAGTGGATATAGATTGTTTTTTTACCTTCGGATATTGCCTTGTTGATTGCTCCTACACTTGCCTTTACTTCTCCTGCAACATTTCTGTGGATATGAAATTCATCATCAAAATCTTTATAAATTTCTTCGATTTTTTCATCTGTTATGTAGACTATTCCCACTCCATATTTTTTATCTTTTTTAGAATAAGAACCGTCTATATAGGCTATTACTGAATCTTTGTCAGCTTTTATCTCAATTTCTTTATCTTGCAAAAAATCTTCTGCGTCTTCTTTTTTCTTAAAAGATTTGTAGATTGCTCCCTTGTATCCTTTTACTTCTTTTAAACACAAATCCCAGGATGTGTAGATCCCAGGATTTCTGCCTTTTTTTACTGCGTAATATTTCATTTGTTTTAATTTTCCTTTGCTGCCCAATATGAAACTGAGCCAGGTCCAACATTAAAAATTCCGTTTCCGTTTTCATCGATTGTAACTTCGTTTTTGTTATTTCCTGACAAATCTACATAGGTTTTTCCAGCTTCTTCTTCGCCTACAAACATTTGTTTTTCAGCCATATCTCCTATAGAAATTAAAACTGCAAGAGAAGATGTATCAGAATCTGTTCTTCTTACCCAACCTACAACTTGTGGATTATCAAAATAATCATCTTGATCTCCAAAAGAATATTTTTTTCTCACATCAAGCATCTTATCAATCATTTCTTTTAATGGATCTTTTTTGATTTCTCCTTTTAGTCCATAATAATCTCCTGCAAAAATACAAGGATAGCCGTCTTTTCTAAATAAAATCAAGGAGTAGGCAATTTCTTTAAACCAATCTTCAACCCAAGAATCCAATGACTGACCTGGTTGGGAATCGTGATTGTCGACAAAGGTTACTGCTTGGAGGGGATGATTTTTGACAATTGTATTATTAAAAATATTTCTCATATCATAATTTCCGTTTGACTTGCTCGCCTGTTCAAAGTGAAAATGAAGTGGCACATCAAATAAGTCTATTTTCCAATCAGTATCGTCCAAATATCCATCAATTTGACCTTCGTCATATTGCCAATATTCCCCAAAAAGATAAAAATTATCTTTCTTTTTTTCCATTATATGATTTGATAAATCATAAATAAATTCGTCAGAAATGTGCTTTAATGCATCATATCTAAAACCATCAACTCCAGTTTCTTCCATAAACCAATCGACCCATTTGAAAATTTCTTCTCTTACTTCTGGATGGGAATGGTCTATGTCGGCGTTCATTAGATAATCAAAATTTCCTTTTTCATCACTTACGCCATCGTCCCAATATTTTCCTTCGCCAAGGACTCTAAATATTGCTTTTGTGTCGGTATTTGAATCGTAATCAACGCCTGTAAAATGATAATAATGCCAAATGAAATCAGAATATTTTCCAGATCTTCCTGGAAAATCAAAACCTGTCCAAGCTTTTATTTTCATATCTTCTGATACGTCTTTTTCTCTGTTATTTTGATCTACCATTCTCGCCATAAATTCTTCTTCAAAATCGGCGTTTCCCTTGTGATTTAAAACAACATCGGCATAAACTTTTATATTATTTTTGTGAAGTTCATCAATAGCCTCAAGAAGTTCTTTTTTTGTTCCATATTTTGTCCTAACTGTGCCTTTTTGGTCGAATTCTCCCAAATCCCACAAGTCATAAATTCCATATCCAACATCTTGGTCGCCTCCGCCCTTACACATTGGTGGAAGCCAAAGAGCATCAATTCCTGCATCCTTTATTTTTTTTGCATTTTCCTTCAAAAAAGCATAATAGCCTCCGTCAGCGGGAGTATCCCACTCGAAGGCTTGCATCATAACATCACTCATTTATTTTTCCCCTTCAACGATGGCAATTGATGCTGAACAACCTAGTCTACTTGCTCCAGCATTTATCATTTCCATTGCCTCATCATAGGTATGGATTCCTCCACTTGCCTTAACTCCCATTTCTTCCCCAACAGTTTTTCTCATAAGAGCCACATCTTCTTTTGTAGCTCCACCTGTAGAAAATCCTGTAGAAGTTTTTACAAAATCAGCACCAGCTTCTTTGGAAAGTTCGCACACTTTAATTTTTTCTTCATCATCAAGTAGGCAAGTTTCAATAATAACTTTTAAAATTTTATCTCCACAAGCTTTTTTAACTTCTTTTATATCTTCCAAAACGTAAGCATAATCTTTATCTTTTAATCTTCCTACATTAATTACCATATCAATTTCATCTGCCCCGTCTTTTATGGCATCTTCTGTTTCAAAAACCTTAGCCTTTGTAGTCATTGCCCCCAAAGGAAAACCAATAACAGATGTGATTCTAATATCCTTATCCATATCTCTAATCATAGCAACATAAGAAGAATTTACACAAATAGATTTAAAATTATATTCTAAAGTTTCTTCTACAATCTTTTTAACTTCATCTTTTCTTGCATCAGCTTTTAATATAGTGTGGTCAATATATTGATTAATTTTCATTTTTTTCTCCTTTATAATCGATTAGGGCAAGACTAATATCATCATCTTGTTCGCCCCAAGTAAATTTTTCTAAATCTTCCAAAATAGAATCAAGATTATTTTTATTTTTTAATTTTTCCATCAATCTTTCAACAGAATACTCGTTTTTTTCAATATCCTTACTCTCAATAACACCATCAGTATAAAATAAAATCCTGTCTTTAGGATGAAGTTTAATAGTAACTTCTTGGTAAATATTTTGCTCAATAATATTAGAAATCATCCTACCAGAAACAACAAGCTTATTTACACGATTTTTATTTTCAATAAGATGAAGAGGTGGGCAATTATGTCCAGCATTAGAAAAAGTAAGGCTATCATTTAGGCTATCAAAAATTCCAACCCAAACTGTAAAATACTGGGATGAATTCATATCAAGTTTTACAAACTTTTCCCTAAGTTTTTTCAAAACTTGACCTGGAGAATAATCACTATGTCGTTCAAAAATTCCGCTTATAGATAATTTTACAAACATGGTCATAATAGAAGATTTAACCCCATGTCCCATAACATCGGCTATATAAAAGGCATACTTATTTTCATCAACCTTAATAATATCAAACAAATCCCCCGAAAGATCATTTGATGGAATATATCTTCCCTCAAGCTTTATATCCCCATAAGTTTTATTTTTGGGCAAAATACTCGCTTGAATTTTCCTAACAAATCTAATATCTTCAAGCATTTTTCTATTTGCATTAAAAAGGTCAACTTTCATCCTAGATTCGCTAGTTATATCCCTATAAACTTCAATAATTCCCATAAATTCATTGTTATTATAAAGGGGAGAAGATTTAATAGAATAATATTTGCCATTAATGAGTTTTTCCTCTTCAATTGTAGTATTTTTAAAAATATCAGCCTTTTCACTAAGTTTTTCTATATCAATATTTTGCTCAATGAGCGACCTATCAAGATGAATATCTCGTTTCATTTTTTCATTAATAAAAACAAGCCTACCATACTTATCAAGTATCCTAACCCAGTCATCCATTGAGTTTAAGACATAGAAATTATCATCCCTAAATTTTTCTATATTCGCCTTACCCATAAGAACCTCTTTATAAACATTTATTCTCTTTTTATGGTAACATTTATAAGATATATTTTCAATTAATTAACTAAACTAATGAAATTTTTAATATAAAAATTATTAACAAAGACTAAAATTTAAAGAAAATAATAGTAAACTTAAAACAAAGTTAAAATAAAATTCAAAATCCTATTTAAATTTAAAATATTATTACCTAACCAAATAATAACGAGTACAAGTAGAATTTCAAATAAGTAAAAATTTTCATTTTAAAATATATAACTAATCTCAAAAAATAAAATCGAGACTGTGTAAAATTTTGTGTATCAATCTAAATCCTTATATTGATATGTACGCTATTTACTAGACAACCCAGTAAGGACGATACATATCAATCTCTACAGAAATTAATTTTCATAATATCTACATATCAAAAAGACCGCAGCCTAAGACTACGGTTTAATTTATTGTCCAAATGTAAAATACTTGGAACTGTTATTCAATTTATTCTTTTTTACAAATGTCCCATTTTAATCCCAGTTACAATTTTTATCTTCTGTAACTATTGAATTTACAAAGTTTTTAATTTTTTTGCGACTAACGAAAATCGCAGTTTCACTGCTCTCCGCACTCTGCTCTATTTTTCGGGTAAAACTCCCACACAGGGGATAATTCTCTCAGAAACTCTTTTCGAGTTTCTTCGCTTAGTTCTCTGGATTCGCTTGAAGCTCCGCTTCTTCTCTTATCTCAGAGATGAAAAATGCTTCGCATTTTCCACCCAAGATGATGGGACTACTCCCATTCTTCTTTTCCAAACGTACGATATATACAAAACTATTCAAAATACAAGATTCTATTTTTTCTAATGCCACTAAATCTAACTATTTATAGGACGTTTTCAGTTTTTTGTCTCATCCCAGTCCCAGTACCGGATAAAATTCTTACACCACTAATATAACGGCCACACCATTTAGGTATGAATAAAATAACTAAAATAATCTTCAGCTAAATAAACCAAGGCATAAAATGAGGAACTAAATCTTTCATGTTTTTTACTTTTTCTGAACAATATTCAAAGTGTTTTTTATTTCTATTCTCTGATATATATTTGAACAGATCATCTTTTGTTTCAAAGTGGTTATTTTCATATACAAATAATTCAGGTATCATCGCTTCTTCCGGATTGTTAACAAATAATAATAGCGATAGCAAACCATCACAATATCCCAGATTATAGAATGCTTGATTGTAATTTTCTTCTGATATACGCTTTTCATAATAACTCTCGTATGATTGAATTTTAGGCTCAAAGTAACCAGGAATCAAATATTCTCCATTACTTCTATGTGCAACACACCTTTCCAAAGCATGAATAAATGCATCTTGATAAGCTATTGATAGTAATAATTCAGGAAAATCTTTAATCTCATCTCGATAAGTATTTGATTCAAAAAGTTTTATATGATCTTTTTTAATGAAATACAAAAGTTTTTCAGCATAATCATAAATATCACTTGAAACAAGTCTTCCTTCTGCTATTAATATATTGTTTAATTGGTGAATAAAATAGGTTCCATCAGTAATAATGGGTATTACTCTTGAGTCTACATTTTCTTTCCATTTTTCATCAATTGTAACTAAATAAAATTGATTGCTAAAATCTCCCATCTTTTCAGACAATATATCTAGCAATCTATTAAGATCATCATCTCCAAAGGAAAAACCAATAAATACAACAGTACTACTTGCCAGAATAGTTTTTAGTCTATCTCCTATTAATTCGCTAGAAAGTCTCCTATATGATTCCTCATAATCCTTTTCGGTAGCTACTATTGAACCAACATTATTAATTGATCCATGTATTTTAAATACTCTTTTTTTAAACACATTCCACAAAGTAACATCAGTATCATTAATTACGGGAGTACAATCACAATAATCTTCAAAATATGTATCCCAATTTGTTGTAATTATCGTTTCAATGAAAGGATTTGCAGCAACTTCTCTATGAAAACTAGTAGCTGTATTTAATAATTGAGGAAAAGAATCTATGAAATCAAATTTTTCTTTTATTTTATTTAGCAATTTCCTACGACCATTGGGAAATGTCTCAATATATAAACTCATTAGCCTAGAAAAACTGGTGTCTAAATCAACTTTCTTATTTGTCTTATCTTCTATCTCACGTAAAACACTTGTGTAAAATGATTCAGGGAAAACAGATTTTGACTCTGTGCTTATACCTGCACCACAAAAAAGAACTAAATTGTTTTTCAAAACGGACTCAATAATCTCTCCAGGCATATCAAAATTTTTATTATTTTTACAAATCATACATTCACAAGGTTCATACACATTCAAACTTTATCCTCCTATTCTCTTCATTTACATCAATTTTTAAAAAATACTAATAATAATTTTTTACTAACTTTTTTCTCTTTACTAGTCTACTCCCACTTTTATTTTTATAATGTTCGCTGTATTCAAAAACATCCAAAATACAGGTTTTTAGTTTATCTCGTGATGGAAAATTCGTTCCATTTAAGTGTGTTTTTGAAAAATTCTCCCAATCCCAGTTCCAGTTCCAGAATTTTATAAAAAATACTCATTCTTTATTTCATCACACCATTTGTTCAATTCTTCTCTAATATTACCAAGATGTGCGATTACATGCATGTCATTAAGTAAATACATAAAGCAAAGTATATCTTTTGCAGTTCTTACTTTTTCATCATCTGAAATAACTGTAAAAAAATCCAATCTACCACTACGTATTTCTTCCTCTTTATGACTTCCACCATTTAAAATCAGTCGGTACATTAAATTTCGAAAATAATCTTGATATTCAACATCCAATTTGTTAATAATATTACTGTCTGTTGAAACTTCTGCTATACCTTTTTTATATTCAAATGTAGAATAAGCTTCCAATACTTGTCGCATAATATTTCCAATCAATATACTATTGTCAGAACATCCTTTCATAGAATAATTATAAATCATTTTCATCATTTCCGTATATTCGTGTCTCTTTTTATATTGGAACTCCGTCAAATTACATTTTTTTAATTCAAATAAGTTAAATACTGTTTTATTTTTCCCATAAGTATCATTAAATTCTTTTTGAAGTTCCTCAAGTATCTTTTCTATATCAAAAAAGCTCAATAAATCATGCGTTAATATAATTGCTTTTGAATTTAAGTTCCCATTAAGAAATTGAGATAGCTTTAATTTTAAAAATGATAAAATCCCTATTTTATTTTCAAAATCATAGCTTGATACTGGATCATCAACTATAATTAAGCATTCATCTTTGAAAGCATTTTTATCGTCTTTTCCCTGAAGCATACTTGCAAAGAAATAACAAAGACCAATTATATTTCTTTCGCCAACAGAAATATTAGATGGCAAAACTGGTTGTCCATTAGATAGTAACTTATATTTATCACCCTCGACAATTATTTCTAACCTTCCTTTAGAAAAGAAAATATATTTTAATCCCTTATTTATCAAGTCAACAGCTATATCTATATTCTTGCGCTCAGCTTCTAATTTATTACACAATATCAAATTCTCATGCACTAATTTATTAGCCTTTTGTTCTTCGATTGATAATCCTTCGTACTCACTATGTTGAACAAGGTACCTATTATAATCATCAATAATATCATAATATGCAATTTCATTATTAATAGTAACTAGCCTATCAATAATCGGTTTTGTATTAACTATATTTTTATTATACTCATCTCTCTCTTTATCAAGATTTTTTAATGATTTTTCTAAGTCAATAAGCAAATAAGTAATGTCTATAATATCTTCATAAATACTAGTGTACGGTGAATTTATTTTTTTCTGAATTACACTATTATTTTCTTGTATGCTATTGTTTATTTTATTCAATAACTCAGAACTTTCAATGCAAGAGCTTAATTCTATAAATGGTGTAAAGTCAAAATTAATTTCCTCTAACAAAAAGCCCGAAAGTTTCTTACAATGTTCCTTAACAAAATCTGATAAAATACTTTGAATTTTATCCACCAAATCATCTTTATAATCATCTGAAATATCCTGTAAACAAAACGGACAATATTGAGCTTCGTTGTTACTAAAATAGTCAAGCTGTTTTTGAAGAAAATCTTTTTCTCCAATTTCAACTAAATTGAGTAAATACTTTTCTCTCTCACTTAAATTAGGTTGTTCTATAGATTCTTCTAACAATTTGCTTACTGCACTATAATTAAAATTCTTATATACATCAGATATTTTTATAATTTCCTCTATTATTTTTCCAGAACCTTGCTTAGCTTTTTCAAGGTCTTGCATTTGTTCTTCAAAACTAATAAGTAGTTCTGATTTTGATTTAGATGGTGTGATATTAATAAATTCCAAATATTTATCTTTTGTAACATTAGCATTTCTACGCAAATCCTTGATTCGTCTTTCTCTACCCGCCCATCCATTATCATTTTTTAAAGCTAAACACATTTTATGTTTATAGTAATCTGGAGATTTGAGATTTGTGACATCCTTATACTCATCTACCCTCTGTTTTATTTTATCTTGAATATCCTTTGCTTCAGATAACTTTTCTGTCGCTTGCTCAATTTTAACTGTCAAATCCGCTTTTTCACCTAACATGATAATTGAGCCTAAGCCTTCCTCTTGTATTTTTACTTTGTCATTTACAAAATCTTCATTAAATACAAAAATAGCCTTATCTCCAGATTCACCTATTGAAATCTCATGTGAATCATCATATAAGCTTGCCGTTTCAATATTTAAAATGTCTTCCCCTTTTACTTTTTTGAAGGCATTAGAGATAGTACTCTTACCCTACAATGTCAAGTAATTGATATTAAAAAAGCACCTAAATTTCTTTAAGTGCTTTGATGCGTCATATGGTATACAGTATATTTAACTCTGTGCTATTTTTTTTATTTGTGATTCCGGCAATACAGAATTTCTTAAAAAAGCGGGTTGATATTTTAGAATCTCATTTGCTTTTTCTAGTACATCATTGTCCACATTAACATAGTTATAATGATTTAAATTAATTGTTCCATCTTCATTTAAAGTAGTTTCAATAAAACGATACTCATTCATTCCTGAACATAATATAGTATCTATCAAAAGTTTTCTTGTTTCGTTCGGAGACATTCTAATGGATTTTAAACATCTTGATATTTGAGTTTGGTAATCCAACAATGTTATTATAGCATCAAATCCATCCTTTTTTAAACTATTTATCAAATATGGTTTCATTACAATATCTCCTCCTTCCTCTCAAATCATTTATACAAAAAAGCAACTAAAATATTATATAATATTTATTTATAAATTGCAAGCCTTCCAAAATTAATTCATGAGCTGTTTTTATATCTGTTATAACTTGAGTATCCATTGAATTCTCTGACCAATGAGAATATGGATGTCTCATCTTTTTATACCTATTATACAAATCATTTAAATAATCTATCTGATTATTATTAAGATTCCCTTTTGAAGAATTATATTCGTACCTATTTGTTAATTCATTAGGTTTGAAATATCCAAAATTATTCTTTCCTTTTAGTGTGGTTGTATCCTGTCCTAACCTATCACTTAAAATTCTATGCAAATAAAATTCCATTGCTCTAAAAAGGGGTGTAACCAGACAAGTATAATCCGGCATATAGCCTGTTATTAGTGTATTAAATACTGCGGATAATAAAGTATTTCTAAGTTTTGTATCTTTATCATCAATTGGAAAATTAGGCAATAACGTAGAAAAAGCATTTTCAACCTCCGGCTTCTCTACTGTTAAAGCATGATACGTATTTAGGACTTCTATAACAGCATTATCTGTTGGTAATTTTTCAATGGCTAATGAAATAATTTTCTGAAACAGCAAACTCTGTTTCCCTTGAACGTAAGATTTATTACCTTTGTAGCAGTTAATAATCACTCGTTGACCGTCAAACACAAGTAACAATTTATCTAAGTAATCTTTTGGACTAGATTCTTCTACCTTAATTTTATCTTTAATATCTTCTTCATTGATTTCATTATTGAGTGATTCTACCATATTAAGCCAATCTTGCTTTTGAAAACCTATAAAATAGATAGATCCATCATTATATGTTTTATACCCTTGCGACAAGAGAGCTTTTTTTGCTAATTCATCCGCTTTTTCATTATACACAATTCCGCTATGAGCTTTTACATGCTCAAATTCTATATTTATCAACTTTGACTTCTCATCAAAGAATTTACTATATTCCTGTGAAATCTTGACTTTAGATTTCCATTCTTTCGTTGCCCACTTTTCAATGCCTTCATAATCATAAAAAATTTTTATTCTTTGTTTATTGCTTTCAATAGCCCATAAAATAGCTTGTTTAACACCTTCAATTTCACCTGCAATATTTCTTGAATCCATATAAGTTTTATCTATAAAAGCCTTATATAGACTGTCTTCTGATTCATTGGTTAAAAGAAGGACACCAAAACTGTATTTTTCTTTTCCATCTGCATCTAAAGAATGGCTGCCATCTACAAAAGCAATTACTTCTCTATCTCGTAAGTTCTTTATTTCCTGTTCTATTTTTTTATTTATTGCAGACGTTTCATCAGATACACTTTTAATTTCTTTTATATCTTCACAAGATATATATCTTATTGCATCTTCCTCAGTAGAAAAAGATTTATACACAGCTCCCGGAAATCCTTTAACCTGTTCCTCCGTTTCACTCCAAGTGCCATATATCCCTGGTGTCTTACCTACCTTTACTGCATAAAATTTTTTCTTCACCATAAATTTTCACCACCGCTATTCTAAATTTTAATAAATTTCTCCTCGCTCATATTTGTATTATACCACATTTAGCAAATAAATAGTATCTCCACTATTGACATAGTAGTCATTTTATGATATAGAAATTTTCGTTTATATTTTGTTACAACTTCAACTATACAAACTAATACTTCTCCATAATTTCTATTTCTCCACTTCTTGATACAACTATTTTATCAATTTTATTGTCCACATAAGCCTTCAATAAACTTTCTTCGTCTAAGACTGTAATATCCATTTCTTTCCTTGAATCAATCTTCTCTGACTTCAATTCTTCCAACTTACTCTCCAATAATATCTTTTTATCTTTGATAAAAGTTTTTTCCTTTAGATACTCCTCTTTCGAAATAATTTTCTTTTTGTAGTTTTCATAGATGATTTGTAAATTGCAGTTTAATATGGATATTTCCTTTAGAATCTCTTCTTTTACATTCTTGTGTTCTATAACTTTCTCTTTATTTAATGTGTTGTGAATCTTAAAATCTTTTAATTTGGGTTTTATAAGTTCAATAATATCTTTCTCTTTGATATTGTTTGGTTTTTTCTCAGCTTTACATAAATTACAATAATAACTTTTATACTTGTATATTTTATCAGAATTCTTCTTTTGTCTACTGTCACATCGAAAACTCATAGGTCTACCACATTCTTTACAAAATATCTTACCAGAAAAAATAGAGCGATTTTTCTTTCCTGTATAAACATAAAATTTCCTTTTTTCTTTTATTGACTTAACCTCATCAAAAACCTCTCTTGAAATAATTGCTTCATGAGTATTATGGATTACTTTCCACTCTTCTTCAGGAAGTAATATCTTTTTTCGCCTACCAATTCTTGTTTCTTTATACTTGTTATATACATAATCTCCTGTATATAATTCATTTCTTGTAATTTGTGATATGCAAACACTTGTCCAAACTCTTTTCTTTACTCTACTTCCTGTAATTAAATTTCCAGTATAATAAGAAAGTTTCAGTTCTTCTTTTCGCTCAGAGCGAGTTATATAGCCTTTTTCATTAAAAATATTAGCAATTTTAGTACAAGAATACCCTCTTAAAATTAAATCAAATGCTTCTTTTACTATAAATGCTGTCTTTTTATCAATGATGATATGATATTTATTATTTGGATCTTTGATGTATCCAAAAGGTGCTGCCCAGTTTGTATTCTTCCCCTGTGATTTAATTTGTTTTAAAGAATTGCTTACCTTCTCAGATAATTCTTTACTGAATAAATCATAATACAAGGTCTTAAACTGCATATCCATATCTAAGCCATTTCCATTTTCGTTTATGGAATCATAACAATCATTGATAGCTATAAATCGTATTTTTAAAAATGGAAATATATTGCTCAAATAATCCCCAAGCAAGATATAATCTCTTGAAAACCTCGACATATCCTTTACTATGATAGTCTTTACTCTTCCTTCTTTTACATCATCAATAAGTCTTAAAAATGCAGGTCTGTTTGTATTCGTTCCCGAATACCCATCATCTACATATTCCTTTATTTCACAACTCTTTAAAGATGATTCATTTTCAATATAATTTCTTATATAATCTCTCTGATTTACTATGCTTATACTTTCATCCATTTTGTTATAATCTTCGTCTGAGAGTCTTAGATAAATAGCCACCTTATTCATACTCTACCTCCAACTGCTCTTTTATATCTTTATCAAGATTAAACTTAAAATTTATGGTTACTTTCTTATTATGTGAAATTTCTATATGGTTAATGAGAGTATCAACCAATCCTTTATCCACTTCTATACTCTTATCAGCATCTAAGCAGTAAAAGAGAGCTTCTATGAATTTTTTCAGTTCCCTTTTCCTTTTCTTTATATTTCTTATTCTTTCATCAAAAACTTTTAATTCATTTTTTAAGGTTTTTATTTGATTATTTATTTTTTTACTTTCTATTTTAAAATCACTTAAAAGAACCTCTCCTTTAACATAGTTTTCATATTGTTCTTGTAGATTGATCCTAAGAGAAGCAATCTTTTTATTATTTACATCTGTTTTTATAGAAACTTGATTTATCTTTTCAGCACTTATATTTTCTAAATATATTTTTAGTTGTAATCTTTTATCCTTTTTATAAAAGCTTGAAAACAGTCTTTTTAAGGTATCTACTAAAATTTTGTCGAGGTCTGTCTCATATATTCTGACATGAGATTTTTCTAATTTTAATCTGTCTCCACCTTTACAATAATAACAATAGCAAATCTCATCATGATATTTCAGTCCTCGTGGTCCATATTGTTTTTTCAAATTTCTACCACAAACACTGCACTGTATAAGGTCGTCATACTTTCCTTCTTTTTTATGATCTCTTTGAATTTTTACTCCAACATTTTCTTTTCCGTCTTTTATTATGTTTTTCAGTGAATGGTAAGGTAGATAGTTTTGTTTTTTCTCCTTTATCTCTCTGATATTTTCAAATGTAGTTTTGTCTATTAACCCTTCGTGGGTGTTTTCTGTTATAATCCACTCTTCTTTATCACGAAACTTACTTTTCCTACTTGGATCATGTCTATTTGAGTATACTCTTTGAATCAAATTCCCGATATATACTTCATCAGAAAGCATTTTTGATATATGAGAAATATCCCATTGTTTTGTATCTTCTTTATCCTTAAAAATTTTACCTGTTCTCTTATATTCATCAGGTGTCGTATATTTTTTAGTCAATTCTCTTGCTATTTGCATATTGGATTTTCTTTGACTTGCCATATAAAAGATAAGTCTTACTACATCTGCTGCCTTTTCGTCCATCACCAGAACTCTTTTTCCATCAATTTTATCAACCTTATAGCCATACGGAGCCATCGCTCCTATAAAAGACCCTTGTTTCATTTTTATTTCTTTAGAGGCTTTTATTTTCTTTGAAATATCTTTTGCGTATAAATCATTGAAGATATTTTTTATTGCTATTTCATAACTCTGATCTGATTTTATACCGTCTTTAGTATCCAGATTATCATTTACGGAAATAAATCGAACTCCCAAAAATGGAAATACTTTTTCGATATAGTTTGCGATTTCTAAATACTCTCTACCAAACCTTGACATATCTTTTACTATGATACAATTTATCCTGCCTGTTCGAATATCTTCCATCATTTCAATAAATGCAGGTCTTTTAAAATTTGTTCCAGAATACTCATAGTCCTTGTACACTCTTAAAATCTTTATATCTTTTTCGTTTGCAGCATTTATACAAAGTTCTTCCTGCATTTCTAGTGAATTACTTTTATCCCTGTAAGCTTCCTTTCTTTCCTGTAATAATCTAGCATAAATACCGGCAATGTATATTTTTTCAATCACTTTTACAACTTCTGTTTCTGATTGTGATATATGCCTATTTTTTGTTCTAGCCATAGCATACCTCACTTTCAGCACTTACAAGACTTTTATTCATAACAGTGGGTATAGTTTTTGACTTCCTGCTTTTATCGATACTTTTCTTTTTTATAGTGTTAGCTTTAATGTCAGACTTATCCATTTTTGTCATTTCTTCAAGTAAAGACAATTCTTCAGTATGATTAAACCTAACATCTATCGTCTTATCTTCAGAAATAAAAATTTTATCAATGAGCATCACAACAGACAATCTATCTATTTCCGATAAATTTTTATACTTGTTAATGTCGATGATCCAACTCTTATTTTTGTCAATCTTCTCCTTAGTATCTTCCTGTTTTTTTAATCTATACTCGATACTTTCATCTAATTTAGTCAATTTCTCTGTATAGTTTTTTCTAAAAAGTTGATATTCTTCTTTACTAATAACATCCTCTTTTAGGTCAAGGTATAGAGAAGATAAGAGTTCTTCTGTCATCGCTTTTTCTCGTTTTAGTATAGGAATTTGATTGTCTTTCAAATTTTTATTTATATCTATACGCTGAACTTTAGAATATAGATTTTCATTAAATTCAATGTAGGACTTCATTATTTTAGATACTGCTTTTATCAAGGTTTCTTCTTTTATGCTGTGTCTTGTGCAAGATTTTTCCTTGTTGTACTTTGAACAGATATAGAATATCTCTTCTCTTTTTTTATACTTTACAGTCCTTCTAATCAAAGAACTTCCACATTCTTTACAAAAAAGCATTCCTGTAAAAATATCAATTTTGTCCTTTCCACGAGAATTATTCAAATCTCTTTTTAACATAGTATTTGCAATAGTAAAAACTTCTTTACTTATAATTGCTTCATGGGTATTTTCTACTCTTATCCATTCTTCTTTCTCTTTTTCTATCTGCTTTTTATTTTTGTAACTTAAAGTAACACTCTTTCCTTGTAAGGTATTTCCAATATATACTTCATTTTCTATAATTCTATTTACTGTCTTTGCTGACCAATTTCCACCTTTTGTGTTTTGAAATCCATTACACTTAAATCCTTGACTTTCTTTATATTTTCTTGGAGTTAAAACTCCTAAATGATTTAGTTCATCTGCAATTGCCTTTGAGGAATATCCCAAGAGTTTCATATCAAATATATTTTTGATAATATCTGATATCTCTTTATCAATCACTAACTTGTTTTTATTCTCCTCAGACTTTTTATATCCATAAGGTGCAAAAGCACTGATAAAGTCTCCTTTTTCTCTTTTTATCTTTTGAGAGCTTTTTACCTTATTGGAAATATCTCGGCAATAACTGTCATTGATGAAGTTTTTTATAGGAAGTATAAGATGTGTATCGTTTATATCTGCACTTTTACTATCGTAATTGTCATTTACTGATATAAATCTTATACCGTTTTCCGGAAATATTCTTTGAATATATTTTCCAGCTTCTATATAATCTCTTCCGAATCTTGATAAGTCCTTTACAATAATTGTATTGAACTTTCTATCATAGGCAGCCTTTATCATTTCTTTAAAATTGGGACGATCAAAATTTGCACCTGAATACCCATCATCCACATACTCTTTGACAATTGTAATTTGATTTTTTCTTGCATAAGAGTTTATAATTTCTCTTTGATTGGATATAGAGTTACTTTCTGTTTTTTCGCCATCTTCTTTTGATAATCTTAAATACATAACTGCCAAATTTTCTTTTGCTAAATTGTTTTTAAACATAAAAAAGCCTCCTTTAATTCAATTTACATACAATAAATCGAACCAAGGTTAGGCTTCCACAAAAATATTATAACGCTCCTTATATTTTTTGTCAGCCCCTAATAGACAGAAAATTTTTCTTTGATGTACTCCTCTACTAAATTTTCTAAGCTAAATCCATTTTCATTAAATTTAACTTCTATGTTCCAACCATCAATTTGATTTATCATCTGTTTATCTTTTTTATCTGTTTTCATTTCAGTGTTTATATTATGTTCATCACACATAATATCTTCTCCTTATCTTCAATATTTTTAAGTTTTTTGACATTAACAGGCGTGTAGGTCACGACATTGGAATTTCACCACCGCCCCTTTTCAAGATGAGCCGGCAACAACTGTAGAAGTATCATTATCCCCATTTGCTTCAATGCATCAGTTTCCTAGGCTGAATATATAATTTCTTTTTGTCGCTCGTTTTCTTTTATCCTTCTTTTAACTAGAGTATTTATTTAAACCGAAACTCTTATCAGCAGAAAAGTCATGGCGAAGAAATTATAAAGCTCCACAAATGGTTAATGTCCTGTCTTGGTCTATTCAGTTGTAAAGGTTCAAAATCTATATATAACGAGGTCTAAAAGTCCCTCTATATATAAACCTTACTTTCAGGATAATTTTTAACACTTTTTTGAATATTTTTTTGAAAAATTTTTAAAAAATAGAGGACAGAGATATTTTTCTCTGTCCCCTACTTGATTTACCTATCCAAAAGTTTTCTCAGTTTCTCTAAAATCTTATTTCTTAATCTACTAATTTTCATTGGATTTGTGTTTCTTTGTTTTGCAACTTCTATGAGAGTTTTATCATCAAAATATAGTAATTTGATTAGGTTTCTTTCTTCCTCATTTAAATTGTTTAATGCACGATGCAGATCTTCTATTAGCATTTTAGTTTCAATGATTTTTTCAACATCAACACTCTTATCCGAAATATCTACAATACTTGTATTAAAATCTCCAAAATGAAATACACCATGCTTTATATCCAATCTTTTTAAATGAGCTTCATGATTAAGCTCTTTTTTATATGCTCTATACACTTCGTCAGGTACATAAATTTTTTTACCTTTGACATAAATATATTTTTCTTTGTCTGACATCCTTTGATCCTCCTTTTCTTACTCATTTTCTTGATTTTTGAGCATAAAAAAGGAGGACTACGACATTTTGACATGTCGAGTCCTCGAATTATTAAATATATTTGATTTTTATATGAATTTGTTTTACAAGCAAAAAATTGAATTGATTTTAGTAATTATATCTATACCTTTAAGCATCTTATAATAAGTCTCATCCACTTTTATTATGACCTCCATTATCCCTCCTACAATTACAAAATAAGCAATTAATCAAATCGATATTTAAAAGACTCTTGATACAGTATTATTATTTCAAAAGAATTAATAATACATTCACTCAAATATATGAATCGATCAATTCTGCATTATGAAATCAATTTAAAATCATAATTTTATTTGTTCACAAATATTATTCACCTCTTTATTATCCTAAAATTTAATTATAAACAACATAAATTAATATCACATTTAGGCTAAATTAATGAATTAAATTCTAAATTTATCTAACCACCCTATAACTTCTACAAATGTATCTCTATTAATTGAATAATAGATATAATTTTTATGTCTACTACTAGTAATTAATTTACTCATTTTTAATAAAGATAGATGATAAGATATAGTTGCTTTTTCTAATTTAAAATGACTCGCTATTTCTCCAGCAGTTAAATTTTTATTAGAAATAATTAACAAAATATCCACTCTAATGGAATTGGATAAAGCATGAAATATTCTAACTAAATCTATCATTTTTTCTTCCTGAAATATTGCCAATAAACTGAATAGGGTATAATAGAAGTAAATAAAACGAAATATTTGTTAATGACAAAATCTGGCTCCCCATACAAATTAAAATGAACAGCAATATTATCTGGTAAAAATAAACATATAATAAAAATTATCAGTAATATTAAAATAAATACTGTTATGTCTTTTAATAAAGTTTTTTTCATAAAATAATCCTCCTTAATTATAAATATTAAGCTCTTATGACTTTAAAATATTAAAATTTGATTAACCCAAAATAATTGTAATTATAATAAAAATAGTTGCAAGAATGATGATCTTCAAACCAAAAATAGCAAAAGTCAGTCTTCTAACTAAAATTATTTCTATAGCACAAAATAATATAATTAAAATACTCTATTTTATTATTATAGACTTATATCTTATGTATTTTTCATACTAAAACTATAAGCTTGAATTACTATATCTCTCTAATAATTCTCCTATTTCTTTATTTGAATATCCTAGTAAATTTAATTTCTCTATAAACTCTTTTGTTAATTTCCTTAACTCTTTCTTACGTAAAGTTCCCAATTTCAACAAATTATTAGTAACAAAATACCCTTTTCTATTTTGAGTATACACAAGCCCTTCTTGTTCTAGTAGTTTAAAAGCACGATATACTGTTGCAGGATTACAGCCTTCTTCTTTAGCCATTAAACGAATAGAAGAAAGTTTCTGACCTGGTAAATAATCTCCTTTTAAAATTAAATTCCTTAAGTTAGCTGCTATGTGTATATATAAAAAACAGCCACTCATTTTATGTATCACCCTTTCCTCGTATAAATTTCCAATATGTAGAATATGGAATAATGGCAAAAAATAGTAAGAAGTACTTGTTCATAACTGTATCCGCTTTTCCTTGTGCATCAAAATGAACTGGTATTCTTTCTGGTAAAAACAAACAGATAATAAATATTACAGCTATAAGCAAACCCAACACTAACAAATCTTTTAACAATCTTTTCTTCATATCTTTTTATCTCCTTGAATTAAATATATTTTGATTTACTAGCTTTTGAATAAATTATGATTGCAGAGACTAATAAAATAAATGCAGTTACCCATAAGGTAATTCCTATTGGTACATGAAAAAACCAAATTATCATAACTGGTGTAGCTAATGCAATCATTCCAATAACACCCGATAAAATAACTGGTACACTTTGTTTTACAACTATCATTTCATTATTCCATCCATAATTAGGATATTTTTTGTTTAATGCTATGCCCAAAACTGTAATAAAAATTGAGTAACAAATAGGAATAATCAAAAGTCGAATATATTGAATCATATCCATATTAACTTTAATAGTAAATACAAATATAGAAACAATATATCCTAAAGCATGTAATGTGAAATTTACTGCAAGTTTTGATTTTAAAATCATGTCCATTGAAATTGGAGAACTTTGCATAATCCAAGCATTCTTACCTTCCAAAGAAATAGATGAAGCAGCTGGGCAACTCAATATAAGCATTGATGCAATATAAACAGGAGCGTAGTTAGAAAAAACTTCATTTATATTTTGTATTTTTACATATTCACTAATTTGTTGTGGAGATGAAACTAATAAAACTAAGCTAAAAATAATTAACAATACTATTCCTAGTCCTGTATTCAAAACTACCATGTATGAATTTAAATATCGCCCTAATTCTTTCTTATATAGAGCAATAAAAGGGCTACTTCTTTTATTAATTTTTTTATGACTTGAGTACTTTGGTGTGGTTTTTGAAAGTGAAATAAGTAAGTCATACCTTAACGACACATTCTTTACAAAAAGATAATAAACAATCATAGATATTACAATAAAAAATCCCATTCCAACGGACAGTGAAAAGAATGAATTTTTCATAAAAACTTTTGATAACGGGTAAATTGCAGTAATTTGTTTTGCTAATATAAACTCAATATTATTAAGATTATTTCTTGATTGCATACTATATACAGCTATACATCCAATAAAACCAAACATAACAAATGAAAAAATCAAAGATATGATATTTTTATTTTTAAAAAAAGATGAAACAAGTATAATTAATATACCCATACAAGTAGCTATACACATAGGAATTAATGGAACAAATAAAACAGATATAAAGTAAAACAAAATTTGTAATACTCTTGCTTTTATACTTATAAGCCAAATAACTCCTCCTGGAATCATAAAAAGAAAAGTAATTAAGAAATTTAGTAAATACATTAAAAAGAACTTACTACTAATAATTTCATTATTCGTTACGGGTAATGATAAGAGCATATCTATGTCTTTACTGCCGAATAAAATACCATTCGAATAGAAGATAGTTATAAATAATATGCAGAAACTAGACACTGAAACCATATAAGCTGGTATCAACTCTTGTTGACTAATTCGAACTAATGTTTTTGCAATCATAGTATTATAAACACCAATAAATAATGCGAGAGTTATAACCCCTAATCCCACAATAATTCTTGAACCTTGTGTATTACCTCTTTTTTTGATTTCATTAATAGGAAAAAAATTAATTATCTGTGCTTTAAGCAATGTTTTTGTCTTATTCATAAGACTGTACCTCCATAAAATAGGATTCCAAAGATTGATTTCCTTTAACCTTTTCAGTATATCCACTCGCAACCAACCTACCATTTTTAATAATAGCAATCTTATTACATAGTTTTTCTGCAACTTCTAATACATGAGTTGAAAAGAAAATAGCTCCTCCTTCTATAACAAATTCATGCATTAAATTTTTAAGTAAAAAAGTGGCTTTCGGATCCAATCCAACAAAAGGTTCATCTAATATCAACAATTTAGGAGAATGTACTAATGCAGATATAATCGCCAACCTTTGCTTCATTCCATGAGAATAAGATAATATTATGTTTGATAGATAATCTGTCATTTCAAATAAATTTCCGTATTTTTGTATTTTATCCTTACGTTCTTTATTAGAAACTTCATATAAATCTGCAATAAAATTTATATACTGAAATCCCGTTAAATGCTCATATAAATCTGGATTATCTGGAATATATGCCATTATTTTCTTGCAGGCAATCATTTCATCTTTAATTGATAAGCCCGCAATTTTTATATCTCCACTATCGAAACCATGAATTCCTACAACAGCCTTAATTGTTGTAGTTTTACCAGCACCGTTTGCACCTATAAACCCATAAATATCTCCTCTCTCTATATGCAAAGACAAATTACTCACTACTTTTTTATTATTAACATATGATTTACTAAAATTTTTTATCTCTAACACATTAACCATCCTCCTTCTATCTATTGACACTTTGTCAGTTGTGGTTGAAATTAAATCCAGTAGCCAATATAGCTACTGGACTTTACTGTAATAATTTAATAAAATAGAACTTAATTTATTAATTTTATAAAATAGATTCATCTATCCCTAAAGAATTTACCAATAATATTTTAAATGATTTTAGATATTTTTCAGTCTTTTCTATGTCCAAACGTTTCATTCCAAGATCATTCGAAACAAAAATATATCCTGATACCAAAAAATCAGCAGTTTCCTTGGGATATTTAACATTAAATATTTTTTCACTATTTCCATCTCTAATTATTTTCTCAAAACACAAAGCTATTTGACCAGTAATTTCATGACATATTTTATCCATTAAGTAACTATTCTCTTTTAAATCCACCATTTTCTGCAATTCTATATTTTCATCTGTTATATTATCTAATGATATAACAGTCACGGAAAAAAAATCTCTTAATTTGTCTATTGCAGTTCTATTAGTATCATTAGTAATATTTGATATTTTTCGTAATATCGGTTTTGAATATCGTTCTACTATATTATATAAAATATCTTCTTTATTTTTAAAATGATAATATAATAATCCTCGTGATATCTTTGCTTCGTCAATGATATCTTGAGTAGTTGTATTCATATAACCATTTTTCATAAATAATCTAAATGAAATATCCATTATTTCTTCTTTGCGAATTTCAGCATCTTTTACTTCTCTCATTTTTACAAAAAACCACCTATCCTATATTGAATACTAGTATATATTATAGTGCTTGATTGACATTTTGTCAACACTTTTCACACGTTACATATTTATTCTTTTCTACAGTCTATTCACTTTAATCTTATATATGCTATAATTATATAGAAAAGTATTTAATATTCATTGTTTAATTATTGTCAATTAAAACATGTATTAGTGGAGAGAAACTATGATCACATACATATTAGATTTAAAAAATTACAAATTTAATTTTAATCATTATTTATTGAATAACATTTCACAACAAAGAAAAGATAATCTCTTAAAATATAAAAATGATATAGATAAAAACTTATCTTTATACTCTGAATTATTAGTAAAGATGTCTATTGCATCTCTATGCAATATTGATATTTCTAAAATAATCTTAAGTAAAACTACTACTGGAAAACCTATTTGTAAATATCCAAAAAATATTTACTTCAATTTCTCGCACACAAGATCTTCTATACTACTATCAATTTCAAAAAGCAAGTATTTAGGTGTAGATATAGAAAAAATAAAAAATGCTCCTTTTGATATAGTGAAAAGCGTTTTTAATCACAAAGAAATTAATTTCTTACACCGTTATCATAAATATAGTAAAAATTATAATTTTTTTTACATATGGACTAGAAAAGAAGCATATTTAAAAAGTATAGGAATTGGATTAGTAGAAAACTTGAATAATATAAATATATTAGACAAAAAATACAATAATAACTTCCATACATTTACATATAATAATTATATATGCTCAATTTATTCAAAAAATATTAATGTAAAAAATAATAAAATAATTATAATAACAAAAAAAGAAGTTGATGATTTTTATAAAAATCATCAACTTCCCGATAATGCACTAATTAACTTGTGATAAATAAATTAACAGCATGAAAATATAAGGCAATTTATATCTTTTTAATTAAAATTTCAAAAAGTCACTTTGTTAAAATGCTATTAATTTCATTAGAGTTTTTCAATAAATCATTTATAAAAAAATGTCCTCCAGAAATCTTTTTAAATTCTATTTTTTTACAAAGTTCTTTCCATAAATAAACCTTTTCTTCACTTATACTTTCATCTTTATCTCCATATAGAATTTCTACCTTAGTAGTAATTTTTTTTAATGGCTCCCCTGTATATTCGTTAACAAGATTATAATCATTTCTTATTATTTTTAGAAAAAGTTCTGTCAATTCTTTATTTTCAAAAACTTCCGGATTGGTTCCCCCATACGCAATTAAAAATTTTATAAAATTTTCATCATCTAGATTTATAATCTTATATAACTTGTTTTTATTTTTATAAGTAGGAGGAACTTGAGCAGAAATTATAACTTTTTTTGGCTTTCTTATTTCTTTATTTTCAATTTGTTTAATTAATTCATAAGCTATATACCCTCCCATACTGTGACCCCAAATTATATATTCATTATTAAATGTAACTTTATCTAAAATATCTTCTACGATTTTTTTGATAGTGTCAAAATTATTTTCTCTTATTCTCCTTCCTCTTCCTGGTAATTCATAATCTATTAGATTAAAATCTGTATGCTTTTTTATATTAAAAAATATACTCTTAGAACCTCCTGCATAAGGCAAGCATAAAATATCCATTCTTATTCCTCCATTTTCAACATGTTACTTAAATTAAGTATATATAAATTTACTAAATTATAATTAATTTTTTTAAATTCCATTTTCCCTAATTCTTTTTTTGTCAATTCATTACTAATTTTAATATCCGATTTCCCTATTGTCCCATTTGAAAAAAGCGGCAATAAAGGCTTTAAAGGACATCTTTCTAATTTAAATAAATTTTCCAACCATTCATCATAAGTAACCTCATTTAAATTTGAATTATCTTCTTTTATTGCATCAAGAATGTGCTTTATTTTAATGCTGTTATCATTTAATAAATGGTATACTATATTTTTTGAATTCTCTGAAAGTGTAACTATCATTGACGATGTTATATCAACAGGATTGGCTTCAATTTCTCCACTAAATATACTTGGGTATTCTTTGGTTGAAATTATAGTTTTTATTAAAATACTTAATAAATCATTTTCTGGCATAATTCCTGTTTTTGAACTACCAGTTAATCTCCCTAGTCTATATATATGGATTCCCTCCCTATACTTAGAAACGTCAAAAAGAATTTTCTCTGCTAACCATTTAGTCTTATCATAACTAATGCTCATCTTTTTATATTCTGCAAGCGGTGTATTTTCATTAATAATTATATTATCAGATGAACTTAATACAGATATTGTTGATATTTGATGAATTTCTTTTAAATATATATTTTCTGAAAACTCGATTATATTTTTTACCCCATCAACATTTGTACTACTTGCATCATCAAATGAACTCATAAAATTCACATTTGCTGCTGAGTTAAATATTTTACTTATACTATTTGACAAAAAATTATATTCATCCTCTTTTAATCCAAATTTTTCTTTAGAAATATCTCCATTATATACATATATATTTTCTGAGAATTCATTACAATCTATATGGTATTTTGAGATAACATTATTTAATCTTTTATATGCTTCCTCTTTATTTTTAGCTCGTATAATTGTATGCACATTATATCCTCGAATTAAAAGTTCCTCTAGAAGATGAGATCCTAAAAATCCAGTTACACCTGTTAATAAAATATTTTTACTTTTTTTAAAATATTTGGCACTTCCTTTTTTCTTTTGATATGATTGTCTATCAACATTAACAATATTACTTGATTTTTTCCCTAAGAAAATATCAAATTTAGGGAATTCAAAAAAATCATCGATAGAAATATCAATATTTGTTTCATTTTTCACTCTATATAATAGTCTTGCTAAACTTAAAGAATCTCCACCTTGTTCGAAAAAGTCATCGTTATAGTTAGCATTATCACCTAAAATACTTTTCCATATATTTTTAATAATTTCAAACGTTCCTTCTCTTACAGACCCATTATTTTCTTTAAAATTCGCATTTTCATATCCATTTAATAATTTATTTTTTTCTTTTTTTATTCCTATCTTTAAATTTTCATACTCAACATCAGAATTATTTAAAATTTTATATATATTATTATTTATGATTGATTCAAGATTTTCAAAAATATTCTCATTTACTTTATACTCATCAAAAGCAATTTTAAACTCAATCTTTTCTCCAGCTGATGTACTTATAACTAAAGGATAGTTAGTTTTCTCTTCACCAAATACTTTTTCAATATTTAAAGAATAATCTAACTCTTTAACTGGATAATTTTCATGGACGTATAGTAAATTAAAGAGTGGTCTTTTTTTATTTAATTCACTCCCTTTAATAATATCTGATAATGAAATATGACTATTTGATTGTATTTCTCCTTGTATTTTCATTATTTTTTCTAGCATCTCTTTATAGTTTTTGCTAATTTTAAAATTAAATCTTGCTGGTATAGTATTTATAAGTAAACCTATTGTATTTAACATCATTTCATCCCTTAAAGAGACTGTCATCCCAAATAAAATATCATTTAATCCAGTGTATTCTCTAACTAATAATGCCACAACTAGTTGTAAAAATGAAGATACTGTTATATGGTTTTGTCTACAATAACTATACACTTGCTTGGATTTATCCATATCAATTTTTATAAAAATATTTTTTATATTAGTTTCAGTACTATTTACAGTTGGGATAAGACTAGTACTATAAAAATCACTCAGATATTCTCTCCAAAATTCTATACTTTCTTTTTTATTTTTTAATTTTAACAACTCAATAGAAGCTAAAAAACTATCAAATTTTATATCATCTAGCTTATATTGATTACCTTGTAAAATTAAATCATATAACTTCATTACTTTATCAACAACTAATCCAACACTCCATCCATCTAATAAAACATGATGAAATTGCCATACAAATATAAATTTTCCATGTTCTAGTTGTATCAAATAAAATCTCATTAAAGGTGCTTTCTCAATATCAATAACGCTGTTTGAGATATCCTTCATAAAATAGTTTAATTTCTCATTTCTTATTTCATGATTTTCTTTTGACCAATCAATATACTCTAATTTTATTTGATTATATTGAGCAGAAATAAATCCTCTAATATTTCCATCAGATAATCGTCTATAATAACTTTTTAATATATCGTTCTCATTAACAATAATTTCCCACGATTTAGTGAAATTATCTATATCTAAATCCCCATTAAATATACAAGCCCATTGAGATAGATAATCTGTTTGTTTTGGACGAAGTAATAATCCTTCCTGTAATCCAGTAACATCAAATACTTCTTTATAGTTTAAACTAGATAATTCTGATATTATATTTTCAGAAATATTTGTATACTTAAAATCACTATTAGTTACAATATTATCTATATTTAAAGTTTCTAAAAGATTGCTAGTAAATATATTCTCCATATTTAAACAAAATTCATCTCTTATATAATTGTCTATACTATCTATATCTATATATAAATAATCATTTAAAATATAAGATGTTATTTGAGTAATAGGTAACTTACCCCTATTCACTTTATTGATATCATCAAAATCTGGCTCAGATATATCAAAAAGTGAATTTTTTTCACTTTTATCAATATTACCTAAGAAATTAAACAATAATGGTATTTTATTAGTTAATAATTTACTGTTTTCAATAAATTGACTATCAAATCCTTTATTAGGTACATTCCTTAATTTTGATTTAATTTCTTTTAAATTATCCTCTATTTTTGATAATATATCAAATTTAATTGGATAAATACAAGTAAACCATCCAACAGTTCTACTTAAATCAATCTTCTCATTGATTTCATGTCTACCATGTCCTTCCATATTAATCCATAAATCTTTGTAATTAAAAGATTTTTTGAATGTTAATACTAATGCTAATATAATAATTTCTTCAATACTGCTATTATATTTTTTAGCTAAATCGAGAATTTTACCTTTAGGTATTTTAATTTCTTTAAAAAATAAATTATTATTCTTATTTGAAACAAATTCTGCCTGTATACCTTCATCTATAATTTTTTCCCAATAACTTCTAATATTATCGTCCATTATATTTTGATAATTAGATATGCTTTTTGCCCACTTATTATAAGTTGTTGTTTTTAAGTTAGAGTTTATTTCATTATCTTTTTCATAATATAATCTTTCTAAATCTTCTAATAAAATTTTCCAAGATACATTATCAATTATTAGATGATGTATAATCCAAGTTAATTCTATATTGTCCTTACCTTTTTTTATAATAATCTGACTTAGTAAATTTTCATCTATCGATATACATTTATGGTAATTCCCTTGATTTACTTCATTTGCATTTGAATCTGTATTATCAATAATTTTTATTAAATTTTTAAGATCTATGGTTTTATTTATATATTGAACCCATTTATTATTTTCTTTTTTAAAGTTGGCTCTTAAAATATCGTGATTGCTATAAATTGTTTCAAATACATTTTTCAATTTCTCAATATTTATATTTTTATCAAATATTAATTTAACTGACTGATTCCAATAATTATAATCTTTAAAGTTTTTTTCAAAAAACCATTGTTGTATTGGTGTCAATTCACAATTTCCATCTTGTATACAGCTATCCTCAATAATATTCATATCTAATATAGCATGATCACTTAACTCTCTAATTGTCTGATTTATGAATATATCTTTTGTTTTAAAATATAACCCCTGAATTCTAGCTTTAGAAACAACCTGTATAGAAAGGATAGAATCCCCTCCAGATTCAAAGAAATTATCATCAATTCCAAGATTAGGAGAATTCAATAGTTCTCTCCATATATTTAAAAGTATAGTATCTTTTGCTCCTCTAGAATCGTCTTTAACTATAGCTTTATTTTGTTCTATATCAACAAGTTTTTTTACATCAACTTTACCATTATTTGTTAATGGAAATTTATCTATTTTAAATATTTTAGAAGGCAACATATAATCCGGTAAAATATTCTTTAATTTATTATTTAAATCTGTTTCATCTAATTCTCCAATATAAAAAAGTACAATATATTTATTAACATTACCATTAACAAACGTAAATGCATCATATACGCCATTAATTTTTAGAACATTGACATTTATTTCATCAAGTTCTATTCTAAATCCTCTGATCTTTACTTGATTATCTTTTCTACCTTTAAATACTATGTTACCATCTTCTAAAAAGTTTACTATATCTCCTGTCCTATATAAAATGTCTTTTTCGTCTCTAAAAGGATTTTGGACGAATTTTTCAGATGATAGTAGACTATTATTTATATATCCAACAGCAACTCCATTTCCACCAATATACAATTCTCCAGGCATTCCAATTGGCAATAATTGTTGTTTAGATCCTAAAACATATAGTCTTGTATTATTTATAGGCTTACCTATAGGTATATTCTTAATATTTTTATCTTTTATTTTGTAAAATGATGCACAAACTGTTCCTTCTGTAGGTCCATAAGCATTAATAATTGATTATTATCAGATATTTCTGTACTAAGTTCTTCAAAATTCATTGTGTTGTTAAATATATTGTTTTCAAAATTTTTATTAACAATACATGCTTTTAAATTTGAATTTTCTACGATAAATTCAATTCTTTCTCTAGGTGCTTTTGTGTCAATAGGAACATAACAAGCACCTAGTTTTAAAACTGAAAGTATTGATACGATTACCCACTCATTTTTTTCCATGTATATTCCTACATTGTCATTTTGATTTATTCCTTTTTTAAATAATGAATTAGAAACCCTATTTACTATTTTTTCTATTTCTTTGTATGAATATTTTCGACCATCACATTCCAAAAAAACATTATTAGAATATTTTTTACAACTATCTAAAAATATTTGATATAAATTATTTTTCATTTTATCCTCCTTAGTCTCATAAAAACTTACCACACCAAACTGACAAATTGTCAATGAATTGTAAAAAAAATAAGAAATAATTTCTACTATAAAATTTTTATTTACATATTTGATTATATCTTACTCTAAAAAAATGTTAAATGTCAATACCAAAGTATATTAATTTATAATAAAAGTATGGTAATCAATATTAACTAGATCAGTAAATACATATAAACTTACAAAATTTAATTCATATAATAATTTTAATCCTAAATTATTTTGTCCGATTCAACTTGTTTGGTAATCCATTTACCCTATTACATTTCAAAATATTTTATTTAAAATATTAATAAAGGATAATAATCAATTATCCTTTATTAATATTAATTTTGGAAAGCGGATTTTTATATTTCATAATTTCATTTTTCTTATTTGATGTTACATGTGTATATATTTGTGTAGTAACTATATTCGCATGTCCAAGTAACATTTGTATGTATCTTGTATCTACATCCTGATCTAATAGCATTGTTGCAAATGTATGTCTAAACATATGCGGAGTTATACTTGAGTTTATATTTGTCAATTTACAATATTTTTTAATCATATTTCTTACAGACTGGCTAGATAATCTATTTTTTCTCTTATTGATGAAGAAATATTCTGTTTGCTTTAGTTCTTCGTCAAATATACTAGAATATAATTTAAGTGATTCCAGTAAACTTGGATAACATATAGGTATTATTCTTTCTTTTGCACCTTTCCCATATATTTTTAAAATATTTCTTGAATATACTATATTTTCTTTTTTTAGTGTACATAGCTCGCTTATTCTCATACCTGTCCCTATTAATAGCTCCAGTACTGCAATATCCCTTATCAACTCTTTATATCTATATGAAGTCTTATCACATTTTTCTATCTCTTCATATACATATTCGAATAATTTAGAAAGTTCATTTATGGGGATTACTTTAGGTAAAATAAAAGGTTCTTTTATTCTAAGTTTTATTTTATAAAATGGGTTTAACTCTATAATATCTTCATAATTTAGATAAGAGAAAAAAGCTTTTAAAGACGCTATTTTTCTTTTTATTGTCTTAATAGCATACCCCTTATATTTTAGTTCATAAATATATTCATTTACACTTTCTTTCGTAAAAAAATCATCTTTATCAAACATAAATTTTCTAAACTGTTCTAGGTCTATACAATACGCCTTCAATGTTTTTTTATCTAAATTATTTTGTAATTCACATTTCAATAAATACTGTAATATTAATTCTCTTAAATCCATAATTGTTGCCCTTTCTATTATATATTTTATCTATAATTTTATCATAGATGATTAGGTTCATTTTTAAGAACTATGCTTAAAGCTGTTCTTATACTATTAGTATATGAGCAAGCACAGTAAGTGCATATGCACTTACTAAAAATGAAATAAGAATACTACGATTATATCACTTATTTTTTCCATTTTACTTGTTGGGGAATATCCCCAAACCCCTAAATTTATAATAATTAAATTCAGCAACAAACGCTTATAATAGCCCCAACGTAAACTTGAATATTACCTCAAAAAGTGATACAATATGAATAATAAAAATTTAAATCAGGAGATTTCCAAACGAAATATATAGAATAAATTAAACCTGTAAGTCAAGTTATCCTACTTGAATTTACAGGTTTTTCTTTTTTATTTCGATTAATAAATTTATTAGGAAGAGGAACTTCAAGGAAGTTTACTACGAGCTCTATCTATATAATTATTATCCCGTAAGAAAGAGGGATTGAAAATAAAATGTAGTATTTTATTACTACAACTATAATATACGAGGAGGTTAAATTATGACAAGTAGATTTAGGAATAACGGAATCTATTTAATGTTATCTGATGAGGAGTTAGAATTGCTAAATGAAAAATATAAAGCATCTAAGTGTAAAACTCTTAGACAATTTATTATGAAATGTATTTTAGAAAAAGATATTTATGTATTAGATATGGATGTCTTTCGTGAAATGTCAACAAATATAAGTCGTACTTCAAATAATATAAATCAAATTGCTAAAAGGCTAAATACTACATCAATTATATATAAAGATGATGTAGAAGATTTAAAAAGCTTATTAGAAAATCAAGCGAAAGATATTTTCTCTATGCGTAAAAAAATATACTCTCTTACTAATTCTAATAGCATAAATACTGAGAAAAAATAATGGCAATTACTAAAATTCATCCTATAAAATCCACTTTAAAAATAGCACTTGATTATATTATGAATAGTGATAAAACAGATGGAAAAATTCTAATTTCCTCCCTAAACTGTAACCCTATAACTGCTCATTTAGAATTTGAACAAACAAAAAGAGAATGTAATTCTAAAGCAAAAGTTTTGGCAAGACATTTAATTCAATCTTTTTTCCCTGGAGAAACTACTGCTGAAGAGGCTCATCAAATAGGTATAGAACTATGCGATAAAATCTTAAAAGGAAAGTATGAATATGTTCTTACTACCCATATAGATAAGGGACATATTCACAACCATATACTATTTAATAATGTTTCTTTTGAAACTGGTAAAGCATATCAAAGTAACAAAAAAACTTACCACCAAATTAGAAATCATAGTGATGATTTATGTAGAAAGTATCAGCTATCAGTTATAGATGAAGATTATGTAAAATTTAAGGAAAAGTATAAAACCAATGGAAAATCCTACAAAGAATATATTGAATTTAAGAAAGGAAAATCTTGGAAACATAAACTTCAAATTTCTATCGATCATGCTATTAATAAAGCAAATAGCTATGAGAATTTCTTAATGCTTATGGAAGAATATGGATATGAAATTAAAATCGGAAAATATCTTTCTTTCAGACATAAAACCCAAGGAGAAAAAGGGCGATTCATTCGTGCGAGAGAAACTACTCTTGGAAAAGATTATACAAAAGAGAAAATAAAAGAAAGAATTGAAAATAAGGTGAATGAAAATTACAAAAATAGTGAAGTATATTCTGCTAAAAAATCTTATAAGAAAATTGATAATATAGTAGACATAGAAAGTAATGAAAAGGTTAAATCTTCTAAAGGTTATGAAATATGGGCAAGAAAACATAATATGAATACTATGGCGAATACCTTAAATCAGCTTAGAAAATACGGTCTATCATCTAGTATGGATTTGGAAACTAAACTCCAAGAAAAGGCTGTTAATAGGCAAGAAATCCTAAATAAGATTAAAGATGTTGAAAAAGTTATGAGCGAAATTTACGCAGCTATTGAAGACATTAATACTATAAAAATAAATAAGGTTATCTATAAAACCTATAAAGAAAATCCAAATGATAAAGATTTTTATAGTGAATATAAGCCTCAAATTATCGCATATGAAAAAGCAATAAATGCTTTAGAAAAGTGTCAATATAAAAATCCAAGTATAAAAGAGTTGTCAAAATTATATGATGAATACAAGAATAAAAAAGATATTCTTATGGATGACTACGCCAACGAGAATATCTTGATAAATAAATTGACTCAATTAAGAAAAAATACTGATAAATATCTTGACAATGAATTATATAAGTAATTGGATCTATAAAAAAATGATAGGATAGTGTGGAAACTTTTCCACAGCCCCTTTCAAATATGAGCTCTCATTTTGCCTTTGCCAATAAAAATCGAGTAGGACTAAATATAACCCTCTCACACCATCGTACGTGCCATTCGACATACAAGTAGTTCAATGCAAATAATAATCAAAACAGCTTTAAAGTCCTCTCTTTTTGAGGATTTCTTTGTTTATATAGTACAATCCTGTTATGTTAGTTACAACTTAATAATAGTCGCCAAACCCCTAGGACTGTTTTCCATCTACAGTGGGACATTTAATTTTCTTTTAAACTTTTATAATGAATTCTCGTGTTCCCTTGCCTTCCAACTCTCTTTTCTTTTTCAGAATCCAAATCCTAAATATTTTAGCTTTGTTGGTTTAATAACTTTGAATTTTGTTGCATTTACTTTTAATCCTAACTTCTTTTCTATACATTTGGTTACTAAAACCATTACTCTGTTTGCCACTACACTGTTTGCTACTGTTAGTATACTTTCATCTAAACATCAAACCAACCTTAATATCATATTCCTGTTTGTCAAGTCATGTCGTTCCTCTCTTCCACATATCTCCATGTGAAATTTCAGGATCGCTATGAAATTCGTCGACAACTACGCTATTTAGGAACTTTCACCCCAGTATTGGAACTTGCCCGTTATACAAAAAATTTTGATACTAATAATTTAGTTAATATCAGAATTTTAAATACCATTATATTTTAAAAAAACAATTAATACTAAACTTATAAAAATAGCACTAATAAAAGCTATCCAAAAAATAAATTTATCTACTTTAAACTTAGATTTAAATTTTTTTAAAGCTAAATTATATATTTCCACGCCCAATACACCACCTAATGTATTATTAATTATATCAGTTATATCAAATACTCCAATTGACAATGCGTACTGTAAAAACTCTATAGCTAAACTAAAGAAAAATACAAAAAGAATACTTTTTAAATTGTTTTTACGAAATAAAATAGATCTAATCATAATTCCCAAAGGTAAAAAAATGAGTATATTTGATACCATCTCATCAAAAATAACTTTAATATTAACTGTATTGTCATAATAAAATGGTAGTAAATTTATTTGTCGCTCAATCAATAAATTATTGATTGAAAATGTCATTTTAAATACTACAATAAAGATTAACCAAATTATATAGTATACAGTTAGCACTTTCATCCCAACTGAAATATATTGATTTTTCAATTTCATAATTAATTCCCCCTTCAATCTATTAAAGTCACTTAAATTCCTTATTATACATTAACTTATATCTATTACAGTTTTCAATTAAATCATCGTGACTCCCATCACCTACTATTTTTCCATTATCCATCACAATAATTCTATCAGAATTCATCGCACATCTTATCCTATGGGTGATATATATAATAATCTTATCATTCAAATTATTTAAAATATTATCAAATATGATTTTTTCAGAAATTATGTCTAATGACGAGCTTGGCTCATCAAATAACAATAGACTTGATTTTCTATACATAGTTCGTGCTATTGCAATTTTTTGCCATTGTCCGCCTGAAAGTTCCTGCCCATTTTCAAACCAATTACCTACTACTTTATTAATATTATATTTACCATCATTTTTTAAAAATTTTGCATCAGCACTATTTAATGCTGTTAGAATCGAAAAGTCGTCTTCATTTCTATCAATTTGCCCTAATATAATATTCTCTTTTATTGTCCCCTCATATTTCAAATAATCTTGAAATAATGAACTAATCTGTGTTCTATAAGATTCTATTTCAATATCATCAAATTTCATCCCATTAATCAAAAACACACCTGAATCTGGACTATACAATCCAGCTAAAATTTTTAGAAGTGTACTTTTTCCTGAACCATTTTCCCCAATTATTGCAATGGATTCTCCTTTTTTTATCTTTAAAGAAATGTCTTGCAGAGCTAAACTATTATCATCATAAGAAAAGTTTATATTAGATAACGATATTACATTGATGTCTTTTATTGATCTTAGTATAGTTTTTGTCTCTTCTTTTAAATCGTCAGTTTTAAATTCAAGAAACTCTTTAAGTAAATTTATATATAAATTTGAATTAATAATATTGTATACACTGGTTCCTGTTTCATTAAGAGAACCTTGAAATATAACAATTGTGCTTATGTACACCATAGCAGTTCCAATTAAAAATTCTCCATTATACGTTTTAAATGCAAGTTCTTTAAAAATATATAAATTAATAAGAACTTGAAAAAAATTTATAACAATTATTAATAAAGCTTTCAATTTTTCAATGCTATTATTTTGATTAATAATAGTATCTGTAATTTCTTTATACTTACTAATAAAATAATTTTTTAACCTAAAAGTTTTTATCTCCTTAAAAGCAATATCGTGAGTTAATAAAAAAGAATAATACCAACTTTTCCTCTCTAAAGTACTTCTTCTATTTCTTATATTAAATTCTAATTTACCTATTCTTATTTCTCCAAACACTGATATTATGGTAACTGCAAACAAAAGAATAACCAAAAAATAATTCCATTTAATTAATACATACATAGCTATAATAGTTTGCGTTAAATTAAAAATCAAATTAATAACTGACATCAATATTTCATATGGCTTTAATGTAGCATCTTGCTCTATTCTGTTCAAAATATCGTAAGTTTTATTATCTTCAAGTTTTTTTAAAGGCAAATCAGCACATTTTCCCATTACTTTCCTCATAGAAGAATAAGTAACTTCATTACTTAACCTTTGTAAATAGTAGTTTTTAATATTATCTACTATTACAGATATAAATTGTAAAGATAAATATATAAGTATAAGTATTATAATATTATCAAATCTAGTGGAATGAATTTGAATTATATTAATTATTGTTTGTCCTAATTTAAGAACTAAAAACGGAAAAACACCACTTACAATTGACAATATTATAGTAATCGCAAAAGAATTTTTATCTACTTCATAAATCATCTTGAATGCTATTTTTATACATTCAAGATGATTTATTTTATCCTTACCCATATATTTATCCTCTACTTCCCATTAAAATATTTATTGCTCTATTTTGTTATATGATTTTATACTTAGCAATAAATACAGAGCAATATTAATTAAAGCCATTATTACTAGAAACTTTGGAATCCATAAAATTTTACCTGGCAACTTAACAAATTCAAATTTTTGATACTGTTCAATTAAGCTATTTTCTGCAGTACCTAATCCCAAAGACGGCAAAAAATAAAATATTGATTTAAACAATTTTTTTCCATACAATAATGATGGAATAAAAAATAAAACACTCGATATGGCTGATGAAACCATAGAAACTTTTGAATTTATAGCGACAAATATTGACATCATTGAACTTGCAATAGTAAATAATATACTTAACAAAAATACACTTAATATAACTTTACCTATAGTTAAATTAGATATTGACAGTTGATTAAATAGTAACATTTGAAAAGATGAATCTAAACCATTAGTATAAAGATATTTAATAGTTCCATAATAAATAGATATATTTAATATCAAATAAAGCGATATAATACTTGCTAAGGCAAGTATCTTGCTGCAAATATATTTATTTCTTCCATTTCTAGTTGTTCTAAAAATTGAATCTAGGTAATTTTCTTTATCTTCAACAATGCATTGTGATGAAATCAATATACAAATTAGTGATAATACCGTTATAAAAATATTTACGAAAAATAGTATATCTTCACTAAAATATCCTCCATAATAAAATGGTTTATTTACCTCTTTATATTTTTCTAGAGCAAATTCTGTTATCTTGTCATTGTCATATTTCTGTTTTATGTCCCTTTCCAATGCATCATAACAACTTTGATAAAAATTTAAATCTTTTTCTGTATCAAGTTCGTTTACATCAAGTAAACTTCCAGATGTTGTAATTGTATATGGGTATGTTATTACTCTTAATATAGGATCAAATTTCGATATATTTTTTTTAGCATCCTCTGATAAGTTTTCTCTACTGTTTACATTTTCATTATTTAATATTTCTTTATAAGATTTTACTACTTTAGTTATTTTTTCTTCTGTCAAATAACCTTCAGAGGCTTTATTATCCTCATTAAAATGATCTATAGCCTCTTTTCCAAAATAGGTAATTGTATCACCAGAACTTATATCATCATATTGTACACTTCTATAAGTAATAAATGATATCAAAAAAGTAAAAAATAAACCCACGACCAAAAAAACTCTTACTGATTTTTTAGATAAAAATCTTTTTAGTTCCTGTAAATATATGTTCATAATCTATACCTCCCCTACAGCTTTGACAAAGCAAACTAGTCTTATTATTTATAATTAATATAGAAGCCCACAAAATATAGACTAAAATTTCTATATAGTGTGAGCCTCTATGATTCATCATTAATATGATGCTCTAAGAGTTTTTAAAGCGCGAACTCTGTTACCAGTTCTATATTCTCCTTATTTTATTTTTTTCATCCCACGATAAAATTGGATCATAATAATCTTTTAAAATCATTCTTTCTTCATAAGATTGTGGTCTTGTATATATGCTTTCATGTGGTCCATAATCTATGGAAGATGTTAATATGTTTATATTCTTAGGCAACCAATCGCATTCATTTAAATAAACTTGTATCTTATCATACTTATCCTCATAATCAGGTCCTTCGATTACCATGTTTAAGGTAATGTTTTCTTTATTATTATATTTTTCTGCTTCTAGGGTTATTAAGTCCATAATTACCTCCAATTTTTGAATACATCATTACTACTAAACTTGGTAAAATAATAATATATATTACAGCTGATATCATTATAAGACTTGATGAACTCATCCAATTTCCAAAAACATTTACAAAATTAAAATCAGCTATTTGATTTTGTAATGAATTGAGTAGTCCTACTCCTGAAGATGGAAAAATATAGTTTATAGCACTAATCATACCAATAGGAGAAATTATTGTTGGAAATACTGCTAATAAAATTGATTTCATTATGGATTCAACTTTTCTTTTACTTAATACAGAAATAATTAGTGTAGCAAGAATGGTTGAAATCAATATGATACTATTACAAATAAGCATATATTTATTAAACTGTCCAAAGTTCCAATTATGCAAACTTAAAGCACTAAACATCATCTGAACAGAAGTCTTTTTATACTCTGTTCCAAAAGCATAGTCTAATATAGAGCCTTGTATGAAGTTTCCTAAGAGCAAAGTTAATACCGAAATCGTAAGTATTGCTAGGATTTTATAGATGGCAAACTTTCTTCTGCCATATTTAGTTGTTTTAAATATATAATCTAAATCATTCTCACTATCTGACGAGAATATTGGAGCTGCTACTACAACCATTAAAATTATTATTATCGTATTATAAAATCCTCTATAATCATTTGCATCTGTACTATAATATCCATAATATTCATATGGAGTTTTTATTTTACCCAGTGCTTTTTCAGATTTTTCTATAATTTGATTCTGAGCTTTATTAGGATATTCATTTTCAATTACTTTATTTAGATAACCAAATACTTTATTGTAAAAATATTTGGTATCATTGATATCCATGCTTAAAACTGGAGGAAGGTTATTACTTTGAGAATCAGTGAATACTTCATTTACTTTCTTATTTATATGTTCTATAGGCATAAGCTCCTTTGTATTAATTTCAGGTTTTAATTCAGACCTATCAGTAACATTATATTCTCTTAGTATTTCTCTATATTTTTTTGTGCCATTATAAATTAAATCTTCTGTTATCTTTCCTGAATAAGGCTCTTTAGCTTTTTTAATATATTCTATTGCTTCTTTTCCTTTTAAATTTTTTACTTGATCTCCTTCTCCATAGGTAATTTTTGTAAAATTAATTGGAGCTATGGAAAGCAATATAGCAAGTAGTAATGAAAACAATATTATAATTTGATTTGATCTTATTGATAAAATCCTCTTTATCTCATTTAAGTAAATTTTCATTTTAATTCACCTTAAAACTTCTATCTTCTGGAAAGACCCATAAATAGAAGTCTTCTAGATGAGCTTTTGTTAATTTAGAATTATTTAAAACATCATCTTTATCTGATATGTATCTAATGAGTACGTTTCCATCATCTTGTTGTTTTACATTAACAACATTCAATTGTGTTTCTTTTTCTGCATATTCTCTATTTGATATAGATGCTTCGTATACCTTATTCTTAATTTTAGATATCAGTTCATCAGTTGTTCCAGAATATACAAATTTACCATCTTTCATAATTAAATTTGATGTTGATATATATTCAATATCAGAGACTATATGAGTCGAAAGCAAAACTATTTTATTTTTTGATATTTCCGTGATAAAATTTCTTAATTTTATTCTCTCACCAGGATCAAGTCCTGCTGTTGGTTCATCTAAAATTAATATTTTAGGATCATTTAAAATAGCTTGACATATTCCTACTCTCCTTCTCATTCCTCCTGAAAGCTTTACTACTTTTTTGTACTTGACATCAGATAAGTTTAATACTTCTAGGAGTTTATCAATCATTTCTTCTGTTTTGCTCTTGTCTATACCTTTTAAAGCAGCTACATATTGTAAAAATGAATTTACAGTAAACTCTGGAGCACAAATAAATTCTTGAGGTAAAAACCCTAACAAATTCCTATATTCTTCTCCTAATTTGTTGATTCTTTCCCCATTATATAAAATTTCGCCTTGACTCGGTGTACTAATTCCAGTGATCATTTTTATTAAAGTTGTTTTCCCAGCACCATTTGCACCTAAGAGTCCCCAAACACCTGGACATAACGTAGCTGATGCATTATCAACCGCTAATTTATCTTTAAATTTCTTACTTACGTTTTTAATCTCTAATTCCACTAAACTACCTCCCTTATCTTTTATGCTTCCTTATTAAAAAGTAAAAAATACATCTTCATGTTAGTGATAAAAATTTTACTCCTCTATGATTTTATTTTAATTGATACAATAAAAAAGTGTTTTAATATTCTATTGATTAATTCTTAAGATTTCATTAATTTTTAAAAAATAAAAAAACACCTTAATTATGTAGTTTTATACATAATTAAGGTGTAATCCTCATTTATTTTTTAATCTTACAATGACAATAACTTCATTATTAGAACTTTCTACCTCTATCTTACCCTCATGTAATTCAATAATTTCTTTTGCGATAGGTAAACCTAAGCCAGATCCCACTTTTTTTGAATTTCTTGCTAGATTTAATCTAGTAAATTTGTTAAACATATTTCTTATCTGCGCTTCTTCTAGTGTATCGGCCTTGTTAATAATTTTTAATATTACACACTTATACGTTTGATATATTTTAACCTTTATCTCTGTATTTGCATAAGAATATAAGATTGCATTTTTTAAAATATTCTCTAAGGCTCTTTTCATTTTATTTGGATCGACATTTACAAATATTGAGCCTTCACTTGAGATATTTATCTTATGATTATTCTCTTTCATCATAGGATAAAGCTCATCTCTTAATTGTATTAAAAAATATTCTAAATCAATTTTTTCTTTATGAATACTAAATTCACCATTATTTAATCTAGCAATTTCAAAAAATTGGTTTATAAGATCTTCTAATCCTAATGCTGTTTCTAATAATTGTCTAATATATTTCTCTCTTTGCTTATTAGGCAAGTCTTTCATTTCATCGAGCATTGATAAATATCCAATGATAGATGTCAAAGGAGTTCTTAAGTCATGTGCTAAGTAGGTGATTAAATCATTATCTTCATTTTCTCTTTTTTTAAGCGTATATTCTATCTCTTTTTGTTTAAATTTTAATCTATTTATGGAATCTTCTAAAGTTTTATAAGGAGTCGGGAAACTAACAACATTCTCATCCAAATCGTCTATTTTTTTGCATAAGTCAATATAATCTTTCTCTAATTTTGAAAATTCTTTTATTATAATAATTAATATCCCCAATAATAAAATAACAAAAAAAATCAGATCCAATCTATTAACAAAAAATTCGTGTATTTCATTATTAAATCTAAAAATATTGCTATCTATTGCAAGCATACAACTCATTAGAATAAATAAAAATACCATAATTTTTATTACTATTTTTTTTAGTATATCTTTAAAATATTGATCTTTATCCAATTTTATACCCAACTCCCCATACAGTTGTTATTATATTGTTTTGCACTCCTAACTTTTCCCTAATATGTCTAATATGAACTGAAACCGTATTGTTTTTTATATAATATTCATCCGGATATATTTTATAGAATAAATCTTCGGATCCTAGTACTTCAGATTTTTTCTCTAGTAATGATTTTAAAATAATAAATTCAATAGGAGTTAAATCAATTTCCTGTCCATCAACTAAAACTTCTCTTGATTTGATATTTAAATCCACATTTTGATAAGTTAAAATATTTCCTGTACCTTCTTTAGTTTTTAAATTATAATTATTGTATCTTCTTAATTGAGCCTTTACTCTAGCAACTAACTCTCCAGGTAAAAATGGTTTAGTTACATAATCATCCGCTCCAAAGGTTAAGCCCTTAATTTTACTTGACTCATCATCTTTTGATGTAAGCATAATAATTGGATAATTAAAAGACTCTCTAATCTTTTTGCATAAATAATATCCATCTTTATCAGGTAACATAATATCTAAAATCGCTAAATCAAATTCTTCTTCCTTAATATATCTAATTGCTTCCTCTGAACATGTTGCCTTTTTTATAATATAATTTTCATTTTCTAGATATATCTCTATTAAATCTAAAATACTTTCATCATCTTCTACTACTAATACTGAGTAATTCATAACTAAATTTCCTCCATTTTAAATCTATCACTTTTGTCAAAACAACTTTAAAAAAATAAAGAAATTTTTTAAGTAAAAGAATCAAGAAGAACAATACAACATCCTTTTAATGAATTAAATCTATCTTTCTAAATTTCTTAAATCTATAATTTTTGATTTAATATACATTTCTTTCGTTGTTTATAAATGTCTACTTATAAATAAGTATACCATTATTCTTTATCTCATTTCAATATCTATATCTACTATATTGATAATAGATTGTCTTTGCTGTCATCACATATACTATATCTTTTAAAAAGTTTTCGTCTGTTCTAGCCTTCTAATCGTCTTTTCTTTTTCAGACTTCAAATCCAAAACATTTTAGCTTGGTTGGTTTAATAACTTTGAATTTTGTTGCATTTATTTTAATCCTAACTTCTTTTCTATACATTTGGTTACTAAAACCATTACTCTGTTTGCTACTGTTAGTATACTGTAATCTACATATCTAACCAACCTTAATATCATATTCATGTTCATCAAGTCAGGTCGTTCCTCTCTTCCACATATCTCCATGTGAAATTTCAGGATTGCTATGGAATTCGTCGACAAATACGCTGTTTAGGGACTTTCACCCCAGTATTGGAACTTACCCCATCATACAATACAGTAAGCAGACTAAAACCTGCCCCCTATAATCTTTTACCTTTCTATGCTATTATCCTTTTTCTTCTTTTCATCCACTTTCATATCCCCTTTAGTCTTAAATTCCTTTAATTTCCCTAGTGTTGATATTTTTGCTTTAGTATGCTCTTTAGCTTTTAATAATTTGGCAGAGTATACTTTTAGATTTGTGTATTCCTTATTATCCTTTCCCATACTTTTCTTTTCTTTGCCAAATAGGTGTACAAAATCTCCTTTTTTCAAATTTTTTACTTGATTGATTTTGTCATTATAGGCGTAGCAGCTGATGAATTTTGCATTTCCTTCCTTGTCATTTTCAGCAATAGAAAAGGAGGCTACTTTAAAGTCCCTCCCATCTTTTGATTTTAAATCTTTAATTTCTATATCAGTTGCTATATTTCCATCTATATTTAATGTATCCTTTTCTTTATTATCTATATCTTTCATCTCTTTATCTCCTTGTTCTTGGTTAGCTTCTAAATTTTCTTTTAACTCTTCTTCGTCTATATATTCAATAAACTTTTCATCAATAAGACCCATAACTGAATCGTTCATATAATTATCATAGGCATTATTAAGAACATTTTCATTTTCTACTCCTGTTTCAAGAGATATAATACCTTTTACAAATTCTTTATGATTATATTCTGCTAAAAAATCTATTGTATTTTTCATGCTTTCAAAATTTGTATTTTCCATATTTGCTATTGTTTTTATATCACTTGCGTATCTAACAGACTCCCATTCATACTTTCCACTTTCTTTATTAAACTCTACTCCTGTGGCTAAAATAAATTGATTTCCGTCAAATAAGGTGGCTTGATTATCTTTCACATCCAATACCATAGTGTCTCCAAATTCAGTTTCAATTACATTTCCCTTTTTTATATTCATTTTTATTCCTCCATTTCTATTTTTCTCTCTCTTATCTGTTAAATATTTTATTTCTTCTTCCTTTCCATCACTAATAATAAATTGTTTTATTTCTTCAACTGTTGGATCATCGATTGTAGTCTGAATAAGTTCAACTAATTTATCTTCTGAAGTGGCAAAATTTTTAATTCCATATTCAACTATATTGTTAATTATTCTCTGAGTAGCACCATCAAAAGAAAAATTTTCTCGAATAAATTCATTAAAGCTATATCTATCAAATTCCATATTCTTTTTCCTCTAATAATCTCATTTAAAGCTTTATCTGCCACATGGTTCACTATTATTTATTTCTTTTATATTATTATTTACTGCTAAATTCCCCTTATATTCCTTTAATTTATCCATAATAGATGTTTTTTCTTTCCTTTCAAAATCTCCTATTTCCTGCACTTTACTATCTCTAAAGTCAGCATCATTTCTATCTATTATTCCATCTAAGTCCATATCTTTAGATAATGGATCATAGAAGTTGCCATCATCATCTATTTCAAGTCCCATTACTTCTCTCAGTTTTTCTTCATTTACTGATACAAGCTCACTAAAATCCCAAAAGCCAATAGATGTCTTTATCTGTACTAGCCCTTTTAAATCACTTGCATCTAAGGGATCATAGGTGTATTGAAAGCTGTCAATTAGGTTCTTATCTACATAAGTGTTCATCTTGTAATTTATTAAATCTAAACTTACTTGTATTTCATGTTTTTCATCTGGTGTAGTTGTATAAGCTATTCCTATATCTGTTAAGTCAGGAAATATAGTATCAAAGTCCTCTAACCTGTTTTCTTCATCATATTCTCTGTTAAGGAAGTCTATCAATTCTTCCTTTACTTCTTCTAGTAATGGATTATCTTGGCTTATATCTTCACTTTTTCCCATATCTAGTAAATTATTTACTTCTGCAAGTCTTAGTGTCTTATCCTTTAAAAGTTCAGCTTGTGGAAATGTCTTTTGTATTTCAATTTTAGCTGTTTGAAATTGCTCTTCTGTATCTTTTAGTTTTGAAATTGTATTTTCTAATCTTTCTGGTAATTTATCCAATACATTATCCATTCTTGTTATATTACCTATTTCATCTGTTCCAAACTCTCCTCTATATTCTCCCTTACCTTTTAATATAAAGTTATATTTATTGAAAAAAGAATCATATTTTATGGATAAATCAAAATTTCTATATTCACCTATTTTTTCTCCATTTTTATCCATTTCCCTATATATTTTAACTCCCTTAATTTTGTTCAACAAAAACTCTCCAGCTATTTTCTTATCTATATACTTCTTTCCGTCAATAATTAGATAGGTAAATTTATTATCTTCTTTTAAATTTTTATCTACTTCTCTATAAGGCTCAACATTTTTAATATCTTCCTTTAAGTTCTCTATCCTTTCTTTTAATCTTTCTATTTCCTTTGGATAAAATTTAACTACTTTATCTTCCAGCTTGTAAAGATTTGATTTAAAATTGGACTCTAGCATTTTAAGTTTAGAAACTTCAACATCAAGGTCCATCTTCTCCTTTATTAATGGATTTCCTGTTGCAAGAGCTTTGATTTCGGCATAGTTTAATGTGGCTTCGTCTACATCTTCTGCAACTCTTACAGGAGTCTTTGACGTCATAATTTGGGAAATATATTTTTGTTTATTCTCTAAGGTTTGGAATAGGTAGGCATCAAAAGTATTTTCTGTTACATATCTAAATATATGGACTTCCTTATTCTCATTTCCCTGCCTCACAATCCTGCCTGCCCTTTGAGAAAGATCAGCAGGTCTCCATGGTATATCAAGATCGTGAATTGCAATTAGTTTGTCTTGGGCATTAGTACCTGCTCCCATTTTCTGTGTTGAACCAAGTAAGACTCTTATTTCTCCCTTTCTTACCTTATCAAAGATAGCGTCTTTTTCCATATTGTTTTTTGCCTTATGAATAAATTCTATTTCATTTTCAGGTACTCCCATATCTATAAGTTTTGTTTTAATATCATCATAGATATTAAAATCACTACTTGGTGTAGACATATCACAAAATATTAATTGAGCAGATTTTTTATCTTTATATTTATCCCAAATGCTAAATACATTGCTTACACAGGCATTCACTTTACTATTCGAATCATCAGAAAGTAAAGGATTGATTAACCTTTGGTCAAGTGCCATTTTCTTTCCGTCATTTGTAATCAAAAGCATATTATCAACGCTTGCGTCCACTTCCTTATTTCTAACCTTATCTGCTCTCTCAGAAAAAGTTTCAAGAATTTCTTTTTGTTCTTCGGTAGGCTTTGTTTTTATAGTTTCATAATGGGCAATTGGTGTAGGAAGATTTAAAACATCAGCTGTTTTAATATCCATAAATCCTTTTACAGTATTCATAAGTTCAGGAAGATTATAAAATTTTGCAAATCTGGTTTTGCTCCTATAACCATTACCCTCAGGATTTAATTCTATTGCCGTTATTGTTTCTCCAAAAGTAGACGCCCAAGAATCGAAATGTTGCAATTTCATCTTTTTTAATTCATCATACTGTAAATATCTCTGCATGGTATAAAGTTCAGCCATACTGTTGCTTACTGGTGTACCTGTAGCAAATACTAATCCTTTATTATTAGTAATTTCATCCATATAGCGGCATTTCATAAGCATATCTGATGATTTTTGTGAATCTGTAGAAGTAATTCCTGCTACATTCCTCATTTTAGAAAATAGATAGAGGTTTTTGTATGCGTGGGCTTCATCTACAAATAACTTATCTACTCCCAGTTCCTCAAAGGTTACAACGTCATCTTTCTTATAATCAGCATTTAGTTTTTCTAACTTTGTCTCTAATTTTTTCTTTGTTTTTTCTAATTGCTTTACAGTAAATCTTTGATCCCTTTCCCTTTTATATTCATCTATATAGTCAATGATTTCATCAATTTGACCTTGCAATTCATATTCTTGTCTTTCTTTTGATATAGGAATTTTTTCAAATTGACTGTGCCCTATAATAACAGCATCAAAACTTCCTGTAGCAATACGACTACAAAATCTTTTTCTTCTATCTGGTGTAAAATCTTTTTCTGTAGCACATAATACATTAGCTCCTGGATAAAGTTCATTAAATTCTCTTCCAAATTGCTCTACAATGTGGTTAGGAACAACAAACATTGACTTATTACTCATACCAAGTCTTTTTGACTCCATGGCTATACCTATCATTTCAAAGGTTTTTCCTGCTCCTACTTCATGGGCAAGTAAAGTATTTCCACCAAACAACCCTCTTGCTATTGCATCTTTTTGATGTGCTCTTAATTCTATTTCAGGATTCATTCCTTCAAAAGTAAGATTAGATCCATCATATTCCCTTTGTCTTATGGAATTGAATCTTTCGTTATAATCTTCTACTAATCTATTTCTTCTTTCCACATCATCAAATATCCAGCTTTTAAATTCTTCTTTTATCATCTCTTGCTTACTTCTTGCAAGCATTGTTTCTTTTTGATTAAGCACAGATTTTTTCTTTCCATCACTGTCTTCTACTTGGTCAAATACCTTAGTATCTCTTAAATTTAAAGTATCTTCTATCAATTTATAGGCATTTACCCTATTTGTGCCATAGGTAAAAGAAGCAAGGTCATTGTCCCTATCAGAGCTTTTTCCTTCAACTCTATATTCTCCTGTAAAGTCAGAATACTTAATATCTATATTCCACCTTGATGAAACTGGTGTTTTCAACAAGTCAAACATAAATTTTTTGTAATCTTGTTCCGGTATCCATGTTGCGCCCATTCTAACTGTAATTTCACTTGCATCTAGTGCTTTAGGCATAACTTCCATTAGTTTTGCTTTTTGAAAATGTAACTTTTTTAACTCTTCTTCTAACACCTCTCTATCTGCTGAATTTTCTTCCTTTTCTAATTCTCTTTCAATATTTTTAATATAAGAGTCTACAACTTTAATTTTATCTCTTATATTTCCTGACAAATATTCATCAGCACTTACATAAGGTCTTGAAAAATCTCCTAACTCTTTAGCAGACTTAAATGGATTTATATCATTAGGTTCAAAGGAATCTAAATTTAAAAATATTTCTCCCTTTAATTCCTCTATTAATTTATCTGTTGATTTTCCTGTTAACTCTTCCATGTAATCAAAATTAATTTTACCTTTTTGACTAATAGAAAGTACCAGAGCATCTATTGCCCTATCTGTATGATCTATTATGACAGCTTTTTTTATAGTTCTCTTGTTAAAGATGTCAGATTTTCCTATAAAGTTGCCTTCTTTATCTAATTTTTCCAAAGTTGAAATTAAAGAAAAATTGGCATCTTCTCTAAATAACTTTTTATTGGTTTTTGAATTTAGTCTTCCATATTTGCTATTGAAATCATCGTAGAATTTATTGAGATTTTCTTGTTCTTTTTTTATATCTTCATCTGAATAGTCTTCTCTTTGATAGGTTATAACTTTCCTTAGACTTTCATTTAATCTTAAATATTCTTTTACCTTATCTTTATCCCTTTCGTTTAAGGATATTTTTTGCATAATTGAATTTTCTCTAAAATATATTTCATCATCCACTAAAGCAAAAGAATAGTTTTTAACACTATCATCAGCTGGTATTGTTTCTTCTCCTAAATCATCATTTATTTGAGCTTCTTCATACCTACCTTGAATATTTTTAATAGCTTTTTTTAGTCCTTCTTCTAAAGAAATATCTTCATTTTCAATACATACAAGGCTTGTCCCAAATCTTGACGGTATTTCTTCCATAGTCCCTATTACCATCTTAGGATTATCAACAAAATATTTATTATATATTAGTCCTTTTTCGTCTTTATCTAGCTTTACCCAGTCTTCATCTAGCTTTAAGAGCCTATCTCTCTTTTTTAAAAAGATTATATCTGAAGTTACTTCTGTGCCAGCTACCCCTTTAAATGTTCTATTAGGTAGTCTTATTGCTCCCAAGAACTCTGCCCTTTCCGATATATATCTTCTAACATCTTCACTTTTTTTATCCATTGTTCCTGAAGATGTTATAAAAGCAATTATGCCTCCATCCCTAACCTTATCTAAAGTTTTAGCAAAAAAATAATCGTGAATTAGAAAGTTATTTCTTTCATACTCACGATCTGCTACTTTAAATTCTCCAAAAGGAATATTTCCTATGGCCACATCAAATAGGTTATTAGAAAAATTGGTTTCTTCAAATCCTTTTATTTGTATATTGGCATTAGGGTAAAGTTCTTTGGCAATTTGTCCACTAATCCTGTCTAATTCAACTCCATAAAAGTTTGACTCTTTCATTTCTTCAGGTAGATTTCCTATAAATCTCCCTGTCCCAGCACTTGGTTCTAATATATTTCCTTTTTCAAAGCCAAGATTAGAAAGACTTTCATAGATAGAGTCTATAACTACTTTCGGCGTATAAAAAGCCGTTAAGGTTGATTCTCTTGCCCTATTATATTCTTTCCCAGTTAGATTTTCTTTTAAAAAGTTTCTTGCATCAAGCCATTGACCTTCCTTTTCTTCATTAAATACATCAGAAAGTCCTCCCCAGCCGATATACTTTGCCAAAATTTCCTGTTCATCTTTTCTTGCACTTCTATTTTCTTTTTCTAAAGCCTTTAAGACATTTATAGCTTCAATGTTGTTTTTTAATCTCTGTGAAGGTGGTAGGTTTTCTTCTTCATTAATAATTTTATAGTTTTCTAAAGAAACTTCAGAAATCCCTTCTATATTTTCTCTATAAGTCTTTTTGTCTTTTTTAACTTCTTCTTCGTTATTATTGTCAATATCTTCAAAGCTGATTTGTTCTACCAGTTCCCCTTTATCAATAGATTGTTTTTCTTTTTCACTAGATTTATATACTTCTAAATCAAGATTTTTGTAATCATTAAAAAGAATTGTTTCACTTCCGGTAATAAAACCATTCATTAGTCCTGTGCTATCTTCTAGTTCTATAGTTTTAGGACTTGTATTATCGTTAATGGCGGTTATAGTGTATTCTTTCCCTTTGTATCTAACACTCATACCTTCTTTAAATGGATTTTCTTCTTGCCTTGTTCTATCATTTTCTATTTGCTGATTTAAATATCCATTTAAAAGCACTTCTCTATGTTTGTCATCAAGTAAATAAGGTAAGTTACTTAATATGTCCTTATAACTTTTATATTTTATAGCTTGATTAGAATTTAAAATATATCCATTGTATCGTAAATTTTGTCTTAGAGTTTTTTCTTTTATATCTAAGATTAGCTCTACATCAAAGCCTTCTTTTCCATCGATTGTCTCCTTAATACTATCTGGGATTTTTAATAGTCCTTCTTCTATTTTCTTTGATAGTAGTAAGTATTCTTCATTTTGAGGATCAAAATAGTATTCTCTTTTTTCTTTGATATCCTTATCTATTAACTTGGAAAGAACTTCTTTCTTATCTCTTATTTCTTCAATTTTGGATTTTTCTTCTTGCGATAAATTTATATTAAAAGTAATTTTATTTTCTTCATTTATATGTGCTAAATTTTGATATGCTCCACTGATTTCAAGATTTTTATTAAAAACATATATATCATTATAATAATCCGGAAATTGCTGATTAAAACTTTGAACATCTATATCATAGCCCTTCTCAAATTTTGTAACTTTATCATCAGCAATTTCAAATAATCCTTCTCTTTCCAATTCTAATACATCATTTAAATTTGTAAGGTTTACTTCTTTCATTTTGACAGTAATTTCATCAAACAAACTGTCTATTTTTCTGCTATCCTCAAAAGATTTCCCTTTATATAAATTGTAGATCTTTCCTTGTGAGTTTTCCTTTCTTGGATAAACTCTAATTCCTGTTTCTTCTAGTTCTATATCCTTTGTTTTCTCTTTATCTACTAAAGCATAATAATATCCTACTTTTACTGCTAATTTATCTTCTACAATCTCTTTTGTTAATTTTTCTTCTACTTCATTTCTTAATACTTCTAAAGCTTTTAAATCGCTTCCTTTAAAGGAATGTGAAAATAGTTTTAAGTCCTTATCAAAATAGGCATCATATGAATAATATGTTATTGGATTATGGTTATTATCATATCCACTGGAAATATCTTTTATTTTTAAATATTTATTATCCTCTGTTCTAACTATATCTCCCACTTTTATAGAGAGTATCTCCTTATCATCTTCTATATTGTTTTCAAGTGAATTATATAAATACTGTCTATATCTATTTTGGGTTCTAAGACTTAATTCTTTAACCTTATCTATTGACTTCATATCATCTGGAAGATTTCCTTGCTTATCGGCAACTTCTCTCATGATTTTTGCATATTCTCTTTGGAATACAGAGTTAAAACTTGCTAAGGTATTATTTCCTAAGTTTTCTCTTGCCTTTATAATTTCATTTTCTAAAACTTTATCCTTAACTAATACATCAAAAATTCTATCTTCAATTTGATTTATTGAAATTATTTTTTCATCTATCTTATTTTCTTCTATAGTTTGATTAAGTTCTATCTGACTTTTTCCTATTTGTTCATAAAGAAATTCAAAGTCTCTTTGGTTGATCTCATTTCCATCACCTATGTCTATCTTATAGTGATCAACTATTTTCCCATCTACTATATGGTTAAAATAGAATTTGGAATACCCCTCCCACTTATCAGTCATCTGCCCATATTCATCTTCTCCTAAGGTCTTATTATGAAGTCTTATCTTTTCATCTATTTCCCTTATTTCATCTAATAATTCTTTAGTCAGCCTTTGTCCTGCATAATCTTTTTCTATTAGACTTGAACCCTCATTAAACTCAATTATCCAATAATCATCTTTTATATGGCTATCTAAATCAAAACCTATATTCTCTTTATTTTTATTAGTATAAAATTCCTTAAATTCTTCAAACCCATTTACTATATCATCATCTATAACTTCTTTGTTAGAATTAACTACAATATTTGGAATATCATCATATCGACTTTGACTTTCTAAAAGGTAATATTCTCTTCCTTCTATTTCTTCCTTTTCTTTAATATAAAAAGTGTCATGTATTCCCTCAAGAATAATTCCATCGTCTAACTGGTCTAATGGTATATCTAATTGTTTTTCAAAGGCTATGGAATATATTTCTTCTTTTAAAAAGTTTGGTATAAATTCATCATAAATGATAAGTTTTCCATCATCACCTATACTTGCTACAGACTGTCCTTGATAATAATATATAGAACTATTATTTGTTCTTTCTATATATACATCATTATCAGTTGGAGGCAAATCATCTTGATAATTTATATACTCTTGGCTTTCTTTTTCTGTTTTATTGATTTCCTGATCTGTTTTTTTCTCCCTATTTTCTTCAAAACTTTCTTCATCTATATATCTATTCTTTTTAATAAGGTCATTAATTCTTCTTGCAACATTAGACCAAGATAGTAGTATTTCTTTTGCATTACCTTTATTATATTTTATTCCCTTCGCATCGTGCCACTCACCACTTTCTCTTGCAGCAGATAGTGCATGAGAACTTCCACCTACGCCATATTCATTTTTCAAGAAATCTGCTTGTTCTTTTAAATCATGCTTTTCAGTAAAAAATTCATATATTCTTTTCTTTCCATCAGAAAACCCGCTTCCTCTTTTTAAGCTTTCATCTATCTCATCTTGTGTTATAAAACTCTGAATAGGTGCAATATCCTTTAAATTTGACCTATATAATTTTCTTTCTATTTCTAAATCATTGATATCATTATAGATTCTAGATAATTTATAATGATGAAATCTTAAAATATCAGGATTAATCTTATATTCTTCTAAAAATACCTCGTATTCTTTTCTGAGTTTATTTATAAAATTTTTATCTTCAAGTTTTTTCCCGAGATTTTCTTTTTCATCTGGGAAGCCTCTTCCTTTTATATCATTAAGAATCGCTAAATATCTGTCCTTAGTTTCATCAGAAATATCTCTCTTTAAATACAATAATTTTTCTGCTATTTTTTCTCTTTCATATGTGGCACTTTCTATAACCTCCACATTGCTAGCAAATTCTCCTCTATCTAATAAATCATTAATATTATTAGCTAAATCTTTCCAAGAAACTATTTGCCCTTCTCTATATCTTGCCTCATCTCCATCTTTAAAAATTGCTCCTTCCTTTCCAAACCATGCAGATATCTTTCTTCCTTCAATTTCAAGACCATTGGCTCCCTTATATATTTCTTTCAAAAAGTTTACCTGTTCTTCTAAAGATTTACCCTTAGAAAATTCTGCTATTACTTCTAATCTTCCATCTTCATGATTTCCTCCATGAATTAAAAATGTATCTACTTCTCTTTGACTTATTGGATTTGAGAAGGATATTTGCTCTCCCTGATTTTTAGCAGAAAAAAAGGAAGTAGACTCTACCTCCTCATTTTTTAGATTAGGATTATCTCCTTTTCCCCTATTTCTTGTAGGGTCATATCCATGTTCTTCTTCAATCTCAGATATTTCAGATAGTCCTCTTCTTTCAGTTCTTCTGTCAGACCCCAAGTTTCCATCATTTTGACTTCTTCCCTCGTGATAAAGTCCTCTATCTCTTTTTCCTTTGATAGAAGATGATCCATCAATGTCCCTTGCAAATACATTATCTGATAATCCTCTTCTTTGTTCTCCTTGAGAAAGTTCAATCTCATCCTTCCCCATCTGTTGAGTTTCTTTAAATCTATTTCCTTGGGAATTGCCATATTGGGTATTAGGACTTCCATGCCTTCCTCCAATTCTTCCATCTTGTATGTCCCTCCCTGTCTCTCGAAGGAATTCTCCTTGACGATTGGTATGTAAATCCCCTCCTCCATCAGGTATTCCTTGCCTGCCAATGTTAATTTCTCTTTCATCTTCCAAGCCTCCTTTAAAATTTATTTCACCGTTTATATTAGAACTTAATTTATTATAACGCTCCTTAAGCTCTTTTGTCTGCTCCAAATCTTTTCTTTCTTGAATTTTCTCTAAAATTTCTAATCTTTTTATTTCACTTCCCAAATCAAGTAAGATATTTTTACTTATATGAGCACTTATACTTAATACTTTGTCTATGTCCGAACTTGATATTTTAGAAAGTAAAGATAAGTTTTCTTCTTTTAGCTGATATGAGACCTCCATTCTCTCGCTTATGGAAATTTTTACGGATTCTTTTAACAAATTAAAAAGGTCTACCTTTTGAATGCTTTTTAAACTTTCATCAGATAGACTTTCTAAAATTTTATTGAATTTTCCTCTAACATTACTTTCTACTAAGGCATCAATTTTATCTTCTTGGCTTAATAGAAGCTTACTATCTTTTTCTTTAAACTTATCTATCAGTTCATCTAGTAAGTTTAAATGCTTTTTGCTATCATATTTCCATAACTTTACCTCAGAAATATTATGATTAATACTTACTGTTTGCCTTATGTCGAATATATATTTTATCCTTCCACTATCTATATCTAAAAGTGGTATTCCTTTTTCGCCTCTTTTAACGCTTCTACCTATACTTTTCCAATAATCAAATTCTGCACAGGCTGTTGCTTTTGGATCCATATTGTATATAGATATTTGATGTATATATGGATACTTATAGTTATTGCCTGATACCTTTAAATATTCCTCATATTTTTTTATATCTTTCTTAAATTCTTCTTTTGCAAGATAGATTGTTCTGCTTAAATCTACTATATCATATCTTGGCATTTTATCCCTCCTCATTATAGTGATAAAAATGAACTAAATTTTTATATATATATTTATTAAACTTTATTTCTTTCTATTTTTTAAATTTCTGTAAGCAAAAGATAACTTTAAAATATCATTTACGCTATCTTTTTATTGCAATAAAAAAACGATTGAAATTTTTTACTTTTCAAATCGCTCTAACTGCCTTTATTCTATTGCTTCCAATCCAACATTGCCTTTTCTAACTTTGAAAAATTGCAATTTGCTCTTCTTATAATTCCTGTTTTCTTTTGATTTTTGTATATTTTTTCTACCTTTATCAAGATCTTTGTTTTTATTTTTAAACAAAAAGCATATTCTTTTTGAAATAAGACTTTATATCTGATATCTTCAAGTTCGTTAAAATCAATTCTTTCATAACCATCAGTCGGTACAGGAATCATTTTCTTAATATCCAATATAGATAATATGTGCATTTTTTCTTTATCAGAATAATATCTGTAAATATCTCCATCTATAGTAATACTATCATCGATCACTTCATAAATTAAAAAATGCTCATCAGAAACATTCTTTCATTTTTTGCGTTTTCCTTTGCAGAAGAAATTGGAATAAAAAAATAGAAAGGTTTCAACCTCTCTGTTTGCTTTAATATTTTACCTTTGGGATGTAGGTAGTGATACACCTTCTTTAATGCTCCACCTTTAACGGTAGCGGGACACCATCTTTATCTGATAAGAGTATAACGTAGATTTATAGTAATGTCAAATAAGCAAATTTCCTAATGCCTACTCTTTTATCACTTATATTATACCCTATTTCTTTCATAAATCATTCCTTTCTTCATTCCTATAATTATATTCAAGTTTTTATAATCAATTTACTTATAATATTTACCTATAGTATTTTCTATTTCTTCTTCAATTTCTTTTAAAAAATTCTCTTTATATTCCTTACCCTTTGCTATATCACTTAATCTCATTTCCCATTTTGCTGTTGTCTTTGGAGATTTAAACTCATCTATAACTATAGTCACTAGGTTTAATCCCTTTCTAGTTGATATTAGATTTTTCTTTTCTCTTTTTATATAACCTTTGTATATCAAATTTTCTATTATTCCCGCTCTTGTAGCAGGAGTACCAAGTCCTTTTCTCTCAACTTCAACATCCTTAACTAATTCATCATTCCCAGCTATTTCCATTGCTTTTAAGAGTGTGTCTTCAGTGAAGTGTTTAGGTGGATTTGTATACTTCTCTTTTATATCTTTATTTTCAATATATAAAAAATCTCCTATTTTTACATCAGGAAGTTGTATATCTTCTTTCTTCTTTGATTTATATTCTTCTAAATATTTTGTAAATCCTTCTTCAGCAATTATTTTATAAGTGTTTATAAATTCAAACCCGTCAAATTCAGCCACTATCTTTGTTGTATTTTCTACAAGAGGATATCCAAAACTTGCATAGAGTTTATTTGTTATAAGTCTATATACTTTGGCTTCACTTTCCGGGAGATTTGAAATATCCTTATTTAATGAACTTATCGTTGGAATTATTGCATGATGATCTGTAACTTTTTTAGAATTAAAAACTACCTTAATTCTTTCTGTGTCAAAATCATTTTTCCCTATAATATTATTTACAGTGCTTTCTATCATGTCTACTGTCAAATATCTTGAATCTGTTCGTGGATAGGTAATATACTTCTTTTCATACAGGCTTTGGGCATAATCTAAGGTTTGTTTTGCACTGTATCCAAAATACTTATTACATTCTCTTTGAAGTGTTGTTAGATCAAAGGGCAGATTAGGCTTTGTAATCTTTTCTTTTTTAATTACATCGGTTATTTCAATTTTTTCTCCGATTAAATTTTTAAGCTGCTCTGCCACTATTTTGTCATCAATTCTATCTGTCGACAGTGTAAATCCATTCATAGAAATCTCCACTGTATAATATTTTTCTTTTTTAAAACTATTTATCTCATCATCTCTATTCACAATCATTGATAAAGTTGGTGTTTGTACTCTGCCTACACTATAATTTTCATTATATAGACAGGAGTAAAGTCTACTTATGTTCATTCCAACAAGCCAATCAGCTATGGCACGAGCCTTAGCTGAATCAAAAAGATTATCATAGTTACTTCCATCTTTTAAGTTGCTTAATCCTTCTTTTATGGAAGAGTCTTCCATTGAGGAAATCCAAAGTCGTTTCATTTTCTTCTTACAATTTGCCATCATATATACAAGTCTAAAGATAGCTTCTCCTTCTCTACCAGCATCACAAGCATTAATAATGGTGTCAACTTCATTACTATTCATTAGCCTTTTAAGAATATTAAACTGTTTTTTAGTTGTCTTCGTTACCTCATACTTGTATTCTTTTGGGATAATAGGTAAATCTTCAATTCTCCACTTCTTATATCTTTCATCATACACATCAGGATTTGCCATTTGTACTAAATGCCCAACACACCATGAAACAATATATCCATTCCCCTCATAATATCCATTATTTCTATTTTTTGCTCCTATAACTTTTGCTATTGATGCTGCAACACTTGGTTTTTCTGCGATTACTAATTTCATTTTTCCTCCTTTAGTTTTTTAATAAAAAAATGAGAGATTAAATTTTCAATCCCTCATCTTTTTATAGCTCTACTGATTTTTTATTTTTTCTATAATATTTATTCCATTATCTATTACATCTTCAAACTTTATGTCTCTAGCATAAAGATTTTTCTTCGAATAAGAATTCCATCTATCTAAAAAAGCTTGATCTGTTTTTAACATTCTCATTAAACTGATGATTTTATCTATATCAAATTCCGTTTTTCTATAATCAAAAGTTCTAATACATGCTTCTTTTAATATCTTGGTATCAATTTCTTTATCTTTTAATTTATAAATTATATAAAGATCATAGTAATCCTTACTTCTGCTATTTAAAAACCCCCTAGAGTATATTGTTTGAATTTTTTCTGCCACAATTGTTTCAATAGGATAGGCTTTAATTAAAATATCTTCTTGCCCAAAAGCACTTATATATTTATAATCTATGGGATGTGGGGTGATAACATCACCTGTTGCAATATCAAGAGGTACAATTTGTCTTATATTCTCCATCCTACAAAGTATACTTACACGAAACCCTCCATACTGGTCATCTTCCTTGATTGTACTTATTCCATTTACTTTATAGGATATATCATCTGAATGACTTGCTTCTAGTAATTCTTGTATTATTTTTAATACATTTTCTTCTGATAAATGCATATTTCTTAAAAGAAGATCTATATCTACTGTACTTCTTGAATCTATGCCTACTACATTAGATAAAAGAAAACCTCCTTTAAAAATAAATTTTTCATGATACTTACTCTGTGCTAATTTTTTTAATATGCTTTCCAAAAAATAATATAACATTACTGAATTAAATGGGAGTCCTGATTCTTTGCTTATATTATGACAAATAGCGGTTAACTTTGCTTTATTCATATACCACCTCCATAACTTCCTTTACTTTATCTTCTATTCCCATTTTTCTTGCTATTTTATATAGAGAATGTATATCCTTATCCTTATATTTAAAATAAGAACGAATGAGTTTTACATAAACTTCAGTATCCATTTTTTCTTTGTTGGAAATAAAATCACAAAGTATTCTTTCGTAGGAGTAAACATTCACAGTGTTTCCAAACATTGTCTTTTTCTGTATAATTCCTAGATTATAAATAGATTTTTTTACATAATTGATATTAAGTGTATCTTGCTTCTCATTAAATTTATATCCATTGTATACTGTAACATCTATTCTCCATGGAATTTTGTCCGTTACCCCAAGTAGAAACAAAGCTGTCTCATAGGAAAATATCGCCTTTCTATACTGATATTGGAAAAAATAATACTCATCGAAATCACCATCTTCAATAATATATATTCCTTTTTGAACTCTAAACAATTTCCCCTCTTTTGCTAGTCTACTTAAATATACTGTAGGTATGTTATTTTCTCTGCAATAAGCAGATGTTATAATACCACCTGATTTTTTTAGATGTATTTCAATTTGCTTTCTATAATTCATTATATTCATCCCCTTGTTGTGTTTACACTTATATTATATATTTTTATAAGTGTGTTTGCAACAAGGCTTTGAATTTCTATCCCAATTTGTTTCAAAAATTATCAAGAAATTTCATATCATCAAATTCTTAATTATACAATCAATCATTTATACTTAGCTTTCCTTTTATATTAAGTTTGAGCTGTCGTTTTGTTCGTCGTTTTTTTATTAAAGTTCCAGAATTCTAATTCTACTTTTCTATCGTATGTTTATAAATTTACACGATAATTGAGTTTATTGTTGTCCTTAATCTACCGCTTAAATCATTGAGAAGATTAAAATTCATCTTCATCTGGAATAATTTCTGTATCTTCCTTATCTTCAAGATCATAATCCTCCCCTTCAGATTCATAATCATCTTCTAATTCATTATAATCTTGCTCCTCTTCAAAACTTGCCTCTTCATTTTTTTTATAGATTTTGAAGTAATATCCTGCACCCATTACACCAACAATAATTAAACCCATAAATAAATAAAGTCCTATCCCTGATTTCTTTTCTTCTTTCTCCTCTTTCTTCGGTTTTTCCTCCACCGGTTCTTCTTTTTTCACTACTTCTTCTTTTGGCTTTACTTCACTTTCTCCTTCAATCATATTTAGTAGATCTTGTTCTCCAACTTCTGTTAGTAATTGTACATTTTCTTGATTTTCCGAATGATCTACAATGAGGTGCATAGTTTTTCCACTCTTTGTTTGAAAGGTTAAAAATTGTCTAACATCTATTGGATTTTCCTTTTTTTCATCTCTTGATGTTTGATCTTCTACTTTCGGTGTAATATCCTGTCCATTTTTATCTACATTTTCTATAACTGTTCCTCTTGCCTTATTTTCTTTTGTAGCTAATGGATTAATTGCTTTAGTATTGCCACCTTTAACAAGTTTAGATGGCTTTTCTTTTTTATCTACTTGCTCATTTTTTATGTTATTTTCTTGTATTTTCGGTACTTCCTGATAAGGAATTTTTTGACTCTCATTAGATGGTTCATATACATCTTCATCAAATAAGCTTTCTAATTCTTTACTTTTTTCTGGCAAATAAATATTATTTGACTGATTTTTTATTTCATTTTCATTGCTCTTAGCTATGGATATACTTGGCATACTTAATAGTAAAAGGAGTAGCACTAAGGCTACCCCTAATCTTTTTTTCTTCATAGTTATCTCCTTTTCTTACTTTATATTCTTAAAGACATAAACTGCCTTTCTGCTATTATCCCATTCTATACTTTGATCTTTTTCATCTCTTATATCCCCACAACTTGCATTAAAAGCTTTAGCTATATTGGAAATAGATGCGTGAATTCTTCCATTTATAATTACAGGTTTAGTGTCAGAATGATAAATGTTTCCTTGACTATCTTTCATAACACCAGTATCTATATTTAATCTTAGAGTTTTTTTAGGTAAGGCTGTATTTTCTTTATTTGAAAAGATAGCCTCTCTCTTACTATCATCATATTCTACATTAAACCCAAGAGTATAGGCTGCATATCTAACAGGTAGCATAATGCGATTATCCTTAATATATGCTTTTACATCCATATACACAGTAGTTTTCTTTCCATCTTTTATAATGTTATAAAAGTTTTTGTCTACTTGGAAAACTGCAAATTCTTTTTCATCTTTAGCTTGTTTTTTGTCCTGTTGTTTATCTTGCTTTTTCATCTTGTTAAGATCAAATTGATTTAGGATATTCTTGTCATCAGCTTTCAAAATTTCGTCCCACTTCTTATCTTGAGATTTCTTATCTTCTTTCTTCTCTTTGTTTTCTTTTTGGAGTTTTAGAAGTTCATCTAATTTCTTAGATAAGTCTTGGTTTATATTTTTTTCTTTTTCATCTTTAGCTTGCTTTTCAAGTTCTTCTTTCGCTTTTTTATTTGCTTCCTCGATTAACTTCTTGGCTTCTTCAATTTTCTTATTTAACTCTTCTTTTAGCTTCTTAATTTCTTCTTCAGAAGCTTTTTGTTTTTCTTCTAGTTCTTTAATCTTATCTTCTAATTCCTTTTTTGTATTTTCAGAAGATTCTTTTAAGCTATCAATAGCCTTTTGAAGCTCTTCAATTTTTTTACAGCATTCTGACTTAGAATTTTCTGTCTCTTTCTTTTTAGACTCTAAGTCTTTTATCTTAGTATCTTTTTCATCAAGAGCTTTTTCTAAGTCCTTAATTCTATTGTCTTTATCCTCAATTTCTTTAGTCTTCTTCGCAAGTTCCTCTTCTAAAGACTCGAGCTTTTCTTGCATTTCTTTGATTTTATTTTCGTTTTTATCGGTCTTTTCTTTCTCAGCTTCTAACTCCCATTTTGTAGATGAATAATCTTCTTTTAGTTTT
>JAGZMY010000009.1 GCA_018363915.1 Anaerococcus vaginalis
ACCTAAAGTTATGTATTTTATGGGTAATGATGGAAGAATGATTGTTGGTAAATTCCAAGATAATAGTAAAAAATGGAGATATACTAATGCCGATGGTAATCTCATTAACAGCAAGGGTTGGAAGATAAATAATCAAGGTAAACACTTTGCTTATGGTAATGGTTACTTATATACTAATCAATTTATAACTTTCGGACCTAAAGTTATGTATTTTATGGGTAATGATGGAAGAATGATTGTTGGTAAATTCCAAGATAATAATAAAAGATGGCGATTTACTAATAACGATGGTAATCTTATAGGTAGCAAGGGTTGGAAGATAAATAATCAAGGTAAACACTTTGCTTATGGTAATGGTTACTTATATACTAATCAATTTATTACCTTTGGACCTAAAGTTATGTATTTTGTTGGTAATGATGGTCTTGTTAAAACTTCACAATTTACATATATGAAAATTGCTACTTTCCATCCTGATTCTAATGGGTTAATAAGCATATCAGAATACAATGCTAATAAGCCTCATATTGATACTATGAAATATGCAAAATCAATTTTAAATCAAGTTGGTAATTCTTTATGGGGAGCTTACAAGTGGGCTAGTTCAGCTATAAACTATAAGACAATGACTATAAATGCAAATAATGGTATAACATTCTTTGCAAATGTTGGATTTAATCAAAGAAGAGGAAATTGTTATACAATGGCTTCTGTTTTCTATTATATGGCAAAAGCTTTGGGTTATAACGTATATCAAGTTTCTGGGTATCATCAAGGTTACAATGCACAGTGGCCACATTCATGGTGTGAGATTCATATGAATGGTAATAAATATGTTTACGATCCTGATGTTTACAAAGAATACGGCAGAAGTATTTACGGAAAGAGATATGGACAAAGTGGAACATTAAAATATTTAGTAGAAAGAAATAAATATATGCATTTATAAGGAGATAATTGATATATAATGAAAAATTTAAAATTTAAAAAATACACTTTACTTTTAATGACTTTTGTTTTATCTTTTTCTTTAGTAGCTTGTAATAAAAAAGAAGATAAAAAAATAGAAAAAAGTAATTTATCAGTAGAAGAAAAATCAAGTAACGATAAAGAAAAAGAAGACTCAAAAGAACAAAGTAACATTAGTAACGAAAAGAAAAATGAAGTAGAAGCTTCCCCACAAACTACAACTGAAAATACTGAAGAAACTCCACAAGAAAATGTTAATCAAACAGCACCAGTAAATCAACCAGCACAACAACCTGATCCTACACCAGCTCCAGCCCCTCAACCTGCACCTCAACCAGAACCTGCTCCAGCTCCTCAACAAACACCAGATCAAGGAGGAAATCAGGAAGGATGCACAAATGGCGATGCAATCTTCAACTAAAATGAATTTTGGTCTATCCTATTGTCGCGCTATTGCTACAATTGCAATAATCATTCTGCACACAGGATTTGTTTTAAGTACAAATTTTCGTTTTAATATAGAAGATAATATTATTTTGAGATTATTTGTGAACTGCTCTATGTGGGCAGTTCCAATTTTTTTGATGGTAACTGGAGTTTTAAATTTAGATAAAAATAAAAATTTAACTCTTAAAAAGCTAATTAAAAAATATATTGGAAGAATACTTCTTTCAATAGTAATTTTTGTAGCTATATATCAAATCGTTGACATTATAATTGATAAGAGATCTTTACATTTAAATGAATTTTTAACTTATTTAAAAAATTTATATACGGATAATACTTATAGCCCAATGTGGTATTTATATATGCTCATTGGTTTATATTTATTGATGCCAATGTATAGGGCTTTTGTTAAAGTTTCTAAAGAAAATGAAATAAAATTTATTATGTTAGTCTATATTATTTTTATTTCAATAATTCCTGCTATAGGAACATTTAAATTTAAAAGTGGATTTTATATTCATGAGCTAACAATATACCCTTTTTATTTGTTTATGGGTTACTCATTACACAAAGGAATAATAAAAATTGATAAAAATAAAGGAGCTATTTTATTTATAGTTTCAAGCATACTAATATCAATATTAACATATTACAGATGGATAAATAACAATGAAAATTTTGAAATTTTTTGGAGTTATTCTTCAATAATTGTTATTGTTCAAAGTATTGGTTTCTTTAGTTTTGTTATGGGAATTAGTAATAGCCAAAAATGGCAAGCCATAGAAAAAGTTTCATCAGAAAATAAAAAGTCTTATAAAAGTACTGAAAATATTTTTTCTAGTATTCTTTTAAAAATCGATAGCCTTTCTTTTGGGATATATTTAATCCATATCATTATAATTAGGATATTTACAAGCATAGATACAATAAAAAATCTAATTATAGGTAATTCAATCTTACTTACAGTCCCAGTTTTGGTAATAACAAACTTATTCTTATCTTGTATAATTGTTAAATTAATCAAAAATTTTCCAATATTTAAATCTATATTATAAATTTATATTAAATCCTCATTTATTTTGATGAGGATTTTTCATTTATTTTAAAAACCTAAATCCAAAACAAAATTTTATTTGAAAAACTATTTACTTTTTATTTTGCAAAATATTTTTCTAGCCTAAGCAATTTTTCATCAAAATGATTTTTTTATTATCTTGTCTAGTATCTTTTATCTTTTGGAATTTTTCTTTATTATGTATTCTTTTATAAATTTAATAAAAATACCCTCCTTACTGGTTTGTCCAGTAAAGAGGGTACATATCAGATTTTTTTACAATGCTGTTTTTTATTTTTAGTCTTATATCGAATTTTATGATTAGTGGATTAATTATTTTCTAATTTTTTCTTATTTTCTTATCTTTAGCCTTGTCTAAAAGTTACTCCTACTTCTCCTTGTGGATGTTTCCAATCTTTTACAATTTTTCCATGTGATAGGATTCTACAGGTTCCACATTCTAGGCATCCAAGGTGACTGAAACCAAAAACTCCATCTACATAGGTGTAGCAACCTGCTGGACATGCCATTAAAAGTTTATTTATTTCTTCTTCATCTTTGTAGTCTGTATCTACATCGATGTGTGAATTATGCTCATCTGTATGGTATATATCAAGACCTAATTTATCTTCTATGCTCATTCTTTTCATTTATAGTGCCTCCATTACTGCGGAAATAAAGTTTGATAATTGTGTTGCGCTCATTCTACTTGCAAGGTCGTTTACTGTTCCCATTATAAATCCTTTGGAATCTTCGCCATTTACTTTGAAAGCTCTTTCTGCTACATCGTTAATAATTTCTGGGAAGTCTTTAAAAATTTCTCTTCTGCTTAATATTGTTGGGAATGCCTTGAAAGTATTTAAATCTTTCATTATGAAGCTGTCTTCTAAAAGTTTTTTATAAATTGATAAGCTTTCTTTACTGAAATCTTCTTTTTCTTTGCTAGCTATTATTGATAGTGCTGCAAGTCTACCACTTTCAATTGCAAAATCCATTCCTCTTACTGTATAACCTAGGTTTACGCAAAAACCTGCTGCGTCTCCTACTACAAGGAAACCATCTCCATATAATTCTGGAATCATATGAATGCCTTCTTCTGGAACAAGGTGTGCTGAATATTCTATTGTTTTTCCACCTTTTATAAATGGTGCTACATTATCGTGTTCTTTGAATCTTTCTAACAAATCGTTTATTTTTGTATTTGCATAACCTATATCTGATAATGTTGCAACTACTCCGATAGATATGGAATCTTTATTTGTATAAATAAAGCCTCCTCCAAATCCTCCTATAGTTGGATCGCCACATGAAAGCCAGCTCATACCTTCATCGCTTTCTAGATTAAATCTTTCATTGATTATTTCTTCTGATAATTCAATAACTTCTTTAGCTCCAACTGCTACTTGATGAGGTTCTAGTTCTTTTTTTATTCCTAATTGTTGAGAAAGTAATGAGTTTACTCCATCAGCTATTATTACTACATCAGCAAATACTTCTTCTCCTGTAGCATCAATACCTACTACTTTTCCATCTTCTACAAGTAATTTTTCTACTAAAACTCCACTTATTATTGAAACTCCTGCTTCTTCTGCTTTATCTGCTAGGTATTGGTCAAACTTACTATGTAATACTACATAGGATGAATCTTTATCTTTGCCAAGAGCTTTTGATGAAAATCCTATATCAAAAGATGATTTTTCACTCATCATTGATATTTTTTCCTTTACTACTTTTCTTTCTATCGGAGCTTCTTCGGCAAAATTTGGTATTATTTTTTCTAAACTATGACCATATAACCTGCCTCCTGTCACATTTTTTGCTCCACAATAGTCTCCTCTTTCAACCAACATAACTTCTAAATCATTTTCTGCTAAAACTATAGCTGCAGATAATCCTGCAACACCGCCTCCTACAATTATAACATCAAATTTATCTTCACTCATTGTTTCCCCCATGTGTTGAATTATAATTTTTGCCCTTTGATCATTACGCAAGCTCCAAAGAGCATTTTTTTTACTTCAATATTCTCAACTCCAAATCTTTCACAGATTTTTATTATTTCATTTGGACTGATAAAATTCTTCGTTGATTCATATAGCCACATATAATCTTTATATCTTCTAATACCTCCACCAAGGACTGGCATTAGATATTTAAAAAATAATTTATAAAATGGTTTTATAATTTTATTTTCTACTGGAAAGGAATCTAATATATATATTCCTTTTTTTCCTACTCTAACCATTTCGTTTATTACTTTTTCATAATCATCTGTATTTCTTAAACCAAAAGATATCGTTACATAATCAAATGTTGAATTTTCGTATGGAATATTTTTTGCATCTGCCTTTAATAAAGTTATGTTATTTATTTTTTTTGATTTTTCTTTTGATATCCTAAGCATATTTTCTGAAAAATCTACACCAACAACTTTTGCATCACTCTTTTTAGCTATTTCTATTGCTATATCTCCTGTTCCGCAGCAAACATCCAATACTTTTTCATCATTTTTGATATTTTTCAAAATATCCTTTACTAATGTTTCTTTCCAACTTTTTTGTAATCCTAGGCTTATCCTATCATTAGCCTTGTCATAATATGGCGAAATTTTTTGAAATATTTCATAAACTTTTTTGCTTTTCTCCATATTATTCTCCTATTAAACTTATGACTATTATTACTAAATAACTGAAATTTAATAAAATATTTGTAAGTCCTATATCCATCATTTGCCTAACTCTATCTTGGGGAAGTAGGCTTGCTGTAAAAATTCTAAATATAAATTTTCTTTTTAGAAAGAATATGATCAAATCTATGATTAAAGCTTTATACCCTCCAAAATAAAGGACTAGATAGGATTGCGATATAAACCACACTATAATTAATATTTTATATAAAATTCTAATATTTTTCCTACCCATAACAACAGCAAGTGTATTTCTATTTGCTTTTTTATCTTTCTCTATGTCACTTGAATTGTTACTCATCATAATTAATGAAATCCCTATTATAAAAGGCATTGCATATCCCATAATTGTAAAATCAATTTTTTCTGAAATCACGCTAAATACACCGATAGGTATTAATCCTCCCATTACTATTCCACTAAATAATTCTCCTACTGGAAGATATGAAATAGGGAAAGGTCCCATTGAATAATTTAAAACCGTTGTTACTCCGATTATCCCTATGATGATACTTTTATAATTTATACTTTCTAAAGTTAAAAGTCCGAACACAATTCCAATCGTTAGAAAAAATAGCCCTAAATTTCTAACGCTTTCTGGTCTAATACAATTATAGAACATAATATTATCAGATTCTTTTAAGTTATCTTCCTTACTATCTACTCCATTTATAAAATCACTATAATCATTTATAGTATTTACGGATGATTGTAGGAAAACACACGATAAAATCAGACCCAAAGACCTTAATAAACTTATGGAATATCCTGATTTTATCAGCATCAAAATCCCAAAAATCGAAGGAATAATAGATGCTACAAATGATTTTGGATTTGCAAAATTAATTATGTTTTTTAATGTCATCTTTTGATAAGTTTTCATTAGTTCTTCTCTATCTTATCTAAAATCTTATATAAGTAATCAGATTCTCTAATTGGAAGACTTGCTAGTATCAACCTATTTTTATCGGCAAACTCCTTGATTTTTTTTGAGCTTAAAATACAAGCTTTTGATTCTATGAGTAATTGCCTTAATGTAAGTAATTCGTCATAATTAAGACTTACTTCTTTGTTTTTATTGAGCAGCTTATATATTTCATCTCCATACTTGTCATCATTCATGCTGGATAATAAAGGATATGTGTATACTCCTTCTTTTACATCAACAAACTCTCCTTTTCCTGTTTCATCTTTACTTGAGAATAAATCTAAAATGTCATCTCTCAATTGAAACATCAAGCCTAAGTTTTTTCCAAATTCAACCATTTTATTAATATCAATTTGATTGAATCCAGCATTTTTCGCTCCAAAATAACAAACTGTTTTAAAAAATGAAGCAGTTTTTCCGCAAATATTTTCAAAATATTCTTTTTCACTAATATCTAGTCTGTATTTTATTAAATTTTGACCAACTTCGCCATTGCACATATCTCTAATAGTGTCAGATATTATAGAAATTTCTTCGACAAGTCCTTTTTTTGCCAAGTAACTAAATACTTTAGATATCATATAGTCGCCTGCAAATACGGCTACATCTTTGCCATATTTTGATTGGATTGACCTATGTGATCTTCTAATTAGCGAATCGTCTATTATATCATCATGAATAAGTGATGCAAGATGAGTTATTTCTACTGCAGCGCATTGACTAATTATTTTATCTGAAATTTGGTTTTCTCCCATCAGGCTTATATAAATCAAAAGCTTTGTTCTAATCATCTTTCCGCTAGAAATCAAAGTATTCTCAATAATATTATAGAGCTTTTGGCTTTGCTTGTAATCTCCTAAGATTTCTCTCATTTCTACAAGTGTTTTATCAATTAAATAATCTATAATAGTTTGCTTTGATTCTTTTGCTAAACATTCACTTATTGCAAAATTCATTTTTAGATTAATCCTCTCTTTTCAGATATTATTTCTGAAGTGTGTTTTACCTTAATATCAAGACCTTCTGCTTCAAGTCCTCCTCTAATTTGCATCATACAACCTGGACAATCCACAGCAACCACATCTGCTCCAGAATTTTTGATATTTTCTATTTTGTTTTTTAATATTTTTGATGAAATATCTGGATATAAAACATTATAAGAGCCTGCAAATCCACAGCAGTTATCGCTATCTTCCATCTCAACAAATTCTACGCCTTCTGTATTTTTAAGTAAATCTCTAGGTTCTTCATAAACTCCCAAAGTTCTCTTTAAATGGCATGAATCATGGTAAGTAACTTTTACTTCTTTTCCATCTCCTGCATTTACTTTGTCATCTTTTTCATGGAATAATTTACAAAAATCTACGCATTTTTCTCCCAAAACTTTTGCTCTTTCATACATTTCACTTCCTTGTTCAAAGAAATCTTTGTAAGATTGAAGTTGATGAGTACATGATGGACAAGCAAGAAGAATATAATCGTATTTCTCTGCATCCATGGCTTTTATATTTATTTCTGCTTCTTTTCTAGCATTTTCGACATCACCCATATTGCTTGCAGGACAACCACAACAAGCTTGACCTAGAGGAAACTCTACTTTGTATCCTATTGAGTTCATATTTTTAATCAAAGATTTAGCTGTATCAACATATACAAAATCAAGTAAACAACCGGCAAATAAAGCCACTGTTCCTTTTTGATTTTCTACATTTTGTTCAATTTCATCAAAAATATCTCTAAGCGGAACTTTTGCTATTGATGGTAAAACTTTTCCTCCAGTCATTCCTGATACGAAATCTGGAAGATGTCTAATCATTGTGTCGCCCTTAGTAAATGGCTCTTGAGCAATAGATGCAATTCTTAATAATGAATGGAAAAGTTTCCTATCTGTTACTGCATCTAATGCAAATTTCTTTATTGGATCTGGATTTTCCTTAACGTGTTCTTCTCTAACTTTCATTATCATTTCAGCTATTGGAAGTCCACCACCACAAACTTCATTACATCTGCCACATTGTAGACATACACTTTCTATTTCATTTGCTCTATCTTTATCAATTAAGAAGTGAGTTAAAAGCGTTCCTATTCCTCCAGTATAAACATTAGAACCGTATACGTGTCCTCCTACTAAAGCAAAGGCTGGACATACATCAAGACAAGCTCCACATCTAATACAGTTAAATATTTCTCTATAACCCTCTTGAGCCAATATTTCTCTTCTGCCTGGATCATCTATAATCAAACAATAGAATCCTTTTTCTTCTTTTGTATCACTTTCTTTGTCAGTAGTTACTTCACAAGCACCTGTATACAATGATAAGTAAGCTGTAATTCTTTGAGCAGTACCATTACGAGGGAGAGCTTTAAAAATCCATCTAGCATCAGAAATTGAATTTACAAATTTTTCTATTCCAAATATATACAAATGATTTTTTGGAAGAGTTCCTACCATTCTACCATTACCTTCATTTGTCATTGTAAATACTGTTCCAGTTTCAGCAACGGCAACATTTGCTCCTGAAACTCCTAAATCTGCATTTTTAAACTTATCTCTCATAACTCTTCTTGAAGTTTTTACTTCTTCAGATATTATAGGTTCGTGTTTAGTTTTAGTGTATTCTGAAAAATAGTCTGCAACTTGTTCCTTATTTAAATGCAAGGCTGGCATAACCATATGTACTGGGCTATTTCCTTCAAGTGAAATAATAAATTCTCCCAAATCAGTTTCTTGGCAATCTACACCATTATCTTTTAGTATCTTATTAAAATGAATTTCTTCAGAACACATTGATTTAGATTTTACGGCTGTTTTTATGTCTTTTTCTTTTAAAAAGTTTTCAACCCATTTTGCAGCTTCTTCTTTGCTTTTTACTACAACAACGTGTCCTCCTCTTGCCTCGCAATTCTTTTTGAATTCACTTATCATTTCATCAACATGCTCAGCAGCAAATGTTTTTACTCTTTTTATAGCTTGTTGAGTTTCTTTAAAATCAATTCCTTGATAAGAATTTAGTCTTCTTTTTGGATAAGTCTTACAAAAATTTCCGAGGGTTCTACCTAAAGTTGCATTGTCTAACGCATCTTTTATCTCTTCTTTTAAACTAATATTATCAACCATATTAATCTCCTCTTATAATCTTAAACCTATAGATCTGTAACTATCACTATGCTCATTTGCAAAGGACCATGAACACCAACTGTACTTACGCACTCTATATCTGCTGTCCTTGAAGGGCCTGTTATAAAACCTACATATTTTGGGAAAGGTTTTAATTCGGATAGTTTGTCAAACATATCATCATAACTTTCCACAATTGTTGAGCCTTTAACTATTCCTATATAATAATCTGGCATAATAGCCATAAGCCTAGCATCTACTTCATCACTTGCTTGTACAACAGAACCAAGCTCAGCCACGCCATAAGCAACTTCTGTTATTCCGCCTTTAGCTGTTTCGCTGTTTAGTCTAATATGATCAGTATAAACTGTAATATCATTTTTTCTAAAAGCTTCAACTACTCCTGTTTCTTTTGCAAGCTCTGTTTCCAACATACAAGTTGATTCTATTCCATTGTCCTTGTAAATATTTACAAGTGTCTCTGCTAAATCATTCTTACTTGTTTTATAACAAGTACCATTAACACTTTCTAAATTTTTTGCAAAAGTGTCAAATAATTCTATTTTATTTTCTATCATTTACGACCTCTCATTTTTATTTTTTACATATTCTAGTCATAGTCCATTACAACTCTAAGCTTGTTATCTCGCAAAGAAAATGAGCTTATTTTCCTTGAAGATATATTATCTGCCAACTTAAATCTTCTTTTATAATTTAAGTAAGAAACTTCTAAATCATTTCCTATTTTTCTAACTTCTACCTCCTCTTCTTTAGCATATTTCAAATCTATTACAATAATCTTACTAGCTTTTTCTTCTATGATATAAAATGCTTTATCATTAACGAAAATATCTTCTAGTTTAAGATTTTTAAATATCTTATCATGCAACTTATTTAAGGCTTTTAACCCGATAACTTCATAATCTTGTAAGTGAATCTTAAAAACTTTTTTTTCTTTGAAAAATTCTTCTATTTTTATAATATTTGTTTTATCTTCATCTAATAGATTTCCATAAGAAGATTGTTGAATTTCTTCTGGATATATCATATTAATAAACACGCAATCCGATAAAAATCCATACATATTTATAAGGCTATAAGATCTAAAAGTTTCATTTGCTATAACTTTATTTGCTTTACTTATAAATCTGATTGTTGTTATATTTGGATTTTGTAATATACGTTCAAGTTCGTATAATTTTTTTGATAAACTTATAAACTCATCAAATACTATATCTTTTGGTTTTTTAACGTCTGTTCTTTTTTCAATAAAGCTTCCAAAAATACTATTAAACTTCTTAACTAATGGTACTAATGAATCCGACAAATTATTAAACTTTTCTCCAGTTGATAGCAGGGATATTGTTTCACCACTAGGCCCACAATCAACAATCAAAACATCAAACTTTCCTTCTTTATAAATTTCTAAAATTTTAAGTAGAGAAAATACATCATCAAATCCAGGAAGAAGTGACAACTCATCTAGCTGTATTTCTGTTGTTACACTTTCTTTTACAAGCTCTCTCATATAAGAGCTTATATTTCCCCACGCTTTTTTACTTTCTTTGATGGGATTAATCTCAAGTCCGTAAAGATTATTTGCTATCTGCTTGGGACTATCATTTAATTTTTCTTCAAACAAATCACTTAAACTATGAGCAAGATCACTACTTATAACTAAAGTTTTATATCTTTTGGAAATATTTATAGCTGTTAGTGCTGAAATTGTAGTTTTTCCAACTCCACCCTTGCCAGTATTTATAATAATTCTCATATCTTATCCTGTTTTACTTTTAAATATATATAAAGCTCATCGTTATTTCGGACACATTTGTGAATATAAGAATCAATCAAAATATTGGGCAAGCTAATAATTCTTTTCATATCATCCACTCTAATATTTATATCTGTCCCTTTTTTATAGATATCATAATCATGAATTTTTGAAATATTTATCCTCAATATATATCCATCATCGATTTTTTCATAACTATAACTTTCACAAATAGGTTTTATATCTAAAATTGAATCTTTAAAAGATAATTCCTCTGCAAATTTTTCTATATCCTCTAGAGTTATTAAATCTTTTTTCATCAATTTTATTTTATAGACTGGCATATTATAAAAACAATCTTCAATCTCTTTTAAATGCTTTGACTGTATTTCTATTCTCTTTCTTACAAAATCACTCTTATCGTCATCAAAAAGTCTATTAACAAAAAATCCATCTACATTATAATCAAAAAGATTTAGGTAAGATAAATCTCTTTTACTTTCTTCTAAAACCATCTTCTCAGCCAATCCAACCAATCTAACCGTTGAAATCCTACTATCTTTTAAAATTTCCTCTAATTTTATAAGCCTTTTATAAATAATTTCAATTTCATCCAAAGATTGATTATCTGGCAAGTTGATTTTATATTTGTATTTAGATACAGGCCTTAAAGTTCTAATTATTCCCTTACCTATTCCAAAAAATTTCTCCAAATACCACGAAAGCATTTCTGGTATTTTTAGATAAGCAAATGTAGATGCCGATGCTGGACAGTCCACTATTATATTTTCAAAATCAAACTGTTCGTATATATCCAATATTTTAAGCAATGACAATATATTAGCAATAAATGGCATATCAACACTTGAATTATAAGATACTTTTGAAAAATCTATTTTTCTAAACCTATCTGCAAAACCAGCCTTTATATCAGGAAATCTTTCCTCTAAAATTTTTGAACTATCAATTTCAAGAACAGACAAATTCTCACAGATTTTAGTAATCTCTCCGCCTATTTTTATTCCAAAAACATCTGATAAACTATGAGCTTGGTCTATACTGATTAAAATTGTATTTATATTTTTTTTTGCAGAAATAATAGCAGTAGCGCTTGATATAGTAGACTTGCCAACACCGCCTTTTCCTGTGTACATAAAAATTTTTTTATTCATTTAATTTCAAAATTCAAAAAAATCTAACTTATAAAAAGCATTACAAAAAGTGGCATCAAAATAACTGTACAAATACCAGCTATAGCAATAGATAATCCACTCATAGCTCCTTCAACTTCTCCCATTTCTATAGCTTTTGATGTTCCCATCGCGTGGCTTGCCGTACCGATACCAATACCAATAGCTACAGAATCTTTTACTCTCATGATTTTCATAACTGTAGGTGCAAATATAGCTCCAACAGTTCCTCTAAGTATAACTGTTATTGCAGTAATTGCTGCATAAGTCTTAATGGTCACTTCATCTGCCCCAAATTTACCGATATATTCCTCAGTCAACGATTTTGCAATAGGAGTAGTTACTGATTGAGGCATCATTGACAAAGTCAAATTCTTATCAAATTTAAAAATCTTTGATAGGAAATAAGCAGACAAAATAGCAACAATAGACCCTACTATTACCCCTATTAAAATAGGAACAAGATTTGCCTTTAATCTATCTATATTTCTATACAAACTTACAACTAAAGCAACAGTAATTGGTGCTATCATAAATGATATGTACTTTCCACCCTTATTAAAATTATCATAACTAATACCAGTAATTTTCAAAAAAGCTATACAAAATATTATAGCAAGCAATAACGGATTAAAAAACGCTATTTTAGTTTTTTTACTAACCATCATTCCTATTCTAAACATAACTATGCTCAAAACAATTCCAAAAAAATCATTATCAGCTATATAAGTATTCAAAAATTCGCTCATATTACTTCCTCACTTTTTGTACTATTTCTACAATTTTAGCAGTTACTGCCATAGTTATTAAGCAAGATATAGTCATAACCACAAGTATTTGTATTGCATTATCTTTAATTACATCAAATTGCACCATAAGACCAACACCAAGAGGAGTAAAAGTAAAAGCTAGAATAGAAGTTAGAAAATCTGATGTTTCTCCAACATCCTCAACCTTTACAATCTTAAATAGCAAAGCAACAAACAAAAAAATCATACCAAAAACTGGTTCAGGTATTGGTAGCCCAGTTAATTTCTTAGCTACAAAACCTAGTAGCAAGAAAAAAATCAAATAACAAAATTCTTTAACATATTTCATAAAATCTCCTAAAAATACATTTTTCTTTTAAAAGCCCTATAAACTCTAAGCACAAATATATAAACTAAATATATATTTTTTTACTACCAAATATCTTTTTAAACTCCCACTTCCTTCCATAAACAACAGCTAAAACTATTGTTTAATATAAAAAAATAGCTTATGTGTAATTTGTCGCAAAAATATTAAAATTATAGGATCCATATAATTTCACCGCAACAAAAATAAAATTAAAAAAATCCAAACTCTTGATATCGATTGCCGGGGTATTTAACCAATATTAAACTGTTTGGGTTTATAATAAATAATAATATAAATTAAGGACAAGAAAAATAATCAAATAAAAATATACTTATCAAAATTAACAAACAAAACGTGTAAATGCTAACATCAATCAATAAAAAATTTAATATGTAATAGTAATGCTAAAATTATATTCAATTATTTTCTATCCAGAAATATGTTTTTTTAAAGTATATCATAATTTTCTAAAAAAGAAAATGTTTTTTTAGCTTCAATACAGATTTGTTTTTTAAAATAATTATAAAAAAATATAACAAGTAATTACAATATTTCTCATCAATAAAACAAGAAAATTATTAGCCAAATACAAACGCCAATTTGTTTCATTTAACATTGCATAAACACTTTTGATATATTATTTCACAATTTAAAAATATTCCATTAATCATTTTAAATTTTTAATACAAAATATTGAGCATTAAAATTTAAAATTATATCATAAATTTAAAACACTTTAAAAATTAATAAATTAATCAAAAAAATACCCCCTTTGCAGATTTAATCTACAAAGAGAGTATTTATAAATCTTAATTTAAAACACTATTTACTTCTCATTTTTCAAAGCATTTCTTCTAACATAACCAATATTTCCATTAAAAGAAATTTTAGACCATTTTTGTCCATCAACTTTTACGTTTTTGATTAAATTTACCTTTGAATTCTTTGGGATTTTTTCTATAATATTATCTTCATCTTCAAAAGGTTCTTTTCTAAAATCAGTTTTTGATGATATTACAAATTCTTTTCCTATTCCTAAATTGCTATCTTCTTTTTCTTTTATATCTTCAGTACTTGATAGCTCATTTGCACTTTTTTTAATCAATTTTGTTAATTTTTCAAGTTCTTCATCTTCATCATCTGAATAATCATAAGAAAAATCACTATCAAAAATTGTATTTACATCTACATTTTTACTTTGATAATTTTCTTTTTCTTCTTTACATGAACTCAAACTAATTAGAAGAACAAGAAGACATATAATTTTTTTGATTTTCATCTTTTCCTCCAAAGTTTCTAATAGCTATTTTTCTATAAATAAAAACTATTTATTAAGATAGCTCTTATATAGATTTTTATCTACCTGCGCATGGGTCATCAATAAACCTATTATATTTGCATCAACTTCTTGTAAATTTTTAATTGCCTTGTCAAGGTCTTCTTTTTTTGTATCATTGTATTTTACTGCCACAATAATACCATCACAATAAGTTGAAATTATTGATCCATCTGCCAATAAATCAACCGGAGGCAAATTTATAAATATATAATCAAATTCTTTTGATAAATTTTCTATCAATTCTTTTATTTTTTTTGAATCTAGTATTTGAGTTGGATTTGTTGGTCTTTGACCTGCCAATAAAATAAATAAATTTTCTTCTGTTTTATCTTTTAACAATAATTTTTCAACAGCAATTTCATCATTAAAATAATCTGTTAGCCCAAAATTTTTATCAGCTTTTATAATATTTCCTAATTTTGGCATTCTCAAATCAAAATCTAAAATAGCAACTTTTAGACAATCTTTGGCAAAAGTTTTAGCAAGATCATATAAAATTTCAATATTTTCCTCATTTGGATTTGAAGACGTCATGCCAATAACCTTACATTTGCTATAATTCTTGTTATATTTTATAGCAGTTTTTATAGAATAAATAGACTCATCATATAAAGATGAATTATTTAAATATCCATTATTTTCTATCATCTTATTCTCCTTTTGCCTTATCTGGAATTATTCCTATCAAAGGAATATCATAATATTCTTTCATTTCATCAGCACTTTTAATTCTTGTATCAGTTATATCTTTTACTATTACATAAATTACACTAATAAAAAATCCAAGAAAAATACCAATAGCTGTATTTTTTTTAATGTTTGATGAAATAGGGTTTTTAGGAACTCTAGCCTTATCAGAAATTAAAATTTTATTTTTATTAAGTTTTCCAATTGTGTTTTTTAATTCAATAGCAGTTTGATTAGCAATATCAGCTGCTCTTTCTGGAACTGTATCTTTAACTTTTATATTTATCATTCTAGAGCTAGGATCTGGTTCAACAACAACCTTATTCAAATATTCATCATAAGTCATGTCTAAATCTAATTTTTTTATAATATCAGATACAAAAACATTAGATTTTGTAAGATTTGCATAAGTTGCATTTAAATTGCTATCAGTTGCTTTTGATATCATAATCATAGTTGATGTTTCATAAGTTGGAGTTGACATAAATTTAGTTATTCCAAAAAAAGAAGCACCAAAAATTAGACAAGCCAAAAATATTATATGAATATTTTTTATAATCTCCTTACATAATTCTATAATATCTATTTCTTTTTCATTCATTTTATTTTTCCTTTCTATACTAATAACTTTTTATAATACTTTATAAAAAATAAGATTTACATTTAAAATAGGTATTTGTACGAACCTATCAAACTAAGAACTAATGTTTTTTCTATTGTATTTCCCGAATTATACAAAAAATTAATATCTTTATATAATTGCTCATAATTTTTCAAACACTCTTTATTTGATTGAAAATAATCATCCATAAACCCTTTTAGCTTTTGATTATTATCATACCAATAGTCAAATGGATTCATATCATTTCTTTTACTATACTTAGATTTCATTTTGTTCATAAGCAAACCTTTTATAGTATCTAACTTATATTCTTTCCCATTTATTTTTATTCCACGCATAGATGAAATTTTTACTCCATTGTGTGGATATTTGGTTGCATCTTTAAATTTACTTATTACCCAAGAGTAATAAATATTATGCTTAAACCTAAATTCAAAAGGAAGTGAAAAACAAAATTCGGCAAAATCTACATCCATGAAAGGAGACATTCCTTCCCCATATTCTTTTATAGATGTTGAATATCCTAAACATGCACCATTTATTGCTCTATTCCTAAACATCCCTTCTTCATAACTTGTATCTTTTATATTAGAAGATATTCTGTTAAGTAATTTTGTCGAATAAGCTCCATCGCCTAAAGCATATTTTTTATTTTTATAATCTAAAGATTTATTAAAGCTACCTGGAATTACATCACCTATAACACCTGTATGTATTATTCCAATTTCACTTGTATTAATAGCATTTAAAAAAGTATTAAATTGTGATGCCCATGGATAATAAATTAAACCATCTGCAATTTTTATAGAACTATCAAGGTTAAATAAATCCAATCCATTATCTAAATTTTTATATAACCACTCATATTTTAAATCACTTGCCATTTTTGGACAATACTTATAATCATTTGATTTACTATCAGAATAAGTGTATGTCAATACATTTTCTACACCCAATCTTCTTAAAGAATAAGCAACTATTCTGCAATCTAAACCTGCACTTAATGGTACAATATTCCTATATCCATATTCTTCGTTTTTATTAACTTGCATTTCAACAGCATTCAAAAACAAAGAATCTAATTTTTTTATAGCTTCATCTTTATTAATTTTCTTCTCTTCAAAAACCCAATCATGATATGAACTTATTTCTATATTATTAGAATAAACCAGCTTTGAACCTGCTTCTAGTCTCTTTACATCTTCCACCAAAGTATTATCTTCTAACATATAAGCATAAGATATTAAAGAATATGCTCCGTCCATATTTAATTTATAATCAATATTATTAAGTTTTAAATTTTCAACTAATTCATTTAACCTTGTACTAATCAAAAAAACATCATTGTTCTTGTAATATAACAAAGGAATGTTAGACCAGTGGTCAGTATATGCTACTAATTTATCTTTTTTTAAATCATATAATACTATGACAAAATTTCCTCTTAATTTATTTATAAATTCATCTAGTTTTCCGTTGTTATACTCTGATATTATACAATCTTTAAAATCATTTTTATTATATTCATTAATGATTTTTTCTTTATTTAAAATTACACCATCAACCAAGATAATTGTTCCATCAATTCTTGTTATAAATTTATCATTATAAAACTTGCCATTACTTGCTAGGCAAAAATATTTTTCATCTAGATTTATACAATTTATATTTTTTTTCTTATTTGTTTCTTTTAATTTTTTAATATTTAATCCTATAAACAGTCCCATTTAAACCTCCATTACTATCAAATAGTAACATATATTTTGCCCTTTCTATAAATCAAATCAATTCCTATTATAAGAATAAATGAAAAAACTAATCCTATATTATAAAAAAAGTCAACAAATCCTCCTATCAAAAGATTGCTAAAAGTATATGTAACTATTAAATATAAGACTATATTCATAGGTGTCTTTCTTTGTTTTAGTATAAAGTTGCTAACAATACTCATAATAAAAGCCACTAACCAAGGAGATATTAAAATTCCTATAATTCCAAAATTAGCATAGGCTTCTGCCAAATAAATTGAATTCATTACACCCGCTGTTCCTTCTTTAACTCCAGAATTATTAAAAATTTCCATAACTACTCTTCCTGATCTTATCCAAGATTGATCTGTATTAAAAATCCAAGATATTGCAGTAGGAAAACTAGCTCCATTTAGATAAGAATGAATATTAGGAAAAGCCTGGAAGTGTAAATAACAAGTAGCAATTTGTGTTAAAATAAGTCTAGGTATAGGTCCTGATTTTAATGTAAATAATCCACCACTATAATTAGTAGTCGCATAATAAACAAATAAAAATCCCGTTCCCAAAATACACATATAGAATAAAGGTTTTTTTATTGATTTAATATTACCAAGAAATATCTCAAGCAAATAAAATTGAAATAAATATATAACAACTGGTGATTTCTCAAAAGATAAGGTCTTGCATATTATGGATAATAATAGTAAAAATATAAATTGATATTTCCATCTTTTTGTATGTAATATTCGATAGTAAACATAGGATATATAAGATAAATTTGGAATCATATTTAAAACCAAAAGATTTCTAATATATTGGTTACCTTTAAAACCTCTACCTATTTGTATTCTCAATACACTTGTATCAGCCTTTTCAGTAATCACTTTTATAATAGGTATATAACCTATTTTATAAAAAGTATAAATCAATCCTAAAAATCCAACAAAAGATAAGACAACAATAATACTGTATATACTCTTTTGATGAGTTTTTATATCTACAATATCTCTTTCTAGGTAATCATTATAAAATTTATTGTATTTTTTTATTCCCATCAATCTATTAATTATTATCATTCCTAACGGCAAAGCTAAGTAAGAATAAAATAGAGCAATTGATGTCTTAGAAATTGCATCTTCAGAAGCTTTTTTTACTAAATAATGATCTCTAAACCCCAAAAATATCATGCAAGATCCAATAAAGCAATACATTAGTATCGTATAAAATGATAAACTACTCATATTTAATTTTGTTATAGACAAAGATCCTGATGATATCTTAAATAATGAAATAAAAAATAAAAATAATATAATCACCAAGATTATTCTAAATATAATCATAGATTTACCTACTTAAATCTTTCGCAACTTTACTTGCTCTACTACTCCAAGTATTTTCTTTTAAAAAATCAATACAATTTATATGCTTATTATAAATATCCTTATAATTTAGTAATAAATCTTTTAATAAATTGTTTAGATTTATATCATTATAATCAATAACCCATCCTATGTTACTTTCTTTTATACTTTCACTTATAGCAATATTATCCGAACAAATAATTGGGCAAACATGCCCAATATATTCAAATACCTTTATAGGCACAGCTAATTTCATATAATCATTATCTTTAAAATATGCCAAACATAAATCTGTTTTCATATAATAATCCTCAAGTTCAAAACCAGACTTATGAATTACTTTTATGTTATCATTTAAATAATCTCTATAAAGATAGCTGTATTTTTCCCATTCTGATTTTCTACAACATATTGTTAATAAAATATTGTCAAATTTAGAAACCATTTTAACAAAATCTATAAAATTATAATTTCCAAAAATTCCACCCACATAAAATACTCTTAATTTTTCATCATAATTATCAAGACGATTCTTATAAAAATTTTGTTTTGAAATAATAAAATTTTCACTATAGGAAGAACCTGGAAGCAAAATATCTGTTAAACTTTCTAATTTTTTACTATTTATGTATTTAGATAATTTATTACTTGGAAGATAAAACTTATCTACAAGACTTTTATATTTTAATAAATCATATCTATAAGATATTTTTGCAAAAAATTTCTTGATTCCATTAACTTGTTTATTATAAACTGGAAATTTCCAATGCATATCTCTATAAAATAAACCTATTTTTATTCCATGATTTTTGCAAAATTTAAAGAAACCAAAATCTAAATTTGGATATAAAGGAAGATGATTTTTTTCTGTCAATAATGTTGGCATAGTTGAGCTTTCTGAATATAAAAAATCATATTTAATTCCACTTTTTATATTATTCTTAATTATATTTATGGATTTTTTTCTTTCTTTTCCATATCCCATTACAACATCAACATTATAACCAATATCTTTAAATGCTTGTATCATCATCCTAGGTCTAACTTGTGAACCTGACAATGACTTTTCATCAAGTTTATTAGGAATATGAAATATACATCTTTTATTATTTTCCAAATTCTCACCTTCTTTATATCAAACTTACTATTTAATATTTTTTGCTATCAAATCCAACTCTTTTTTCATAGTTTTTTCTTTATAATATCTTGTATCTTTAACTGTATGATAATCGTAATCTTTAAATTTATCCAATGTATCAATATTATCATTATCAATTAAATAAGCATTGTTAAACCCATCAAATATTTCCCTACACACTTTTATATCAGAAGTTATTACTGGCATACCAAATGCCGCCATCTCACAAGTCATTAAACCTTGTGTATCTTCCCTTGTAGGCATTAAAGCAAATTTGGAGTTTTGTAAGTAATTTATCATATCATTATGACTAAGAGTATTATTTATCCACTCAATATTTTCAGATTTTTTATAGTGGTTAAAATACTCTCCCTTACCAACCAAAAGAAATTTTGCATCTGGAGTATTTTTAGCAAGTTCATTAACAAGGTCTACACAATATTTAGAACCATCTAAATTCGACCTTATTGTTATAAAATCATATTTCTTTTCACATTTATCATCAAATGTTTCTCTTTCAAAAACTTCTCCAACACAGTTATTTATCACATAACAAGAATCTTCAAATTCATCACGATTAAGTTTTGTGTTTTTAAAAAATTCATCTTTTATCCAATTACTTACAAAAACGAAGCTTGATTTATCTTTGATTTTTGGTAAGTAATTCCTCCAAATTTTAAGTTTAAAATTATCGTATGCATTTTGAAGACTTTCTTTAATTTTATTTCTTTTGATATAAGGAAAAGGATCAGGATAAGCTTCGTTTAATTTTAAAACCTCATGACCATGATAGAAAAATATTATCTTTTTAAATTTATCGCTATTTTTTCGTAGAAATCTATAATGATTTCTAACATTAGATGCATGAATAATTAACAAATCAAATTTTTTATCTGATGAATAATAATCAGTTTCGCTTAAAACCTCAATTCCATCTTTTTTATATTTATTTTTAGTTGCAAAATTCAAAACAGTAACATCATATCCATTTTTTATATACGTTAAATTTCTATTATGCACGAACATAGATGCTACATTTCCATTATTATCCGGATAACCTTGCACTAAAACTAAGATTTTCATATTATCTCCTTATAAAATAATTTTATTTGAATGACTTAATGATTATATCTAAATCTTCTTTGCCCAAATATGGATGCATAGGTAGTGAAAATACACTCTTACAAAGATTTTCTGAATTTTTAAGTGATACTGGTGTAAGCTTATTATTTTCAAATGCTTTTTGTTGACTTAATCCTCTTGGATAATAAATATTTGTAGGAATTTCTTTTTTGGATAAGTCTTCCCTTAGTTTATCTCTTTGTTCTTCGTTCTCAGCAATTACTGTATATTGAGCAAAGCTAGAGTAAAAGTTTTCTGGTATTTTTGGCAATTTAATATTTATATTATTTTCATCAATTACTTCTTTCAAACTTTTTGAATAATAATCATAAACTTCATTTACTAAATCAAGTTCATCACTTACAAAAAATTTAAATTTTTCATTTAAAATTGCTGCTTGGATAGTATCTAGCCTTGAGTTCATACCTACCCTTACATTGTTATATTTATGATCTCCTTTTCCATGCACTTTTAGAGATTCTAGTAAATTTTTCAAATCTTCATCATCCACAAATATAGCTCCACCATCTCCATAACATCCTAGAGGTTTAGCAGGGAAAAATGATGTTGTTGAAGCATCTCCAAAAGAGCAAGCTCTATTTATTTTTCCATCAATTTCTATATGACCACCAAATCCTTGAGCTCCATCTTCTAACACTTTTAAATTATATTTTTTAGCTATAGGTAAAATTTTTGGATAATCTGCTGGTAGACCAAATAAATCAACAGGAATTATAGCTTTAGCTGATAATTTTCCATCTTCAATTACTTTTTCAATTGCTTGTTCTAATGATGATATATCAATATTAAAAGTATCTGTATTAACATCTACAAAAACAGGTGTTGCTCCTACCCTCGATACAACTTCTGCTGTAGAAAAAAATGTAAAATCTGGCACAAAAACTGCATCGCCTTCTTTTATTCCCCATGCTAACAAAACTAGTTCCAATGCATCTGTACCATTTGCACATGTTATACAATATTTTCTGCCTACATAATCAGCTAGATTTTTTTCTAATTCTTTTACTGGATTACCACCTATAAATTGAGAAGATAATAATACTTTTTCTATTGCTTTATCTATATTTTCTTTATGATTTAAATATTGAGTTTTTAAATCTCTAAACTCCATTTATTCGTCCCCTTTTTTTAAAATATTTCCATACTCATCAACTTTTGCATAAAATCTTGCAGGAATTCCCATTACAAGTTCATAATCATCAATATCACAAGTTACTAATGCACCTGCTGCAACCATGGAATTTTTACCTAATGTATTTCCACAAACTACAGTTGCATTTGCACCTATGCTTGCCCCCTCTTTCACTAGAGTTTTTTTATAATTATCTTTTCCCTTTGGATATCTTGCTCTTGGTGTTAAATCATTTGTGAAAACACAAGATGGTCCACAAAAAACACCATCTTCTAAGGTAACTGCTGAATATATAGATACATTATTTTGTATTTTACAATTATCCCCAATTACTACATTTTCTCCAATAAAAACATTTTGACCTAAGGAGCAATTTTTTCCAATTTTTGCCCCTTTAGAAACATGACAAAAATGCCAAATTTTAGTATTTTCGCCTATTTCAACACCATCGTCTACTATAGAGCTTTCATGAACATAATAAGTCACTAAAATTCTCCTTCAAAGTCAGTTGATGCACAATTTTCTAATGGCAATTTCACAGATTTTCCTGTAAATGATGATTTATATATAGCCAATACTATTTCTAAAGCATTTTTTCCATCTACAGCTGTTATATATGGATCTCTATCATCTTGTATTGCTTCTATCATATCTTTAAATAAAGATGTATGTCCATTTCCATACACATTTTCTGTTTCTTCTTTTAAGCCTATATTGTTTTGATCATCAGCATCCTCATCTTTAAAATTCCAAACATCAATATTATTTGTAGATTTTCCACCAATTTTTACAGTTCCATCTTCCCCAAATAAATATAAAGTTTCTTCTAAATTTTGAGGATATACATTGACTGTTCCTTCAACTGTAGCTACGGCTCCATTTTTAAATTTGAGTACAGCCATTCCTATATCTTCACATTCTAAGTAGTCATGAAATTGTTGTTTTGTAACTCCGTACACTTCTTCAACTTCTTCTCCAAGCATCCATCTTAACAAATCTATTCCATGGATGCATTGGTTCATTAAGCAACCACCATCAGATTCCCATTTTCCTCTCCAAGGTGCTTGATCATAATAGTTTTTATTTCTATTCCATCTAACATGAATAGAGCCATGAGATAATTTACCAAATCTTCCTTCATCCATTGCTTTTCTTGTTTTATGAACAGCTATATTAAATCTATTTTGATGGCAAACTGATACTTTTACATTTTTTTCTTTACTTAAATTTATAATTTTATTTGCATCTTCCATTGACATTGCCATTGGTTTTTCAATTATTACATTAATTCCGTTTTCAATACAATATAAAGCTATTTCTGCATGAATTCCGCTTTCTGTTGCAATACTTACAAAATCTAAATCTAGATTTTCATCTATCATTTTTTTGTAATCACTATATTTTTTGAAGTCTTTATTGTATTTTGTCTTTTCTACTAGCTGATCAATTTTTTCAAGTTTTATATCACAAGCTGCAACCATATCTATATTGTTTTCTACAACTGCTTTGATATGATTTACTGCTATACGTCCACATCCAATTAGTGCATATTTCATTTATTATTTCCTTTCTGAATATGATTTATATAATAAATCAACTATTTTCATTGCTGAGTTGCCATCTCCAAATGGTCTATAATTATCATTTATTTTTTGAATTTTATTTAAATTATTTAAAATCTCACTTTTAATAGGTTTTGATAAATTATTCCTATTTTCAACCATTGTTTCTGGCCAACACTCAAAGTCAAGAAGTGTTACACATTTTTTATTTGCAAAGAAAGCTTCTCTTTGTAGACCACCAGAATCTGTTACAATTTTTTCTGCATTTTTTACTAAACAAGTGCTTTCTAAATATCCTACTGGCTCACACAATATTATATTTTTGAAATTGTATAAATTGTTAAGTCTTAATGCTCTTTCTTTATTTCTAGGATGAACCGGATAAATAGTAGGGAAATCTAAATCATTCATTGCCTTAAATATTTCTAGTAGAGTTTGATCATCTTTCGTATTTTCTTCTCTATGACAAGTTAGATAGTAAAATTTCTTAGGTACATCTATTTCTTCTCCAAATAATGTATTTAATTTAATATCTTTGACATTTAAAATCTTACTATATTTATCAAATGCATCATACATTGGATCCCCTACTAAGAAACTATTATTGGATAGTCCCTCTTTTTTTAATTCATCGTATCCACTTTTTGTACTAGCAAGCAAAAGGCTTGATACATGATCTGTACATATCCTATTTATCTCTTCTGGATTTGTCATAGAATGAGTTCTTGCACCTGCTTCAACATGACAAACTGGAATATGAAGTTTTGCTGCTGATAATGCTGCTGCAAGAGTAGAGTTTGTATCTCCATAAACCAATAGATAATCAGGAGATTCTTTTTCCAATACTTTTTCAATTTCAATCATCATTTTTCCTGTCATTTCGGCATGACTTCCGCCTGAAATACCTAAGTTATAATTTGGCTTAGGTATTTCTAATTCTTCAAAAAATTTCTCTGACATATTATAGTCATAATGTTGACCAGTATGGACAAGAATTTCTGTATATTTTTTTCTAAGCTCATGTGATACCACTGCAGCTTTTATAAATTGAGGTCTTGCTCCAACAACAGTTAATATTTTCATATTATCTCCCTATTTTTTCTAAAGGACATCTATTTTATCTCTATTTTTTACATTTACTAAAGCATTTTTTGTATCAAATACGCGTTTAGATAACTTACAAATTCTTTCGTAATCTACTTTAGAGTGGTTTGTTGTAACCACTATTAAATCTGATTCTTTGATTGTTTCATCGCTTAATTCTTTAAGTCCATCTGAATATAGTTTTCCTTTGTATTTATATTCTCTAATGTATGGATCATAGAATTTTACATTAGCTCCATAAGCTTTTAATTTGTCGATTACTTCTAATGATGGGCTTTCTCTATAATCATCAATATCTGCTTTATATGCAATTCCTAAAACTAAAACATTAGCTCCATTAAGAGATTTTTTATCTTTATTTAGTATTTCCATACTTCTATCAATTACATATTGTGGCATTTTATCATTTATAATCATAGAACTTTCAATCATAGATGTGTGGAATTTATATTCTTTTGCTTTCCATGTTAAATAATATGGATCTAAAGGTATACAATGTCCACCTAGACCAGGACCTGGGTAAAATGGCATAAAGCCGTATGGTTTTGTTGATGCTGCTTTGATAACTTCCCATATATCTATATCCATTTCATGGCATAGAATTGCTAACTCATTTACAAGTCCTATATTTACATTTCTAAATGTATTTTCAAGAATTTTTTCCATCTCTGCAACTGCTGGGCTTGATACTTTATAAACATCTCCTTCTAGGACTTCATTATAAACTGCAGCTATTGAATCTAGTGCATCTTGTCCTATAGCACCAACTACTTTTGGAGTATTTTTAGTTTTATAAACTGCATTACCTGGATCTACTCTTTCAGGTGAAAATCCTAGATAGAAATCTTCTTCACATTTTAATCCTGATTCTTTTTCAAGAATTGGTTTAATTAATTCTTCTGTTGTGCCTGGATAAGTTGTTGATTCTAATACAATCATTGTATCTTTGCTCATGTGTTTTCCTATTTCTGTAGCACTTGATTTAACATAATCCAACTCTGGTGCTTGATGTGCATTTAAAGGAGTAGGTACGCAAATAGCTATAAAATCCATATCTTTTATAAATGAATAATCTGTTGTTGCCTTTAATTTGCCTTCATCAACTAATTGTTTCATTTTTTCAGGAATTACATCGCCTATATAATTAATTCCATTATTTACTTTTTCTACCTTTTCAGCTTGAACATCAAATCCTGTTGTTTCGAATCCAGCTCCTGCTTTTTCTACAGCAAGTGGCAAACCAACATATCCTAATCCTACTACGCCTATTTTTAATGATTTGTCTTTAATTTTTTCTAAAATTTTATTTTTGTCCATTTTTATTCTCCTTTTTTGTTACATTTCCAATTACACCTAATAATTTATTTGTTAAATTAACATAATCATAATTTATTGAAGCTTTTCTTGCATTTAAACCTTTTTTGATACGTATATCCTCATTATCAGAAATTTTTTCTATTAGTTTTGCTAATTCATCTGGCTTTTGCTCATTGAGAACATAACCACAATCATATTTTTCTATTATTAAAAATTTACCTGGAAAAGTTTGAATTGTAGGCTTACCAGATGCTAGATACTCAAATAATTTATTTTGACTTCCACCATATTTCATTATGCCTGACGATTTATAATGCAATAAATTAAATGTAGATTTTGTTAAAATATAAGGTATGTATTTTTTTTCTACTCTTCCCATAAATTTAACATTATTTATATTCTCATTTTTGCACTTTTTCTCTAGATTTTCCTTTTCATTTCCATCTCCATATATCATAAATCTAATTTTATTATTTTTTATAATTTTAGCAGTTTCCAAAATGAAATCTAAATCATTAACTTTTCTAATTGAGCCTGTATATACTATATTTATAAAATTCTTATCTTCTAGTATTTTGTCATTGAGAATATCTTTTTTTGCACTTACATCAAATTTTTCTAGCTCAACTCCATTATTAACATAATGAATTTTTTCAGAACCAATATAATCAATCCACCCCATATCTTCGATATATTTTGGACCGCCTGGCATTGTGAATATTAAAGCAGATGATTTTTTATATATCCATCTTTCTCCTTTGTATAAAATTTTTTCTAACAAAGAATTTCTTTTAACATATCCATATTCTATTAAACTTTCTGGCCATAAATCTCTGACTTCACAAATACACGGTACATTTAATTTTTTCGATAAATAGTTTCCTACAATCATTGTTAAAGGATGTGGTGAGGAAGCAATTATTACATCAGGTTTACCTTTTTCTCTAGCTTCTTTTTTAGCAACCTTATACAAATTCTTAGCGAAGTCAAACATATTTATAACTCTATTTATGCCATTTCCTGTGGCAGAGTGAGTTCTTACATAAATAAAAGGCACTCCGCTTGATTGGTCTTTCTTGTATAAACTACCATCATTAATAATCTGTTCATTAGAATAGTGAAGATATGAGGATGCAAAAACTGTAGGATCGTGTCCTTTTCTTATTAAATATTTAGAAAAATAATATGGCCTTGCAAGTCCTGTAGAAGTTGGTGGAGTTGCATAATGATGAAAAAACCATATTTTATATTTTTTATTTTCTTTTGAATTTTCCATTCGCTTTACCTTTTCTATTTTGATACAGCTATAACTGTTTTTATCATAGTTTTTATATCTTTTGCAAGAGAAAATTCTCTAACACTTTTTAAATTATATTTCATTTTTTCTGGCAATATTTTTTCTATATATATCTTATCAGTGTCAGTTTCATCTCTAAGCAAATTTGCTTCATCCTTATATTCTATGCTTGTTTCTGATGTTACTCCTGCTTTTAGCAATAGGGTTGCATACATTTCATTTGTATAATGCTTTACATAATATGGACTTTCAGGTCTTGTGCCTACAAAACTCATATCTCCTTTTAAAATATTAAAAAGTTGAGGAATTTCATCAAGTCGATACTTCCTGAGTGTCTTTCCTATTTTGGTTATCCTATTATCATTACCTACAGTTACTTGACTACCTATTTTATCTGCATCTTTTACCATAGTTCTAAATTTATAAATCTGAAATTCTTTATTATACTGAGTTATTCTAGTAGACTTATATATAATTTCTCCTTTAGAATCTTTTTTTATTAAAATAGCTAGTATTATTAGTAATGGAAATAGTATTATTATCAATATCAAAGACATAATTATATCAAATATTCTTTTCAAGAATAAACTAACTTGTTTCTTTTTGAGAATTTTATAATATGATAGAATTTCGTCTTTTCGCATTTCTAAAGGCAAATCATCCCATTTTTTCAACATCATTTTACCTTTTTATATATTTATTTGTTATAAATCTATAATTTTCAATTATATAATCAACTTCCTCATCAGTAAGTTTTGTGTGAAGAGGTAGTGTTATTTCATTTTTGTAATGATTGTAGGCATTTGGATAATCTTTTATATCAAATCCTAACTTTTTGTATGCTGTTAATAGGGGAAGTGGTTTATAGTGAACGTTGCATGCTATTCCTTTTTCTGCCATTTCTTCTATTATTTTATTTCTTTGTTCTGTATCTATTCCTGGAACTTGTGTTATATAAAGATGTCCTGATGATTTGTGATTTTGGTCAAAGTGGTTTAGGCTTTCTATTCCAAGTGGTCTAAAGGCTTTGTCGTATTTTTCTATTATTTCTTTTCTTCTTTTTAAAAGTATTGGATACCTTTTTACTTGGGCAAGTCCTATTCCTGCTAATACGTCTGTCATATTGCATTTGTACCAAGGTCCTACTATATCATATTCCCATGACCCTAGTTTTGTTTTGCTCAAAGCATCTTTTGATTGACCATGAAGGGATAATAATTGATATTTTTTGTAGAGTTTTTCGTTGTCTATTCCTTCTTTGTCTTTCCATGTTGCATATCCACCTTCTGCTGTTGTGAAATTTTTTACTGCATGGAAGGAAAAATTTGAAAAATCTGCTACTGATCCTACTTTTTTTTCTTTATACTCTGCTCCCAAAGCATGAGCTGCATCTGACATTACTATTATTCTGTTGTAGGCTTCTTGGATTTCATTGTTTGCCTTAAATAAATTTTTCTTTTCTTCTACAATTTCAAATATTTTATCGTAATCGCAAGGAACTCCTCCCAAATCTATAGGAATTATTACTTTTGTTTTTTCGTTTATGGCTTCTTTTAGTTTTTCGTAGTCCATTTCTAAATTTTCTTTTTGGGTATCTACTAAAACTAATTTTGCCCCAACATGTTCTACTACTGAGGCTGTCGCTGTGTAAGTGTAGGCGCTTGTTATCACTTCATCGCCTTCTCCTACTCCCAAAGCTCTAAGAGTCATTTCTGCCGCTGCTGTTTGAGAATTTAAACAAACTCCTATATTTGTTCCTGTAAATTCTAGCAAATCTTTTTCTAATTTTTTTGTTTTTGGTCCTGTTGTTATCCAACCAGATTTTAAAGCATCTATTACTTCATTAATTTCTTCTTCGCTAATGTCTGGTGGAGAGAATGGTATGTTCATTTTTTTTGTCATTATTTATTACCCTTTCCTATAAACGTACTTATTAAATTATTTATCGTAACAACTATGTCTAATTCGTCTATATTTTCTTGGTTTATTACTTTGTCTAGTTTTTGGAAAAATTCTTCTCTTGAAAATTCTAATGGTCTTCCTACGGATATGCCTTCTACTTTTGTATCTGATAAAAGTTCTTCGTCCATTAGTCTTTCTTCGTATAGTTTTTCTCCTGGTCTTAGGCCTGTGTATACTATTGGCATATCTATATCTGGTTTATAGCCTGATAATTTTATTAATTGTCTTGCCAAATAATCTATTTTTACTGGCTCTCCCATATCTAGTACAAATATTTCTCCGCCTTGTGCCATTGAGCCTGCTTGTAATACTAATTTTACTGCTTCTTTTATGGTCATAAAGTAGCGGATTATTTCTGGATGGGTTACTGTTACTGGCCCACCTGATGCTATTTGTTCTTTGAAAAGTGGAATTACTGATCCGTTTGAACCTAGGACATTTCCAAATCTTACTGCTACGAATTCGGTTTTTGGATTTTTTTCTTGTAAGTAATCTTTTGGATTTATGGTGATTATTCTGTCACCATCGTTGATTGTTACTTTTGCTAGTTTTTCATATTCTTTGTTTGCTCTAATATCATTTATCCCTTGGATTATTTTTTCACATACTCTTTTAGTTGCTCCCATTACTGATGTTGGATTTACTGCCTTGTCAGTTGAGATTAGGACAAATCTTTTTGCTTCATATATTAATGAAAGAAGAGCTACTATGTAAGTTCCTCTTACGTTATTTTTTATTGCTTCTACTGGACTTACCTCCATTAATGGTACATGTTTATGAGCTGCTGCGTGGAAAATTATTTCTGGTTTGTAGGTTTCGAATACTTTTTTTACTCTTGCATAGTCTCTTACTGAACCAATTAAGGTGATGAATTTTAAATCTTTATTATTTCTTTTTAGCTCTTGTTCTATTTCGTAGGCATTGTTTTCGTATATATCAAATATTATCAAAAGTTTTGGTCCGTATTGAGCGATTTGTCTACAAAGCTCTGATCCAATTGAACCTCCACCGCCTGTTACCAAGACTACTTTATCGTTTAGGTAATCAAAAGTTTCGTTTGAAAATATTTTTACTGGATCACGTCCTAATAAATCTTCTATTTGGACATCTTTCATTCCAGACATGGAAATACTTCCTGAAACTAATTGGTAAATTCCTGGTAGGACTTTTACCTCACAATTTGTTTCATTGCATATTTGTAGGATTTCTCTTTTTTGATTTTCTTGGGCTGATGGTAGGGCTACTAGTATTAGATCTATATCTTCTTTGTTTACAAGCTCTTTTATTGAATCTCTACCGCCATAAATTATTGTCCCGTCTATATATTGACCTTTTTTTTCTGGATTATCGTCAATAAATGCAACTACTTTTATGCTTGTATTTTCCTGTCTGTTTGATTTGTTTATATCTTCTTTTATTGTCTGCCCAGCTGATCCTGCTCCAATTATTATTGCTTTTTTGAATTCTGGATTTTTGTCTAATAGATTATATTTTCCTTGTATAAACATTTTTTTTGAAAATCTTAATGCCACTGTCATTGTGTATTGAATTAATAATCCAAAAACAAAATATGATATAGGCATTCTTCCAAATAATTTAGTGATTCCTAAAAAATGGATTAGTCCTGATAAGATAACAGCTTGAGTAATTCTAATTAATTCATTATATGATATATATTCTAGAATAGCTTTGTACATCCTAAAAAATGAATAAATTGCAATTGTGATTAGTGTATTAACAATTGCATAATTTTCAAAATTTTTTAAATATTCTAAAGGAATATTTGTTATACTTGCATCAAATCTAAAAATTAATGCAAAAAGATAAGATAAATTTATTATAGCAATGTCAAATATTAATAACGTTACGGTTTTTTTATTCAATAGTTTTTCAAAACTCATTTTAACCTCTTTTATAAACTATTTCTTCAATTTTCTATTTTTAAAAGAATTGATAATTTCTTCGAATTCAGGAACTTTAATTATTATTATACCTATAAAATAAACTAAACCACCAAGTAAAACTGATAAGCCAACGCTTAAAATTAAAGGCAATACTTTTATAGACACATTATAAGCCAATCTTGCAATTACACTCATAATAATTGAGATTATTATTAATTTAATTATAGAACCTATATTATATTTACTATCATTATTCCCATATTTTCTTTCAAAAATATATATGATAATTATACTTCCAATAGCAGTAGAAATTGTGGTTGATAATGCTAATCCATTTAATCCTATTAATTTTGATAGGATCACATTTAGAAAAATATTAATTAATTGTTGTAATAAAATTATTATTACAGGGGTTTTTGAATCTCCTAAAGAATAAAATCCTTTAGAAACAATTTCTGTAATCGCAGCAAAAATCACAAAAGGAGCATAGGATACTAAAAGTGATGCAACTATTTTTGTATCCTCACTTGTAAAAGCATTTCTTTCAAAAACCAATTTAATAATTGGATTTGAAAGGCTTATCATTCCAAATGTAGCTGGCAATATTAAAATCAAAGTAAAAATAGTAGCTGACTTTATTTTATTATTCATTTCTAACATTTGTCCCTTTTGAGCAAGTCTAGCTATTTCAGGAAAAGACATAGTAGCAATAGTTGTAGTAACTACACCTGTTATAAATCCAAGCATAGTTTTAGCATAAAACAATTTAGATATACTTACTTTTCCAAAAATTGCTGAAGCCATAGAATTATCTACTATTAAAGAAACTTGGCTTGCAGCATTTGATATTATTATAGGCAATAATAAAACCATAAAATATTTTACATATTTATTTTTGAAATTTAAGCCTAATTTATATTTGAATCCTAATTTTTTTGCAGCAAATGGGAATCTTGCAAATTGTAAAACATTTCCCAACAAGGCACCAACAATTAGAATATACGGATTACCAAATATCCCTGTCAATACTGTTGCTGCAATTATAAAAACATTCATAATTATAGCTATTAAAACTGGATCTACAAAATTATTATTTATGTTCAAATATCCCCTTATAACTCCACCATAGAGATAAGCAAAAGTTGAAAACATCATAATAATAGTGAAATTCGCAGCTATATCTAGCCATTTACCACTCAAATCTGGAGATAAAATTTTTGATACTGGCTTAGCTAAAACAATTATTATAAGGAAAGAAATTAGTCCATAAAACATTAAAACATTTACCAAATCATTAGTAAATTTGTTAGCCTCTTCTTCTCCTCCTTCATTTTTAGCTTTATTAAATGTAGGAATATATACAGAAAGTATTCCAGAGGCAACTATACTAAATATTACAGTTGGTATTGTTGTTGCAGTTGTATAAATTGATTTTAAATCTCCAGCGCCAATGAAAGCCGCCATGACAGCTTCCCTTGCAAAACCAAATATTTTAGATATTAAAGTTAAAATCATTATTAATATGGTTGTTTGACCCATTTATTTCCCCAATCTAATAAATAGAGAATAATTCTCTATTTATTACTACTTATTTTTATTATTTTTCAAAATCCCATCATGAACTTGGTCAATGGATTCTTCATCCGCTCTCATCATGTATAAATTACTTCCAGGCATTAGGTATGATGGTAGGCCTGGTTCGCTTGTTCCTGTTACTGCTTGGCTTTTTATTTTCCAATCCTTAGCATCATCTATTTGACCATTTACTAATTCTATCATTTTATCATAAGGCATATTTGTATTTACTGAATCAAGTGCAACTTCTGCAATCGAATTGAAATTTAGTAGTGTTTCTGTTGACAATAATTTTCTTATAATTCCTGTCATTACTCTCACTTGATTTTTTCCTCTATCAAAATCTCCTTCTGCAAGGTGGTATCTTTCTCTTGAATATGATAAAGCCATATCTCCATCCATGTGAATTGTACCTTGTGGGAAATATTTGCCACCATTGGTTTCAAAAGCAACAGGATTTTCAACATCTACTCCACCTAATAAATCTATAAGCTGTATAAGAGTTGTGAAATTTACTTTTGCATAATAGTCTATATTTATATCAAGAAAATTTTCCAAAGTTTTTATAGAAGTATCTACTCCAAATAAGCCTGCGTGAGTTAATTTATCATTTGCATAATCTCCCATTCCAGCTATATTTACATAGGTATCCCTTGGAATTGTTGTTATTAAAATTTTTCCTTTTTTAGGATTTACACTTACTATTAAATTCACGTCAGATCTTGATACAGTTGCAAGATCTCCATAAGTGTCTATTCCTGAAATATATACATTAAAACTTTGATCTTTTTCAACTTCATTGTTTTGATTTAATTTTTGATCTCCCTTAACAGAATAAGATTTTAAAACTCTAGTTTTTTGGCTAAATCCTTCAATATTATCATCTAACATTTCCCTGAAGCCTTCATTTAATAAAACAGCTTGAACATTTCCATTAATTAAGCTGTTACCTAAAGTTAAATAATCTCCTAAGTCTTCAACATTTAAATCATCGCCATTTTCTTTTTTGAATTTTTCTAAAGCTTGTTTAACATTTTCTTTGTCCACTTGCTTAGCTATGGCAACCTGATTTTCATTCAAATCATCCAATGTTTCAATTGGAGATTCTTTCAAAACAACAAAAGACATTTTTGTTTTGATTACTTCTTTTTTTTGATTGATTTTTTGAACAGTTTGTATTGAAGTACTTGCGTAAGAAATAAATAAGCCTTCCACTGCACTTACAAACAAAAGTACAATTATAAAAAAGGCTTTAATTGGCTTGCCAGCCTTTTTTCTTTTGAAAATCAACAAAGAAAATCCAAAAATAAGTAAAAATATAAGTCCCAAAACTATAAACCTATATTTCACTGGCAAAATGCTATATTTATTTAAAAAATAAAAAAATATTATGTATACAATAGTTGATAAAAAAATCGAAATTTTAGATATTAAGTTTTTAAACATATCTTCGGAAAATTCTCCTTACATTTAAAATTTGTAATTATTCTCAAACAATGATATAACAACTTGTAGCATTTGTCAATAATAAAGCACTTCAAACATTTAAATTTTGCGATTTTCACAACTTTTAAAATTGATTTTTAAAATTTCTTTTATAATTTTTAAATAAACAAATAAAACTTCTTACTATAATATAAAAAACAAGTTATTATCGTTTTTTGCTTTGTTGAAAGTATAATATTTCCAAAGAAAGAGGTGACCTATGATATTAGATGAAAGAATATTTAAAGAATTAGAAAAAAATTATGAAAATGATCCTAAAAATAAAGTTATTGAAAATGCCATTTCAAATATGGGGATAATGGAGGCTTCTTTAAATAAAAATATTATCAACAAACATGATTTTATTTTTTCTAATGAAGTTGAAACTAAAGATGTTACTAATCAAAGAAAAACTGGTAGATGTTGGATGTTTGCAGGGCTTAATATGATTAGAATGCACATTGCCAAAAAACTTAATATGGAAAAATTTGAGCTTTCTGAGTCTTTTCTTTATTTTTATGACAATATGGAAAAGGCAAATTTGTTTTTGCAAAGAGTAATTGATACAAAAGATTTGGATATTAAAGATAGAAAAGTTGAAGATATTTTTTATTCAACTCCAGAAGACGGGGGATATTTTGAATTTTTCTATTATTTGATAAAAAAATATGGAATTGTGCCAAAAACAAATATGGGCGAACTTTTCCATACAGAGGAATCTTCTTTTATGTTTTATACTTTGGAAAATGCCCTCAAAAAAATCGCTATGGATATTAGAGCGACTGATGACGAAAAAGAAATTGAAATTTTAAGAAAAAAAGGTCTATCCTATGCCTATAATATTTTTGTAAAATCCATTGGAAAACCTGTTGAAAATTTTGATTTTAAATACTATGACAAGGACAACAATTACAAAATCGAAAAAGATATGACGCCAAAGAAATTTTTTGACAAATACGTTGGGGATTTTTTTGATGGAAAAATAAAATTATTAAACGATCCTAGACATCCTTACAATAGGATTTTGGTTGATAAAAACGCAAAAAATGCAGTAGATTTGCCAGATCTTGTTGGAATTAATGTTGACATGGATACAATGAGTAAATCCGCTCAAAAATCTATAAAAAATAACGAAACCATGTGGTTTGCCTGCGATGTTGACATAGATAAAGATAGAGAAAGCGGAGTTATGGATGAAAATTTATTTAATTTCGACCAAACTTTTACCAATTTTGAAAAAATGACAAAAGCTCAAAGAATTGATTCAAGATATTCTTCAGCCTGCCACGCCATGAATCTTACAGGCTTTGACAAAAAAGATAAAGACGTAAAATTTTGGAAAATTGAAAATTCTTGGGGAGAAGATAATGGACACGACGGATATTTTTCTATGACTGACAAATGGTTTAGGGAAAATACTTTCGAGTTAATAGTCGACAAAAAATATTTAACCAAAAAAGTTTTGTCTGCCTTTGATAAAGAAAAAATCTACTACGATGAATTTGATCCTATGTATAAAATGCTTAAAAATGTTAAGTAGGGTTTAGCTAAAAATCGAGTTTTATTTTAGATTAATTTTATTTATGAGATCTCTCCACTTAGGTCGAGATGGTACTTGATTGTATTAACTTTATTGCTAAAGGCTTTTTTATTTTTATATATTCAACTAATTTTTAAAATTCTTTTATTAAAATATAAGAATAATTATATATAAACCCATCTTAATTATTTTTTTCAAGATGGGTTTTGTTTATTATTTTGTTTTTTTAATATATTCTAGGGCTTTTTTATTTTGTTCTATTGTGTAATTTATTATATCCTCATCCAAAGCTTCTGACATGAACATGGCTTCAAATTGGGCTGGGGGTAGGAGGATTTTTTTATCTTTCATATAGTTGAAATATTTTGAATAGGTTTCAAGGTCTGCTTTTTGAACGTCGTCGTAGGATTTTATTTGGTCAAACTCTCCAAAAAATATTGACATCATTGATTTATATCTTGTTACAAATCCGTCTACTCCCGTTTGTTTTAAATTATCTTTGAATCCTTCTTCTAGCATTTTCGCGTATTTTTCTAGTCTTTTATAAATATCTGGATTTTCTTTTAATATTGTTAGAACGTCAAGTCCCATTTTCATTATAAATGGGGATCCTGATAAGGTTCCTGCTTGGTAGACTGGACCTATTGGCGATAAAACTTCCATTATTTCTCGTCTTCCTCCAAAGCCTCCTACTGGCATTCCCCCTCCTACAATTTTTCCAAAGCAAAACATATCTGGTTTTATTCCAAATTCTGTAGATATTGATCCAAATTTTAATCTAAAGGCTGTGATTACTTCATCAAATATTAAAATTATTTTATTTTCTTCTGTAATTTTTCTAAGCTCTTTTACAAATTCTAAATCTATTGGGACTACTCCCATATTTCCTGCTATTGGTTCTAAGATTACTGCTGCAATTTGATCTTTGTTTTCTTCAATTGTTTTTTTGACAGATTCTATATCGTTATATTTGCAAACTAGAGTATCTTTTATTACTTCTTTTGGAACTCCTGCTGATGTGGCTACGTTAAAGGTCAAGGCTCCCGATCCGGATTTTACCAAAAGTCCATCAGAGTGGCCATGATAGCATCCTTCAAATTTTATTATTTTATCTTTTTTAGTAAATCCTCTTGCACATCTTATTGCTGACATAGTTGCTTCCGTTCCAGAATTTACCATTCTTATCATGTCTGTATCGAAAGCTTCTGCCAAAAATTTTGCCATTTCTATTTCTACTTTTGTAGGAAGTCCAAAAGTAAGTCCTTCTTCTAAATATTTTTTTGCTTTTTCTATCAATTCTTTTTTTCCATGGCCCAAAATCATTGGCCCCCATGATGAAATAAAATCTATATAGGCTTCATTATTTTCGTCAACTATTGTTGATCCTTTTCCATATTTTGCAAAAAGTGGATTGCCGCCGACAGCTCCAAAGGCCCTTACTGGAGAATTTACTCCCCCTGGTATATATTTTTTCGCTTGGTCAAAAAGATCCATTATTTTTCCCCCTTCAATTTTTTTGCCATTTCTTTTGCATGGTAGGTGATTATCATTTTTGCCCCAGCTCTTTTTATTGAAATTAAAATTTCATAAATTATTTCTTCCTTTACTAGGCCCATTTTTATGGCATTCTTTACCATAGAATATTCTCCACTAACATTATAGGCAACAATATTTGTATTAAAGTTATCTTTTGTTCTTTGAATTATATCCAAAAATGATAGGACTGGTTTTACAATTATAAAATCTGCATCTTCTTCAAGGTCAAGGGTTATTTCTCTCATTGCCTCGTTTGAATTGTGATAATCCATTTGGTATGACTTTCTATCGCCAAATGATGGGGCAGAATCTGCTGCATCCCTAAATGGTCCGTAAAAATTTGATGCATATTTTGCGGAATAGGCCATTATTGGAATATTTTTAAAATTATTTTCATCGAGAATTTTTCTAATTGCCTTTATCCTAAAATCCATCATATCTGATGGAGCGATTATATCTGCGCCTGCCTTTGCGTGAGATAGGGCAATTTTTGCAATATATGAAACAGTTTCGTCATTTAAAACATGTCCTTCTTGATCTAAGATTCCACAATGACCATGGTCCGTGTATTCACACATACAAACATCTGTTATAACAAGCAAATCTTTATTTATTTCTTTTATTTTTCTTACAGCTTTTTGAATAATTCCATCTTCTGCATAAGATTCTGATCCTTTATCGTCTTTTTTATTTGGAATTCCAAATAAAATCACTGCCCTTATTCCAAGGTCTACAATTTCTTTTATTTCATCTTCCAATTTATCAACTGAAAAATGATAGCAATCTGGCATTGAAGGAATTTCTTTTTTTATATTTTCACCTTCAACCACAAAAAGTGGATAAATAAAATCAGAAATTTCAAGAACTGTTTCCCTTGTCATTTCTCTTAAAATTTTATTTCCTCTAATTCTTCTCATCCTCATGATTTTCTCCAATCTTTTCCATCAAAAAATCCATGCTTTGCTTCTCGGATTCTTTATAAACTTCTAGTCCATGATTTTCTATTGCTTTTGTAGTTATTTGTCCAATTGAATATATTTTTTTATTATTAAGAGCTTCTTTTCCATAAATTTCTACAAAATTATTAACGCAAGATGATGATGTGAAAATAATTTCGTCAAAATCAAAATCTCGGTCTAATTTTTCTTCTTTTATATTGTCATAAATTTCAACTTCATCCAAAATCCCAATATTATCAAGGCCATCTATAATTTTTTTCCTAGACAAATTTGAGTGAGGAAAAAATATTTTGTCATCTTTTTTGACATATTTTCCCATCTCATCCAGTAGATTTTCGCCAACAAAATTTCTTGGAACTATATCGACTTTTAAATTGTATTTTTCTATTTCTTTTTTTGTTTTTTCGCCTATTGCTGCAATTTTTACTTTTCCAATATCTCTAATATCGTGATTTTCTATTAAATTATCAAAAAATATTTTTACAGCATTTTTGGATGTAAATACCAAATAATCATAGGAAAAATCTTTGAATTTTTCCTCCAAAATATCTAAATTTTTCTCTACTATTTTAATTGTAGGAATAATTTTCACATCAAAGCCCATGATTTCAAGTTTTTTCTTATCCTTTATGCCTGATTCATAATCACGAGTTAGGGCAATTTTTCTACCAAAATTTTTATTTTCAAAATAATTTAAGTATTCCCTAAGTCCGATTGTATCAGAAATCACGATTATTGCAGGCCTTTTTATTTTTTCTAGGTCTATTTCTTCCAAAACTTTTTCTATAGTCGAAGTATAAACTTTTTGTTTTGGACTTGAACCATTTGAAATTATGGCAATTTTTTTATCTTTTTTCATCCCTCCGTCTATTAAATCTTTTATAATATTTGGAAGATTTTTAAGGCCCATATAAAAAACTAGACTTCCTGGAAGTTTGGCATATTTTTTGAAATCTTCATTTTTATTTTTCGACCTATGACCTGTAATAAAGGAAATGGATGTAGCTACATCCCTGTGAGTCGGTGGAATTCCAGTTGTATTTAAGCAAACTATTCCCGATGTAAGTCCCGGAAGAGTTTCAAATTCCAAACCATTTTCCTTTATAAAAAGTGCCTCTTCTGATCCTCTTCCAAAAACATAGGGATCGCCGCCTTTTAATCTCACAACTTTTTTTCCAGACTTTGCTAAGTCTACCATCAACTTATTTATCTCATCCTGACTTAAAACATGGTCGCCCATGGATTTTCCCACATAATATAGGTCTTTATTTCTATAAGGCTCTAAAATTTCTTGATTTAATAATCTATCATAAATTATGGCATCAGCTTGGTCCAAAGCTTTTTTTACGGCAATAGTTATATTATCAGCCGCCCCTATTCCTGCCCCTGCCAAAATAATTTTTTTATAGGATTTTCTTTTTAATTTTTTTGCAAGATTTTTTCCAAGTTTTATCCTACCAGAAATTTTTCCACTCACTCTTTCATAAGTCATTTTTTCATTTTTACTAAAGGCAAAGGCACCTGTAAGGGTGATTTTTTCATTATCAATTTCTGTAAAAATCCCCATAGGAGTTGAACAATCAGCACCAAGTTCTTTTTGAAAGGCCCTTTCAGCCTCCATCCTTATCTGGCTGTTTCTGTGAGAATGTTTCTTGAAAATTTCAAATAAATTCTCATCTTCTTTTCTTATTTCTATGCCCAAAATCCCCTGACATGGAGAAGGAACAAAAATATGAGGGTCTAGGTCAAAATTGATTTTTTTGTCAAGGCCCGCCCTTACAAGTCCAGCTTTCGCAAGAATCACCCCATCAAGATTTTCTTTTTCAATTTTTCCAATCCTTGTTTCAACATTTCCCCTTATTGGTCTAAATTTTATATTTGAAAAATAATTTATCCCCTGGCATATTCTCCTATTTGATCCAGTTCCAACGAGAGCATTATTCAAATCATCCATTTTTTTAAAAATTTCTTTTCCAACAAAAACATCTCTTGGGTCTTCAGCCTTTAAAGCCGGCGCAAAAATTAGTTCTTCATCAATATTTGATGGCATATCTTTTAGGGAATGAACAGCTATATCAATTTTTTTCTCCAAAAGCGCCTCTTCAATCTCTTTTACAAAAACTCCCTTTGAATTTATTTGATCAATTTTCCTATCCCTGATCCTGTCACCTTTTGTGGAAATTTTTATAATTTTTACATCAAGACCTTCTTCTTGCAAAATTTCTTTTACCAATTCAGCTTGAATTAAGGCAAGTAAACTTCCCCTGCTTCCAATTTTTATCATCAAATCTTCTCCAAATATTTTTTCAAAATTTCCTTATCTTCTTTGTATAATTCTAGTAAAAGTTCCTTATTATAAATTCCATTTTCCCTTAGTTTATCGCGTATTTTAACCATTAATTTTATTTTTTCCATATCAAGGTTTTCCAAATATTTTTCTAAATCATCTCCTATAAGAGAAGAAAAAATCGGAACTTGGCCGTTACTTGATATGGAAATATCAATAAATTCATTTGAAATATTTTTTCTCAAATAGAAATCGCTCCCTGAAGAATCTGACAAATCCAAAGTCCTAAGTCCTTGGTCTTTCGCTTTTTTTCTTAAAATTTTATTTAAATCCCTATCACCCGTTGCCAAAAACAAAAAATCACATGGTGGGAAAATAAAATTTTGGTCAATATTTTTCTCCACAATTTTTATTCTTTGTGGATTTTCCTTATATAGTTTTATTACTTCCTTGTCAATTTCCTTGCCATAGATAAGAAAAGAAAAATCCCCCTTCAAAAGGGACTCTATTTTTCTTTTACAAATCCTTCCTCCGCCAAGAAAAAGACAAATTTTATCTTTTGAATCTATTGAAATTGGAAAATATCTCATTTTTTGTAAACCTTCGTTAAAATTTTTAAACTCTTATCAAAATCTTTCCCATGATTTTCTTTAAAATTTAAAACCGGATCTCTGGCAATTTTTTTTATTGCATTTCTTACGGCCTTGTCAACTTTCTTTTTTTGGCTTTTAGTCATATCAGTCTTTCTAAAAATATAATCCAGGGTCTTATCAGCCAAATCATCACACCTCTCATTTAAATCTTTTAAAATATAATCGATTTTCACTTCTTTCATCCAAGTAAAAAACTCCCTAGATTTTTCATCAATCTCATACCTATAAGAAGATAAAATCTTAGATCTTTTGTCAAGATTTTTCTTTGAAATATCCTTTATCGAATCAATATCCATTAGCTTTATATTGGAAATTTTGGAAATTTCAGGATCGCAGTCTCTTGGAAGAGCAAGGTCAAAAATATATTTTTTATCTTTAATATTTAAAAATTGTTCTTTTTTTAAAATCAAATGAGGAGAGGATGTAGCAGAAAAAATAAAGTCCATCTTACTCAGACTTTCTACGATTTTTTCATATGGAATAATATTTACATTGCCATAATCTTTTTGAATTTTTATAGAATTTTCCATCTTCCAATTGGAAATAAAAATATTTGCACCAGTTTCTAAAAGATTTTCTATGCAAAGTTTTCCAATATTTCCAATTCCAATAACAAGGATGTTTTTATTTGATAAAGTAGAAAATTCTTGAGCCTTTTTTACTGCAATATAAGGAAGAGAAAGGGGAATATGGGAGATGTTTGAGTCAGATTTTATTTTTTTCGAAAGATTTATTGACCTTTTAAATGCTTCTGATAAAATTTTCTTACAAAAACCAAGAGAAAGACTAGTTTGATAGGCATCACTTACCTGTCCTAAAATCTGATCTTCACCTACAATCAAAGAATCCAAACCAGAAGTCAAACTAAAAAGATGATTTATAGCATCCAAATCTTTTTTAACAAAAATAAAAGAGGACAACTTCTCCACTGAGAAAAATTTTTCAAAAAATTCCACAAAAAAATCATCAGAAAAAACATCCTCATCAGCTATAGCAAAAATTTCAGACCTATTACAAGTAGACAAAATCACAACCTCTTCAAAACCATGATTTTCCAAAATTTCGCTAGCTTCAATAATATTTGAATCCTTAAAATGAACTTTCTCGCGAATATTTATATCTGTTTTGTGATGATTTAAACCAAATGAATAAAAAAACAAAAAAATCCTCCTAACAATTTCTAATACCATTATACTATTTAAAAAAACAAAATAAAAAACCCAGCCTAGGCTGGGAAAATAAAGAAGAACGTTATACGGTATAAGATAAATAAGTCCGGGATTAAACAAAGTTCAACTTTATAAAATTTACAAAAGTAGTATTACTTCTTGTAAAATATTATACCCCAGCAAATCGAAAAAACAAGTGGAAACGATTTTTTGATAAATTAAAATTATCTTTTGATTATGTTCAAATATTTTTAAATTTAATTTATTTTGAGAAATTTTAGTTTTTAATTAAATAAAAAGTGGCTGTTGTAAAACTATGATTATTCATAATTTTTCATCAGCCACTTTTATTTATTCCTCAATTTTTTCCAATTTTTTTATTGTATCTATTGATTCGTTTAGGCTTTCTGTGTTTATGTCTGGGTTTGTTTTTTCTTCTTCGTTTATCATGCCGTCTGGGGCGTAGCCTAGGGTGTTTGTGTAGGTGAAAACTAAGCCGGAATTTGGGCATACGTCATTTATTAAGCCAAGTGTTACTCCATCGCCTCCGGTTTTTTTCCCTACTAATTTTGCAATTTTTGCATTTTTACAAAAATTTGCCATTCCTTCGGCTGCTGAATATACTCCTTCGTCAACTAATAAATACAAATCTCCCTTAAATTTATTTTTTTTCGTTGGAGTGATTTCTATTTTGTCTTTGCTATAATATGAAAAATCTTTTAAATCTTCTTTGTGTTCAAGATCCATTTTTTCTATATTTACATTTGAAATATCTTCAAAGCCAAGCTCTTCGCTTTCTAATAATAATTTTGTTCTCATTCCATCTTTAAAAAACATGTGGTTGTTTACGGAAATTTTTTTGTCTATGAGTCTTGGCAAAAGATATTCTTGCCAATATTCTATATTTCCACCGGAATTTTCTCTGATGTCTATTATTATGGTTTTTAAATCTTGATTTTCTTCTAAAAATTTGTCTAATTTTTTCATATCTTCTGAAAGTTCATATTCTGCTAGCATTTCTTTTATTTTTATTAGTCCCAAACTTGGTGCTAGCATTTTTACTTCCATATTTTCGCCCGAATTTTCTGTGTATAGGGATCTTCTCCTGATTTTTTTCCTATCAGCCTTATTTGATTGGACTCCATCAACTCCGTATCTATCTCTTACGCTTTCTTTGTTCAGTGTTAAAAATTCATAATACATTGACGGATCTGTCCAAAAATGCGAATAGTATTCTAAGGTTTCTTCTACGTAATCTTTTTGTGCAATTGTTGCGTGGTCATTGTGCAAATCTTCCATTATTTTTTGCATAGTGTTTGTAAATTCTTGGTCGTTTTTGCAAAATTTTATTTCGCTTAAATATTTTGAATAATTTGCCAAAAAGTCAACTCCGTATTGCCTTTTCAAAACTCCAAAAAATGGATAATTATCTCTAATTTCATTAAAAAGATAATTGAAATCTTCTACCATTTCTTCTTGGCTTAATTCTTTTTTTTCTACCTTATCTTCAAAAACTAATTTGCATGGCCCATCTAATTTTTTATACCATGCCATATAGGCTTCTATTGATTTAAATTCATCAATTTTATCTGGATTTATTTTTATTATTTTCTTCTCTTTTGGCTTTTTTTCTGAAATCAAACTATCTCTTCTTTTTTCTAGATAGTTTATTCTCCTTTGAGCGCATGATGAAAATAAAATAATAATCGCCAAAAATAAAATACTTATTTTACTTTTTTTCTTCATCAAGTCCTCCATTTATAACCCAATCTCTTTTTTTTATTTCGTATAAAAAGGGAAGAATGCCTATTGGATTTATTAATGAAAATGCCATTATCATCAAAAGTTTAAAGTAAAGTCCTTTTTTTTCATTTCTCAAAATAGAAGCTGTGCTTTTGTTGTTGGTTTTTATTAAATATATTCCTCTTAAAAGCAAAAATATTCCACCAGTAATTTCAAAACCTTCTTTATAATATATGCCAAAAGCGAAAACGCAAATTGCAGACAAAAAGTAAAGAAAGTATGCTATTTTATTTTTTGTATTGTATGTTTTTAATTTTGTAATTTCTCTACTCATAAGTCTATTATATCAAATTAAAGTCCTAAATTTGGATACACTTTCAAATAATTATCAGACCTTGCTCCAGCTTTGTAATTTAAATATCCTGCCATAGCAATCATTGCCGCATTATCTGTGCACAAAATTATATCTGGATAATAAAATTTGACTCCCCTTTTTTCACATTCTTCTTTTAATCTTTCTTTTAATCTAGAATTTGCAGCAACTCCTCCTGATACTGCAAATGTATTTAATCCTGTTTCATCTATCAATCGCATAGATTTTTCTACCAAAACATCTACAACGGCTTCTTGAAAACTTGCTGCCAAATCTGCCTTGTTTATTTCTAAATTTTTTTGCTTTTGGTGGTTCATATAATTTAAAACTGAAGTTTTAAGTCCTGAAAATGAAAAATCGTAAGAATCTTTTTCAAGCATAATTCTTGGAAAATCTATGGCATCCTTTCTTCCTTCTTTGGAAAGTTTATCAATTTTTGGTCCACCTGGATAGCCAAGTCCGATTGACCTTGCAATTTTATCGTAAGATTCGCCAGCAGCATCATCTCTTGTTGTTCCAATTATTTCATAATCTGTATAGCCATTTACTTTTACAAGATAAGTATGACCTCCACTTACAACCAAAGAAATAAATGGTGGCTCTAGGTCTTTATTTGACAAATAATTTGCACAAATATGTCCTTGCATGTGATTTGTTCCAATCATTGGAATATTTGCTGACAAAGAAAGAGCCTTTGACGCAGAAATTCCTACCAAAAGTGAGCCAATAAGTCCAGGACCTTTGGTAACAGAAATTAAATCAATATCGCTATAAGATAAATTTGTATCCAAAAGCGCCTTTTCAATCAAAGGATTGATTGCCTCAAGGTGTTTTCTTGATGCAATTTCTGGCACAACTCCTCCAAATATTTTATGTATATCAATTTGTGATGATATTAAATTAATCAAAACTTCCCTGTCGTTTTTCAAAATAGCAACTGAAGAATCGTCACAAGAAGTTTCAATTCCCATTGTATAAAAATCTTTCATCTAATCCAATTCCTTTAACATTATATAAGCATCTTCGTGAACTCTGGCATAATAATTTTCCCTAAGTCTAATTTTTTCAAAACCAAATTTTTGGTAAAGATTTATAGCTGGAAAATTTTTTGTAGAAACTTCTAGCCAAATTTTTGAAACTTTTAAACTCTTTGCAAAATTTATCATGTGTTCAAGCATAAATGAACCGATATTTTGCCCACGATATAATTCATCAACTGCTATTGTATAAATTTCAATTTCATCCAAAATTTTTGAAATTATATAAAAGCCTAGAGTTTCTCCATTTTTTTCATATACAAAACACTCTTTGTGCTTATTTTTTTCAATATCATTTATAAGATCTTTTTTAGGCATGGGTCTATAAAAAGCACTAGATTCGATTTTATAAACCTTATCCGTATCTCCTACAGTCATTGTCCTAATCATTTTTCTTTTCTCTATCCCTTTCCGCTTGTGATTTTCTCAAATAATTTGGAACAAGCTTATAAAGATCATAGTCTTCGTCTTTTTTCAAAAGAGCAAGCTTACACAAATTTTTTCCAATACAAGAATTATAAGAAAAATCCAAAATTCTTGCCCTAGCAAATTTGTCCTTATATTTTTCACCAACTTCCGAAACCAAATCAAAATCTACATTTTTTTCATTACAAAGTTTTGAAAAATCATCTATATTATATAAATCTTCCTTAACAATTTCATTCATATTTTCATCATACATCGCCCCATAAACTCTTTTTCCCCTTGCATCAAGCATAGAAGCCTTAAAAGAATTCGAAGAAGAATTTAAGGCAAGAGCCTTCAAAGTTGAAACTGGAATTAATTTTTTATTTCCAACTTGAGCAAAAGTCTTTGCAATTGTCATTCCAATTCTTAAACCCGTAAAAGATCCCGGTCCTTGGCTAATGGCAAAAATATCAATATCAGAAAGCTTTAGTCCCAAAAAATTTAATAAAGTTTCAATCATTGGCACAAGCGATTCCGAATGAGTTTTTTCTTGATTTACATTAAAATCCCCAATGATTTTTTCATCTTCTACAACAGTTACAGTAGAAATCATAGTTGATGTATCAATTCCTAAAACTCTCATTAAAATCTCCTAATCTATAAATTTCACGCTAATTTCCCTAGCGTTTTCATCAATTTTTTCTATATTAACTTCAATCATATCATCCGGAAGATAGCCTTCTGCCTTGTCCGCCCATTCTAAAAATGTTACAGCATCCTCTGGGTAAAGATAATTTTCAAAATCTATGTCTAAAATTTCATCAGGACTTTCAAACCTGTAAAGGTCTAGATGATAAATCGGAAAATCTTCCCCTTGCTTTTCTCCATTATAAATATTTACAAGAGCAAAAGTTGGAGATGAAGTATTAGAAATCCCAAAATATTTGCAAACAAAAGAAACAAAAGTAGTCTTCCCACTACCCATTTCTCCAATCAAATTTATAACTTGGCCTTTCTTCAATTTTTTAGAAAAATCAAAAGCAAAATCTTCCATTTCCTTTAAAGAATTAATTCTCATAAAAACTCCTTCTAATCTATTATACTACAAAAGTTTAATTTGAAGCTTTTTGTAAGATATATTATAGTCTAAAATAAAAAAATTCCAATGGTTTTTAAGGTAAAAATAAAATTCTATCTATCTTCAAAAATAATAATAGAGATCTCTTGATTAATTTTATAAAGTAATAAATTTCAGCTTCCAGAAAAAACAAAAAACAGACCACAAAGTCTGTTTTTAAAATTTAAAATAATTATTTTCTATCGTGCAAAATTCCCGAAACGTGTTTGTATAATAATTTTGTTACCAAAATTTCTATTGAACCTTTTATCAAATTAAATGGAACAATAGCGAAAAGCATCATAGTAAAATAAGAATTTACTAAAGTATTTGTTTTGTGTGCCATAGCTACAAAGGCGCTCATTTCTACTCCCATTGCTTTTCCGTAAAGTGGAAATATTACAAAGGCATTTGATAAGGTTGCTGCAAGTGTCATAATTAACATTCCGCAAATCATAGCTATAGTTGCATTTTTTTTGGTTTTTTTCCTTTTATATATACTTGCTGATACAAATACAAAAAGTCCTCCAACTATAAAATTGGAAATTTCTCCAACGCCGCCTGTGCTTGTTTTGCTCAAATTCAAAATATTTTTGATAAGTTGAATTAAAACTCCATACAAAGGCCCCATCGAAAATCCACCAATAAGAGCTGGCACATCTGCAAGGTCAACTTTCATAAAAGGTGGTGCAACTGGAATTGGAAATTGAATAAACATAAGTATAAAACTCATAGCTGAAAGTATTCCAACTTTTACTAAATTTCTTAATTTTTTTTGATCATGACTCATAAAATCCTCCTAAAATTCGGCATAAAAAAATGCCCTTTCAGGGCTTAAATAATTTCTCATAAAAAGAATATCTTCTCTCATCCAGACTATAACTGTCGGTATGGGAATTTCGCCCATTCAGTAAAAAACTCGCAGACTTTAACTGCCGGTTAGGAATCCAACCTCACCCTGAAGATATTTATATAATATCACAAAATAATTTGTGGCACAAGATAATCAATATCAATTTTATTCTTTTATTTTCTTTTGAAAATTTTTAAATTTTTTCAAAAAAATAACCCATCTAACAAAGTATAAAAATGCCAAAATTTTATAATTTTGAAATTTTTATACCTCTCCCGCTAGTTAGATGTGGGCTATTTAAATTATTCATATTCTATATTATAAAAATCATTGTATAAATCGGGCTAATTTCCTATTTCACAAGATTCTAAAATCCATTCGTATCCTTGTCCTCTTACTGTTTTAATTGGTTCAAGTTTTGCTTTTTTAAATTCTTTTCTGATTTTTCTAACATGCTCTCTAACTGATCTGTCTGTTGTTTCAATTCCCATTTTTGACATTTCTTTTACAATAATTTCTTTTGAAACTGGTCTGTTCATATTTTTTATTAGAATTGTACAAAGACTAATTTCAGATTTTGTAAGATCTAAAATTTCATTTCCTATCCTAAAAATCCCATTGTCCACTTCAATTGAACAAAAACCAAAAGAAATAATTTTGGAATTGTTAATTTCTTCGACCTTTTTCAAAGTATATTTTATAAATTCATCTCTTGAATAAGAATGAATTACAAAATCCTTGTCGTCAATTTTTGCCTCATAGGGACTTTTTTTGTACCTATCTGTAAGATAAATTACCGGAATATTTGTAGTTTGTTTTATGTACTGGATTAGCTCAATACACCTAGTATGAGTCATATCCACTAAAATTAAATCAAATTCCGACAAATCATCTTCAAGAATAATGTCTTCAAAATTCTCATATTTTTTTACAACAACTTCGTTCTCATCAAATTTAGAGTTGAGCAAGTTAGAAATCCCATTTTTGTATTCCATCGATGCAATTTTCATAAGATCTCCTAACTTTTAAATATTATCACGTTAATTTGTAATAATTTCACTCACTACTATTATATAGAAAATTCTTGCAAATATCAATATAAATATTCACAATTATTATAGAATTATTTAAGCTTTGAAAATTATTTTAAAATCGCTCATTTCAAACAATTTAAAATTTTTCAAAATTATTTTAAATTTTCCGAAATTTATTTTACCTCATTTTTCTTTTAAATTCCAATATTTATTTTATATGATTATTTGATTGTTTTAAGCAAGATTTTCTTTCAATAAATTATAAGATAAAAAATTTCAGAAAAATTTCTTGAAATATGATATAATATTTTGTATAAATTATGTGGATATTTTCCCGTTATATTTTATTATTAAGGAGGAAGTTATGACAAAAAAACAGGGAAAACTTGCTGTCTATATTGGACAAATTATTACTAATTCATTATTGGTTCTTTATTTGGGAATGATTTTGGCGAAGATGAAATCATTTTCAAACATTTACGAATCAATTGAAAACGGAGCAGGTAATATTGAAGATTTTTTAAACCAAATGGAATTTGCTATTTTTGAATATCTTGGAAAATTCAAAAATATAATTCAATACATAGGATTTATCAAATTTTTATTTTTTGTAAATCTAGTTTTGTTAATTGCTGGAATTTTTATTTTTAAAGAACAAATTAAAAAATATATTTTCTCAGCTGCTGGAACATTGGTTTTATTAATATCTTTTATTACAATTTCTCCATTGATGGAATTTGTTAAAGTAGTTAAAGCAAATATTATGGCAATTAATTTCTCAAATCCAGACTTGGGAGCAATCGAAGGAAGCTTTGCAAATATTAGTCAAGCTTTACAAAAATTAGCCACTGATTTTGACCCACAAAAAGCAAAATTTGCTAAATTTTTGGTAATTTTGGCAATAATTTTATTTGTTATTTCAATAGTATTTTTTGCCCTAGCAATTAAAAATAAAGAATATGATAATCTTTCAGATTTAAATACAGACGCAAAAAATACACCTGAAAATTCTTTAGAAAATGACGAACAAAACCAAACAAAACCAAGTGAAGAATTAAAAGCAGAAGTTAAATGTGAAAAAACAAATGAAAATATAAAAGAAGAAAAAGAAAATGAGAATAAAAAAGAAAAAATTTCTGAAAAATCTGATTTAGCCGAAGATGCAAAAGATAAAGAAAATAAAAAAGAAGTAAAAAATAAATCCACAAAAGATAAGAAAAATCAAGAAAAAGACAAAAATACAAAAGCAAAAAATGATGACATAATAATCAAACGTGGCGCTTACGACTTTTCTTCTGGTTTCAAAAAAAATAATATCGAAGAATAAAAACTAGAAAATCCACAAGAAAATAATAAATAAAAATTTACGAAAAAAAGACTGTTGCAGAATTAAAAAACATTTAATATTGCAACAGTCTATTTTTATTTAATATTTTAAAAATTAAATAGCATAATATAAAATCACACTTGACAATAAATTCCAACAAATATGCACAAAAGCCGATAATTTCAAATTATTTGTCAAAAATCTTACCATAACAAGGACAAAACCAATTGAAAAATATACCAAAAAACTATAAATATCAGTTGGAAGATGAGCAAGAGAAAAACAAACATTCGCCAAAATAAGAGCGAAAAAATCCTTAAAATCCTGATCACGTCTTTTGAAAATATTTCTAAAAACACCGGGAAGATATTCCCTAAAAGTATATTCTTCAACAAGAGGTCCCAAAAAAACTATATGAGCAAGAAGAGCCGGAGAAAAATTTCTCCTAAGCATAGACTCAATCGCCTCTTGATTTTGAGGATTTGAAATATTATCCCCAAAAGCTAATTCAATCAAAAAAGACAAAATATAAATTGCCACAAGAGAAATCAAAATCACTTTTAAATTTGCAAAAAATCCCCCAGACAATTCAAATTTCCTATAAAAAATAAGAAAAAATAAAAAAGCCACAAGAAGATAAGCCCCAGTCATAATATAAAGCAAAGACTTGTCCACGCCCCTAATCAAAATACTATAACTTGCAGGCAAAGCCCCAAACAAAGTCAATAATAACAAAAAAACAAATTTAATTATCCCATAATTTCCAGTAAATCTTTTAGATAAATATTTCATAAAATTCCTTTCTTTTTCCATATATGAATATTTTTACCCAAAAATAAAAGAAATTTAAAATCATACTTAGTTAATAAAGAACCTCTTTAATAAAATTTCCCTTGTTGCCAACTAGCACAATGAGATCCCTCCACTTCGGTCGGGATGGGTTTGTTTTTATCTTATTTAATTGATGAATCCTTGAATTTTACTTATTTTCAGACTTTTTTATATTTTCCCTTATATGATTAAATTCTTCTTCACTCACAAATTTTCTTAAATTTTTTGAACTTATCATTCCACTTTGATTTGGAAAATGATAGAAAAATTCATTTCTAATTGTTGTCATAAATTCTCCAATGGCTTCCTGTGTTATCTTCTTATTGTTTAATTCATATAAAGAATAGATTAATCTTTTTTCCCAATTACTATAGCTTCTAAATATAAAAATAGGTTTATTGGAATTTTTATTCCTTTTATATTTTCCTATTCTATACCATATTATATAACAAGCAAATAAGCCAACTTCTGATTTTAGAATATCATTACTTATCGTGCTAGCGTTTTTAGATCTAAATGGACATAATTCCATATTTACAATTTTATCTGTATATTCTAATTTACTTTTAACTGTCTTATCAATTAATTTATCAAAATAATTATCAATATAGTATGTCCCTAATCCAGGGTTTTTCAATTCTTTTGTTAATGTAGATTCATTACTTATTATTAAGTTTTTAAGTTTTTCTATATTAATTTTTCTTTTTTTATCATCATTTTTCCACTCTTTATAAGAATTGATAATTCTCCAAAATTCATCATCTATAGGGTCTTTTTTATCTTCTAATAGTGGTGGTTTTGTATAATAATCTTCTAAGCTGCATATTTTAGCACTTTCCTTTTTTGAAGATTCACTTTTATAAATCAAATTATTATCCGTTATACCTATAACATTTGGATTAAATAAACATAAATATATAGAGCCATCTTTGTAATTTCCATGAACATGAGAAGGTAATCCGTAATGGATATTAGCAATTTTATCCTTATCTTCAGCATTTTTCTTTTTATCTATACCATTTAATTTATCTACCCAAGAAAAATCCGAATCATTTTTTTCTAAACTTTCAAAAAAATTATCAAAGACTTCTTTTAATTTTATTTTTTTATAAGGATTTTTCTTATCAAGCTTAGTATCTGAAAAATTTATTAACCTATCATTTAAAACATCATTTATGTCTTTATTTTCCATAATTCCCCTCCAATTTTTTCTTACTCTATTTCTACCCAAAAAAATCAAAAAAGGAAGAATTAACTCCTTCCTTTGTTTTATAATATTTTTTATTTTTAAATTATTTTATTCATAAAGACCAAGCTTCTCACAAAGCTCATCTATTTGGTCAATTATTTGTCCAATAAATTCAATGGTTTCTTCTAAGGCTTTTGTATTTGTCATATCTACTCCAGCTTTTTTGGCAAGATCCATTGGGCTTAGGGTTGAACCTAAGTTTAAAACTTCTCTCCAATTTTTGATGTCTTCTTCATTTCCGTTTATTATTTTGTCGGAAACTTTTGTTCCTATTGTAAGTCCTGCTGAATAGGTGTATGGATAAAGTCCCATGTAATAATGTGGTTGGCGCATCCATGTCAAATCGGATCCTTCTACAAGTTTTACATCTTCTCCCCAAAATTCTTTTAATTTTTTATTAAAAATTTCTTTGAAATCTTCTGCTGTTAGGCTTTCTCCCTTATCTATTCTTTCATAAACTTCTCTTTGGAAAGCTGCCTCTAGAAAATGGGTTACGAAATTATGGTAGTAGGTTTTTGAAATCATTGTATCCAAAACCCACAATTTTTCCCTATCGTCCTTGGCGTTTTTTAGTAAATATCTTTCCATAGTAATTTCGTTTGCTGTTGATGGACTTTCTACAAAATACATTGAAACGTCTGTGTTTATTGCATCTTGGTTTTTATTTGTATTTTCAAAATGTCCAGCATGTCCCAATTCGTGAGCAAGGGTCATTACTTGGCTCATGTCCTTGTTGTAGGTTGTCATTATATAGGAATGAGATCCATAAGGTGTATCGCAAAATGCTCCGGTTCTTTTTCCTTCGTTTTGTGCATAGTCAATCCACCTCTCGCTGAAGGCTTTTTTGAGCATTTCTACATAATCATCTCCCAAAACTTTTAGGCCATCTACTATATAATCTCTTGCCTCTTCGATTTCAATTTCTTTTGAAAAACCAGAATCAATTGAAAGTTTTAAATCCGCATAGGTCATCTCATCAAGTTTGTAAACTTTTTTCAAAATATTTGCATATTTTCTCATGTGTTTTGGAAGTTTTTCCATTATTGTATCAATATGATTGTCGTAAATTTCTCTTGGAATATCTTGATAATCCAAAAGCATATCGATTACTGAATCATATCCTCTTAAATTTGCGAGAATTTTTTCATTATTTATGTGGGTATTATAAATTGCTCCGTTTCCTGATTCGTAGCGAGCAAGGGCCTTGTGATAATTTTTAAAAGCTTCTCTTCTAATTTCTGTATTTTTATCAGTTTCATAATATTCTTCAAAAGTATTGTGATTTAATGGAATATTTTTCCCATCAATTTTAATATGGTCAACTTTTATATCTCCGTAACGCAAAGAAGCATATTCGCCGTAAGGTGCATCAAAAGTTGGAGATAATTTTGAAATAACTTCTTCAGCCGTCTCTCCCAAAATATGATCTTTTTTATCCAAGGCTCTTTTTAGAAAATAATCATAATCTTTGTGGTTTTCTCTCACTTCATTTATGATTTTTTCATCAATTTTTGTCAAAAGCCCATCAAAAAAAGCTAAATTTGCATAAATTCCACTTGCCTTTGCCCCAAAATTTGCATATCTTTTTTGTGGATGTGGATCATTGGCATCAACTTCTGTAGAAATTCCTGCAAAAGATCCCAACCTGTGCATGGCCCCATAAATTTCTGACAAATCTTTTAAGGCCTTATATAATTTATCAGAAGAATCTATTTGACTGTAAGTTTTTTTGAAATTTTCACTTTTTTTGATTGTCCTATCAAGTTCTTCATAAAATTTCTCATCATTTTCAAATAAATCTTCCAATTTCCATGTTTCTTTTATATCAACTTCATTTCTTTTTAGCATTTTTCCCTCCATTTCTAAATTTTATTATACCATCACAATATAGTATAATGAAAAAAACGGAGGGAAATATGACAGTAAATAAAAATAAATTAGAAAATTATGCCAAACTTGCAGTTGAATTTGGTGTAAATGTACAAAAAAATGAAGATGTTTTGATAAATTCTTCCTTGGAAGATCCAGCTCTTGCAAGACTTGTTGCAAAATATTCTTATGAAAAAGGAGCAAGGCTTGTAAGTATCAATTGGAAAGATGAAGAGCTTACAAAATTAAAATATACCTATGAGAACCAAGAAACTTTAAACGAAGTTCCTGATTATATTATTGAAAAAAATATCTACCAACTTGAAAAACATAGATCAAATAGGATTTCAATAATTGGCGATGACCCAGATTTATTAAAAGATTTGGACCAAAAAAAGATAGCAGAAGCTGTTAGAGAAAATTCTTTGAAATTAAAAGATTTTGTAAAATATACCATGAACGATATGGTTTCATGGCTTGTAATTGCCTATCCAACCAAAAAATGGGCAAAGAAAATTTTCCCAGACCTTGATGAAAAAAAGGCAGTAGACAAATTATGGGAAGTTATTTTTGATGTCAGCCGTGTTGATGAAGATTGGGAAAAAACAAAGAAAAATTGGAATGACCATATTTCTTTATTGAATGAAAAGGCAGAATTTTTAAATTCTCACCAATTTGATGAAGTTCATTATACATCAAAAAATGGAACAGATTTGAGAGTAAAATTGCCAAAAAATCACATTTGGATGTCAGCATCATCAAAAAATGAAAAAGGCGATTTGTTTTTGCCAAATATCCCAACAGAAGAAGTTTTTACCTCACCTCAATTTAACGGAGTTGACGGAAGGCTAGTTGCAGTAAAACCCCTTGTTTATAATGGAGTTATAATAAACAATTTTGAATTCACCTTTGAAAATGGAAAAGTTGTAGATTTTAAGGCGGAAGAAGGCTACGATACATTAAAAGAAATGCTAGAATCAGACGAAAATGCAAAATATTTGGGAGAAATTGCCCTAGTTCCATACGAATCTCCAATTTCAAAATCAAATATCCTATTTTTTAACACTCTATTTGACGAAAACGCATCCTGCCACTTCGCCCTTGGAAAAGCCTACCCAACAACTATAAAAGGCGGAACAGAAGTTGAAGACAAAGACCTTCACAAAATCGGCCTAAATGATTCCCTAATCCACGAAGATTTTATGGTAGGAGCAAAGGATTTAAATATAAAAGCCTACAAAGACGGGGAAGAATTTGATGTATTTGTTGATGGAAATTGGGCGTAAAATATTTTATTTTAAAAAATAATTAAATATAGAATAATAGATTAGTATGTAAGTAGCTTAATTTTTGAGTATTAGGCAAAGTAAAAGTAAATTATATTCTAAAATTAATCCAGAGATCTCTCGACAGGCTCGAGATGGGTTTCGCTTCGTTTTGAAATTTATATTAAAATTTTATAAATAAGTAAAAATATATAATCTTTTTAAAAATATAAACTTTAGCATTTAAATAGATACCATATTTACCCATCTCGAGCTTAGTCGAGAGATCTCATTTGTAATGTATGCAAAAAATTATACCAAACCTAGAGTCTCAAAATAATATAATGAAAACATATTGAAAATAAAATAAAAAGATGTAAAATAATATTAAACATGGAGTCGAATATACCATGACCAATTAAAAAGACAGGAGTGACGGCTCCTGTCTTTTTATGTGCTAATTATCGTTTTTTAATATACCTATCTAGCCGCTTGCTGATATAATTTGCTATTATACAAGCTATGATAGATATAATCATAGAGTCGAATTTTTCCATAACCTCACCTCCCAACTGTTAACAGTTTGGGTACGATAACAAAATTATTATATCATTTTGAAAAATCGTAAACTATTAAATTGAAATTAAAATAAAAACTTATATAATAATATTGAGCATGGATTCGAGAATTATACCATGGCACACAAAAAAGACAGGAGTTGCCGCTCCTGTCTTTTTTAGGCTAATTATCGTATTTTGAATATCTATCTAGCCATTTGATAACATAATGAGCTAATATGTTAGCTGCGACGGATATTATTATAGATTCGAGAACATTCATGACTTCACCTCCCAACTGTTACCAGTTTGGGTACGATAACAAGTTTATTATATCATTTTAAAAAAAATAAACTATTTAATTGAAATTAAAATAAAAACTTTAGCAATTAAGTAAGTAAAACTTTTCTCCATCTCGAGCCTGTCGAGAGATCTCATGAGTTATTTAAGCCTAATATTAATTTAAAACATAGAAATATCAAGGTAAGAATAAATTAAAATCCAAAATTAATTAAGAGATCTCTCGATTCGCTTTGCTCACTCGAGATGGGTTTGCCTTCTTTTTTATTTTAAATTCTAAGCAAAAACCCTAAAACTTTACAATTTGCAAAAACAAGGTATCATAATATACGAAGAACTGTTGTAAAACGGTGGTTGCCGATTTTTTATCGGTAGTTTTTATCTGATTCGTGGAAGTTGAACCTTGCCAAATAAGTGCCTGATGTGGGATTTATTTGGCCTTAAATTCTTCTATAAGCTCAGAGTTTTTACAAGAAAAAATAATCTAAACAAAAAAGCATCAACACCAGCCGAAGATTGCGCGATTAGTTATTACTAAGACAGCAGTCTTTTTTGTTTTGCTAATCGCCAGATTAGGAGTGAAAATTTATGCTCAGAAAATTTCTGAGAAGTTTAGAAGTTACGAAAAAAGAATTTTTGATTATTTCCCTTGGTTGTTTAGTTATGGCATTTGGAGTTATAAATGTCCACGAACAAGCACAAATAACCGAAGGAGGAGTTTTGGGACTTGGCTTGTTTTTGAAAAAAGCCTTAAATATGAATCTTGCCTATACCACACCAATTTTAGATGGCTTATGCTATCTTTTAGGCTTTTCAATGCTTGGAAGAATATTTTTAAAAAAATCCATTGTGGCAACTGTAATGTTTGCAGTATTTTATTGGATATTTGATTTTATTGGACCAATAATTCCAAGTCTTTACGATATGCCATTAATGGCAGCAATATTTGGTGGAATATTTATAGGATGTGGCTGCGGAATAGCAGTTACAGCCGGCGGATGTGCAGGAGGCGATGACGCCTTGGCAATGACAATTTCCAAAAAAACAAAATGGCCAATATCAAGAGCTTACCTATTTACAGATTACGTAGTTCTTGCCCTTTCTTTAATATACATCCCAATGAACCACCTAATATATTCATTTTTGACAACAATTATCTCATCATTTTTGATTGGACAATTCGAATTAAAAATGGAAATTCCAGCCTGGCAAGTATGCCAAGGAAATTTAAATCATGCAAAATCTTAAATTTAAAAAGGATATTTCAAAGTATAAAGTATTTTGAAATATCCTTTTTTATTTGTCATATTTTTGAATTTTTTAATTCATTTTTATGTTAGATTATCTCAGTATATTTCTATAAATATTTACATTTTATCTAGCTACATTTATTCCATGAGATCTCTCGACTCATTACATTCGCTCTAGATGGGTTAGAGTTGAATTTTGTTAATTACTAAAGTTTTTATTCTACTTTATATTCTCATATTAATTTTTATAATGAATTATTCGCTTAAACTTAAATTAATAAAACGAAGTATAGTCCATCTCGAGCCGATAAATATGCCTTGATTTGGCATATTTATCCCTAAAACTAGTGCAGATTTATAACCGTTGATTTCGGTTATAAATCCTGAAAATTAGTGCGATAGAACGGAAGAATTTACGTAGTAAATGAGTTTTCATAAGCACGGAAGAATTTGCGTAACAAATGGGTTTTAGTGCCGAGAGATCTCTGGATTGTATTGTGATGATAATTCCATTTTTACCTTGGATTATCTAAGAATATTTCTTTAAATATTTACTTTTTCTCTTGATTTACTTAATACAAGAGATCTCCCCACTCCCTTCACTCGGTCGAGATGGGTGATTTTTCTCTTTATTTTATTACTAAAGTTCTTATTTTACTTAAATAATTACAAATCAGTTTTATAATAAAGCGCATCTTACTGTTTTAAATAATTTATAAAAAAATCGAGTAGCGCATAAATGCACTACTCGCAAAACATTTGTTTTCAATTCGTAATAATATTATAGTTCCTATACTCTAAAATGTCAATTATATTTTTATATAAATTTATAAAAATTAGTTTTTTAATAAGATTCTCTATATTTTTTGAATATATAGTTTATATCTAGATTTACCAGATACATGAGATCTCTCGACTGCGCTCGAGATGGGTTTGTGTTGGATTTCATTAATTACTAAAGTTTTTATTTTACTTTTGAAATACTATTACAAGAGATTTCTCAATTCTCATTCCTTACCACATATTAGTAATCTTTGCTTTCATTATTTACTAAAGTATCTGTGTTAATTTTATACTGTTTCATTTGATTTATATTTAATTTTTTCTAAAGTTTTCTTTACTTCTTTAATTTAAATAGCAGTTTATAATTAATCACATTTTGCATTTCTAGTAAATCCAATCGAAGCAAAACCCATCTCGAGCCTGTCGAGAGATCTCTTTGTTATATTTTGCTTGTAATTTATAATTTCCCTTGTGAGATCTCAGAATATTTTTTAATGCACACTTCTTCTCTTACTTTACTTAATCTATTAGATCTCTCGACTTCGCTCGAGATGGGTTATTGTTGGATTTTGTTAATTGCTAAAGTACCTATTTTATTATTTCATTTAATTTATATTTCTTTGTTATTAAAGTTTTCATTTTTTCTTAATTTAAATATTTTTATTTTATGATTTAATTTCTTCAATTTCTAATAAAATTAACCGAAGCAACACCCATCTCGAGCCTGTCGAGAGATCTCTTTATTATTTTTTGCTTGTAATTTGTTTTTCCTTTGTGACACCTCTATTTATTTCTCAAATATAATCATCTTTCGTCTTTCTTATTAAATTTAAAACTCCAAAAACAAGCGCAGAACTAAATTTCTATTTTAATTTCCATATTTTCTCATTAAATTTTAAAAATTTTCATCAATTTTCTTCTTTTTTTCCAAGTTTCTTTCAAAAATGATTGTTTATATCAATATTATGTTATATAATAGTAAGAGTAAAATTTAATAATAGGAGGAATTTATGTTATCTGATTTACTACCTGTTATAGTGGCAGTTATCGCTATTTGTTTTATGGGACTTCAAATTAAAACAAATATACTTCCAGTTAGCGAAGGAAACGATAGAATGAGAACTATATCAGGAAATATTAAAGAAGGAGCTATGGCATTTATATCTCGTGAGTATAAATACGTTGTTATCTTTGTAATTATTGTTTCAATTCTTATAGCAATTTTTATTAACATTAATACCATGATTTGTTATATCCTTGGCTCTTTATTATCAATGGCAGCAGGTTATGTAGGTATGAGAATTTCTACAGCCTCAAATGCTAGATGTACAAACGAAGCTATGGAAAGTGGACTTCCATCTGCCCTTAAAGTTGCCTTTGCTGGTGGATCTGTTATGGGATTTGCAGTAACAGGATTTGGACTTTTGGGAGTTGGAATTGTTTATTTGATCTTTAGAGACCCAACAATCCTTATGGGATATTCATTTGGAGCAAGTTCAGTTGCACTTTTCGCAAGAGTAGGTGGAGGAATCTACACAAAAGCTGCAGACGTTGGAGCTGACCTTGTAGGAAAAGTTGAAAAAGGAATTCCAGAAGACGATCCAAGAAACCCAGCAGTTATCGCCGATAACGTAGGAGACAACGTAGGAGATGTTGCAGGAATGGGAGCTGATCTTTTTGAATCTTATGCGGGAGCAATCCTTTCATCAATGGTTTTAGGTTTTTCAATCTTTGGAGATGCTGGAATTAGATTTCCACTTGTACTTTCATCAATAGGAATACTTGCATCAGTTCTTGCAGCATTCTTATTCCTAAGAAAGAAACAAAAATCCCCACAATCTGCCCTAATGATGACAATTTATCTATCAGGAGCAATTGTTCTTGTAGCATCATTTATCCTTTCACCAATATTTTTTGGAAATATGAAAGCAGCAATTTGTATAATTGTGGGAATACTTGTAGGAATTGCAATCGGATTTTTATCAGAAGTATTTACATCTGAAAAATATAGCCAAGTAAAAAGAATAGCAGAAGAAAGTCAAACAGGAGCAGCTACAAATATAATCGCAGGATTATCAAGTGGTATGCTTTCAACAGTTGGACCAATTGTTCTTATAGCAATAGGAATTTTAGTTTCATTCCACACAATGCAAATGTACGGAATTGCCCTTGCAGCAGTAGGAATGTTATCAATCACAGCAACAACAGTAACAGTTGACGCTTACGGTCCAATCTCAGACAATGCAGGTGGAATCGCAGAAATGAGTGGACTAGACGAATCAGTTCGTGAAATCACAGACAGCCTTGATTCAGTAGGAAACACAACAGCAGCAATCGGTAAAGGATTTGCAATTGGATCAGCAGCTCTAACAGCACTTTCATTATTCGTAACCTACACAGACACATTAAACCTTGACAACCTATCACTACTAGATTCAAAAGTAGTAGCAGGAATGTTCATAGGAGGAATGTTACCATTTTTATTCTCAGCTTTGACAATGAATTCAGTAGGAAAAGCTGCAACAGAAATGATTAACGAAGTAAGAAAACAATTTAGAGAAAAACCAGGTATCCTAGAAGGAACAGAAAATCCAGATTACGCATCATGCGTAGACATCTCAACAAGAGCATCCCTAAAAGAAATGGTAATACCAGGAGCGCTAGCAATAGTAGTACCATTATTTATAGGAAAAGCATTTGGACCAGAAACCCTAGGAGGACTATTAGCAGGAGCCCTAGTAACAGGCGTATTAATGGCAATCTTTATGTCAAACGCAGGTGGAGCTTGGGATAATGCAAAGAAATTTATAGAAACTGGAGCAGAAGGCGGCAAAAACTCACCAGCCCACCACGCTGCAGTAGTAGGTGATACAGTAGGAGATCCATTCAAAGATACATCCGGCCCATCACTTAATATCCTAGTAAAACTTATTACAGTAGTATCTGTAGTATGTGCAGGATTATTTATCTAATATAAAAATAAAAGCTGTTACAAAATATTGTTATTTTGTAGCAGCTTATTTTTTTCCATTTTTTATTAAATCTAATGGGGATTTCATAATTACTTAATATTCTAAAAAACAAAACTAACTATTACCCATCTCAATCGAATATAATGAATAGAGATAGCTCTTGAATTAAATTTATATTACAATTTATTCTTTCTTTTAAAATCTTTTTTATTAGCTTTAAGTGCAAATTAATCCCTTTTTTGAAATTTTAATTTAAGACTTTGATAATTAATATTTATATTTTCCATTACAAATCACAAGTTTATATATTTGAATCTTCAACATAAGCAATAAAAAATACTATATTTATTTACAAGAAAAAATATAGTATAATATAAAAAACTTAATTATAAAAATATACAATTTAAAAATAGAAAGGAATAGAAAATGGAAAAATTTAAACAAATACAGAAAAAATTCCAATTAAATGGTGCCCAGATGAAATATATTGCTTTTATTTCAATGTTTATTGACCATTTTAACAAGGCAATCATTACACCAAAACTAAATTACCAACAACCACTAGTTACAATATCAATGATTTTTGATATACTGGGCAGGATTGCCTTTCCGATTTTTGCCTTTATGATTGTAGAAGGCTTTTACAAAACAAAATCAAGATTCAAATATCTAAGAAATCTTTTGATTTTCGCCGTAATTTCAGAAATCCCCTACGATATATTCCAATCAAAAGTTTTTATAAATAACAGGTCACAAAATATAATGTGGGCTCTTGCCCTTGGACTTTTGACCTTGATGATTGTTGACAAATTAAAAGAAAAAATCAAAAACAAATATATCTGGATTTTTCTTTCAATACTAATCGTTGCAATAAGCGCAATATCAGCAACTCTCCTATCATTTGACTACGATTATTATTCCATAATAATAATTTTTATCCTCTACCTTTTCTACGACAAAAGATTAGTTGGAAGTCTGTTGGCATACCTTGTGATAATAAAAGAAGTTTATGCAATTTTGGGCTTTGCAACCATTAACTTTTACAACGGAGAAAAAGGAAAACAAAATAAATGGTTTAATTATTTGTTCTATCCGGTGCATTTGTTGATACTTGGGATTTGTAGGTTTTTGTTTGGGTTGTAGGATAGATCGGTAAAATATTAAAATTTATATAATAAAATCATTAAGATAAAAAAAGAGATCTCTCGACTGCTAAAACCAGTTTTCTTCGAAAATTTTTCCGTGCTCTCGCACTAGTTTTCAGGATTTATAACCGAAATCAACGGTTATAAACCTGCACTAATTTTTAGGGATAATTATGCCAAATCAAGGCATAATTATCTGCTCGAGAGATCTCTTTATTAAATTCATCTAATAATTCCCTATTTCCTTAAATTTTTTTCCAAATTAAAATCAACTTACCTGTACCAATCCAAAGATAAATCTCTCCACTTTGGATTTATTGAATTTATTAATTTATTTTTCTTATCCCTGCTCCATCTTTTTAATTGTTTTTCCCTAGACAAAGCCTCATACTTATCATCTAAATATTCATAATATACCAATTTTGTACAATTGTATTTGTCTGTAAAGCCTTCTACTACGTGATTTCTGTGTTCGTATAATCTTTTTTCTAGATTATGGGTATATCCTATATAAATGGTAGAATTGCTTTTATTTGCTAATATATACACATAATAATCTGCCATGACTTCCTCCATTTTCAAATTATCCTTAATTTAGAATTACCCATCTATGTCAATGTTAAATCTTATGTTTTACTTTCTTTCATGTTCAGATATTCAATTTATATATTAAAGATCATAGCTCCTATAAAACTAAACGAAGTCTAAACCCATCTCGAGCTGATAAATATGTCTTGATTTGGCATATTTATCCCTAAAACTAGTGCGAAAGCACGGAGGAATTTGCATAGCAAATGAGTTTTAGTGCCGAGAAATCTCTGGATTGTATTGTAATTATAATTCAATTCTTACCTTGGGTTATCTTTGCCTTTTTGGGTATGCATATTTTATTTCTAGACTTATTTATCCCATGAGATCTCTCCACTCCTTCTAGTCGGTCGAGATGGATGGGTGTTTTTTGTTTATTACTGAAGTTTTTATTCTACTTTGTTTTAAATATTCTTTTTTATATTTTTCATTTTATAATTTCTATTAAAATCAAACGAAGTAAACCTCATCTCGAGCCTGTCGAGAGATCTCTTTATTATGTTTTGCTTGTAATTTAAAATTTTCCTTGTTAAATCTGTGAGCATTTTAAAATGCATACTTTTTCTCTCGCTTCACTTTTCCCATAAGATCTCTCCACTCCCTACGGTTAGTCGAGATGGGTTTGTGTTTGATTTCTAAAGAATAAGCCTTATTATAATATAAAGTTTAACTATAATTATTTTTTTATATTTAGTCATAAATAAACTCTCATTCTTTATTTGACTTGAATGCTAAGATATAATATCTTTTTTTTCTTTAATTTCAATAATAAATTTTTCTGAATCTACTAACATATACTTATTTTTATATTCATCATTCGATCTTTCTTTTTTATTATCATTATTTTCTTTTTTACCATTACATTCTTCGTTGCTAGTTTGTTTTTCTGATTTTACATCATCACTATTAGATTCTGAGCTGTTTTTCCCTAACAAATCCTTTAAATACTCTCTTTTGACAACTAAAAACTTACCGTTTTTTTCGCTTAATTTAACTAAATATTCATTATCTTTTAAATTATATGTATCCATTACATCTTTATTTATCGGATATAATACTTCGTATTTTGTTAATTTTTTTGGATCATCAGGCTTAATAAACAAACTATTAAATATAATAGTAATGAACAATATAGCAACAATTCCGATTAATCCATATAGTGATTTATTATTTATCTTCCCTTGGTTCTTTTTATAAATCAATTTATAATTAAATATCAACACAAATAAAATGCTTATAATTGAACCAATGACTAATTTCCAAGAGTAAAATTCCAAAAAAATAATTGACGACATGGATATTATAAAGAAAGCATAAATAAGTATAGATAATGAGAATAAAATATATTCAAATTTACTTTGACATTCTTTTTTATTTTCCAAAAAATTTCCACCTAAAAATGGTATTAAAAGCCCAAATCCAATAATAATGAATAAAAACAATAATATAGTTTCAAAATTTGTTTTGAACTCAAAAAAGTATGATCTAGGTATCTTATAAAATTCTTCACACATTACTGAATAATTATAAATATATAAAAAAGTTGCTCCACCTAATATACTTGGTAAAAAACTTATTAACTTTCCTAATGCAGAAAATATTGGATAATTTTTATTTTTTTCTTCTTTACTCATGATTAATCTCCTTATAAAAAAAGTGCCTAAAGAAATTAATCTTTAAGCACTTTGTTTGTTTTCTTATTTTATTCTTTAGCCCTTACAAATTTTACTCCAACTCCTATCATTAGTAGGCCTAGTAGTAGGATTAGGTAGATTGTTGCGTCGCCGGTTTTTGCCATGGCGTCTACTCTTTTGCTTAATCTGTTGTTTCCTCCTTTTGGGCCTGGGGTTGTTGGTTTGTAGTTTTCAACTTTTATTTTTTTTGTGTGTGAAGTTTTTGAAATACTGAAATGAATATTTACTGTCTCAGGTACATATCCATTTGGTGCATGAGTTTCTACTAAGTTGTACTCTGTTCCTTCATCTTTACTAGGATCATATGGTAGATTTTTTGTTTTAAATTCTCCATTTTTATCACTAGTCAAAGTATAAATTTTATTTCCATCTTTTTCTTCGCTTGTCACTTCACCGTTTGGAGTTAAATATAAATCTTTAAAATTTCCATCTTTATCTTTAAATTGAACCTTAAAGATAGCACCTTTAAGTGGGTTGTTGTTAGTTCCGTCGATTTTTTGGAATGAGAAATAATTTTCTGGTTTGTCTTTTTCGTTTAAAAGCTCAATACTTCCTGATCTTTTAAATTCACTTTCTTTTCCGACGTTTTTTTCATAACCTTTTAGAGGTTTTGTTTCTTTGAATTTTACCTCTTCTTCTAAGCCAAATAATTTAATTTGACCTTTTTGGTCTGTGAAAACTTCTGTTATTTTCCCATTTGGGGAGTAGGTCAATTGTTCATTGCCATTTTCGTCTTTAACTTTGTTAAATTTAAGAATCTCTCCCTTTTTATTTACCACAACAAATCCAACTCCTGCAAGAACTTTTTTCTCTTGATCATCCTTGTCCCTTTTTGTAAGAGTTAGGGTATCAGGAGCTTTTTTTGGATAAATTGTGAGAGGATTTTCAGTGTTTTCGTCAATGATTGCTAGGAAAGGAATGTATGGTCTTGATGGATCATTTGATCTATATCTTAAAAGATATACTCCCTTTTCCAAGCCTTCAATTAAAGCAAAATACATTCCATTTTTTTCTTCTTCTGACTTGTTAGAAGATTTCATTTCTCCCAAATCTTTTGAAATTTCCTCATCATACTTGTCCTTATAAGAATTTATAAAATCTCTTTGTTTATCTTGATCAGAAAGATCTTTCGCCTTATCATCAGGTACTTTCCAATAATCAACATAATCAACAACTACGATTTGTTTGGAATTTTCATCAGTATAATTTGTATTAATTCTTAGGCTATTTCCGCTTTCAGCATAAGCCAAAAGAGGAGCAACTAGCTGTAATATTACCATAAGAAATATGGAAGATATTAAATTTTTATTGAACTTTTTCATAGTAACTCCTCTATTTAGTTAATATTATGCTTGTTCTTTGTTAGCTTTCATTTTGTAAGCTGCAAGTCCCATAATCATAAGACCAGCTACTACAAATATGATTGAACCGATACCACCTGTTTGTGGGATTGTTACTTTCTTATTTTCGATTTGCTTAAATCCTTTTGCATCTTCAAGTTTTCCAGCTTTAAGCTCAGTAACACCTGTTGAACCTTCAGCTATTGTAAAGTCGACTGGTGTTGTAAGTTTAGCATATCCATCTGGTTGTTTTGTTTCTACTAGTTGGTATGCACCTTTCATTAAACCAGTTACTTTGAAGTATCCATCTGTACCAGATTTAAATACGTAAGCTCCTGTGTGTTTATCTGTATCTTCAATCCATTTCCATTGAGTATTAACTTTTACATATGCTGCATCTCTTTTTGCTTTTAATGGAGCAATTTCAGTATCAGCTTTTCCTTCTTTTACAGCGTCTTTATATGCTTTTTCAGCTGCTTGATATGCTGCTTCATCAGCTGCTAAATCTTTAGCATCTTTTTGAGCTAATACTTTACCTTTATCTGCAGCACCTTCTATGTTGTTTTTAACAATAAATTCTGCATTAGGTAGACCTTTACCTTCATGATCAACTTTTTGGAATCTGTGTCCGTATGTTACAACTGCAGGTTCTTGTGGGTCTTTTGGTGATGGGTTGTCAGTTTTCTTATCTATGATTTTAACTGTTCCATCTGGTTGTTTTTCGTATGTTACTTCATCTCCAGGAGTGAACTTTTCAACTACTTTGTATTGTCTATCATTGTCAAGTCCTGTCCATGTGTGAGATTCTTTTGTACCCTTTGTTAGTTCAACAACTGCTGTTTGTCCATCTGGAAGATTTTCTGCTGGTTTTCCAGTGTGAGCATCTATTAATGTAACTGTAACTTTTTCTCCATCTTTCCAAGCACCTTGAGCGTCAGAGAATTCCTTGTTTACAGTTAGTTTGCCTTTAGATGGTTTTGTTGGGTATGGTGTATTACCGTGATGTGGTTCGTTACCATAATGGAAAATAACGTCGTTTCTTTCTGGTCTTTCTACTTTTGCATTTTCATTAACTGTTGCAGAGTATTTTACAAGAAGTCTAACTTCTTTAGGTTGATTATTGATTTTTGCAAGACCAGTTTCAGTTAATTCTAATACGAATCCATTTCCATCTGGAGTTACTTTATAATCTGCTTTATCTAAGTCAGTTTCTTGACCTTTAGCACCCATTTTTACTGTTACATCATTATTAAATGTAAGACCTTCTGTCATTTGGTCTGTCCAAGCAGCAGTTTTATAATTTGCTCCTGTTGGGATTATTGTTTCAATGTCGTAAGGTTGTTTATCGCCAACTTTTACATCTTTTTTGATGTTGTTGTCAATTTCATTTCTATCTTGTTCAGCGTTTGCTTTTCCTTCAAAGTCTTTGTCTACTTTTGGTTCATTTGCTGTAGTATTTTTTGGATATACGTGGATATTTGAATTTACTGTTCCGTCAGCTTTAAATAATGGAAGAGCTAAACCAAATGGAACTGCTGCTCCACCTGTTATAGTTTGTTGTTTTCCGTTAGCATCTGTTATTGTTTTAGATTTTTCAACAGCCCATAAGTATTTGTGTCCTTTAGCTGGTACTGTGATTTCTTCAGTAGCAACACCATCAGCAGTTGTAGTTTTATCTACACCTTCAGCTCCTAACAATGCTTTAACTTCATCAACAGTGTCGTATGCTGATGGATCAGCTACCATTTGTTCATACTTATCTTTGTCATCAAATACCCAGTATGTGAATGTTACATTAGCTAATTCTTCAGCTCCATCACCAAAGAAACCAGAAATATTGTCTTTAGCGATTTGTCCACCGTCATATTTAGTTTTTCCGTCTTTACCTACGATTTCTGTTGCGCCTTCTTGTTGCTCAATAGGAAATCCTGTTGTACTTTTCACTTTGATTTTGTGAATAGTAACTGTTGCTGTTGTTTCTGTGTCAGCTGTTGGACCAACAGGTGTTCCTGCTTGTGGAGCCGCACTAGCATTTGTAAAAGGTGCTGCAAGAATTCCGAACACCATTGCGAATGCTGTTAAAAATGACAAAATTTTGTGTTTCATAATTTTCTCCTTTTTATTTTTTTGTCAATTTGCCTTGATATGTTTTGGCTTTCGCCTTATCAATTATGTATAATCTGTATTTCAAGATTTATACTAGAAACATTCCTACATTTATAATAACCTAAGCTTGCAAGAAAATTTTATTTTTCTTGCAAGTTATTATTAGGTTTATTACCGAAAATTTTTAGACATCTTATACTATAAGTTTATCTTTTCTTTTTGAATAGGTCAATACTGCGACAAACATTATTATTAGTCCTAGGATTGTGTATCCTATCCAAACTCCAGGGCCTCCTGTAGAAGGATATTGGGCCTTTTTGTTTGTGACTAAAATTCTGTTTTCCGCTGTATTATTTTTTATTTCTCCATCTTTCTTCAAATCTATTTTAGTATTATTATTTTTTTGACCATCTATATAATATATCTTACCATTTTTCACTTCAAATTTGAAGACTATTTTTTCAACAAGTGCGTAACCTTCTGGCGCTTTGGTTTCGACAATTTGGTATTCGCCATCTATTGGAATATTTTCAAATGCAAAGTTTCCATTTTCGTCTGACCTTGCTATCCATTTTGTATTTGTACCGCTAGATAAAAATACATTTCCCTTAGTATCAAGAGCACGGTATGTTTCTTTTCCATCTTCATCTTTGATTTTTCTTTGAATTTCAAATTCTGCGCCTTGTAATGGATTATTATTTTTAGAGTCAACTTTTTTGAAGTAGATATTTGGATTTTTGATATTTTCTATTACAAAATCTAAATCGGTCACTAATCTTAATCTATAGAATTGTTTAAATTTGTCTAGACTTTGATTTGTTGTTTTTTCTGTAATAGCCTTATCATTTTCTACTAATTTGTCTACTCTTTCATCTTTATATCCTAGGCTTGCTCCAACTTTTGAGTTTTCAGTATATGGTAGGTCTACAATCAACAGATAAGTCTTTTGTTTTTTATCTTCTTCTCCTGGAGCGCTTCCTACTGGACCATTGATTTTCTTTTCTTCTGGCAGTTTTATTGAAACGTCCATAGAATTGTTATTGTATTCTACAAGGTATTCTGCGTCATCTTTTGTTGGTGTTTGGTTATCAATAGTTGAATTTTTGTCTAAGGCTACTAATCTAATTTTTGTATTATCTTGGTTTAATTTTATAGTAGCGTCTGGACTTGAAATTTTAATTTTATTATTTTTCAAATCGTCTATGTTTGCTTTGATAAGGTTGTATTGTCTGAATACTTTTTTATCTTTATCAATTGCTACTATTTTTGTATCAAGATTTGTGCTTTTTGTTCCTGTACTTGTGTAGGTTATTTCTTTTAATTGATCTTTTGTATCATCAAATGAATTTGTCCAAGCTATTCTTCCATCTCTTGATACGCTTAGTTTCCAAGTTTTGTCTGATTTTTTATAGCCTTCTGGCGTTTGTGTTTCTTTTAATTCGAAGTTGCCAAATGGTATATCTTCAAAGACTGCGTAGCCATCAGCTCCTGTATATTTAGTTGGACTTTGCCATCCTTTGACTTTATTTCCTTCTAAAGTAAATCCTGCTGATTTGCCTTCTTTGCTTCCGTCTATTGGATTTCCATCTTGGTCTACTTTTTTGATTTTTATTTTTGCTGTCTTGTAGTTTTCGACAATTTCTTTATAAGAAACATCAAGGGTTATATTTCCTTTATCGTCAACTGTAAAGGCTGCTACTTTATCTTTTGGTAGCTTGTAGCCTTGTGGTGCTTGTGTTTCCCAAACCTCATAGTGACCTTGTGCTAGTCCAATCCAAGAGAATCTACCGTTTTCGTCTGATTCTACTTCACTATTTGCTAGATAATCTGTAGAACCATCTTTTTTGAGTTTGAACTTAGCTCCTTTTAGGGCATTTCCTAGATTTTCGTTTGTAAATATTGAGCTTGGATGAGTATTTCCATCTTCGTCTGGAACGGTATCTGCTACTTCTCCCTTAACTCCTCCGTCTACTTTCACAAAGTCTATTCTATTTTTGAAGTTTATCAGTTGCATTTGCTTTTCAGCTGAACCGATTGCTCCAGGTGTATAGAATTGTGACCAGGTTTTGAAAGCTCCATCGTAGTATTGTCCTACAAGTTCTTGGTATGGTCTTCCCCAGTAATTATAGTAGGTTTCATACCAGTTTACCTTGTGATTGTATTGGACATGAGTTTTGAATGATTTTGGATCAGTAACTGAATCAGCTAATTTACCTTTTATCTCCACTACATAAGTTGTGGACATTGGATCCTTATTTACTTTGTTATCGATCGTTTCATCTATATACCAATTCCAATTTAGGTAGCCTTTAGGAATGGATATTGAATCATATTCTTTCCAACCATTATTACCAAATAGATTGTTAAGTCTTTTTCTAGCAATTATTTTCTTTTCACCTATCAGTTCTAGGTGATCTTTTTGTGGATCTATACCATAAGAATCTGGCAAGTCTCCTGGTTGCCAAGTGTCAGCATGACTTCCTTCTTCTCTTTTACCTGTAGTCGGATCAACTTTCTTGTAAGTTTTTACTGATAAAGAATTAGTATCTATTTTCTTATCAGTAAAAAACTCTATATTTTTATCTTCAAGTAACCTATTCCATTGGTTATAATAAATAACTGCTGTAAATGTCTTGCCATCTGGTTCAAGTCTTAGTGTATAGGATGATACATCCTTATCTGGATCTTGATAGCCTTCTTGTGACCTATAATCTATATATATTGATTTTTCAAAATGCTTGCTTGTATCGGTTGTATTTTTATTTTCTCCAATATCTGCTGTTAAGTTTAATGTTTGACTATGGGTAAGCTTATACCTATTTGGATATAATTGTATGAACAAATTCATATCTATTGGTGTGTAATCTTTGACATAGTCTGTGAAAGTATAGGTTATTGTTCTCCTATTCTTATCAACTTCTGCTTTCGCAAGTACTCCCGCAGGTCCTATGATATTTAACAAGGATGTATCTGATTTTCCTTCACCATTATTATCCTTTACTATACCATCTATATCTACATCTTCTGTAAGCTTGATAGTGAAGTGATTTCCTGGTGCAATTTTGCTTGGATCGGCAAATTTTAGTTTAAATCGTGCAACTACTGCTTCTTCCTTGTTTGGATAGACTGTATTTCTATCTCCACTTGTTGATACTAGGTCTGGTTGAACTCCATCAAATAATATTGAGCTTGAAACGTCAGTATTTTTTTCTGGAATATTCCATTTTTTATCTCCTCCAAGACTTATAAGTTTCTTCTTGGTGTCAACTATATAACCATCAACGGTTTTCTTTTCAACTAACCAATAGTATCCATATGGAAGATTTTTGAAGTGGATTTGTCCTTTTGCATCTGTTGTTCCAGATTGGACTACCCTTTCATCTGCATCGGCTGATACTAGATCGAATTCAACTTTTGCCATAGGATTTTCATTATCGTCGTATTTATTTAATTTAAATTCGCCGAAACCTGATTTTTGGTTGATTATTTTTCCTAATTCTTTGGCATTTTTATCGTTTACTTCTTTTTCTACTAACTTTCCAGTGGTTTCATCTTTGGAAATTATTCTTACTACACCATCTACAACTCTAAATCTTTTTACTGGACCATTGACTTTCATATACTCTTCGCCATTTGCGTCTTTGGCTGCTTTTGGTTCTATAATTCTGTAGTAACCGTCTTTTAGGTCGGTTATTTTGAATTTACCATCTGCATCAGAATGATATTTTTTTGCAAAGCCATCTATTGTTACTAATTTAAAGTTTACAGCGAATAGTTTTTCAACTTTTCCATCAACTATTCTTTCGATATAGTAGTCTAATCCATCTCCCTTTCTATTTGTTTGTGATTTGATAAATTCTCCATTTTCGGTTAGTGGATAGTATTTAGCATCGTTTGGATCTTGTTTTTCTAGGTAGAATTCTACATCTTTTAATGGCGTTTCTTTATCGCCTTCTTTTCCTACCTTGGTAAATTCCATTTCAGTTTTCTTATTTACAATTCTAAATTGGAATCCTGTGTTGATGGATTGGCCATTTCCTAAATATTGTCCAGAGTCTGTTATATTTTTGCCAGCCTCATTTGTAAGTGGAACCCATTTTGTAGTGCCATCTTCATTATTAACTTCCTTTAGGACAGCAACTAAGGTTGCTACGAATGGTGTATCCCATGACGCGTCGTAGGCAAATCTTAGTCTGTACTTATACTTAGTTTTAGCGTATCCATCTGGGGAATCTACTTCTTCTAAGAGATAGTCTTTTCCAAGTTGTACTCCGTCTACATTTATCTTATAAGATTTTGCATCAGATAATTTTATGGTTTGTTCATAAACTTTTTTATCTGTATTTGTTGTATCTTTTGGATCGGCATAAATTTTAATTCTTAGCTCGCCATCTGTAATATCTTTAAATTTACCACTATCCATAAAGCCTTTGGATAGGTAGAAGAAATATGGTTTTGATTCATTGTTTACATAGAATGTACCATCTTTATCTACATCGGCTTCTTTATCTCCGGTTCTTCCTTTTGTCAAGAGATATCTAAAGTCGTTTACTTCTTTTAAGATATTATTTCCTTGTTTATCTTGTTCTAATTCATAGAATTTTTGTTTTAGCTTATAACCATCTTTCTCATCTTCATAGATTTGAATGACAATTAATCTCTTCATCTTTTCATAACCATCTGGAGCTATTTCTTCGTAGAGGGCATAGACACCTTTTGTTAGGCCTTCTACCGAGAAAGTACCGTCTGTACTTTCTACATCGTGAGGTAGGTAGCCAGGTATTCCGTTACCTGATAAGACTCCTTCTAAATCATTTGGATCATGTGATGCCTTATACAAGGAGAACTTCGTCTTACTTTTTATTGGATCTGTCTTACTACTATTTTTTACCTTCTTCCATTTTAAGTCAAAGGTTGTTTTGGTGTTTGTTATATTATATGAAAATTTATTATCCGTAGATTTTTCTACATTATGATTATTTTCAAAATTATATTTTGAGTAGTTATTCTTATAATATTCTTGATCATATTTTTCATAGTAAGTTTTTTCTCTTGCGGCGTCGTGTTCTACTACTAGACCATTTTCTGTCTTTTTGACTTCAAATATCCACCTAAATTGCTTATTTGAGCCTTGGTAGCCTTCTGGAATTTTAATCTCTTCTACTTCGTAGATACCTTCTGACAAGTTTTCAAATTTTATTTCACCATCAGATTGTGAACGAGTAGTTGTTGCGTATCTTCCTGTAGCTGATGATATTGAATCAGGTTTTACCCTATCATTTGCTACATCTGCCTTGTCAGCTTCGCTTGGAGCTTGTCCATCAACTTTTGTAAGGTTTCTTTGCTCATCAAATTCATAAACCTTACCATTTAAGGTGAACTTTTTAACTGCTCCTGACTCATAAAATTCGGTTATTCTGTTTCCATTTGTATATTTTTTGAGTTTGTCTTTTTCGTATTTATAGTATTCATAAGATTTAGAATTTTCATCCATTGAATATCTAACTTTTTTGATTCCAAATAAGGCATCTTTTAGTGGAAGTTTTTTTCCAGTTTCCTTATCAGTTTCACTTGATAATTTTTGTAAACTTACGTCAATTTTAGTATAGTTTTTAACCTTTATGTCTAGTGGATTTCCTTGGTCATCAAGTTTTGGATTTCCATCGGCATCTGGAGTAAAGCCTATAGATTTATAAACTTCTCCATTTGGTTTTTCAAATACTATCTTTAGCTTATAAGTTTTAGGATCTTGAACTACATTAAAGTACCAAGGATCTGGTTTTTCAAATTGATCTATTGCCTTGGTTTCTTCAAGTTTGTAGCGACCTACTCCAAGATCTTTAAATATAAATCTACTATTTGAGTAATGCTCTTGGGCTTGCCATGTCTTTACATTAGCAAGTGGCTTTCCATTTTTATCAACTTGGGTTAGCTTAAAGGTTGATGTATTTACTGGAATGTCATTTCCTTCTTTATCTTTTTCCGCCTTAATTTTTTGGAATTTAAGGTCGATATAGTTTTTCTCATTATATACACTTACGAATTTGCCTTCTTTGTTTATATCGATGTTTGGTTTTTCCATTTCAATATATTTACCATCAGGGCCTTTTTCATAAGCTTTTACAATTTGTTTCCAAGAACCATCTTCGGAACTTGTAAAGGTAATAGTCAAGAAGGAATCTCTTGGCTTGTAGCCGTTAGCTGGTTTTATCTCTTCAAGGATATATGTTCCTTGTTCGATATTAGTAAATTCTACTCCCAGTTTATCGTCTGAAATATCCTTAGCAAATCCTAGATCTTTATCATAAGGTTGAACTCTTTCAGCCTCTTTTTGTGCCTCTGTAAGAGGTTTTCCATTTTCTCCTGTGGTTTTTTCAGGTTCATAAAGTGGTTTGTTTTTAGAATCTACTTTTACCTTTTCAACTTTTTTACCATCTTGAGTGATTGTTTCTGTTTGAACTTTTCTCAATGAGAATTCTGCACCATTTATATTTTGGTGAGTTTCTTCATCTTTTTTCAAAAAGCTCAAAGTTGTTTTGCTCCTGTAGTTGGTTACTTGAGCATCGTTTATACCCTTGTATGGGGCGTCTGGCCTTGCTGGGTTTGAACGTCCATCATCTGGGATTACTTGGATATACTTATTAAATTTAGAATCTTCTGTTCCTAAACCTTTGATAGTTTTACCAATCAAAGCCTTTTTTTCTGCTTCAGTTAATGGATAATCTTTGTTCCAATCATCATTTTCTCTAAAAGTGTGTTCAAAGTAGAAGTTGATACCCATGTAGTCAGCACCTTTTGGATTTCTTCCTTCGTAGACGAATACTTGGAAGTACCACTTCATTGGTTCGCCATTATCATCTAATGGAATCCTATATGTGCCATCTGGTGCTTTTATTTCTGTAAGTTCGTAGATACCAGGGGTTAGCTCTCTGAAGTAGTTATCGCCCGGTTCTCCTGTAGCCTCTGATACTGCATCGAATTTTTCGTTGTGATAAAGAGGGAAATCATCTGCTACTTTGTCAGATTTTTGATATTTTCCAGATGGTTTTCCATCTACAAGAATATCTTTATATAATGATTTATCTCCATTTAAGATTTTACGAGCTCTAAATTGTGAGCCTGTAAGAGCTCCTTTATTCTCGTTTACTTTTGTAATTCTTAGAGGAATCCTAAATCCTGATTCATCTTTGTTGAAGATTTCTGTCAAGTTACCATTTGCTATTTTGATAGTTTTTAGAGGATTTTGACCTTCTCTTTCTTCTGGATTTGACAAGTCAACTTTAATTTCACTTGTTGTTTCAGTTCCCCACTTGGTCTCATTTCCTTCATCTCTAATGTATTCAAGCTTGTAAGATTTATTTGGATCAAGATTTTCAAATATTACTTCGCCCTTATATGGAGCATCTTTCACAGTGCTTGCTGGTTTCCATGAATCTGGCATAGCAGGATTTTCATCCTTAACATAAAGTTGGATAGTACCAGCTTTTCCTGTTGTAGGTGGAATACTATCGTCAAGACCATCTTTTTGGTTTGCGTAGGTAAAGACTGTTTTTAAGTCTACATTTCCTTGTGGTGCGACAACATCTTCTTCAAAGATTGCATTAACTTTTACATTTGATGCTGGCATTTTAAATTTGTTTCCAGAAGAAAGTTTGATTTCTTCGTTTGTATCTAGATTAATTACCTTTAGGTCTTTTAGTTTGTAACCAGTATCTGGAGTAACTGTAAGGGTTATTTCTTCATCTTTTGCAATATTTGTTGATTTACTAGCAAATACATTTCCATTTCCAATTTTATTTATTGTTATTTTGTAAGTGTTTGGTGCTGGTGGTGTTTCTTTTATTTTTTTAGTGTAAAGTTCCCCATTACTTTTTGGATTAGTACTGCTTATTAGATTTTCTTTTCCATTATTTGTAAATTTAACACCCTTATCTATATCAGATTTATTGATAGGATAATTTTTACCAAAGTCGGTTCCTTCTTTTAAAGCAATTGTGTAAGAAAATTCTAAGCTTTCGCCTTTTTTAAGATTAATTCCATCAAGGCCTATGGTATTAGTTGTGCTATCTTTTACAATATTATTAGAAATATCATTTGTTCCAACTTTTGCACTAGCAGATAATAGATTTATTGATGATCTTAATCCAATATCAAGTTTTCCATCTTTTACTAAATAACCATCTGTTGGATTTTGTATTCTTTCTTTAATAAAATTATCATCAGTTAAAATGTTTTTATCAAAGAAATCTTTATTCACATATAATCCTTTACCGTTGTTATTGTCAACATCATTTTGGAAAAATTTAAAATGATCACTTTGTACATTACCTTTTATATCATTGGCAGTGTTATTTGACATATAAGTAATATATTCATTATTTAATCCAGAATAAAAGTCTACGTGTGTCATCCAAGTATCAAAATGAACTGGTTTAGCTTTATTTCTAAATTGCCAAATTATTTCTGCTGCTTGGAACTTTTTACGATTTCCATCGTTTCTATCACGAAAAGTTTTTGCTTGAGTAGACATAAAGTTAGATATATCAATAAATATCCTCTTATCATAAGCCTTTGTTGTATTTGTTATTTGGTTATAATAAACATCTCTATTTTTTGCTAATCTATCATTTCCGTCAACATTATTTGTAGCTCTTTTTTTGATTCCAACTTTTCCAAGATAGTCTTTAATTGTAACATCTTCTCCATTTGGATTTGATGGAGTTGTCATTCTATAAGTTTGAGTATCTGTAATTGACTTATCAAGTGCTAGTAAGTCTTGATTTACTCCTCCTACTATTCCGTTAGTTGCATTATCATATTGGATAAAGGTTACATCTATGTTTGCATTTGATTTTTTAGCCTTTTCAACTATATCTGTTATCAACTTATTGATATTTTTATCTAAGGTTGGTCCATTAGGATTACTCTTATTTGTGAATTCTGATACATCTTTTGATCTATCAATAACAAATACTAATTGGATATTATTTCCAATTATAGTTTCTTCTCCTGAAATTTGTTTTTCTTTAGGGCTAATAGAAAAGTTTATTGTTCTTTTTCCATTTGTTGTATCAACTTTGCTTGCCTTTACTGTGACATTTAAATCTTCAGTGCTTGAATCGTATTCTATATCTTGCAAATCTTCTTCCACACTTGGTGAAAGCAGTCTATTTATTGGCAATTTTTCTGATATATCAAGTCCTGACATTTTATATCTTGGACTTTGCATTGAATATAGAGCTTCTCTTGTGCCTGTGCCTGGTTTTTCTCTGTATTTTTTAACAACACCTTCATTGTCAACAGTGATGTACCATCTGCCTGGATCTTTTTCGTATCCAGCTGGGCCTCTATATTCTTCTAGGATATATTTACCTGGTTTTAATTGATCGAAAGTTATGATACCTTGATCTTTTGGAAGTGTATTTGGATCTCTTCCTTCTTGAACAGGTCTTCCATTTTCATCTTTTACGATTTCACCATTTTGATCTTTCTTATCTTGGGTGATCGCAACTCCTGGTGTTACTTTTTGGATATATTCTTTTGGATATTTTTTGCCTGGATCTTTATAAATGATCTCGAAATTATCATCTGCTGTATATAGCCTAAAGTAAGCACGTCTTAATCCAACCAAGCCAGTGTAAGGATGTATAGCATTACCAACTTTTTTGATTGAAAATTGTCCTAATTTTGCAGTTTTTTCATAGTCGATTACTCCTCCAAAAATTGAATGATTACCGTCTGTCATAGCATTATTAGAAGGATCTCTTACTATTACTTTCATTTTTCCTTCTGTTGCTATAGCTTCTGCTTCGACTTTTAGGACGATTCTTCCTGCTTTATAGTAGCCTTTTGGTGGATTTTTTTCCTTTAATACATAGTAACCACCAAATTCTAGATCGTGTAGCTCAAATGAAAAATCATATTCAGCACCTTTAAATTGTCTTGGATTATCAGCTCCTTTGGCTTTGTTTTGAACTATTGGGTGTTTATTTATTGGCTTATCACTTACTATAGTTCCGTAATAATCTGCCTTGTAAAGGTCAAAGGATACTGGATTTCCTGCATCATCTACTAATAATTTGTTAGCTTTTGGTATATTTGGTTTTCCATCTTTTATTGGTGGTGTTTTTCCATCTGATAGGTACTTATCAAAAGGAATGGAAATCTTTCTAGCCTCGTTTCCTATTTGGAAAGCTTCTACTCTTTTATCTCCATTAATGATTTTATCTAATGGAATTTCGTCAAGATTTTGTTTATAAAGATCAGATTCTTTTGGAACTTCATAGAGTTTATACTCTAGCTTGCCCTTATTTTCCCCTTCTTTTATTTCACTTACTACAAGCTTCCAGCCATAAAGGGTTGTTTTTGCGTAGCCTTTTGGAGGTTGGAGTTCTTGGAGTAAATATTCACCGATTTTTAGACCATCAAATTTTATATATCCGCCGCCTCTGGCATTTTGACCATCAACTATATCTGTACTTGGTTTTGTCCTGTCGGTATAAGCTTCTTTTAAGTAGAAATCTCCATCGATTAAGTTTAGGGACATCAACCTAAATTTGGCATCATTTAATCCCAAGTGTTCTTTGTTAGTGTCTTTTATGTGTTCTTTACGAACTTTCCTAAATTTGATTTCTGTACTTTTGGCTTCGTTTCTTATTACAATCGGTTTTGATTGTGTTTCTGGTTTTTTATCTCCAACAAAGTTTAGAACAACTCTATTTTTACCTTGTTCATCTTCTTGTTCTTTTGCTTCCAAAAGATAAAGAGGCGCTTTTTGGTAACCATCTGGTACTTTTGTTTCTTCTAGGACATAGTAACCAGCTGGGATTTGTTCGAATTTGAATTCTCCGTAATATCCTTGTGATGTTTGCTTGTAAGTATCATCGTATTTAATTTTAGTCGGATCTTTTATTTGATTTTTTAAATCCTCAAGGGAAGTTGCCGTTACTTTTCTTAGTGTAAATTCTGCTCCATTTAATTTTGCAAATTTATTTGTCTTTACAAATTCTAATTTGCCTAGATTATCTTCGATATTTGTTACTTCGACTTTAATATTTTTGCCAGTAATTTTTACGAGGTCTTTACCTTCTGGTGATTTTGGTACATCTTTACCGAGGCTTACTTCTGTTACGAATCCATCGTTTACGTGGATTTTTGGTAATTTTTTAAATTTGTATGGACCATCGTCGCCATTGATTTCTTTTCTTGTGACTGTAATATTGAAGTCTTTTATTTTTTCGTATCCTTTTGGAGTTTTTATTTCTTGAACTCTGTAGGTACCTGGTCTTAGGTAAAGTTTATTGGTTTTATCATCAGCTTTTGATGTCCATGTTTTACTTTGACCTGTATTAATATTTGTAAATCTAAATTCTGCGCCTTCTAGTTTTGTTCCATCTTTTTTAAATTTATCAATTTCTATTGGTTCGATTACACGACCTGCGATTAGCTCTTGGTAATCTCCTTCTCTAGTATGGCTGTAGAAAACTACTTTTACTGAATCTGCTTTGTCAGAGTCCCAGTCACTTCCATTTCCATAAGATTTTATTATCTTATTATATAGCTTGTTTGCTAGGTCATATTCAGTTTTTTGAACTGGTGGACTATTTTTTATTCTTTCTTCATTATCCTTTAGCTTTCTTGCTCCATCAGGACTGGTTCTATCTGGTAAAGTACCTTCAAATTGTCCTTCCCATCCATTATATGGAGATGGTCTTCTTTTACCTGTTAAGGTAACATCAATTTTCCAATCATCCATATTGTAATCTGATGGAGCATCGAAATAATCATCTGCTAGGGACTTTCCGTCTGTGAAGTGGTGGATAACTCTTTGGAACATGGATGCTTCGATAAGTCTGTGCATCTCTTTTCCATTGTGTTCTTTTGCATATTCTTTTTTAACTTCTTCGCCATAGAAATAGATTTTTTTCATCAATTCTTCCATGGCTTGACCTTCACTCATCTGACCGTTGTTTAGGTAAACTCCATCATATCTTGCATTTTTTGCTAAGTATGGTCTTAGCTGATAAGTTGATCCTGTTTTATTGCCAGGTAGAGATTCGTTCAATCTACTTATTAGGTAATCTCCTGATGGATCTTCGTGAATATCTAAGAAAATTCCACTACTACCTTGAAAAACTGGTGCATCTATACGGTCATTGAAACAAGAAACCATATCGAAGTTTCTATTGATACGCATAACTGTGTATGGATTTTCTACGTAGGCAAGGTAACCATTTTCTAGTGCTTGGTCTGAAACTCTTTCAGTAAAAAGATCTACGTGTCCACCTTCTGTTTCATAGGCGTTATCGACATTGTATTTCTTTTTATTTTTTAGGTCTGCCCTAAAGTAATAGACGTCATTTCTTCCAGCTTTTTCGTTTTGGTATTCATATGATACTATTGTTCCTGGATAATATTGTCCTTTTTCTAATACAGCGTCACCAGCTTGGTAAGTTCTTCTGTATCCACCTTCTTTTAGTGGTACATAGAAGATTTTTTTAGGTCTAATGTTTTGTTTTCTTTGTCCTCTGATATTTATATCAAAATCAGGATCGTCTAGATATGTGTCTTGGTTTTCACCACGTCTGATTAAATCTAGGGCGTACCAATCAACTCTAGTATCTGAAAGTCTTTGTGCAACTATAGTTCTTGTATTATCGTAGTAGAATCTTTCGTTGTTGAATTTATCTCTTAATCCAAGGAAAGTTGCTGGGATATTTGTTTCTACAAGGTTGAATGGAACTTCTGCAAATCTACGTGCATCTTCTGCTCCTTTTAGCCATTTTAGTGGTGGAGGTAGAGGAATATTATTATATTTGGTAATAATATCATTGAGCAATTTATCAATATAGTTTTGGTCTGGATTTATCCTAAAACCAATTGAATAAGATTCGTGAAGTTGGTTTGGATCAATGTCTCCTTTTACCTTGATGTATAATTTTTCTCCTAGTTCAGTCTTACTTATTTCTGAATTACCACTTCTTAATTCTCCTAGACTTGAGGTTGGTTGGTAAGGTTTTGTATCTATATCATCTGGATTACTTGAAAATCTATATGAAATATTTGTAAGTCCTTGTTTATCAGAGCCAAAAACTGTTAGATTTAGTTTATTGAAATCTAATTTATTATTTTTATCAACAAGGGTTGAAGTATCAACTTCAATATTCCATTCTACAAAAGCACCGCTTAGATCTGCTGCAAGGTTATTGGTTATATCTTCTCCATTTTTATTTTTTAATTTTTGAGAAGTTGTCTTCCAATCTAGTTGGTAAGGATAGGTTCCTTCTTCAGTTTTTCCTTCTCCTTCTATTACAAAGTTTGAAGAAACTGGAGTTTGACTATTTCTATAAACCGTAACTGGTTTTGCATTTTGAACTGGATTATTTTTTGGTGCTGCTTGAATTTGTACGGTAATTGGATTTCTAGTTCCTATACTTTCTTCATCAAAAGCAAGATTTTGATCTATATTTAAAGTCTTATCTGTTGTTACTTTTGATATGAATTTATATCTAATGTAGTGACCTTTTTGATCATATGTTGCTCTTGCTATAAGAACTCCATTATCATAAATATCTTTTACTTTCTCATCAGGCTTCTCTTTTAAATAAGGCCCTAATTTGATATCAAAATACCAGCCTTCTGGTATTGGCAAAGTAGAGCTTGCCTTTACTTGCATTTGAGTTGTTAAGTTGAAGACTTTGTCGCCCCATGTATTAGATACAGCTAAATTTAGTGGCCTAAAGTTCTCTTTTCTGTCCTTTTCTACAAGAGCTTTTATGGCCTTATCATTTGAACTCATCAATTTTTCTTGATTAGCTAATGACAAATTATATTTTTCGCCAAGTTTTGTAAGAAGTTTTTGTATATCTTCTATTGAATTATTTTCATCTTCCAAAGCCTCTTTTAATTCTTTGTTGGCTTTTTCAAAATTTGCGTTTTCTTCTTTTTGTTTTTCTTCTTGGGCTTTCTTTTCTTCTTCTGCCTTTTTCTTTTCTTCCGCCTTTTTCTTTTCTTCTTCTTTAGCTTTTTGTTCGGCTTGCTTTTTTTCTTCTTCAGCTTTTTTTTCTTCTTCAGCTTTTCTTTCTTCTTCTGCCTTTTGTTCAGCCTCTTTTTGTGCCTTTTCTTCTTCAGCTTGTTTTCTTTCTTCTTTATAGGCATTTAAGCTATTTAAATCATTTGTCAAAGAATTAGTGTCATAAAGATTTTTCTTATCATCATTAATAAGGGCAAATATATCTCCCTCGTTTTTTATATTCCAATTTCCTTGTTCATCTTGTTCAAACAAATTGTAATTAGGATCAGGGGATATATTTTTAATAAATTCTAAATTGAATACTAATTTATCTTGGTTAAGTAATTTTTGATTTCCATTTTCATTAAAATCGAAATCGTCTAATATTTTAAAGTCTATGTATGAATAATTTTCTCCATAAAAATTATCTTTTTTGCCTTGTTCAAGATTTTTCATCTCATTTTTTGTAAGGATTTTATATCCTTGGTCTTCTTTGATGATTTCAAGATCAAGATCAAGACCTTGCAAGTTTAGCATATCTTTTATACGCCAATATTCCTTACTTGCATCTTCATTTGTTTGGAAAAATTTATCTTCATAAAGCTTGAGGTCATTTCTTTTTACAAGTCTAAAGCTTGAACTTGTAGAAGGAAGACCTACTGCAATAGAAAATTTGCTTTCATCCTTATCTATCTTTTTCTTATCATAAATTTTTTGGGAATCTGTGATAGACAAATAAGCATCTTCGTTCGTTTCAAGATTTTCAATGTTTTTTATAGTATTTGGTTCAAGCTCTTCAGCCTTCGACCTCGTAGCAAAAGCTGGTAGCATAACTTGCAATACCATAAAAAGTGCGATTGCAAATGATGTCAATTTTCTTAATAACTTTTTCATAAGAACTCCTCAAGGGCAATTTTATGTTTTTTTTTTTTGAAAATTACCTAAATAATTATGACTTATTATCCACAAGTCTAGTTTTTTAGCCAAAAATAGCACATGATTTTTAAGCAGTAAAATTATTTCCACATTTTTTTCTTGTGCATTGCTAAAGTATCAACCTACATTTTTTCTTAAATAAATTAGTATGTCTTTAGGATTTTGATTTAAACATGGAAAAATTTCTTTGAAATCAACTTATTTCAAATAATTAATTTAAATTTTAAATCGTCCTAAAATATTTATTTAGAATTTAGACAATTCTAAGTTTTCTTAATTATATCTAAAAAAAAATTTTTAGTCAACACATTTTTTACATATTTTTAAAAACTTAATATATATTTAAAAATATTTGCTTACTCAATTTTCCACAAATATTTTTAATTTTTTTTGTTTATTTATTCTTATAAAATTATTCGCTTATCGTTGAAATTTTCTAATTTTTTATAAACAGCGTAAAAATATTTCTTAAATATTTTTTCAACAGAAAATGAATGAAAGTGAATTTATTTACGGAAAAAATTTTTCCAAATATAAAAAAATAATTTTAGGCACAAAAAAAACTTGGAAATTTCTTCCAAGTTTTTTGATTTTTCTTTATTTTTTATTTTCTTATTGTTTTTATTATTTTTGACATTACAAACAAGATCAAAAGAAAATCTATTATCAAAAATCCTACGTACAAATAATTTGTAATTTTTACATTCTTGCTTATTTGGGTAGTTTGGATTTCATCTTGTGCCACTTCTTCTTTTTCTTCTAGTCTTTTTGCGTTTACTAGAAGTCTGTAGGTTGATAAGGGATATGGTGTACATGTCATAAGGGTAACTATATCTTCTTTGTCAATAACTTTTAATTTTTCCCAATCGTATGGACTTATAACTTCTTTTGAAAAAACTTCGTATGTAAGAGTTTTTTCTCCTCTTTTTATATAAAACTTATCTCCTTCTACTAAATCATTTACATAAAGCAAAAATACATCTGTCCACCAGCCTCTGTGACCTGCTAGGACACTTCTTGTCGATTCTCCTCCAACTGGTATTGATGTTCCTGAAACTTGCCCAACTCCTTTTGCCATGTGTTCGTAGCTTGCATCTAAAAATATTGGTAAATTTATATTTATCTTTGGTATAACTAGGTAAGCAAATATATCGTCTTGGTTATTTAAAATATTTACTGAGCCTAGATTTTCTCCTGCGAACGGATCAACCATAGATATATCGGAATTTTTTACTATTTCGTTATATTCTTTGGCTTTTTCTTCTATTTGGTCAAATTTTTCGTCTTCTTTTTGGGCTTTTATTATTTTTTCTATTTTATATTTGTTTTCTATGTTTGAGTAGATTCTTTTTGAAAATGGAAAGGCAAGTGTTATCAGTCCAAAAAGTATTAATATATAGCCAAAGATTTTAATTTTCTTTTTCGCTGAGTTTTCTTTCAATGTCTATTACCTCCATTTTTATTTTCTTTGAATATCTTTTTTCTCTTAGATATACCATTATTGTAAATAATAATATTGGCAAGAGTACTAAGAATAATTGGAAGAAATTTGGTTTTAGTCTTGGTGTATTAGCTTTTCCGTCGTCTATAGCTTGGGTATATGGAATCCTATATCCTCTTACCAAAAGCCTGTGGGAATTTATCATGTATGGTGTACAGGTTAAAAGAGTCGCATAATCTTTTTTTTCTGAAACTAAAATCGGTTCGAAGTTTGATGGTTCGACAACTTGGATTTTGTCGACTTTGTACGCCAAGGTTTCTTTTATATTGTGGATATAAAATATATCGCCTTCTGTCATTTGATTTAAATTTCTAAATAAAAGTGCGTTTGGTAGTCCTCTGTGGGCGGTTATAACTGTATGGGTTGATTTGCCACCTATTGGAAGGGATGTTCCTTCCAAATGGCCTGCTCCTTTTTCCAAAACGTCATCGCTTGTTCCTGCATAGACTGGAAGATCGACTGCGATTTTTGGGATTTCTATATGTCCCAACATTTCGTGAACTTCTAGCATTTTTGCGTATTCTGCTTTGGCATCTTTTACTTTTTTGTCGTATGGATCTACAAGTTTTGATGGATCAAGAGTTTGGTTATAAATTCTTGCAAGCTCCATCCTTCTTTCTAATTCTTTTTTGTCGATTTGTTCTTTTTCTTTATTAAATATAACAATCTCATCATTGGCTTTTATTTCATAAAATTTTTGGCTTATAAAAGGATAGGAAAAAATCAAAAAGCCTACTAGAAATATTAGTAAAAAGGGAAGATTTTTCTTTATATTAATCTTTCTTTTCATTATCTTCACCTATCTTGTCTAATTTTTCTTTGATTTGGTCAATTTTACTTGATGTTTTTTTATTTTCTTTCCTTAGTTTTCTAATTCTCCATAAAAGTATGATTATTATAATTAGGGCTAGGAAGAATAAAATTCTAAATATCCAATTTGTTTTATTTTCTTTTATCAATTCTTCATCTACACTTTCTACGTATTCTACTCTGTGTCCTCTTACTAAAAGTCTGTGGGAATTTATCATAAAAGGTGTGCAGGTCAAAAGAGTCGCATAATCATGTCCTGGTGCTATCATTAAATCTTCAAAATTGCTTGGCTCTATGACTTTTATTTGGTCAACTTGGTAGGCTATAGTTTTTTCTATATTATGAATATAAAATTTATCTCCTACTTCAAGCTCATTTAAATTTGTAAACAAAGTTTTTTCTGGAAGACCTCTGTGAGCTGTAAGGACTGTGTGGGTATTATTTCCTCCGATTGGAAGGGATGTTCCTTCCAAATGGCCTACTCCTTTTTGCAAAACATCTTCGCTTGTTCCTGCATAGATTGGCAAGTCTTGGTTTATTTTTGGAATTTCAATATGACCAATCATTTCTTCAACTTCGAGCATCCTCGCATATTCTTTCCTACCTTCTTTGTATCTTTTTTCAGTGAAAGGATCATTTGTAGGACCTCCTGACAAGGAGTCATTGTAGGCTTTGGCAAGTCCCATTCTTCTTTGGATTTCTTCTTTATCAAGTTTTGATTTTCCTTGATTAAAAACTTCAACTTGATTGTTCGATTCAATCCTATAATAAAATCTGGATATAATAGGATACAATAAAATTAATATTCCTATTAAAAATATTAATTTCCACACTATATTCGTTTTTTTTGATTTTTTCTTTTTATTTTCCATTTTATCACCATAAATTTTTTATAAATCTTTCTTACTAGATTTAATCTTACACCAAAAATACTTATTAATAAAGGCTTTTTTCTAGAAATTTGAAAATCTATAAAATTTTTATGGACATTTTCTCGATTTTGATTATCTATATATGAAAGGAGCGATAATATGAAGCTAAGAATTAAATTCGATGTAAACGAAGGACAAGAAGTAAAGAAAGTTTCTAGAACATTTTCAAATCTAGATGATGCTCTAACTAATGACGAGCTTAAAAATTTTGCCAATGCTTATATAAAGCTAAGCGAAACAGATTCATATAGTTTTGAAAAAATCACTGAAGAAGTTATTTAATTAAAAGAAAGGAGATAATATGCAAACAAAAAAACTAAAACTATCTTTCAAAGATGCCTTGGGCAAAACAAAAATGGTAAGTATAGACCATCCAAAAGCAAATTTGAATGACGAAATTGTAAAAGCACAAATGGGAGAGATGATAAATTCAAAAGTTCTCCAAACAAAAGAAGGTAAAATCACAACTATGAACAAAGCCTATATGGAAAATATTTCAAGAGATGATTTTAATATAGGCTAAAGAAAAACCGGGGAAATGACCTGAACCCCAAAATCCGGAATACGGATGGAGGGGTTTTTGTATGCCAAAATACACAAAAGAATTTAAAATTAAACTAGTGAAGGAATACTTAT
>JAGZMY010000030.1 GCA_018363915.1 Anaerococcus vaginalis
GTGTAGCAGGACTTACAGGCGTTGTAGCAACACTTGCAGCATCAGCAGTAGCACTTTTCAAATCAAAAAGAAAATAATTTATTATAAATAAAAAGCAAAATATCTCTCTCAAGAAAATATCCTGAGAGGGATATTTTTTTGTATATAAAATGATAAGTAAGTTAAAATTTTAAAAACATCATATGATATTAAAATTAAATTTTGATAATATGACTTTTGAAACAAAAAAATACTAATTAAAATATTAGATTTACAATTGAATTGAAAACAAAATAAGAAAGTAGAATAAATATATATGTAATTATATTATTATAAATGAACTTAATGTTAAAATTAATTATTATAAACAAATGTATTAAAAATCAAACTAAATTAATAGGAGATAGAAATTTCTACCTCCTATTAATGTGCTTATTATTTTTTGGCAATAGAATTTTATAAAAATAAATTTTTGTAATCCAAGAAAAATATTTTGATTTTTTATTTAATAAATAATTATTTTATTGGTTATTATTTTGATTATTTCTATTGTCTTTGGATTTTTCATTCTTATCTTTTTTATTTTTTTCATCAGAATTGTCGTTTGATTTTGGCTTTTCAGCTCCTAAAGGAGAATACATATAAGGAATATTATATTTCCAATCTTCTGGTATTATTCCATTCCATTTGTTAGGATCATAAGATTTTTTTCTATCAACAAAGGCTCTAGTTGCTTGTAAGGATTTAGGGGTTTTATTTGTTGCGAGCAAATTGTTTCTTTTATCAACTGTAATCCAAACGTGCATATCATCTTCATCTTTTGGAAGATTATCTTTTGTAAATATTTCATCTTTGACAGTGCCTCTAGGATCTGAATATGAAGCTTGAGTAGGAAGTTTTCCACTTATTGTATCAACTTTTGCATGGATTATTCCTTCTGGCTCTTCGAATTTTGCAGTTTCATATCCTTCCAAAATTTGATTATTTATATTTCTCCAAATAATTTCGGCCCTTGTAGTTGAGTAACCATTTTGATATAAATTTTGATCATCAGAACCCATCCAAACACCGACTGTATAATATGGGCTATAACCTATTGACCAAAAGTCGACATTATCTTCACTTGTACCTGTTTTAGTTCCGTAATCAATTCCAATTGGGCTGATTGTTTGATAAAATTCAGCGGTTGATTTAAGTGCTGATGAAATTTGATAAGCGGTTTGAGGACTTGTTACTTTTGCTTTATTTTTATGAGATTCATCAAAAACAACTTTACCTTTGTTATCTTCTATTTTAGAAAAAGTAAGAGGTTCGATATATTCTCCGCCATTCGCAAGGGCAGCGTATGCTGCGGTAATATCTAAAACTGATAGACCTCTTGTCATAGCACCAAGACCTAGTGCTGCTAAATTTTCATCATTATGAACACTGTCTTCTTCTTTTGTAATAAAATTGTCGTCATTATCTTTTTTTATTAAACCAAAATTCTCTAAATATTCTTTTGATTTTTTTATTCCTATATCTTTAAGAGTTCTAACGGCATTTGTATTTATTGAATGGATGATGGAATCTCTTAAACTTACAATACCTTTATAAGATTTATATACATTTTCCGGCCAAATTTCTCCTTGTTCATTTTTCATAAATGGAACATCATCAATTCCTGTTGCTAAACTATATCCATTATCAAGAGCAGGAGTATAAGTAGCTATAGGTTTTATTGTTGATCCGGGTTGCCTTGGTTGATCAATTGCTCTATTTAAAAATTTTAGACCTTTTTGATCACGTCCACCAACAACAGCTTTTACTTCTCCATTTTTATGGTCAATTACAACAGTGGATGATTGTGGTTGAACAACTCCTTCAAGATCAATATCATAATAAGATTTATTAAGAGAATAAGATCCTGATTCGTTTTTTGTAATTAAATCTTTGTGTGCTTTTAAATATTTTGATGTAATTATAATTGAGCCATCATTTCCTTTTTTTACATTTTCATTTGAAGTTAATTGTATTAATCCTGTTTTATGAGTTCTTAGATTTGAATTTTTGTCATCTAATGTATAAAATTTTTTCAAAATTATATTAGTTTGGTCTAGGCTAACTTTGTTTGAATTTATTATGAAATTTTCATTTTCATCAAAGTAGGCTTCATCAGCTGACAAAGTAAAATCATTGTTATCATTAATTACATTTGATTTTGCATAGTATAAAACTTCTCCTTGTTCGTTAATAATATTTCCAAAATTATCATATAGTAGAGAAAGTAATGGTGCATTATACCAGCCTTGAGTGTTTCCCATTATATATTCTGAAAAATTATCATAAATATTTTCAAGTTGTCCTTGCATTTTTGTATCTATAGTAGTTGTAATTTTTAAACCACCATAATACAACTTGTTATAAGCTTGTTTTTCATCAATATCATAAAGTTCTTGTAGTTTTTCTACTACTTGTTTTTCTAAAAGTGTATTAAAATAAGAAGCCATTAATGGTTGTTTGTCTTTCGGTGGCTTAATATTGCTAGCTACATCTTCGTTTAAAGCTTGTTGATATTCTTTTTCTGAAATATATCCTTCTTCTTTCATTTTTAAAAGAACATCTTTTTGTCTTTCAAATGGTTTTGGATTATAAATTGCTGAATATTTTTGCCCATCTATTGAAAATTCTCCTAAAACTCTTTGGTTTGTAACTTCAGATGTTGGGATTGTTTTAAATAAAGCAAATTCTGTAGGGGATTGAACGATTCCTGCAATAGCTGCGCATTCGGCAAGTGTTAATTCTCCTACGTCTTTTGAAAAATATGTTTGAGCTGCAGCTTGAACTCCATAAACATTTTGTCCTAGAAAAACTCTATTCATATAAGCTTCGAGTATTTCATCTTTGTTTAAATTTTTTTCGATTTCTAGGGCAAGAAATATTTCCTTAATTTTTCTTTCATAAGTTTGATCGTTTGAAAGATAAGTATTTCTTGCAAGCTGTTGAGTTAGAGTTGATCCACCTCTTACTATTGATCCACTTTTTATATTTTGAAAAGCAGAACCAATTATTGACACTGGATCAATTCCGCCGTGTTTGTAAAATCTTCTGTCTTCAACTGCTACAAAAGCGTTTTTCATATTTTCAGGAATTTTATCGTAATCAACAATTTCCCTATTTTCGCTAGTCCTAATAGAATCAATTTCATTTCCATCTTTATCAACTATAGTTGAATTTTCACTCATTTCATATTTTATATTATCGGGATTAACCTTTGGAGATTTTTTCATAACCTCAATTATTCCTCCGCCAACTAATCCTGCAAATATAGTTGCAAATATGCCTAAGGCAAAAAACGCTATAAGTAAAACTTTTAAAACTATAGAGGAAATTTTTTTATTCATTTTGACCTCCTTGCTTAAAGTCTTTATTTTTTTTTATTTCAAATTAATCATAAATTTAAACTTACTATTATTTTATCATTTTTTAAAAATTTAATCTATTTTATTCAAATAAATATTGGAGATTATTTTTAGATTCTTTAATTTGATTCAATAAATTGTATAATCTTAATAGAAAGGAAGTTTATGCAAGAAGTTATACAAGTAAATGTTTTTGAAAAAAATGAAAATCCAAATAAAGAATTTGAGCTTGAATCATTAATTAACACAGCAGGCGGAAAATCTGTTGCGAAAATTAGTCAAGTAATTTCAAAAGTTAATCCTGCCTACTACATAGGTTCTGGAAAAGTTTCTGAAATTGAAGATATAGCAAAAAAATTAGATGTAAACACTGTAGTTTTTGATGTGGAGCTTTCGGCATCTCAACTTAGAAATCTTGAAGAGAAAATGAAACTTCACGTCGTTGATTGGACAACTTTAATTTTGGATATTTTTGCCCAAAGAGCAAATACAAAAGAAGCAAAATTAAAAATTAAACTTGCTCAATTAAAATATCAGTTGCCAAGAATTAACAAATGGTTTGCTTATCTTTCTCGTCAATCAGGTGGAATTGGAACAAGAGGGCCAGGCGAAACAATGCTTGAAACTGATAAGAGAGCTATAGTTCGTGATATAAGAAGTCTAGAAGAAAAACTAAAAGATTTGGAAAAAACAAAAAGTGTAAATAGAAAATCAAGAGATAAAATTTTAAATATTTCACTTTTGGGCTACACCAACGCAGGAAAATCTACAATATTAAATAATATGCTAAAAATTTTTGGCAAAGAAAAATATGTATATTCTGATGATTTGTTATTTGCAACTTTGGACACATCAACAAGAAGATTAGATTTTTCAAATACCAAGGTGACCTTAACTGATACGGTAGGATTTATAGATAATTTATCAAAAGAATTAAATGATTCTTTTCTTACAACACTTGAGGAAATAAAATTTTCAGATATGCTTTTAGTTGTCATAGATTCTTCATACGATATTGAAACACAGTTGAAAACAATAGATAAGGCTTTAGATGATATTGACGTTGGAAAGAAAAAAATTCTTTATGTTTTTAATAAAATAGACAAAATAGAAAATGATACTCTTCTGTTAGGATATAAGAGAAAAGAAGAAAAAATTTATATATCAGCAAAAAATCAAGATGATATTATAAAATTGAAAGAAAAAATTGTTGAAGTTATAAAAGATGATTATATAAAAATAAAAATGAAAATACCATACGAAGATGGGAAAGTTTTAGATTATATAATGACAAATTACGACATTGACAATAAAGATTATGATGAAAGTTCATCAATATTAGAATTTGATATTTCAAAGAAAGACTACAATAAATATGAAAGATATATCGAGAAAAATTAGCGAAAATTATAAAACCATCAAGGGCGAAATTAAAGATGAATTTGAAATAGAAAAATCAATTTTTATCACGAATATGAAATATGTGGAAAGTGAAAAAGCTGCCCTTTCTTTTATTGAAAAAATCAAAGATAAGTACAAAGATGCCAACCACAATTGCCATGCCTATATAATAAATGAAAAACCAGAAATAAAAAGATATTCTGATGATGGAGAGCCACAAGGCTCAGCAGGTCTTCCCATGCTTTCGGTTTTAGAAAAAGAAAATCTTTTTAATGTAGTTGCAATTGTAACTAGGTATTTTGGTGGCAAAAAACTTGGGAAAGGCGGTCTAGTAAGAGCCTACACAAGAGGAGTTTCAGATTGTCTTGATGGAAATATTACTTGTAGAAAAATTTTTGTAGAAAGTAAAATAATTTTCGATTATAATTTACTAGGAATAATAGAAAACTTCCTAAATGAAGAAAAATATATTATTATAGAAAAGGACTTTCTTGAAAATGTTAGAATAAATTTATATATTAAAAAGGAAGATTTTGAAAAATTTGAAAAAAAACTTATTGATATGACATCATCGAATATAAAAATAGAAAAAATTGATGAAATAATGTTATACGAAGATTAAAAATAGGAGGAAATATGTCAGGACATAATAAGTGGAGCAAAATTAAAAATAAAAAAGGTAGTGAAGACGCAAGACGTGGAAAAATTTTTACAAAACTTGGTAGAAATATTTCAGTTGCAGTAAGAGAAGGTGGAGATAATCCAGAATATAATCCAGCTTTAAAAGCAGCAATCGACAAGGCAAAAGCAGAAAATATGCCAAATGATAATATAGAAAGAGCAATAAAAAAAGCAAGTGGCGACACAAGCGGAGCAAATTTTGAAAGAATAATTTACGAAGGCTATGCCAAAGATGGAGTAGCTGTAATTGTAGATTGTCTTACAGACAATAAAAATAGAACAGCTCCAGATATTAGACACATTTTTGATAAAAACGGTGGAAATCTTGGAACAGATGGTTCAGTTATGTTTATGTTTAACAGAAAAGGACTTATTGAAATCGAAAAAGATGAAATTGATTTTGATGAATTGATGTTAGAAGTTATTGATTTTGGAGCAGAAGACGTAACAGACGAAGGCGATGTTTATCAAATAATAACAAGCGTTGAAGACTTCCAAACAGTTCTTGATGGAATAAAAAAAGAAAATTATAAACTTGCAAAGGCAGATATTTCATATATAGCAGATAATTTGATTGATGCGCAAGAATCAAATAATAAACAAATAATGAAATTAATTGATGCTCTTGAAGATAACGATGACGTTCAAGAAGTTTATACAAATTGGAATGTGCCAGATAATATAGAAGAATAATATGTTAAATTTTAATATAGATAGAGTAGCATTTTCTCTTTTTGGAATTGATATATATTGGTATGCAATATTAATTATTACCGGAGTATTAATTGGAGCAAAATTTGCCCAAAAAGAATTTGTAAAAAGAGGATTTAAAGAAGATTTTATTTACGACTTACTTTTTGTGATTTTGCCACTTGCAATTATTGGAGCAAGAGCTTGGTATGTGATTTTTGAATGGGATATGTACAAAAATAATCCAATTCAAATTTTAAATTTCAGAGCAGGAGGACTTGCTATCCACGGCGGAATTTTATTTGCAATAATTGGTATTTATTTTTATGCCAAGAAAAAAGAAATTCCGTTGATAGATATTTTAGATGTAATGGCACCATCTTTAGCCTTTGGTCAAGCTATCGGAAGGTGGGGTAATTTTGTAAATGGAGAAGCACACGGGACACCTACAAATTTGCCATGGGCAATAATAGTTGATGGAGTAAAAGTCCATCCTACATTTTTGTATGAATCAATTGGAGATTTTTTAATATTTTTATTTTTAATAAATTATAGGAAAAAAAATCCCAAAAAAGGAATTCAAACAGCAATATATTTTATCGCTTACGGAATTTTGAGATTTTTTGTAGAAGGACTTAGAACAGATTCTCTAATGATAGGGCCAATAAGAATGGCACAACTTACAAGCGTTATTTATTTAATCGTAGGCTTGTATTTATTTTTCAAATATAAAAATATAAATTTAAAACCATATAGAAAAAATTAAACAGCTTCGGCTATTTCATAGCGTAGACAAACCCTCAAGCACGAATATCTGACTCCAAAAATTGTTGATTTCTAAATTTCAAAATTCTAAAATCGCAAACTCGCTAACGCTCAAAC
>JAGZMY010000010.1 GCA_018363915.1 Anaerococcus vaginalis
AAAGATATTCTAATATTAATTTTATTTTTAATTCTTTTGTGTATTTTGGCATACAAAAACCCCTCCATCCGTATTCCGGATTTTGGGGTTCAGGTCATAATGCTCACAGCCTTTTTTATTTCTGGTTAACATAAAAATGTTATTCTAAACTTTTTATTCTATCTACAAGACTATTTTGGCTATGCTTTTCATAGAACCTACCTGTAAATATTATCCCAATAATTATATTTACTAAATTTACAAGTATAAGTGGCATAATTACAAATTTATAAGAAGTCCACTTAGTCTGTTCCATAAAATCCATCAAGATAAATTTATCTACAAGAAGCATGATGATGAAAGAAAATACTAATCCACATAAAGAATAAATCAAATTCTTTTTCACCAAATATTTTTTGATATTTTTCTTTGTCATTCCAATTGCTTCAAGGATTGACAAGTTCACCATATTTCTCAAGATTTCAGTAGCAATAACATTAATAAAGTTCAACACAGATATTAAGAACAATACTATAGATAAGCTATAGCCAGCAAATTCTATTAGGTTTTTGAATTCCGTTATAGATTTGATCTGAATATCCCTTGAATCATAGGAAAAGTCTGGTTCATTTTCAAAAGTTTTTAATAACTTATCAAAATTTTCCTTTTCACTATCCGCCACATCAAATCCATAGGACATTATACTTTGATCTCCTGTGAGCTCTTTATACTCATTCGGATTCATATAAATATATTCCAAACTTAAAGTAGGACTAGATTCGTCGTTTATATCTTCCTTAATCGCAGGAAAGTATCTAAATCCATTTGAAAAATTATATTCAATCTTGCCCATCACTTGGACTTCTTTGATCTTATTTTTTAAATTAATCTTTATTTTATCACCAGGTTTAAATGCAGATTTTTTATCTTCATATTCTCCTATGACAACATAATTTCCTGTTTGCCATTTTTCTTTATCAAACTCTCCATCAATAAATTTTTGTTTGTTTATCATATAATCATCCATGCCAAATAGAAACGGTGCGACTTTTTTGTCTTCTATTTTAATATCTGGATAATAGTATTCGTAGCCATAGGAATATAAGGCGCCTCCACCTTTAAATCCCTTTTGATCTTCTATCTCATCAATAAAATCTTTATTAATTTCGTCATCACGTCCTAAGTACATATACCTAAAATATTTTGGGCTTGCTATATTATAGTCCGTTGCAATTACATCAGAAATCCCCTTTTCTAAATCGATATTGCCAGTATAAGTTAAGACACTATTTAAAATAACAGCAGATAGGCTAATAGAAAGAACTATGGATATAAATCTAAATTTATTGGAAAATACTTGTCTTCTAGACAGCTTTCCCAGAGAAATATCCTCGCTTTTATATTTCTTTTTTATCGTGGTTTCGTTGTATTTGCTGGCATCTATTGGAGAAACTTTTGCTGCATATCTTGCAGGTCTCATCACTGATAGAAATACTGTGAGCAAAGTAAAGGCTGTCGAAAATAAGATAATTAAGATTATTACTGCGGGCGATAATTTTACATCCGTTAACATATCATTATTTGCAAATATTTTATTTAAAATAATTTTCCCGATAGAAATTCCTACTATATCTCCAACTACTATTGACGGAAGTGCTACTGCTAAAGACTCAAGATGTACAAGTTTTTTGATTTGTGGCTTTGTCATCCCAATTGTTTTTAAAAGTCCCAGAAGTTTAATATCTTCATTTACGGATATCTTAAAAATATTGTTTATTATTAAGTATCCTGCGACTATTACCAAAATCAAAAAAGCTAAGAAAGGTAAAAATGTTTTAAAATCAAAACTAGAATCACCAGAAAAAATATAAGCAAAGTTAACACCAATTCTTATATCCTTTTCGGATAAATTCCCAGGATCATCTACCACTTTATAAGCATTTCTCTCTGCAATTCTTAAAAGCTTGTCCCTTATCATAAAGGAATTCTTTAGCATTACTTCCAAATCTTTATTATTTTTCGGAAGTGATAATTTATCTACATAAGCTTTCGATAAATAGATTTGTCCTACACCAACATTGGAGTCAATAGGATTTTGAAAAGTTCCAGATATAATAAATTTATCGCTTTTCTTTTCAATAATCTCTCCTGTGTAAGGTTTTTCTATAGTGAAAGGAATTTCTATCTCTTCTCCAATTTCTCCTTTATAACCTAATTTTTTAGCAGTTGCTAAATCTATAAATACTTGGTTTTCTTTTTCTGGAAACTTTCCCTTAACTTTTTCTATTAGAGACCATTCAAATCCTTTCTTATCCATATAAGATAGTTCTGCACTTATTTTTTCATCGTCAAGAATTCCAACTTTCTCTCTTACTGAAAAATCCTTTATATCCTTATCGTGAGTTAATATTTCTACATCTTCGTCAGAAAGTTCTTTAAAAGATCCGTGGCTGATTGTTCCAATAGTTTTCATTGTTTGGGTTTCCATGCTTTTTCCTAAACCTAAGGCTACAGAAAACAGACTTGTAAATAGTATAGAAGTCAAAGCAATGGCTAATAAGAGAATATTTCTCCTACTTTTATTTGCATTTAAAATCTTTTTTGCAAGCCTCCTTATATAAGCTTTATTTTTGACTTTCATTATTTTCCACCAGCCTTCCATCTTCTATTCTTAGAGTTTTTTCTGCTGCTTGGGCCACAGCATCATCGTGAGTAATCATAAGAATAGTATTTCCAAGCTCTTTATTAATCTTTTTTAATAAGTAAACAACTTGAGAAGATGATTTTGAATCTAAATTTCCTGTAGGTTCGTCAGCTAGAATTAAAGATGGTTTAGTAACCAAGGCTCTTGCTATGGCAACCCTTTGTTGCTGTCCACCAGATAATTCATTAGGCATTTTATATTTTTGATCACTTATCTCAAGTATATCTATTACGGAATCAACATATTTTTTATCTACCGTATCCCCATCAAGACCAAAGGGAATAATTATATTCTCATATACATTTAGCATGGGCAAAAGATTATATGCTTGAAAGACAAAACCAATATTCCTTCTTCTAAAAATGGTTCTCTCATCATCTTTTAAAGCATAAATGTCAGTATCATCAATCAAAACTTTCCCGCTTGTAGGATAATCAAGTCCACCTAACAAATGTAATAAAGTTGATTTACCAGATCCAGATGCTCCTATTATAGAAATAAATTCTCCTTTTTCCACATCGAAAGATACTCCATCAAGAGCTCTTACTTCCACATCATTTGTTTTATAACATCTTTTTAAATTTTCTACTTTTAACATATCTATCACCTCTTTACATTTAATATAACGCTTATATCTTACAAAGTACTTACAAGACTTCTTACAGTTTTGTAAGAAAAAAGACTTCTCACAAGGGGAAGTCTACTGAAAATTTTATTTTATTTTTATCCAAAGACGCTCTTATATTGCCACCATGTTTTTCTACAATCTCCCTCACTATAAATAGACCTAATCCAAGTCCATCCTTAGAAATTGAATTTGTTCCTCTATAAAATCTTTCAAAAATTTTAGGTAAATCTTCTTCTGTAATACCATTAAAACAGTTTTCTATATCCAGATTATAATTTAAGTAAGATTTATAAACAGAAATATTTATAGTTGAATCATATGCTGAGTATTTAATTGCATTGTCGATTAAATTGTGAATTGCTTCTTTCATCCATCTTTCATCTAAATTTAAAATGCAATCCTCTTTTTTCAATGAAATATTAATGTTTTTATTTAATAGTGGCTCTTTAAATTCCCTTAACACATCATCCACTAACTCTGTTAAGTTAGCTTTGTCTTTTTGCAAAACAATAATATCTGATTCAAGTCTAGAAGATTTTACCAGGTTATCAATTAAAAATTTAAGTTTGTCCAATTCATATTTTATAATATCTATATACTCCGCTTTTGGATCTTCTTCTAATAAACTAATATAGATAGAAAGATTTGTTATCGGTGTCTTTGTTTGATGGGATATGTCTGCTATTAAATCCTTAGTTTTATTCTTTTCTAAGTTTAATTTAGATTCTTTCACTTGATTAGCATATAAAAATTTCACAAGTTTTGATTTTATCTTAGACAACTGTTTTTCATCAAAGTCTTCAATTTTTAAATTGCCATCTAAAGCCTTGTCAATATAATTTGATAAATCACGCATTTGTTTTCTTATGTTTATATATTTATATCCCAATAGTAAAACACATAGCAGTAAACCTAAAATTAGTAATTCCATTTATAACCAACTCCAAACACAGTTTCAATTGGGTCATAGGGTTTTAATTTATTTCTTATTCTAGAAATGTTGACACTCAGTGTATTTTGATCAATAAATTCATCATCTATTCCCCAAACAAAATCAAATAGTAATTCCTTAGTAATAACTTGGGACTTGTTTTTTATTAGGTAGTATAAAATTTTTGTCTCTGTCCTTGTGAGATCTATATTTTTATTGTCTACAAAGAAAGTATTTTCATTGAAATTAAAGTCTAGACCATCTTTCTTATAAAGATTTAAATCACAAGACACTATTTTTTCAAAGGCTCTTTTTATCTTCACTTCTAAGATTCCTAAAGAGAAAGGTTTTGTTAGATAGTCGTCTGCCCCTAAATTTATAGCTGAAATAATATATGCCTCAAGATCTATGGCAGATAAAACTATAATAGGAATTGATGAAGACTGTCTCGTATATTTTATTATTTCAAGCCCATCTCCATCTGGTAAGTTCATATCAAGTAAAATCAAATCTGAATCATCAATAAAATTTTTAGCTTCACTAATTGTGTTTACAGAAAAAACTTCATAATCTTTATTTAAGGCTATAGAAAGTCCTTTATTTAAATTATTATCATCTTCAATTATTAATATCTTTTTCATAGTTTCTACCGCCATTAATTAAATTCCACAATTACAAATATAGTATCGAATTCTTATGTAAGTTTTCACTTGTTTATAAGTTCCAATACGTCGATATATTACATTTAAAATACCTGCATATACTGCCAAGTATTTCCATACTCACGTTCTCATCTCGTCCCATTTTAGCTATGGTATGAGGATTTGTGTTTGTGGCTTTTTGTAAGTCTAGTTTATTCATCTTTTAATCTATTAATTTTTTTCATAATTTATCATAGGAAAATCATATAATTTACCTAGATTTGTTCTACTATTTTCAACAGTTTTTTTATAATATTATATCATATTTTAAAATTTAATCTTTACAAATATCTTGCTTTGGAGATTTTGTGAAATTTTTATAAATGAAATAAATTTTAATTAAGATAGGAAAGGTGTTTTATTTTATATAATCACAAATTTTTGTGATAAAATATAAAATAAAGATTAGGAGGATATATGAATATAAATTGGTATCCGGGTCATATGAAAAAGACCAAAGAAGAAATTAAAAATTCTCTAAAACTTGTTGATATAGTTTTAGAAGTAATAGATGCAAGAATTCCAAAATCATCTAGAAATCCTTTGATTTCAGAAATTACTGAAAAAAAAGATAGAATTATTATAATGAATAAAACTGATCTTTCAGATCCAGTTGAAAATGAAAAATGGATAAAAAAATTTGCTGATGATGGAATAAAAGCAATAAAGATGAATGCAAAAGAAAAAATAAATACTAAAGAAATTTATAATATAGCAAAAGAAATTCTTTTTGAAAAATTTAAAAAAAATGAAGAAAAAAATATTGAAAATGAAAATATTAGGATGATGGTTGTAGGAATTCCAAATTCTGGTAAATCTACTTTCATAAATAATATTGCAAAAAGAAAGGGAGCAAGGGTTGGAAATAGACCTGGAGTTACTCAACAAAAACAATGGATAAAAACAAAAGAAAATATTTTGCTTTTGGATACACCGGGAGTTTTGTGGCCAAAATTTGATGGGCAAACAGGACTTAATTTGTCTTTTACAAATGCGATTAAGGATGAAATTTTAAATATTGAGGAATTATGCCTTAAATTTATTGAATTTATGAAAGAATTTTATCCAAAAAATTTAGAAGAAAGGTATAAGATAGATTCTAATAAAACTGCTCTTGAAATTTATGAAGAAATTGGGATAAAAAGAGGGGCAATTATTAGAAAAGGCGAGGTTGATTATACAAGATGTGCAAATTTAATTTTTAATGATTTTAGAAGTGGAAAACTTGGAAGGATAACAATTGAAAAAGCCTAGATATTCTGAATTTAATGATAAAATAAAAAATGAAATTCATGAAAAATATGAATTGATTGCAGGAATCGATGAAGTTGGAAGGGGACCTTTGGCAGGACCTGTTGTTGCTTGTGCAGTTATAATGAAAAAAGATTCTCATATTAAAGGAGTCACAGATTCCAAAAAATTATCAAAAAAGAAAATGAATGAACTCTACCAAAAAATTATAGATGATTCGATTTCTTATTCTTTTGGTTATGCAAATAATATCCTTATTGATGAAATTAATATAAAAGAGGCAACAAGGCTTTCTATGAAAGATGCCCTTGAAGGTCTTGAAAAAAAACCTCAAATTGTTTTGATTGATGCTGAAAGAATTGATACGGATATTAAACAATTAAATATAGTAAAGGGCGACTTGTATGAATATTCTATTTCATGTGCATCAATTCTTGCTAAGGTTAGAAGGGATAAAATAATGGAAAATTTCTCAAAAATTTATCCTCATTATTCCTTTGAAACAAACGCAGGCTATGGAACAAAAAAACACTACGATGGTCTTGAAAAATTTGGGGAATGTCCAATTCATAGAAAAACTTTTTTAAGAAAATTTTATGAAAGGCAATTATCTTTTCTATGAAAAGCAAAAAAAGAACAATAGGAGATTTTGGGGAAGAGATAGCTTTAAAATATTTGGAGAAAAAAGGTTACCAAATTTTGGATAGAAATTTCCTAAAACCCTACGGAGAAATTGATATTATTGCAATAAAAAATGATATTTTGACATTTGTGGAAGTTAAAACTAGAAAAAATGATGAATTTAAGCCTGCAAGTTTGGATGTTGATTATTATAAACAAGAAAGAATCAAAAAAACAGCCCAAGCCTATATTATGGAAAAAGATTTGGGCGAATTTTTGATCTCTTTTGATGTGTGCGAAGTTTATCTTGAAAATAAAACAATTCATTACATAAAAAACGCTTTTGGTGATTAGATGGACAAAAAAGATTTGTTATTATATTTTAATTTTATAAATTTACAAAACAAAATAATTTTGGATTTTTGTGAAAATCTTGATATGGATAATTTTTTTGACCTTGATAGGAAAATTTTTGAAAATTTATCTAAGATAAATAAGGAAAAGATATTTTCTTCTAAGAATTTAGAAAATTTTAAAGCTTATAGACAAAAATTTTTTAATGGTCCTTATAAAATTTCTACCATATACGATGATAATTATCCGATAAATTTATCCTACATAGATGATAGGCCTGCTCTTTTTTATTACAAAGGGAATTTGGAAAAAGAGGACAAAAACGCCATAGCCTTTGTTGGTGCAAGAAAATGCACTGATTATGGGAAATGGGCTTGTAAAAAAATCGTAGAAGGCTTTAAGGATACAAATATTAGGACTGTATCAGGTCTTGCTTATGGAATTGATGCAATTAGTCACAAGGTAAGTCTTGAAAATAATATTAAAACAATTGGGGTAATTGGCTCAGGTCTTGATATAATTTATCCTAAGGCAAATAAGTATTTGTACGAAAAAATTGAAGAAAAAGGTGCTATTATTTCAGAATTTCCCCTAGAAACTCCACCAAATGCCTACAATTTTCCAAGAAGAAATAGAATAATTTCAGGACTTAGCAAGGGAGTTTGTGTAATTGAAGCAAAAGAAAAATCTGGAACTATGATTACAACAAATTTCGCCCTGGATCAAGGCAGAGAAGTTTTTTGCCTACCTGGAAATATAAATTCAATTTATTCAAAAGGTTGTAATAAATTAATTCAAGAAGGCTCAAAGCTTGTGATGGATGCTTCTGATATAATTGATGAAATTGAAGATTTTAAAAATATAAATGAGAAAAAAACAAAATTAAATCTAGATGGACTTGATAAAGATACGCTAAATGTAGTAAAGTATATAATCGATAAGCCATCTTCAAATGCAGATGAGATTTCTCAAAATCTTTGTATGTCAATTGAAGAGGTAAATTATATTTTGATATTTTTAGAATTAAATGATTACATAGAAAATATGGGAAATAATGAATACGTAAGTAAAGGGGATTAAATGGCAAAAAATTTAGTAATTGTAGAATCTCCAACCAAGGCTAAGTCAATCACTAGGATGCTAGGCTCAAATTATAAGGTTAGAGCAACTTATGGACATCTTAGAGATTTGCCAAAGTCAAAACTTGGAGTTGATATAGAAGATGATTTTGAACCAAAATATATAAAAGTTCGTGGAAAGGCAAAAACAATCAATGCCTTAAAAAAAGAAGCAGAAAGCGTAGACAAAGTTTATCTTGCAACAGACCCTGATAGGGAAGGCGAGGCAATAAGCTGGCATTTGCAATATCTTTTGGGACTTGATAAAAATGAATTGAACAGAGTAGAATTTCATGAGATAACAAAAAATAATGTAAAAAATGCTATCAAAAATCCAAGAAAAATCGACCAAAATTTGGTAGATAGCCAACAAGCAAGAAGAATTATGGATAGGATAGTAGGTTATGAAATTTCTCCAATTTTGTGGAAAAGAGTAAAATCTGGTCTATCTGCAGGAAGAGTCCAATCAGTTGCTCTAAAACTAATTGTAGATAAGCAAAGAGAAATTGATTCTTTTGTTCCTGAAGAATATTGGACAATTACAGCCAAGCACAAGGAAAGTAAAATTGAATTTGAATCAGAATTTTATGGATCAAAATCCAAAAAAATGAAAATTTCAAATGAAAATGGAGCAGAAAAAATCCTAAATAGGATTGATAAGGACAAGTTTGAAGTTTTTGATATTCAAAAAACAAAAAAGAAAAGAAAACCACAAAAGCCATACACAACTTCAACTTTACAACAAGACGCCTCAAATAAATTAGGATTTTCTACCAAATATACCATGTCCCTTGCCCAACAATTATTTGAAGGAATTGATTTAGGAGAAAAGGGAAGAGTTGGTCTAATTACTTATATGAGAACAGATGCCACAAGACTTTCAAATGAAATTATTGGAGAAAGTTTATCATATATTAAGGAAAAATTTGGAGAAAAATACGCATCAAAAGGAAATTCTTATTCCAAAAAATCAAAAACAAGCCAAGATGCCCACGAGGCAATAAGACCTACTTCAATTTACAATGATCCAATAAGTGTAAAAGAATATTTAACAGACCAACAATATAAACTCTACAAATTAATTTGGACAAGAGTTGTTGCAAGTCAGATGACTGATTACGAATATTTGTCAACATCTCTTTCTTTTGATTCAAATGGAGTGATTTTTAAAACAAATGGAAAAATAACTTTGTTTGATGGATTTATGAAAGTTTCAAATGCAAAAGAAAATGAAAATATCCTACCAGATTTAAAAAAGGGAGATATTATAAAAGCACTTGGCATTAAAAAAGACCAACATTTTACTAAGCCACCAGCAAATTACACAGAGGCAAGTCTTGTAAAAACTTTGGAAGAATATGGAATAGGAAGACCATCAACCTATTCATCAACAATAGCTTCAATTATTTCAAGAAATTATGTAGAATTTGAACAAAGAAAAATTCTTCCGACAAAACTTGGAATAAGAGTAAATGATTTTTTACAAGAAAGTTTTGACGACATAATAAATGTAGAATTCACAGCAAAAATGGAAGATGAGCTTGATAAAATTGCTCAAGATGAAGTTTATTGGAAAGATGTCTTGAAATCTTTTTATGAAGGATTTGAAAAAGATTTAAAACAAGTTTCAAAAGATAGGACAGATTATAAGGTAAAAGATAAAGTTTTGGATGAAAAATGTCCAAAGTGTGGCCATCCGCTTGCAGAAAAACATGGAAGAAATGGAAAATTTATTGGATGTACAAATTTCCCAGAATGCGATTTTACAAAATCAATTATAAAAACAACAGGTGTAAAATGTCCAGAATGTGAAAATGGAGAAATAATAGAAAAAGTTTCTAAGAAGGGTAAAAGATTTTACGGCTGTTCAAATTTTCCAAAATGTGATTACGCAACATGGGATCCACCAACAGGAGAGAAATGTCCAAAATGTGGAGACCTTTTAGTCCACAAAAAAAATAGATCAACTGATGAAATAAAATGTAATTCTTGTGATTACGTTAAAGAAAAAAGAAGATAAAATTTTGTATTAAAAAAGCAGGCTTTATGCCTGCTAATAGCGTAGACAAACCCTCAAGCACGAATATCTGACTCCAAAAATTGTTGATTTCTAAATTTCAAAATTCTAAAATCGCAAACTCGCTAACGCTCAAACTTCTAAAATCGCAAACTCGCTAACGCTCAAACAGTGCGATTTTTGACGAATTTTATAATTTGAAATCAAATCAATTTTTTACGTATGATATTCTTAGCATGAGGATTTGTATACTTTGTTAATAATTTAAGCAGGCTTTTAAGCCTGCTTTATTTTTTAAAAATTATTTAATTTCTTCAGAAAATCCTTCAAGTTTTGATGTACAATTAGGGCATCTTGTTGCTTCTATATTAATTTCTGATTTACAATGAGGGCAAATTTTTGTTGTAGCTTCTACAACTTCTTCTTTTTTTGCTTTGTTCAATGCTTTTACAATTAAAAATAGGAATAATGAAATAATTAAAAATGTAATAATTGCATTTATAACGCTACCTATTTGTAATTTTGCTCCAAAAAAATTAACTGCCAAATCTTCGTAATCAACTCCTGCTGTAAGTCCTGAAATAATTGGCATCAAAATTCCATCTACAACTGCAGTTACAATCGCAGTGAAAGCAGAGCCCATGATAAGACCTATTGCCAAGTCAACTACATTTCCCTTTGAAATAAATTCTTTAAATTCTTTCCACATAATATCTCCTTATTTCTTATTTGTCTTCATTATACTCATATTTTTATAAATGTGTAGGATAGAAAATATTTTAAAAATAGTATAGTGGTTATAAGGAGAAAAAATTTATGAAAAATTTACAAGTTGATGATGAATTTTATAAAAAATTATCTAAATATGCTGTTTTTATTCCTATAATTAATATTGATGGGAAAGACCATATTTTATTTGAAGTTAGGAGCAATCTCATTTCCCAAGCTGGCGAAGTTTCTTTTCCTGGTGGTGGAGTAAATGAAGGAGAAAAATTTGAGATGGCTGCCATTAGGGAATGCAGGGAAGAATTAAATTTGGACGAAAAAGATGTTTCGTTGATTGGTTATTCTTCTATGATTTTGTCTTCTTCAAATAGGCTAATCAAAGCTTATTATGGAAGAATTAATAAAAATTTTGAAAATATTTCTTATAATATGGAAGTTGATTCTATTTTTACGGTTTCTATTGATTATTTGAAAAAAAATCCTCCAGAAAAATATACGGCAAAACTCAAAATGGATTTGCCAGATGATTTTCCTTTTGAAAAAATTCCTAATGGGAAAAATTATAATTTTTGGCAAAGATACCATACTTTTTATTTTTATAATACAAAACCTGTTATATGGGGAATGACTGCAAATGTTTTGAAAGATTTTTTGAAATTTTATAAATAATTATTTCTTATAAAGATTTATAATTTGTGGTAAAATTAGTTTATAGGAGAATTGTTTGTAAGAAAGAAAGATGTGGTTATGAAAAGTTATATTATAGAAAAATTAAAAGATTATTCCAAATCTAATGAAAAAGTCAAGGCGATTTTTTTTGTAAAGGAAGATAATAATAATGAATATTTTGCGAATATTTATCTTGTTTTGAGTGATATTATTATTTCAAAAATCAAAGAGGATTTGGAAAATATTTTTGATGATTATGCAATGATTAATAAAAGAAAAGATTCTTTTGAGCTTGATAAAAAAAATCAACAATTTACAAAGTTCGAACTTTATACTAATGATTCTACAAAAATTTCCATAAATTTAATTGTGGAAGATAAGGCAAATGATTTTATAAAATTGTGTCCGGGAAGTATTGAATTTATTTGTGATAAAATGAATTTAGAAGAAGAAATTGGTGAGAAAAATATTGTTTATAGTCTTGCTCGTGAATTTGAATTTGATGAGTGTTGTAAGAACTTTTTTTCAAGCTGTTTGGATGTTTCTTTTAATCTTATGTCAAGAGATCTTGTTAGTGCAGGTTATAGAATGCAAAGTGTAAGGGATTATCTATATAAATTATTAAATTGGTATATAATTGACAAATTTAATAAGGGCAAAGATGCTGGGGAGTATGGACAAAATTTAATTCATACTTTGGAAGCTGATATTAAGGAAGAATTGCTTTTGACCTTTAAAACAAATGATATTACTGAAATTTATGGGGCAATTTTTGCAGCTTGCCAATTGTTTAGAAAAATTGGTATGCAACTTTCTGAAAAATTTGATTTTTCTTATCCAAAAAAAGATGATGTTTATACACTAAAGCTTTTGAGAAAAAATTACAAAAAAATGGAATCGCTACAAGTTTAGGGGGATGAATGAAAAGGAAAAAAATTATAGCATTTTTATTGGCGTTTTTATTTATATTTTCTCCAATCAAAACTTTTGCTGATGATACGGTAGCAAAAGAAGGAGATAATATTGTTGGTTCTGATAAATTTGTAAAAGCGTACTTGATTGGAAATCAAGAAAGTGGAGATATTTTTTATCAAAAAAATGCAGATCAAACTTATCCAATAGCATCAATGAGTAAGCTTATGACATTTTTACTTGCGAGAGATGCAATTGAAAGCGGAAAAATTTCTTTTGATACAAAGGTTAAGGGGACTAAGGAAGCCGAAGACTTAACAGGGCCAGAATATTCTGCAATGGGAATTAAAGAAGGCGAACAATACACAATAAAAGAGTTGCTCACAGGTCTTATGGTAGTTAGTGGCAATGATTGTGCAAATCTTTTGGCAAGTACAATTTCAGGAAGTGAAGCTAATTTTGCCAATGAAATGAACAAAAAAGCCCAAGAATTAAATTTGAAAAGTCAAAAATATTATAATGCATCAGGAATAAATACAGAGGATGATAAACAAAATTCATCATCTGCAAAAGATTTATTTGAACTTACAAGAATAATTGTTGACAAGTATCCAGATGTTTTAGAATATTCAAAAATAAATGAGATTAATGATAACAAAAAAGATATTCACAAAAAATCAACTATTCCACTTAGGGATGAAATAAAAGGTGTTGATGGATTAAAAACAGGAACAACAGAAGAAGCTGGTCATTGTTTAACAACAACCATCGATATGAACAAATTTGATCCAAAAAATGAATACAGGGCAATAGGAATTGTGATGGGAGCTGAAGAAAATGAATTTAGAAATTCAGCTATGACCGATTTAATTTATTACGTTTCAAGATATTTTAATTATAAAAAACTTACAGATAAGGATTTGCCTAGCGATTCAATAAAAGTTAATTCTGTAAAAGAAGGATATGTAGAATTATATCCAGAAAAAACAGTTGGCTTTATAATTAAAGACAAAGCAATGCCAAGTGTGAAAATTAAAATTAATAAAGACATAAAAGCACCAATCAAAAAAAATGAAAAACTCGGCAAGGCTTACATAAAATATAAGGACAAAGAATACGAAGTTAATTTGATAAGCAAAAAGGATCAACAAAAGGCGTCAAACTTTACTAGAGTAAAAAGAACAGTATCAGATGCTTGTGATTTTTTGGTAGAATGTATTATAGCTAGATAGAAAAAGTTTTACTTTTTCTATCTTTTCTGTTATACTATTGGGGTAGGTCCTGGTAGCTCAGCTGGATAGAGCACCGCCCTCCTAAGGCGGGTGTCGGAGGTTCGAATCCTCTTCAGGACGCCAAATATTTTTAGCTATTGCAAATTTTTAAAAAATGAGCGATAGCTTTTTTTGTTGAAAAAATAATTTAAAATATTTTAAAATTGTGGAGAAATAAATGGATGATATTTTTTATATGAAAGAAGCCGTAAACGAGGCAAAGCTTGCAAGATTAGAAGACGAAGTTCCAATTGGTTGTGTGATTGTAAAAGATGAAAAAATAATTGCAAGAAGTCACAACTATACATACAAAGGAAAATCTGCATTGAAACACGCAGAAATTATTGCGATTGATAAGGCGAGTAAGTATGTTGGAGATTTTAGATTAGAAGATTGCACAATGTATGTAACAATGGAGCCTTGTTCCATGTGTGCTGGAGCAATAATAAATTCAAGAATAAAAAGATTGGTTATAGGTCTTGCTGATGTAAAAAGAGGAGCTTGCGGTTCAAACACAAATATTACAGGAGATAGAAGCCAACTGCATTATTTAGATGCAGAATTTGGTTTGATGAAAGAAGAAAGCCTAGAGCTTTTGCAAAGTTTTTTTAAAAAATTGAGAAATAAAAAGAAAAAAGATTCTTGCCAATAAGGGTAAGAATCTTTTTTAAAATAAATTAAATTGTAGCAATAATTTGCCAAAATACCTTGTATTTATCGATCAAGGTTGTAAATAATTTCTTATTAATTGTTTGGGGTTGCATTAATACCTTTGATTCCTTTTCAAGTTTTGAATAAGCCTTATATAAATTTTCGCTGTTTGTTTCAATAACAACCCTCCCATTATTTCCACTTGTCCAATGTTTGTCATCAGTTGTGTCAAATAAATATACATTATTTCCATATATTTCTAATTTTGAATTATAAATTCTATCTCGGATTTCTTCGGGAAAGTTATACTGTTCAAAGTCAGAATATCTGATTATTTTTTCGGGCGGATCAAGGTCAAACATATCGCAATAATATTCAATAGCCTCCAAGCATTTTCCATTTTTAAATGATATACCAACTGCCATATTAAATTCCTTTCTTTAATTAAATTTAACATAATAGTATAATAATATCAAGATAAAAAATTATTAATAAAATATAAAGGGGGCGTAAATGAAGATTTCTTTAATAGATCCTTTGCTCGTTGATGATAAAATAATTGAAAGTCATAAGGAAAAAATAGAAAAACTTGGTCATGAATTTCAATATTTCAAAAAAAGCGCATCTGATGATGAAAAAATAATTGAAAGATTAAAAGACAGCGATGTGGCTATAATTACAAATAATAAATTTTCAAAAAATGTAATTGAAAATACAAATTTAAAATTAATTGATGTGGCATTTACTGGTTTTAATCATGTTGATATTGAAGCTTGCAATGAAAAAAATATTATTGTAGAAAATGCCAGCGGATATTCTGATGATTCTGTTGCTGAACTTGTGATTGGTCTTACAATTTCTCTTATGAGAAAATTTAATGAAAACAGAAAAAATATGTATGAAGATGAATCTTTTAAGCTCATTGGTCAAATTATAAAAGGAAAAACTGTTGGAGTTGTTGGCACAGGAAAAATTGGAATAAGAGTTATTGAATTATTTAAGGCTTTTGGTGCAAATATTTTGGCATATAGTCGAAGTGAAAAAGATGAAGTGAAAAATCTTGGTGCAAAGTATGTTAGCCTTGATGAGCTTTTGAAAAATTCTGATATTGTTACAATTCATCTTCCTCAAAACAAAGAAACTTGTGGTTTTATTGGACAAAATGAGCTTGATCTTATGAAAGATAAGGCAATTTTGATAAATTGTGCAAGGGGACCAATTGTTGACAATGATTATTTGGCAAAATTATTAAATGAAGACAAGTTAAGAGCTGGCATTGATGTTTTTGATATGGAACCTCCTATTGATAAAAATTATCCGCTTAGAAATGCAAAAAACACAGTGCTTACAAATCATGTAGGATTTTTAACTCAAGAAGCTATGGATATTAGATGTGAAATTGTTTTTGACAATTTATATAAGTTTCTTGATGGCAAAATCGTAAATAAAGTAAATTAATTATGGATACAAAAATTATAGCGATAGCAGGCGGATCTGCTAGTGGAAAATCTTCTATTGTTGAATATATAAAAAATTATTTTTCTAAAGATTTGTATGTAATTGGACATGATAATTATTATAAATCACATGATGATCTTAGTTTTGAAGATAGGGAAAAATTAAATTATGATAAACCAGAATCTTTTGACAATGAAATGTTTTTAAGGGATCTTTTGACTTTAAAGGCTGGAAAAGAAATTGATATGCCAACCTATGATTATAATATTCATACTAGAAGCAAAGAAACTATTCATGTTGTTCCAAAAAAAATAATTCTTATTGAAGGAATTTTGGTTTTGTATGATGAGAGAATAAGAAATATTTTGGATACTTGCGTTTTTATTGATGCGGATAGTGACGTAAGACTTCAAAGAAGAATTTTAAGAGATACTAAAGAAAGATCTAGGAGTTTGGAATCGGTTTTGACTCAATATATAAAACAAGTAAAGCCAATGCACGAAAAATATGTTGAGCCAACAAAAAAATATGCAGATATAATAATTCCAAGAGGAGCAAAAAACACCAGAGGAATAGATATTTTAATTAAGCATATCGAAGATTTGATTGAGGAATAAAATGGAAGTGAAGTTACTTGATGTAGATTATAAAAAAATAGAATCCTACTTAAATGGCAATTCTAAGTTGGGCCATAAAATTTTTGGATCAATAAAAAAAGATGATGGATATGTTTTTAGATTGTATGCTCCAAAGGCCGATAGGGTTTTAATCAAAGGGGATTTTTCAAATTGGCAAGAAATTCCTATGTTTAAAAATGAAAAGTATGGATATTTTTATAAATTTATTAAGGCAAAAGAGGGCGATTACTATAAATATGTTATAGAAAGTCAAGGAAATAGATTTGAAAAATTTGATCCTTATGGAAAATATTTTGATATATCTCCAGAATTTGCCACAAAAATTATAGATACATCTTATGATTTTTCTGATGAAAAATGGATGGAAAAAAGAGAAAAAAATTTGGATAAACCAGTAAATATTTATGAAATTCATTTGGGAAGCTGGTTAAGATATAATTCTATGCCAAATATTTTGGATATAGTTGATAAATTAATTTCTTACGTAAAAGATATGGGCTATACTCACATAGAGCTTATGCCAATTACAGAACACCCTTATTATCCTTCTTGGGGCTATCAAGTTTCAGGATTTTTTGCTATGTCATCAAGATATGGTTCTATAAAAGATTTGCAAAAATTTGTAGATATTTGCCACCAAAATGATATTGGAGTAATTTTTGATTTTGTAATTGTTCATTTTGCAGAAGATTATTATGCCCTAAAATATTTTGACGGAACTAGTCTTTACGAATCTGATTATAAAGATTTGCAATATTCTGAATGGGGAAGTTTAAATTTTGATTATTCCAAAGGTCATGTAAGAAGTTTTATGAAATCTGCCATTAATTTTTGGATAGAAAATTGTCATTTCGATGGAATAAGAATTGATGCAGTTTCTAATATGATCTATTATGATGGAAATAAAAATAGGGGAGTAAATCCTAATAATATTAAATTTTTAAAAGAATTAAACAGAGATCTTTCAAATGATTATCCAAATTTTATGAAAATTGCAGAAGATTCATCATCTTATGAATTTGTAACAGGAAAAAATTCACAAGATAGTCTTGGTTTTGATTACAAGTGGGATTTGGGATGGATGAATGATACTTGCAAATATTTTGAGGTTGATTCAATAAACAGACATATGTATCAAGGAAAAATTAATTTTTCTATGTTTTATTTTTACAGAGAAAATTTTCTTTTACCTTTAAGCCATGACGAGGTAGTTCATCTAAAAAAACCTATGATAAATAAAATGAACGGTTTTTATGAAGATAGGTTTAAACAATTAAAATTATTAAATACTTATCAAATGACTCATCCTGGCAAAAAATTAAATTTTATGGGCAATGAATTTGCAACTTTTGATGAATGGAATGAAAATGAATCTTTAAATTGGGATATTTTAAAATTTCCAATACATTCAGATTTTAAAAATTTTGTGAAAGATTTAAATTTCCTTTACAAGGACAATCCAAGTTTTTACAAAAATGATTTTGATGAAAAAGGATTTTTGTGGAAAGTTGTTGATGACAATATAAATTCTGTTTTTGCCTACGAAAGACTTGCAGATGATAAAAGATTTTTGGTAGTATTAAATATGACTAATACTTACAAAAAATCTTATCCAATTTTTTATGATGAAAATTTGATTTTTGTTGAAAAAATTAATAGTCTTTCTGAAAAATATGGTGGAGATAAATATAAAAGAGAAAATATAAAAATTAATAAGGGGGAAAATCTTGAGCTAGAGCTTTGGGAATATGAGGCTGTAGTTTTTGAAATAAAAGAAAATGAGTAGAAACAAAGAGGCTATCAATCTTTCTTGGTTGGTAGAAAAATGGACAATTTGGGATAATTCATATTTAAAAAATATTTGGTTAAATCTTGATACTTTGGATTTGATAAGAATAAATGATGATATGGATAACAATGACGATATAGAAGAATCTTATATTGATATTGAAAATAATATGGACGAATTTGTTTGTATGCCTGGTCGCGAAGCTGTAAATAAAAAACTTGCAAGAGAAGTTTTTATGGATTATTTGGGAAGCGTCGATAGGGACAGGCTTTTTGAAAATTATAATGAATACTCAGCTGACGAGGAATTTTTGGATTTGATTTATGAGCTAGGACTTGAAAATAAACTCCAAGAATTTAGAGAAAAAATTGCTGGAGCTATTTTATTAAATTGGGCAAATGAAGAAGATATTAAAGTAAATAAAGATATGGTAGTAATAGATTTATATAATAGGGATTAGATTTTGAAAAATAAAAAAATAAAAACGACTTGTGTGGTGCTAGGCTTATGTTTAGCACTTTCATCATGTAATAAAAAAATTGAAAAAGTTAAACCAGAAGCAAAAAGCAATATTAAAAGTGAAATGAGTGCTGATAAAAAAATTTCTTCAAACAATTCAAATAATGTTGACGAAAATCAATTGAAAAAATTTGATGCAACAATTTATGAATACTTTGACACGATAACAACTTTTACTGCTTATTGCAAAAATGAAGAAGAATTTAATAAATACAAAGATATAGTTGAACAAAGAATGGCAGAATATCATAAATTATTTAATAATTATGATAAATTTGATAAGGTAAATAATTTTTCCACTATAAACGAAAATGCTGGAAAAGAAAAAGTCAAAGTTGACAAAAAAATTATTAATATTTTAAAAGAAGGAAAAAAATGGTACAAGGAAACTGATGGCGATATAAACATTGCATACGGCAGAGTTTTAAAAATATGGCTTGATTTAAGAGAAAAAAGTGAAAAAGATCCAGAAAATATAAAACTTCCATCAGACAAACAGCTCGAAGAAGCAGGAAAATATAGAAATATAGATGCCATAGAAATAGATGAAAAAAATCAAACAGCATACATTAATGATAAAAATGTTCAAATTGATATTGGTGGAATTGGAAAAGGCTACGCAACTGAATTAATAAAAAAAGAATTGATGGAAAAAGGACTTAAAACTGGAATTTTATCAGTTGGTGGCGACGTTGCAATAATTGGAAAAAATCCTACAAGACCATCGGGGAAATTTAAAATTGCAATAAAAGATCCATCACTATCAGAAGATCATCCTTACGCTTCAGTAGTTTCTGTAAATAACACATCAGTTGTAACAAGTGGAGATTATGAAAGATATTTTGAAATTGACGGAAAAAAATATCATCACATTATAGATCCAGATACAAATTATCCATCAACAAAATTTAAATCTGTTTCAGTAATAACAGATAATATTGCTTATGCAGATGCTCTTTCAACAGCTCTTTTTATAAAAGATTTGGAAGAAGGAAAAGAATTAGTCAAAAAATTTAATGCAGAAGCTTATTGGATTGACAAAGATGGAAATACATTTAAAACTGACAATTGGGACAAATACGAAGTAAAAGAAAAATAAAATAAAAAATTTGATGCGATATTTCGCATCTCAGAGCGTAGACAAAGTCGGTTTAGTAATTCATTATTAATTTAAAAATAAAATTCGCTACAACCCATCTCGACTAAGTGAGTGAAACGAACGCATGGAGAGATCTCATGAGATTTCTCGACTCACTACGTTCGCTCGAAAAAGGGAAAAATTTAGTTTGTAAACAGTCTGTGATGCGATATTTCGCATCTTTTTTTATAAAAATATTCAAAAATTTTTTCATCTAGTATATAATATAATCTGTATTTAGGAGGTAGGAATGATAAAAAAAGCTTTTAATAATGATAAATATATAAAAATCCAGTCGGAAAAAATAGAGGAAAGAATAAAAGAATTTGATAAGTTGTATCTTGAATTTGGCGGAAAATTATTTGATGATTCTCACGCTTCAAGAGTTTTGCCAGGATTTTTGCCTGATTCTAAATTACAAATGTTAAAAAAATTAAAGGATATTACAGAAATTGTAATCGTAATAAATGCAAATGATATTGAATCAAATAAAATCAGATCAGATCTTGATATAGGTTATGATACAGAAGTTTTAAGGCTAAAAACTTCTTTTGAGGATTTGGGATTTTTTGTAAATTCAATAGTAATAACTCAATTCGATAATCAACCATCAGCTATAAAATATGGAAAATATCTTGATAGTTTAAATATAAAAAATTATAAGACTTATGACATTGAGGGTTATCCAAATAATATTCCTCATATTATAAGCAAAGATGGTTTTGGAAAAAATGATTATATACAAACAAGTAGGGACTTGGTAGTTATAACAGGACCAGGACCTGGAAGTGGAAAGCTTGCAACTTGTCTTTCACAAATGTATTTGGAAAATGAGAGAGGAATAAACGCAGGCTATGCAAAATTTGAAACTTTTCCAGTGTGGAACCTTCCTTTAAAACACCCAGTAAATATAGCCTATGAAGCAGCTACAGCCGATTTAAATGATGTAAATATGATAGATCCATATCATCTTGAAGCTTATGGAAAAACAACAGTAAATTATAATAGGGACGTTGAAGCTTTTCCTATTTTAAAACAAATGTTTGAAAAAATTTCTGGAGTTTGCCCTTACAAATCTCCAACTGATATGGGAGTAAATATGGTTGGTTTTTGTATCGATGATGAGAAAGAAACAATAAAGGCTTGTGAAAATGAAATAATAAGAAGATATTACAATGCTTTAGTAGATTTTAAACTTGCAAAATCCGACTTTAAACCTGTAGAAAAAATAGAAATTTTGATGAGTGGACTAAATTTAGAATCATCAGATAGGATAGTTGCCATAAAAGCTAGAGAAAAACAAAAAGAAAAAAATTCAGAAATTTTTGCAATTGAACTTGGTGGTGGAAAAATTGTTACAGGCAAAAAATCAAAATTAATGTCATCACCAGCAGCATGTATTTTAAATGCCTTAAAAGAAATTTCTGGAATAAATGACGAAATTCCATTAATATCTCCACACATACTAGAGCCAGTTTTGAAATTAAAAGAAGATATTTTAAAACAAAAAGAGGAGTCCTTATCAGTTGACGATGTATTGATTGCTCTTTCAATATCAGCAACAACAAATCCAGTAAGTCATTTGGCACTCGAAAATTTAAATAAGCTAAAAGGACTTGATGCTCACTCAACAATAATTTTAAACGACAGCGACAAAAAGACTCTTTTAAAAATGCACTTTAATTTCACCCAAGATCCAGTTTTATCACAAGGATATTTAAATATTTAAAAAATTCCCCATAGGGGATTGATAGCATAGACAAACCCTCAAACACGAATATCGGACTCCAAAAATTGTTGATTTCTAAATTCCAAAATTCTAAAATCGCAAACTCGAGCTACGCTCTCAAACAGTGCGATTTTTGACGAATTTTAAAATTTGAAATCAAATCAATTTTTTCCGTATGATACTCTTAGCGTGAGGGTTTGTATACATTGTAAATAGTCTTAATTCTCCCATAAGGGGATTTTTTATTTGCAAATTTTTAAAAAAATTCGAATTAATTTATAATTCTATTTACTATATTTGCTTGACAAAAATTAATCAATGTTATAAGATGAATTTATAGAAAGCGTTTTTAAAAAAATCTTAAAGGAGAAAATATGAATAACGTAAAAGTAGATGTAAAAAATGAAATTGCTTATGTAACTATTGATAGACCAAAAGCTTTAAATGCTTTAAATTCAGAAACTTTAAAAGAATTAAATGAAACTTTTTCAGATATAAGAGATAGAAAAGATGTAAAAGTTTTAATTCTTACTGGTGGCGGAGAAAAATCTTTTGTAGCTGGTGCTGATATTTCTGAAATGGTAAATGCTACACCTCAAGAAGGAAGAGCTATGAGTATGCTTGCCTATGAAACTTTCAATATGCTTGAAGAAATGCCACAAGTTACAATTGCAGCTGTAAATGGCTTTGCTCTTGGTGGCGGTTGTGAAATTTCTATGGCTTGTGATATTAGAGTTGCATCTAAAAATGCATTATTTGGTCAACCAGAAGTTGGTCTTGGAATAATTCCAGGATTTGGTGGAACTCAAAGACTTCCAAGACTTGTTGGTAAAGGAATTGCAAAAGAATTAATTTTTACAACAGATTCTATAAAAGCTGACGAAGCTTACAGAATTGGTCTTGTAAATCACGTTGTTGAAAAAGAAGAATTGATTGATTATTGTACAAAAATGGCAGAAAAAATTATTTCAAAAGCATCTTATGCAATAACTCTTGCAAAACAAGTTATAAATCTTGGAGTAGAATCTGATCTTCACACAGGAATTCAATTAGAAGCAAACACTTTTGCATCAACTTTTGAAACTCACGACAAAAAAGAAGGCATGACAGCTTTCCTTGAAAAAAGAAAAGCAGATTTATCTGATTTTTAATTAAAAAAATTAGGGGCTTTTGTAGGATTAAATATTTCTACAAAAGCCCCGTTTTTATTCATCTTCGTATTCCACATAAGAAAAATAATGATCTCTTTCATTTAAATCTTCATTTTCGTAAGTTTCAATTACTTCGTTGTTGATTGATTTTACTAAATCTATTATATATGATCTAAGATTTGCTCTTCCGAGCATTTTTTTACCTAAATTTTGTTTTATATTTGTGATTTTTTTATAATTTACTATATATTTTGCAAGGTCGACGCCTTCAACTCTTCTTTTTTTCAAAATAAATTTGGAAATAAAAGTTAGAAGGTCGAACAAATTATTTGATTTTCTTTTTAAATATTTAATTAAACTATTAAAAAATATTCCCTTTATAGAAACTAATTTATTAAAAAATTTATCTTTTGAACCATCAATTTCAAATCTTATATTTTTTGTTAAAAATTCAAAAATTTCGTTAATTTCATCTTGGCAATAATCAATTATTTGGTCTGTGATTGAATAATTTGGATTATTTAATTTTGCCATAAATTCAACTACATAAGATGGAGTTGTCTTTTCATCAAGCGCCTTGTATTGGTAAATATAATTTGAAAAATCATATAAGCTATGTCCGTCTTTTGAAATTGGCATAGAAATACCTTTTTTCATAAGCTTATCATAATAATAAATTATATTGTCTGTTGTCATTATTTTTTCTTCAAATTGCTCAATCAAAATCTCTAGGCATTCTTCCAAATCTTTTGCTTTTATTATGGCATGAGACCTGTATGAATCTATTTTTATAAACATTTCCCCATCTGCATCAAAAATATTTATAAAGCCTAATTTTTCAATATGAATTGGAAATTTTTCTTTATAAAATTTTAAAATTTCTCCTATATATCCTTTTTTTGGAAGATTTATTTTTAAAGCTGTGTTTATCCTATCAATTAAAAATTTTTTAATATTCATTTCAGAAATCATAGGATTTTTTGCCATGGAATGAACGTAATTAAACAAAACATCCTTTAGTGATAATTGATTTTCTAAAGCGTATGCAATTGAATTTTCTATTTTTATGGTTTCTCCTGATAAATTTTCGTAAGAAAAAGATTTGATTAATTGAGTTTTTAAATCAACAGAAAATCCATTAAATTCTTCTATATCATCCAAAACATTAATGTGTCTTATTGGAAGAGGATAGGTTACGGTTGAACCAGTTTGAATATTAAATATTTCATTTCCCAAACCGGATTTATATTTTGCAGTTCCATTTTCATGCAAGTGACCTGTAAATAAAAATTTTACGCCCATATCTGCTAAAACTTCAATTGGAAGCTTATCATTTATTCTAGGATCATCGTCAATATATTTTTCATTCCAATTTTTTATTATAAAAGGTCCCAAGACGAGTCTTTGATCTCTAAAATTTGGAATAAAAGCATGATGAGATATTACAAAAATCATATCTTTTCTACTTTTTGCCTCATCGATTTTTTCAATCGCCCATTTCATAACATTTTTATCAAGAGCTCCAACCACATTTGTTTTGCCATCCTTATGATTTTGTTCATAATCACAAGAATAAATCGACGTGTCAATAAAAAGTAAAGTTAGAGAATTTTTATTTTCTAAATTATTATCGATTCTTGCAAGATAAGAGCCATATCCTTGGCAATAATAAGAATATTTAAAATCTCTGTTAAATTTTTTATTTACAAAATCTAGATGAGATTTGAAAATGTTAGAATTTTTATAAAATTCTAAAACCTTATCTTTGTACAAAAAATCATATATTTCAAAAAATTCTCTAGGTTCAATATAATCAGTTTTTTTTAGATTTTTATAATCAAAAGCTTGCTTGTTATTTATATCATGATTTCCTGGAATTAAAAATATATTTCTTTGTGGATTTTCATTAGTCCATGATTTTAAAATTTCCATAACTTCTAGATGAGATTTTTTTTCTCCATCTTTTGTCAAATCGCCAGGAATTATTATATATTTGCTATCATTAAGACTTGCAAGCTCTAATGATTTTTTTAAAAGCCCTTCGCCTTCAACCAAAAATTTTCTGTCATATTTGATAGCCATATTAAATTCTTTATTATCAGCCATCAAAGATCTTGCCAAAATATGAATATCAGAAAGAAGGCTGAGGCTTATTTTTTTATTATTTTCCATACTATCATTTCCCTTTTCTTAATTTTAATATACCATAAGTAAAAAATAAAAATAAGGAGAAATATTGAATTATAAATTTTAGATCCTTTTTTGATTTGCAATTATTAATTTAATTTGGAAAAAAATTCAAAAATAATCTTGACTAAATTAATAGGAATTCGTATAATGAATTTCGTAACATAAAAAAACAATGAAAAGAAGAGTAGGTTTGTCATACTTTACAGAGAGGTTATTTGCTGAGATTAACTAAGTTAAAACAAATTGAAGTGCATCTTTGAGTTCTACACCGATACTAGGCTGTAGCGGCTTCTCCCGTTATCGAGATAAGGGTTAATAGACCCTGAGAGATTTTTATTATTTAATGAAAATAAAAAGGTGGAATCACGGTAGCTCGTCCTTTGTTTGGGACGGGCTTTTTCTATTGTTTTTTATATAAAAAATATTTAGGAGGATTTATGAAAATTAAATCAAAAATTGTTGGAGCGTTACTAATTGGTTCTCTTGTTCTTACAGGATGCCAAAGTCAAATAAATACTGGAGAAAATTCATCAAATAATTTATCAGAAAATAAAAGCACACTTTCAAATGAAAAAAGTAAAAAAGATAAAAATTTTGAAGATGTCCAAAAAATTGCAAAGGAAAATTCAAAAAAAGATATAAAAGAAGAGGCAAGATACAAGGACAAAATAAAATTAGGATATTCTGGCGACTTGTGCTTGGGCGGACCAAATATTGCAAATTTAAATGGATATTTTAAAGAGGGTGGCGTTGAAGTTGAATTTATAAATACAAAAAATCCAAAAGATGCTCTTGGAAGTGGCAAGCTTGATGGTCTGGTTGGAGAATTCGCAGCTATGGTTGTGCCAGCTACAAAAGGACTTGACATAGTATTTTCTTCAGCATCTCACACAGGATGTAAATCACTTTACGTTTTAAATGATAGTGAAATTACAAAAACAAAAGAGCTTGAAGGAAAAAATCTTGCAATAACAAACGGAATTGGAAATTCGAATCACAATACTGCCCTAAGATTTTTTAACAACGATGATGTTGATCCTGACAAGGTTACTTATAAGCAAGTTGATAATGCAGCAGTAATTCAAGCGATGAAAGATGGAGAAATTGATTCAGCAGTTTTGGATGACCAATTTGCAAAAAAATTTGTTGATAAGGGAGAAATTAGAGCGATAAGATCTATGACTCACGATGATGATTTTGGAAAAGAAGTTTGCTGTGTCCTTGCTTTTAATAAAAAATTTGCAACAGAAAATCCATTGATAGCTGACAAGGTTGCAAGTGCAATTCAAAAAGCAAATTCTTATATGCAAAATAATCCGAAAGAGGCTACACAAAAGTTATATGACAATAACCTTGCAAGTGGAGATTTTGATGCAGGCCTTGAGCTTATTAAATCTTATGATTATTCTGTAAAAAATGATCTTGCAGAAAAAACTTTACAATCAATTTTTAATGATTACAAAGAAATTGGATTAATCGAAGATGAAAGAAGTGTTGATCAGTTGATGAAATCATACTGGCTTCCAATGGGAAGTTTTTATGATGAAAAATAAAAATTATAAAAGGATAAAATATGGAAGAAATTAAAGAAGATAAGGGAAAAAAATTAATAATTAGAAAAATTTTACCAATAATTTTTGGAATATTTTCAATTTTAGAATATTTATATTTTCCAAATTATGACAAAGAAATGATAACAACGCCCGTTTATTTATATTTTTTGGTAAGTTTACTGGCAATCTATGGAATATTTTTTATAATTTCATTTAAAAATGAAAAATTAAGCGAAAATTTGGCTTACAAAGGCCCCTTGTTTGCTTTTGTTTTTGCTCTTTTGATAATTTATGATTTTTTAACTTTAAAATTTGCAATTTTACCTTTGCCATATTTTGCTTGGCTTGATATGATTATAAATTCTATGCTTGTTGATAAGAAATTTTTAATCGAATCAACTCTTGCAAGTTTAAAATTATTGTTTACAGGATATTTTATTGGCTCAATTGTTGGAATAATTACAGGAATTTTTGCTGGATATTCAAAAAAAATAGATTATTGGGTTGATCCATTTTTAAAATTATTAGGACCAATTCCAACGACAACATGGATTCCTGTAGTAATGGTTCTTGCGACAAGTCTTTTTGGGGGAGCTGTTTTTATAATTGCACTTGGAGTTTGGTTTCAAACAACTCTTGCAACAATGACAGGAATTAAAAATGTGGACAAATCTTATTATGAAGCTGCAAAAACTTTGGGAGCAAGTGAAAATGAATTGGTAAGAAAAATTGCCCTCCCATCAGCAAGTCCAAATATTTTTCAAGGGTTAATTTCAGCTATGAGCTCAGCTTGTACTTCCCTAATTGTTGCAGAAATGCTTGGAGTAGAATCGGGACTTGGCTGGTATATAACTTGGAAATCTTCGTGGGCAGATTATTCTTCAATGTATGGGGCAATAATTATTTTGGCTTTTACCTTTATAATAGTAAATGTAATTTTAAAAAAGATTTCTAACAAGGCATTAAGTTGGCAAAAGGAAGTGTAAAATGGAAAAATTAGAATTAAAAAATGTATCAAAAGTTTTTGAAAAAATAGACGAAGATGAAAAAACACACGCCCTAAAAAATATTAATTTATCAATAAAAAATAATGAATTTGTTTCTATAGTTGGACCTTCAGGATGTGGGAAATCAACTATGCTAAAATTAATTTCTGGTTTAATAAAACCAAGCCAAGGAGAAATTTTATTAGATAAAAAAATTATTGATAAACCGTCATCAAGAAAGGGCATGGTCTTTCAAAAACCTACGCTTTTTCCTTGGCTAAGCGTTGGAGAAAATGTAGGATTTTCTGGATCATTAAAAAACGAAGAAAAAATTGATGAGAAAGAAATTGATAAAATGCTAAAAAAAGTTGGACTTATAGAATTTAAAAATTCTTATCCAAAAGAATTGTCAGGTGGAATGGCACAAAGAGTTTCGTTGATTAGAACTATGATTTCAAAACCAGAAATATTTTTACTTGATGAGACTTTGGGAAGCCTTGATGCTTTTACAAGAATGAATATGCAAGATGAAATTTTAAATTTGTGGCAAGAAATTAAAAATCTTATGATTATGGTAACTCACGATGTAGAAGAAGCTGTTTATATGTCTACAAAAATTATAATAATGGAGCCAAGGCCTGGTAGGGTAAAAGAAGTTGTAGATATAAATTTGGACTATCCAAGAGATAGGACAAGTGATAAATTTATTGAATACAGAAATAAAATTTTAAATATTTTAAATTATTAATTTTGCTAACCTATTTTTGGGTTAGCTTTTTTTTGCTAAAAATCGTATAATCTATTTGATAAACATCCTAAAAAATAGAAAGGATTTTTATGAATGATTATTTAAAGAAAAATAAAAAATTAGGAGCAATAATTTTTGGTTTAATAAATGTTGTTTTAGCATTTTTATCAACGCGTTTTTTGGTATTTGCGTTTTTTATTCCAATTTTTACTGCCATAAAATTGTGGGAATTAAATGATAAAAATAAAATGATATTTTTATTTACGACAGGTTTGTTTTCTGCAATTTTAAATATTAGGATAACTATTTTTTTAATGTTTCCTATGATAATTTTTGGAAATGTTTTATATGATTTAATTAAGAAAAATAAAACTGATAAGTATAGTTTGAAAGTACTTACTATAATTTTTTCGGTTTTATCTTTGACAATTATTGGGTATCTTTACTCTAAGTCGGATATTAATTTGAATTTTTTAGTAGATGCAACAGAAAAAATATTTAAAGATCAAAATTTTAAAATTGATAAGGAAATAATAAGAAAAAGTCTTAAAACAATACCTTTAGTATTTATTTTCTTTTCTTTAATTTACAGCATGATTTCACTAAAACTTGTTAGAAATTATTTGAATTATAAAAATAAAAATATAAGGGATTTAAGAAGAATTAACACAATTAGAATTGATATAAAAGATTTAAGAGATATTTTTATTTGCCTAATTATTTCAGCAATATTATGTAAAATTTTATCTTTTTCAAATGAATTTATAGTGTTAAATTCAATTATGGCTTTAAAATTATTATTTTGTGTAAATGGGGTTTTGTTGATTGATTATTTTGTATCGCTAAGGAAAAGCAAAGCAGCAAGAATAATTAATTGGTTTTTATTATTTATATTGTTTGCTTACATATCAGAAATAATAGCCATAATCGGTTTTATTGATGTATTTTTGAATTTAAGAAGAAAAGCGAGGATAGCATGAAGGAAAAATTAAGGTATTTTACGAAAGAAAATTATATTTTTATACTAATCTTACCTCTAATTATTTCGATAATCTTGTTTTTTTATGAGAAAATTTTTGCAACTATAGGACTTATCCTTGTAGTTTTATTATATTTTTATATTAAAAAAATAGATGATAATAATGAGGATTTTTTCCAAGCATATATTGATGAGTTGGATTATTCTTTTGATGAAATAACTAAAAACGTTGTATTTCAAATGCCATTTCCTATTGTTATTTTGGAAGATGGAAAAACAATTAAGTGGCATAATTCTAATTTTAAGGAATTGTTTGAGGCGAAAAATTTAATAGGGAAAAGTGTAAATAATTTTATAACAGATTTTAGCCAAATAGATTTTTCTAAACAATCAACGGATCCTATAACTGTTGATATTTACGATAAGGTTTATGAATTTTATTATTCCACAATAAAAAGAGAAAAATTTGATGATGAGCTTACTTTTGTTTATGGAATTGATAATACATCTGATGAAAATATCAAAAAAATATTTAAAGACAGACGCCTTGTTGTTTTGACAATGTATATTGACAACTTTGATGATTTAAGACAATCTACAAAGGCAAGTGATAGATCATCTTTAACTGGAGAAATTGATAGAATTATAATGAATTATTTTGAAAAATTTGGTGCCATGGTAAGAAAATATGAAAATGATAGGTACATGGTAATGATTCATTATGATGATTACAAAAAAATTTATGATAGTAAATTTAAAATTTTGGATTTGGTAAGAGAAGTTAAAAAAGGAAATTCTATTCAACCAACTCTTTCTGTTGGTGTAGGTTTATCAGGTTCAAAGCCTATTGATATTTACGAGGAATCTAGAATTTCAATAGATATTGCTCTTTCGCGTGGTGGCGATCAAGTTGTAATAAAAGAAGGCGATAATTACGAATATTTTGGTGGCAAATCAAAAGCAACAGAAAAAATTTCAAAAGTAAGAAGCCGTGTTATATCTCAAGCTTTAAAAAGAATGGTAGAAACATCATCAAAAGTTTTTGTAATGGGACATAACAATCCAGATATGGATTCTTTTGGATCAGCTCTTGGAATTTATGAAGGAATAAAAAGTATTGGTAAGGAATGTTATTTTGTTTTAAATGAAGTAAACAAACCAATAGAAAATATTTACAATAGAACTGTTGAAGATTTGGAAGGCTTTAGAGAAAATGTTGTTACAGAAATAAAAGCTTTGGAACTAATGGATCAAGGCTCTTTGGTAATAGTAACAGACAATCACAGAAAAAATTCTACAGAAGCTCCATCATTAATAGATAGGACAGAACAAATTGTAATAATTGATCATCATAGAAGGGGAAATGATTATATAAGAAATGCAACAATTTCTTATATTGAGCCTTATGCCTCAAGTGCAAGCGAGCTTGTAACAGAAATTTTAAATTATTTTGATGAATCATTTAAGGCAAGAGTTCCGGTTGCAGAAGCCCTTCTTGCAGGACTTACTGTTGATACAAAAAATTTCGTTTATCAAACAGGAGTAAGAACTTTCGAAGCCGCATCAATTTTAAAAAGATGGGGAGCAGATTCAATTATAATAAAAAGAATGTTCAAAGATGATTTTGAAATAGTAAAATACAAATCGGAAGTAATAGCTGATTCGACAGTTGTAAATGATTTTATTGCAATAGGTCATTTTAATAGAGAAATGGATGGCTCAACTTTAATAGCAAGTCAAGCTGCTGATGATTTATTAAATATAAAAGGTGTTAAAGCAAGTTTTGTTTTGACAAGATCAAATGATAAAATCCATATATCAGGAAGAAGTTTGGGAGATATTTCAGTTCAATTAATTTTGGAAAGAATTGGCGGAGGAGGACATTTAACTTCAGCTGCAACCCAACTTGATATGAGTATAGAAGAAGCAGAAATTATGCTTAAAAAAGCTATAAAAGAATATTTAGAGGAGGAAGTTGAAAAAAATGAAGATAATATTAACTGAAGATGTTAAAAAAATTGGTAAAAAAGGTGAAGTTGTAAATGTAAAGCAAGGTTACTTTAGAAATTATATTTTACCAAATAATCTTGGAGTAGAAGCAAATAAAGAAAATTTAGCAAAGCTTGATGAACATCTTAAACAACTAAAAAAAGAAGAAGATGAAAATATAAAAGCTGCAATGGAAAATAAAGAAAAAATTGAAAAAATAGAAGTTATAATCAAGGTAAAAGCTGGAGAAAATGGAAAATTATTTGGTTCAATTACAAATATGGATATTAAAAAAGCTCTTGATGAAAAAAATATTGAAGTAGATAAGAAAAAAATCGACAAGGCTGACATTGATTCACTTGGCGATTATGAAGTTACAATTAAGCTTTACCAACAAGTTTCTGCAAAATTAAAAGTGAAGGTTGAGGCAGAATAATGGAAGAAAATCTTAGGCAAATGCCTAGTGATATTTCTTCAGAGATGGCCATAATTGGTTGTATAATTACAAAAAGTGAAACCATAGATCAGGCTATACAATTAGTAAAGCCTTATGAGTTTTATGATTCAAGATGCCAAAGAATTTATAAGACTTTAGTTAATATGTATCAAAAAGATATAAAAATAGATGAAGTAAGTCTTATATCAAAATTAAAATCAGAAAACATCTTGGAGGAAGTTGGAGGAGAGCAGTTTATTGTAGAGATAACACTCTCCTCATTTTATACTCCAAATATGGATCAATACTGTGAGAATGTCAAAGAAAAAGCTCTCCTTAGAGCATTAATCGGTGCGTGTGATGAAATAGTTGGAAAATCTTACGAACAAAAAAAAGATGCTAAAGAAGTTATAGAAATGGCAGAATCAAAAATTTTTGAAATAAGCCAAAAAAATCTTGATAAGGGCCTTGTAAGAGTTTCTGAAACTATGGATGAAACAATAAAACAACTTGAACTTTTAAGTCTAAATGAAGGAAAAATAACTGGAGTTACGACAGGAATTTCAAGTGTTGATGATAAACTATCAGGTCTTCAAAATTCCCAATTAATTTTACTTGCAGCAAGACCTGCAATGGGAAAAACTGCTCTTGGTCTTACTATGGCATGGAATGCAGCAAACGCTGGCAAATCTGTTGCATTTTTTTCATTAGAAATGTCAACTTATCAATTAAATCAAAGATTAATTTCTATGGTTTCAATGATTGATCTTGAAAAAATAATTACAGGAAATTTGGAAGCTGACGAATGGATTGAAATTATAAATGCAATTACAAAAATAAAAGAAAAAGAAATTTACGTCGATGAAACTGCAGGAATTACTTTGTCAGAGCTTAGAAGTAAATGTAAAAGATTAAAGGCAGAAGAAGGACTTGATTTAATTGTAATTGATTATTTGCAACTTATGACTGGCGAGGGAAGATTTGATAATAGGCAACAAGAAATTGCACAAATTTCTAGAGGCTTAAAATCTTTGTCAAAAGAAATAAATTGCCCAGTTTTATCACTTGCCCAACTATCTCGTGAGGCTGACAAAAGATCTGATCATAAGCCAATTTTATCAGATCTTCGTGAATCAGGAGCAATCGAGCAAGATGCAGATGTTGTTATGCTTTTGTATAGGGAAGATTATTATGACGTAGATGATAATCCTAATGTAGCAAAAGTAATTTTGGCAAAACACAGAAATGGTCCAACTGGTCTTATGGAATTATTTTTCCACAAACAATGCACAACTTTTAAAGACCTAAGTCATGATGAAAAATAAAATGAAAATAATAGGAAAAGACGATAAGATATATTTAAAAAAATTAGACTTAGATGATGCTTATGATTTAAGAAAATGGTCAATGAATGATGATGAAAGATTAAAAGGCTATAATTATGGAAATTTTTCTCAAATTGATTGCGAAGTTTGGTTTATGAATGTAAATATTTATAGAAAAAGATATTTTGCAGTAAGAAAAATTGACGATGATAGTTTTATTGCCTTTATAGGTCTAAAAAATTATAATCCGATTCTAAGAAAAAGTGAATTGGGAATTGTTTTTGATCCACAATATACTTCAAGAGGTTATGGTTTTAAGGCTATGAAAATCTTACTTGATTATTATTTTGAGGATTTAAAATTTAATGAACTTTATCTTGATGTAAATAATTTTAATAAAAGAGCGATTTCTTTGTATGAAAAATTAGGATTTAAAAAATGTGGTGATACAATAGAAATTTTTGAAAATCAAGAAATATATCCTGACGACAAATATTTTTTAATGAAAAATGGCAAAATTTATAGTTTTATTACAAAAATGAAAATAAGAAAAGATGGAAGGTAATAATTTGGAATTTAAAATTCAAAATTTAAGTTTGGATATGGGAGAAACATCATTTGAAAATATGTTTTTAAATACATACGTACCCATGGCAGACGGAGATAGCCTAAAAGTTTTTTTGCTTTTATATAAGGATTTAAAATCTAGTGGAGAAGTTGATTTAGAAAAAATAAAAAGACAACTTGCCTTTGATGATGAAAAAATGAACGAAATAATTTCATATTGGACAAATATGGGAGTATTTAGGAAAAAAGATAGGGGCGATGGGACTTTTTATCTTGAAATAATTTCTCTAAGACAAGCTTATTTTGGAAATTCAAAGGCAAATGCAAGCGAAAATATGCTTGATACTTCAAAAAGAAAATCTGTAATGTTTAATCAGGTTGAAAGAATTATTCAAAGACAGCTTACTCCACAGGATATTAGAAGGATTCACGAAACTTTAGATGAATATAAACAAGATCCTGAGCTTGTTACAGAAGCTTTTAGGCAAGCAAAAGAAGTAAACAATGTTGATGTAAAATATGTAATGGGATTTTTAAAAACTTGGAGAGATCAAAGTATTTTTTCCTTAAATGACTTAAAAATAAAAGAAGAAAGAGCGAAATTAATGAGAGAAAAATCTCCTAGAAAATATAAGAGTGCAAAAAAAGTTTATAGGTCAAAAAATAAAAATCCAAATGAAAAATCTTATGCCCAAAAGGCTAGGGAAGAAAGATTTAAAAAAATTCTTGAAGGAGGGGATATAAGATGAGTCCCAATGACAATATTTCAAGAATAATTGAAAAAAGAAGAATAAAAAATAAAGAAGAACAAGAAAAAAGAAAAAAAGAAATCTACGAAAAATTCCCAAGAATTAAAGTCATTGACAAAACCATTGCATCGCTTGGGCAAATGGCAATAACAAAGGCTCAAGAAGGAATTAATGTAGATGAATTAAAGAAAAAATTAAAAGAGCTTGATAGGCAAAAGGAAGAAATTTTACTTGAAAATTCTTACCCAAAAGACTATTTGAAAATCCATTATCATTGTGATATATGTAAGGATACAGGTTTTGTAAATACACAAATTTGTAGGTGTAGAAAAAAACTTATAATAGAGAAAAAATATTCCCAATCAAATATTAGTAGGCTTGTTCAAAGAGAAAATTTTAGAACATTTAACGCAAATTTATATTCAAAAAATCTTTACAAAGATTATCCAATTAGTCCCTACGAAAACATAATTAGAATTCAAAATGATGCAAAAATGTATGTTGAAAATTTCTCAAAAAATTATAAAAATCTTTATATATTTGGAGATGTTGGAAGGGGCAAAACTTTTTTGATAAATTCTATTGCCAAGGAAATTTTGGATAGAAATTATTCAGTTATTTATCTTACAGCTACAAAATTATTTTCTTTTATGAATGATTATTTGTATGCCTTTTCTGAAAGAAAAGAGGAATTAAAAGAAAGATATGATTTGATTTTTGAATCTGACCTTTTGATAATTGATGATTTGGGAAGTGAAAATGACAGAAATTCTAACGAAACAAATCTTTTTGAAATAGTTAATGATAGGATGATTAACAAAAAACCAATTATTTTTTCATCAAATTATTCTGAAGATGAGCTAATGGAGTTTTATGGAGATAGGATTTTTTCAAGAATTATTGGTTCAAGCCATGTAATGGAAATTTTTGGAGAAGATTTAAGACTTTTATTTTAGGAGTAAAATATGCTTTTAGTAGATCGTGAAACCATGCAAAATATTGACAGTTACGCTATAAATGAGATTAAAATTCCATCTTTGTGTTTGGTTGAAAGAGCAGCACTTTCTGTGATGGAAAATATTAATCTTGAAATTAGACACTCTTTTGCTCTTATTGTTTCTTGTGGAAACAACGGAGCAGATGGACTTGCTCTTGCTAGAAATTTACTTGCTCTTTCTAAAGATTGTGATATTTATATTATTGGAAATAAAAACAAGGCAAGCAAAGATTTTATAATAAATTATAATGCTTGTAAAAATCTTACAAAAAATATTTATTCAATTGAAACAATTGAAGATATGAATTTTTTGAGAAAAAATCTTGATAGGGTAAATACGATTGTTGATGGGATATTTGGAACTGGTTTAAATAGACCTGTTTCTGGAATTTATGCAAATATAATTGATTTGATAAATGAAAAAAATATTTACACGATTTCAATTGATTTGCCATCAGGCTTTGATGCAAACGGCGAAAATAATTATGGATCTTATGTTGATAGCGACTTAATTGTTTGTATGCAAATTTTAAAAAAAGGTCTTTATGAAGATAATTATTTTAGGGATAAAACTGTAGTTTGTGATATAGGACTTCCTCAAATTGCTATTGAAAAATTTGTTAATGTTTGAAAAAAATAAAAATAAAAGTATATTACTATTAATTGAATAAAGCTGTGATGAGAAGTAGTAATTAAAAATAACCTTTAGAGAGAAGATGGTTGGTGAAAATCTTTGGCGAAAGTTAATGAATCCGTCTTTGAGCTTATAAATTTAAAGTGAATGAATTTATTTCATTAAATTGGGTGGTACCGCGATAATCTCGTCCCTTTTGGGATGAGATTTTTTTATTGTAAAAAAATTAGGAGGAAATATGTTAGACATAAAATTTGTAAGAGAAAACCCAGATTTCGTAAAAGAAAATATCAAGAAAAAATTTCAAGATGAAAAATTAGTTTTGGTTGATGAAGTAATCGAGCTTGATGAAAAATTAAGAGATGTAAAAACAGAGGGAGACAATTTAAGAGCAAAAAGAAATAAAACTTCAAAACAAATTGGTGCTCTTATGGGCCAAGGAAAAAAAGATGAAGCTGAAAAAGTAAAAGAAGAAGTTTCTGATATTAACGATAGACTTGTTCAAATCGAAGAAGATACAAGAAAATTCCAAGACCAATTAAAAGAAAAAATGCAAGTTATCCCACAAATAATTGACGATTCAGTTCCAATAGGAAAAGATGACAGCGAAAATGTAGAAATTGAAAGATTTGGCGAAAATGTAACTCCAGATTTTGAAGTTCCTTATCACGTTGATATTATGGAAAGCTTTAATGGAATTGATTTAGATTCTGCAAGGGATACATCAGGAGCAGGTTTTTATTATTTAAAAGGAGATATTGCAAGACTTCATTCAGCAATTCTTTCTTATGCAAGAGATTTTATGATTGACAAGGGATATGAATATCACATTCCACCATTTATGATTAGATCTGATGTTGTTACAGGCGTTATGAGCTTTGCTGAAATGGAAGATATGATGTATAAAATCGAAGGCGAAGATTTATATTTAATCGGAACAAGTGAGCACTCAATGATTGGTAAATTTATAAATTCAATCACAGATGAAAACGAAATGCCACTAAGAATGACATCATATTCTCCTTGTTTTAGAAAAGAAGTTGGAGCTCACGGAATTGAAGAGCGTGGAGTTTATAGAATCCACCAATTTGAAAAGCAAGAAATGGTTATAATTTGTAAACCAGAAGATTCAAAGAAATTTTACGATGAATTATGGAAAAATACAGTAGAATTTTTTAGATCATTAGAAATTCCTGTAAGAACACTCGAATGTTGTTCAGGAGACTTGGCAGATTTAAAAGTAAAATCTTGTGATGTTGAAGCATGGAGCCCAAGACAAGGAAAATATTTTGAAGTTGGTTCATGTTCAAATCTTGGAGATGCTCAAGCAAGAAGACTTAAAATAAGATTAAGAGGAGAAAAAGGAAATTATTTTGCTCACACATTAAATAACACAGTAGTAGCTCCTCCAAGAATGTTAATTGCATTTTTAGAAAACTTATTACAAGAAGACGGGACAGTAAAAATTCCAAAACCATTACAAATGTATATGGGCGGAATGGAAAAACTTGTTCCAAAAAATAAAAAATAAATATTAAGATTTTGAATTAGGAAGGCAGTAGAGTTAAGTAGAAAATTTATCTTTGCTGTCCTTTTTTATTTTGAATTTTAAAATAAAAAATTTTACTAGAAATTAAATAAAAAATTATATTAGGAGTTAAATAGAAATTTTTAAAAAGATATTGATAATGATTACGATTTTCTTTATAATAAAATTACAATATAAATCAAGAATAAAAACTCAAAAATTTTTCATAATGAGGGGAAATAATATGAATTTTGAAAAGTTAAAGGATAATTTATACTATAAAACTATAAGGGCGATTTTCGCTATAGCTATGATTTTCATTATAGTTAGTTCTTATTTTGGATATAATGTGCCTGAAAATTTAGCTAAGTTCATTATGCTTGTTTTTTATATTATATTTTTTGTAAATTTTGTTTTGGTATATAAAAACAAATCTTTATTTTGGAATTTACTTATAATTTGTGCTTCTATCTTTTCTATAATATCTATAATTTTTTAAAATATAAACAAAAACTCTAAAGCTTTATTTAAAACTTTAGAGTTTTTTCTTTAGAATATTTTTTTATCTGTAATTATTAAATCTAATTTTTCATCAAAATTGTCGAAATTTAATTTGTAAGATTTATTTATTTGATAAAATAAACCGATGTAAAAGGACTTATGATTTTTTATGTAATAATCATAATATCCTCCGCCGTAGCCAAGTCTAAATTTATTTTTGTCAAAGGAAAGTCCTGGGACTATTGTAAGGTCTATTTTTTCCAAACTTTTTTCAAGTTTTGATGTTTTTATTTTATATGCTCCATCTATAAGATCATCAAATGAAGTGAGCAAAACTGGAATCATTTCAGAATTTTTTATAATTTTTGGTATATAAACTTCCTTTTTATCTAAAAATGCTTGTTTTATTATTTTTTTTGTATCAATTTCATCTTCTGTTGAATAATAAATAAAAATCGACTTGGCATTTTTATAATAAGGGATTTTTATAAGTTTATTTTTTATTTTTTCATCCCAATTTTTTTTATCGTTTTTTGGGATTTTTTTTCTGTTATTTATAAAATAACGTCTTAGTTCTTTTTTCATTAAATCACTCCAAAAGCTTTTATATTATGATTCAATAATTTTAAAATTTTTTTTCTTAATTTAATCCTGTAAATTTATTTTTTGTTTTCATATAGGCTGCAATGATTTCTGCTCCCAAAATTATTGTCAATGAAAATAAAAGCATCCAAACTAATAAGGCTATAATTCCTGCCAAAGCTCCGTAAATAACAGACATATTGCTCATATTATTTAAGAAAAATGAATAGGCAAAGCTTGTTATGGTAATCATAATTGTTGTAGAAATTGAGCCTACAAAGGCGTCTTTGAAGCTTATTTTTATTGAATTATTGTAAGGCGCACACTTGTATAAAAGGCTTAGACCAAGAATTAAAATTATTGGCGGAAGTATTCCTGAAACTAAATTGATTAGCCAAGTAAATTTTTCAAGAGAAAATGAAGAATTTACAAGTTGCAATACATTTTCTATTAAATTTAAAATTCCATTTGAATAAATTCTTAGCAAAAATAAAAATATTAGGATGAAAATAAGGATAAATGTATACAAAAATCCAAATATTTTATTTTTTATCATGGAATGATCGTCTTCAAGTCCGTAGGCTACATTTATTGCAAGAATTATTTTTGAAACTCCTTTTGATGCTGACCAAAGGGCAAATATCAATGTGATTGTAGAAAGTGTTGAAACTGATGATGAATTAATGATTGATTTTACAAGCATCAAAATTACACCTCTTATTGTTTCTGGCAAAAGCTCAATAAATTCTACAATCACATCTTCGTTACCTTTCATATATTTTGTAACAAGATTTAATAAAACCAAAAGCATGGGAATTGCAGCTGACAAAAAATAATAGGAAAGAGAAGACGCCAAGGTCATAATATCGTGGGACTTTGCTCTTTCGATTAGGGTAAAAATAAATTTTTTTGTTTTTTTTGATTTTATTTTTCCTTTCATTTCAAGTACCCATCAAACCATTCTTTAATTTTTTCTAGTCTTTTTATTCTTGCTTTTGGCTTTCCAGATCTTGACAATTCGTGATTTTCTCCGTGAAAAATATACATTTTTGTATCAACGCCATTTTCTTTTATTCTTGTATACATTTGAAGACCTTGCTCTAATGGACATCTATAATCTTCGTCAGAATGAATAAACATTGTTGGCGTTTTTACATTTTTTGCGTGTTTAATAGGAGATTGCTCCCACATTTTTTCTAAATTATCCCAAGGATCTGCCCCTGTTTGGTCAGGTGCAAAATAATATCCTATATCAGAAACTCCATAGAATGAAGTCCAATTTGAAATTGATCTTTGAGAATTTGCAGCCTTAAATCTGTTTGTGTGAGAAACAATCCAATTTGTCATAAATCCACCATAAGATCCGCCATAAACTCCCATATTATTTTCATCAATTTGCGGATATTTTTTTATAGCCAAATCTGTAAAATTCATCAAATCTTCATAGTCAATAGTTCCATATTTTCCTCTAATATCAGAATATTTTACGCCGTTTCCGCTTGAACCGTGTGGATTTGTATAAATAATTATATATCCATCATTTGCAAAAACTTGGTGCTCGTGGTGGAAAATATTTGAAAATTCTGTTTTTGGTCCGCCGTGGATTGATAAAATGGTAGGATATTTTTTATTTTTATCAAAATCTACTGGCAAAAGAACAAATCCTCTAATTTTATCGCCGTTTGATTCATAGAAAAATTCTTCAATTTTTCCAAGTGATGAATTTATTTTATTATCAAGTAAAATTTTGTTATTTTTCTTTTCTTTTAAGTGGGAAATTCTATTTTCTGTCATGGCAAAATAATAGATATTGTCATTTGCTATTGCAAAATCTTCAACACAACCAGAAATTTCAAGTTTTATATTTTCATTTTCATCTATGGAATAAAGTCTTGATTCTTCTTTTTCTGTAACTACAAAATAAAATTTATTGTTTTTGTAAAAAAAAGTCCTATAAGCTTCATATCTTGCATCGCTTCCAATAGAATTGCCAAAAGATTTATCAAAATCATCAGGACTTATTTTTTTATATTCTCCAGATAAATTGCCTTTGTAGATAAAGGCGTCTTCATTTATTCCGCCTTTTTTCATATCACTTGCGACAAAAATAATTTCATCTTTGTCATTAAAAAATAAATCATAATATGAAAATTCATTTTCGATTATAATTTTTTCTTCCTTATTTTCTAAATCTAAAATTACTAAATCATCTCTAAGTCTTGAAATATTATTATCATTTTTTCCCAAAACTAGGGCTAATTTGTTTGCGTTTTTATTTATTGCAAAAGCATTTAGACTTTCATTTTCAAAATCTCTTATTTTTTGAAGACTTTTATCTTCCTTTTTGAAAAGGTAAAGACTTTGTTTTTGATTATTTATATAACCTGTGCCATTAAACCAAAAAGGCAATTTGGTAACTTCCTTATAAAAAGAATTTTCCTTTTGTTTTTTCTTTTTGTCCTCACTTAATTTGTCAGACGCTTTTATCAAATAATATCCATTTTTTAAATCTTTGATATATGAAACATTTTTATCAATTTTAAATTCTAAACTTCCAACTCCCATTGACCTATCTTTTTTATAAAAATAATCAAATTTATCGTCGGATTTTTCCTTGTAAATTAAATTATCATCTTCATCAAAAATAAAAATTCCAATATTTTTATTATCAGAAACTTTATATTTTTTATTTTTTTCTATATCAAAAAGATAAAGATAAGAATTGTATTTATTTTCATCTAAATTAGCATTTGTTTTTAAAAAAGCCAAATATTTTTCGTCATTAGATATTTCAAGACTTGAATAAAAATCATAAGTTAAAATATCATTAATTTTTGTTTTTTCCATTTTTCCTCCTTGCATTTATCTCATTATACAATAAATTTTAATAAAGAAAAAACTAAAGGTTTACATTAAACTTACGGGGGTATATATATAATATCAAAATGACGGAGGTTCAATATGAAATTAAATATTAAAGGTAAAAACATCAATGTTTATGAAAGCTTAAAAGAAGAAGCTAAGGAAAAATTTGATAGGCTTGACAAATATTTCAACAAGGAAGAAGAAATGGACCTCAAATTTTCTACCGAAGGTAATTTAAAAAAAGTTGAATCAACCATTTTTCTTAAAGGCGGAACAATTCTAAGGGCAGAAGAGGTAAATGATAATTTCTCAACAGGAATTGATAAGGTAATAGATGCTTTGGTTCGTCAAATTAGAAAACAAAAAACAAAATTACAAAGAAATAGAAGAAATGGTGAATCAATTAAATTTGAATCCTTTGATAACATTGAAGAAGGAAAAGAGGAAAATATTCCAAAAATTAAAAGACAAAAAGAAATAGTTCTAAGACCTATGAGCGATGAAGAAGCTTGTATGCAAATGGAATTATTAAACCATGATTTCTTTATATACTTAGATGATGAAGAAATGAAAACAAGACTTGTATATAAAAGAAAAGATGGACATTACGGATTAATTATTCCTGAATAAAATAAATTAACTGCTACAAATTATTTTGTAGCAGTATTTTTGTGTTTACTAAAATTTTTTTTGATATAATATAAATAAAAATATTTAAATATGAGGGATAAATAATGAAAAAAATTGCTATAGTTGGTTTAGGATTAATGGGCGGTTCTTTTGCTAAGGCTTTTATAGAGTATAGTGATAATATAGTTTATGGCTATGATATTGATGAAAAAACGAAAAAATCGGCCAAGAATTTTGGTATAAAAATAATTGAAGATAAGAATGAATTAAAAAAAATGGATTTTACAATTATTTGTTTAAATCCATTAACCATAAAAAAATTTGTTGGAGAAAATTATAAATACTTATCCAAAACTGTTATGGAAATTTCCGGAGTAAAAAATAATTTGTATCCATATATAAAAAAATTATCAGAAAAATATTCTTTCGTATATAAATCAATTCATCCTATGGCTGGTAGAGAAGTTTATGGCTTTGAATCTTCTTTAAAAGATTTATACAAAAATGCTTCTATGATTTATGTTGATGATTTAGATGATGAGGAGATTTCTTTATTTAAAAAAATTGGATTTGACAAATTTGTAAAGGCAAGTCCCAAAAAACACGATGAAATGATTTCTTTTACATCTCAACTATGCCATGTGATTTCTAATGCTTATGCATTAAATCAAAAAAGTATTTACCATGACGGATTTTCTGCTGGAAGTTTAAAAGATATGACAAGAGTTTCAAAGATTGATGAAAACTTATGGTCAGAATTATTTTTATTAAACAAGGATTTTTTGATTGAAGACATAAATACAATGATAGAAAACTTGGAAGAATTAAAAAATGATTTGAAAAATAATGACGTAGATAGATTAAAAGCCCAACTAAAAAAAGGAAATGACATAAGAAAGAAGATGTGGTAATGAAATTAAGTGCAGATTTAATAAATCCTTATGAAATAGAAATAGGCTCAAATATTATAAAAAAATTAAATACATATTTAAAAGAAAATTATAAAAATTCAAAAATTTTAATTATAAGCGATGACTTAGTTTATAAAATCCACAAAGAAAAATTAATTAAAGAGCTTGACGGATTTTATTATAAAGAATTTATAATAAAAAACGGAGAAAATTCTAAATCAACAGAAAATTTGATAAAAATTTTAGAATTTGCTGCACAAAATCAATATAGAAGGTCTGATTTAGTAATTGCTTTTGGTGGAGGAGTTGTAGGAGATATTTCTGGGCTTGTTGCATCTTTATATCTTAGAGGAATTGATTATATTTCAATTCCAACTACTTTTTTATCAGCAATTGATTCATCAGTTGGAGGAAAAACAGCCGTAAATTTAAAGGCAGGGAAAAATTTGTGTGGAACTTTTTACCAACCCAAAAAAGTTTTTATAGATACAGATTTTTTAAAAACTCTATCGGATTATTATTTTAATGATGGTTTGGCTGAGGCTATAAAATATGGAATGATTAGGGACAAGTCTATTTTTGAAGAAATTTCAAAAGAAAATGTAAGTAAAACTTACGAAAGTCTCCCATCAATTATAAAAAAATGCTTGGATATAAAAAAATATGTGGTTAAAGATGATGAAAAAGATTTTGGTATTAGGCAAATTTTAAATTATGGCCACACATTTGCTCATGCTATAGAGAAAAATTCAAATTTTGAAATAAGCCATGGCCATGCGGTTGCTCTTGGTATGAAAATTATGGTTAAAAATTTTTACGAAAGTTTTTACGATGATTTTATAAAAGTGTTGAAAAAATATAATCTTGATAAAGAAATTGATTTTGATACAGAAAAAATATTAAAAGTTTGCATGGTTGATAAAAAATCAAGAAATGCCAGGATAAATATAATTGTTGTGAGAAATCTTGGAACTTGCGAAATTTTAAATATAGATTTAAAGGATTTGAGGAAAATTTATGAAAACAGATAATATTTTAATTCATCCATCAAGGCTTGAAGGAGAAATTGACGCCATTTCCTCAAAATCTTATGGACATAGGGCTTTGATTTTGGCAGGTCTTTGCGAAAATCCTACAAATATTTATATTAATGAATTTTCAAAAGATATAAATGTAACTATTGATGCTTTAATAAATTTGGGAGTTGGAATTGAAAAATTTGAAAATTTTGTAAAAGTAATTCCTCCAAAAGAAAAAATAGAAAAAGCCACAATAGATATGTACGAGTCGGGTTCTTCACTAAGATTTTTTACAGCTGTAGCAAATCATTTTGCCAAAGAAGTAAAAATTATTGGAAAGGAAAGATTAAGTCAAAGACCAAATTATGAATTAATAAGAAATTTGAGAAAGCATGGTCTTGAAATTTCATCTAATAAAATTCCTTATACGATAAAGGGAAATTTGTTTGGTGGAGATTTTGAATTTTTTGAAAATAAATCCAGTCAATACATTACCGCAATTATGCTTGCGTCAAGCAAATTATCTGTAAAAACATCTATAAAATTAAAAGAAAAACCCGAATCCCTTGGCTATATTGATATAAGCAGAGAAGTTTTAAAAGATTTTAATGTAGATGTAAAAGAAGAAAATAATTCTTATTTTATAGAAAATCCACAAATAAAATCGCCTAATAATTATTATGTTGAAGGCGATTGGTCAAATGCAGCCTTTTTTTATGGGGCAAATCTTATAAATTCTCAAATAAAAATCAACAATTTGAAAGAAGATTCCTTGCAAAAAGATAGGGAAATTGTAGATATTATAGAAAAAATAAAAATTTGCAAAAATGATAATAAGACACTTGAAATTGATATTTCTCAAATTCCAGATCTTTGTCCAATACTTGCTCTTCTTTTGACATATTTAGATAAAACGTCTTATATTACAAATGGAAAAAGATTGAGGCTTAAAGAAAGCGATAGGCTTGAATCAACTTCAAAAATGCTAAATGATTTGGGAGCGAAATGCGAAATTATTGGAGATAATCTAAAAATTTCAGGGAAAATAAAATCTGGAACAGTCGATTCTTTTAATGATCACAGAATTGTAATGGCAGCAAGCATCGCTTCCTTAATGGCAAAAGATGATATTATTATAAAAAATTATAAGGCAGTAAACAAATCCTATCCTTCATTTTTTAAAACTTTTGAAAAATTAGGAGGAAAAATTGAGTATTTAGGAGCTTAAATGGAAGATTTAAAAGAGATTAGAAATCAAATTAATAAAATTGATGAAGAAATTATAAATTTATTGAAAAAAAGATTTGACCTTTCAAAAAAAGTTAGAGCCTACAAAATTTCCCACAATAAAAAAATTTACGATCCAAAAAGAGAGCGAGAAATTTTAAAAAAAATAAAAGAGGAAAGTCCTGAATACGGCGAATATTTTCTTCCTATTTTTCAAGAAATTATGGATCAATCGAAAAATTTACAAAAAGAAGAAGAAAAATATGGACTTTTAGGAAAAAGTTTAGCTCATTCTTATTCAAAAATAATTCACGAAAAAATAGCCTTTTATGATTACCAATATTTCGAAAAAAACGAAGAAGAATTAGATTATTTTTTTGAAAGAAAAGATTTTAAAGGAATAAATGTAACAATTCCTTATAAAAAAACAGTAATGAAGTATCTAGATTTTGTTTCAAAAAAAGCAGAAAAAATTGGAGCGGTAAATACAATCGTAAATAAAAATGGAAAACTTTACGGTTACAATACTGATTATTATGGATTTTCTTATAATTTGAGAAAAAATAAAATAAATGTAAAAGATAAAAAATGCTTAATTTTAGGAAAAGGCGCCTCATCAAAAACTGTAAGCCAAGTTTTAAAAGATGAGGGGGCAAAAAAAATTGTATTTTTGTCAAGAAAATATAAACCTTATTTTAAAGATGTAAAAGATTATTTAGATTTTGAAATTATAGTAAATACAACTCCTGTTGGAATGTATCCAAATAATGAAAAATATTTAAAAGAAATTGAACTTTATGATTTTAAAAATTTAGAGGCAGTTGTAGATTTAATTTACAATCCATATATGACAAAAATTATAGCTTGTGCCAAAGAAAAAAATATAAAATATGCAACAGGTTTTGATATGTTGCTTGCCCAAGCAGTAAAAGCAAGCGAATTGTTTTTGGATAAAAAAATTGATGAATCACTGATTGAAAAAATAAAAAAATCTATTTACAAAGAAAAAATAAATATAGCCCTAATAGGTATGCCAGCAGTAGGCAAAACCAGTCTTGGAAAAATTTTAGCAAAAAATATGAATAGAAAACTTGTCGATATTGATTTAGAATTTGTAAAAAAATATGGAAATATTGAAGAGTTTTTCAATAAATATGGGGAAGACGAATTTAGAAAAAAAGAAAGCCAAATAATAAAAGAAATTTCAAAAAAAACTTCTCTTGTTATAAGTTGTGGCGGAGGTGTTGTTGAAAGAAAAGAAAATTATTATTCCCTAAAAGAAAATTCTCTAATAGTAGAAGTAAAAAGAAATTTAGAAAATCTAGAAACAGAGGGAAGACCTATTTCAAAAAAATATAATTTATTTGATTTATATAAAAAGAGAAAAAAATTATATGACAGTTTTAAAGATTTTGAGGTGGAAAATAATAATTTGCTGGAATGTGCTAAGGAAATTGAGGTGAAATTTTATGAGAATATTGATAATTAACGGACCAAATATAAATATGCTTGGAATTAGAGAAAAAAATATTTATGGCTCAAAAAATTATAAAGATTTAATAAAATATATAAAAGAATACACTAAAGAAAAGGACATTGAAATTGAAATTTACCAATCAAATTCTGAAGGACAAATTATAAATAAGATTCAAGAAGCTTATAATTTGTATGATGGAATTGTAATAAATCCAGCAGCTTATACTCATACATCAATTGCAATTTTGGATGCGCTAAAAGCTGTAAATATTCCAACAGTTGAAGTGCATTTGACAGATGTAGATAAAAGAGAAGATTTTAGAAAAATATCTTATGTTTCATATTTTGCCAAAAAAACTATTAAAGGCAAGGGATTTGATGGTTATATAGAAGCGATTGATTTTTTAAAAGAAAATTATGATAAATAAATTTGTAAATTTATTTTACAATTTGTTGATTTTCATTTAATATTATATTTGTGATAGTTTAATCCTAACTTATTGCCAAAAGCTTATAAAAAGGGTAGGATATACAGAGAATTAGAGGTGAAAGATTTGGCGTTATTAAATATATTTAAATCATTTAGTCAAAAAGAAATTGACAACAACCAAAAATTGGTTGATAAAATTTTGGCACTAGATGAAGATATGCAAAAATTAACAGATAAACAGTTACAAGATAAAACTAATGAATTTAAAGAAAGATTAAACAAGGGAGAAAGTCTTGATGATTTATTGGTAGAGGCATTTGCAACAGTAAGAGAAGCAAGTGATAGGGTTTTGGGAATGAAACACTATCCTGTTCAATTACTCGGTGGAATTGTTCTACATAATGGACAAATTGCAGAGATGAAAACAGGAGAAGGAAAAACTTTAGTTGAAACTCTTCCTGCTTATCTAAATGCCCTTGATGGAAAAGGCGTTCACATAGTTACAGTAAATGATTATCTTGCAAAGCGTGACCAAGAGTGGATGGGAAAAGTTTATTCATTTTTAGGTCTTACAGTAGGTTGTATAATTTATGGACTTACAAATTCAGAAAGACAAAAAAATTATAACTGTGATATAACTTATGGAACAAACAACCAATTTGGTTTTGATTATCTAAGAGATAACATGGTTATTTATAAGGATAATATGGTTCAAAGAGGACTTCACTATGCAATAGTCGATGAGGTTGACTCAATTTTAATAGATGAAGCTAGAACTCCACTTATCATTTCTGGAGAAGGCGATGAATCAACTGATACTTATGTAAAAGCAGATGAATTTATAAAAGGCCTTGAAGGAAGAATTTTAGATCCAAACGAAGATTTAGATCAAGATCCATTTGATAGAGAATTTGTTGTAGAAAAAGTAGATTTCTTAGTTGATGAAAAAAGAAAATCATCAAACCTTACAGAACAAGGTACAGCAAAGGCAGAAAAATTCTTCGGAATTGAAAATTTATCAGATCCAGAACATCTTGAACTTGCTCACTACATCAACAATGCTTTGAAAGCAAACACTACAATGACAAGAGATATTGATTATGTTGTAAATAATGGCGAAGTTATGATTGTAGATGAATTTACTGGACGTATCATGCAAGGAAGAAGATATTCAGATGGTCTTCATCAAGCAATTGAAGCAAAAGAAGGAGTTGAAGTTCAATCAGAATCAAAAACTCTTGCAACAATTACCTTCCAAAATTACTTTAGAATGTATGATAAATTATCAGGAATGACTGGTACTGCAAAAACAGAAGAAGAAGAATTTTCAGAAATTTATAATCTAGATGTTGTAGAGATTCCTACAAATAAACCAATTCAAAGAGTTGATGATGTAGATTATGTTTATATAAATGAAAATGGAAAATATAATGCGATAATTGAAGAAATTAAAAGAGTACATGCAACAGGTCAACCAATCCTTGTAGGTACAATTTCAATAGAAAATTCTGAAAAATTATCAAATGCTCTTAAAAAAGAAAAAATAAAACACGTTGTATTAAATGCAAAAAACCACGAAAGGGAAGCTGATATAGTTGCTCAAGCAGGAAGATTAAATTCTGTAACAATCGCAACAAATATGGCAGGCCGTGGTACTGATATTATGCTTGGTGGAAATGCCGATCACATGGCAAAACAAAGATTGAAAAGAGAAGGAATTTCAGAAGAATTGCTTGAACAAGTTGACTCTTTCCAAGAAACAGACAACCAAGAAATATTAGAAGCAAGAAAAAAATATAAACATTATAAATCTCTTGTAAAACCAGGAATTGACGAAGAAGCTAAAAAAGTTAGAGAAGTTGGTGGACTTTATATAATTGGTTCAGAAAGACACGAATCACGAAGAATAGACAATCAGTTGAGAGGTCGTTCTGGAAGGCAAGGAGATCCAGGAAAATCAAGATTTTTTATTTCATTAAAAGATGACTTGATTAGACTTAATGTTGGAGAACAAATTTCAAAATTTGTAGAAAACTACAATTATCCAGAAGATGAACCAATTGTTTCAAAAATGGTTACAAGATCAATTGAAAAAGCTCAAACAAGAGTTGAAGCAAATAACTTTGCAACAAGAAAAAGAGTTCTTCAATACGACGATGTAATGAACAAACAAAGAACAATAATTTATAACGAAAGAAAACAAGTTCTTTACGGAGAAAATATGAGAGATTCAATTCTAGGAATGATAAAAGATTCAATCTCCCAATCCGTTTATTCATTTACAAATCCACAAGTAAAACCAGAAAATTGGGAAATGGTAGCTTTATTGAATCATTTAAAATCAATTGCAATTCCTGTTGAATTATTGAAGTTTGAAAATATAAATGATTTTACTCAAGAAAAATTAATAAATTATATTTACCAAACAAGCTTAGAAAAATATGAAAATAAGGAAAAACAATTTGGCGAAGAAAACATGAGAGAAGTCGAAAGAGTTGTTTTACTTAGAGTAATTGATACAAAATGGATGGAACACATAGATTCAATGGATCAAATGAGAAAAGAAATTGGTGTAAGGGCAATGGGAAATGATGATCCTGTAAGAGCTTACACAAATACTGGTTTTGATATGTATGAAGAAATGACTAATGCCATCCAAGAAGAAACTGTAAGACTTATGATGGGTGTTGAAATCAGACAAAATATTGAAAGAAAACAAGTTTTAAAACCTGACGAAGAAGGATTTGAAAATCCTGAAAATCCAGAAGAAGCAACAAACAGGGCTGAAAGAAGAAGATTAAAAAGAGAAGCTAAAAAAGGACACATCAAGGGTAATTAGATGGCAGAAATTTATGAGCTAAGAGAAATCATTAAAGAACTTGATAAAAATCTTGATATGATTGGCTCTCATCTTAACCCAGAAAAGCTAAATACAGAAATAAAACAAATTGAAAAACAAACTCTAGAAGAAAATTTTTGGGATGATAGCCAAAAAGCTCAAGAAATAATGGCAGATTTGTCAGATAAAAAAGAAAATTTTAAAACTTTTACAAGCTTTGAAGAAGAATTAAAAGACCAATCTGATCTTTTGGATATAATTGAAGAAAGCAATGAAGATTTAGAAAGTCTGAATGAAATTGAAGAAATTTTAAATTCATTAAAAAAAGAAATTGGATCTTTTAAAATAAAAACTGAGCTTGATGGAGAATATGACAAAAATAATGCCTATCTTGTAATACATGCTGGAGCTGGTGGACTTGAAGCTACTGATTGGGCAGAAATGCTTATGAGAATGTATACGAGGTTTTTCGAAAAAAGAAATTTTAAATTTGATGTAACAGATTTAAATAACGAAGAAGCTGGTGGTATAAAATCTGCAACAATTCATGTAAAAGGCTCTTTTGCTTATGGATATTTAAAAGGAGAAAAAGGCGTTCACAGGCTTGTCAGGATTTCTCCTTTTGATTCTTCAAAAAGACGCCACACTTCTTTTGCATCAGTTGATATTTTTCCTGAATTAAATGATGATATGAGTGTAGAAATTGATCCAAAAGATTTAAGGATTGATACTTATAGGGCAAGTGGAGCTGGTGGACAACATGTTAATAAAACTGATTCTGCTGTAAGAATTACCCACATCCCAACAGGAGTTATAGCATCAAGTCAGGCTGAAAGAAGTCAAACTCAAAATAAAGAAACAGCAATGAAACTTCTTTTGGCAAAACTTACTCAAATTAAAGAAGAAGAACACAGGGAAAAAATTGAAGATATTCAAGGAAATTACACCCAAATAGCTTGGGGAAATCAAATAAGATCTTATGTATTTCATCCATACACTTTGGTTAAAGATCATAGAACAAATTTTGAAGTTGGAAATGTAGAAAGTGTAATGGATGGAGATATTGACGGATTTATAGATGAATATTTAGCTAATAAGGGAAGGGAATAATCTTTCCCTTATTTTTTATTAAAAAGGAGAAAAAATGAAAAATATAATTTTAACTGGAGATAGACCAACAGGAAAACTTCATTTGGGCCATTATGTTGGCTCATTAAAAAATAGGGTTAAAATGCAAAATGAAGGAAATTATGACAAGATGTATGTAATGATTGCCGATGCTCAAGCCCTTACAGATAATTTTGATAATCCAAAAAAAATCAGAGAAAATATTACAGAAGTTATGCTTGATTATTTATCAGTTGGACTTGATCCAAATAAGGTAACATTTTTTGTTCAATCTTATGTAAAAGAGCTTACAGAATTAACTTTTTATTTATTAAATTTAGTTACCCTATCAAGGCTTGAAAGAAATCCTACTGTAAAAAGCGAAATAAAATCTAAAAATTTTGAAACAAGTCTTCCTACTGGATTTTTAATTTATCCTGTTAGCCAAACTTCAGATATTATTTTGTTTGATTCAAATATTGTTCCAGTTGGAGAAGACCAAGAGCCAATGCTTGAACAAGCTAGAGAATTGGTTCGTTCATTTAATAGTACTTACAAAGAAATTTTTAGAGAACCAAAGGCAGTAATTCCAGAAAATAAAGTTTGTAGAAGACTTCCGGGAATTGATGGAAATGCAAAAATGAGTAAGTCTTTGGATAATTGTATTTACTTATCAGATTCAAAAGAAGAAGTAAAGAAAAAAGTAATGTCAATGTTTACAGATCCAGGACATATAAAAATTACAGATCCAGGAAAGGTTGAAGGAAATTCTGTATTTACTTATCTTGATGCTTTTTGTGAAGATTATCATTTTGAAAAATATTTGCCAGAATATAAAAATTTAGATGAATTAAAAGATCATTATAGACGTGGTGGTCTTGGAGATGTGAAAATTAAAAAATTCTTAAATAAAGTTTTGGAAGATTTTCTTGTTCCTGTTAGAGAAAAAAGAGCCTATTATGAAAAAGATATTTCCAAATTATTTGAAATTATGGAAAATGGTTCGAAAGAGGCAAGTGCTTATGGAAAAATGAAACTTGAACAAGTAAAAGACGCTATGGGCATAAATTATTTTGATGATAATAATTTAATTTCTGAACTTCAAAGAAAATATGACCAAAAATAAGAAAAATTGATAATAATTTGTTAAAAAAAGTGCAATTTTATTTGCACTTTTTTCCTTTATGTCCTATAATGGAAAGGTAGTCACGTTACGAGCTATATATTGTACATAAAAAAATATAGCTGAAAAAGGAGTGTTTAAATTTTTATGAGTAAATCTGAAAAGAAAAAACTTGGTTTAATACCTAAATTATTGATAGCGATTGCCTTAGGTACTTTAGCTGGTTTATATTTGCCTGAATGGTTTGTAAGAATTGCAGTTACATTCTCATCAATTTTCGGTGCATTTTTAAACTTTGTTATCCCACTTATGATAATCGCTTTTGTTACTAAAGGAATAGCAGATCTTGGAGAAGGAGCTGGAAGGTTACTTGCTGTAACTGTTCTTATTGCTTATGCGTCAACATTAGTTGGTGGTTCATTATCTTATTTAATGAGTTCAAATATTTTCCCAGCTTTTATAAGTCAAGATCAAGTTGCTAAAATCCAAGCTTCAAGTGAAATTGAAGTTAATCCATTTTTTGAAGTGCCTATCACACCATTTTTTGATGTTACATCAGCAATTATTTTTGCCTTTATGATGGGAATTTCAATTTCTTGGTTAAGAAAACATGGTAAGGGAGAATATTCTTATGGTTTAATTGGAGAATTTAATGAGATAATTACAAAAGTTTTATCAACAGCTATTGTTCCATTATTACCATTTTTTATTTTTGGTAATTTCTCAAAAATGGCATTTACAGGTTCTGTATTTGCAGTTCTTTCAATTTTCTGGAAAATATTTTTGTGTGTAATTGCTCTTCACTTATTATACATATCTGCTTTATTTATAATAAATGGTCTTTATACAAAGAAAAATCCTCTTGTTTTAATCAAAAACCAAATCAAAGGATATTTAACAGCAGTTGGAACTCAATCATCTGTTGCAACAATTCCTGTAAACTTAGAATGTGCTAAGTCAAATAGTGTTAGTAAGGGAATAAGAGATTTTGTAATTCCTCTTGGAGCTACAGTTCACATGCCAGGCTCAATGATTACAATTACAGCTTGTACATTTACAATTTTAACCATGTATGGAATGGATCATTCTTATTTATTAATGTTAAGATATATGGCAATTTTGGGAATAGCTATGGTTGCAGCCCCTGGAGCACCAGGTGGAGCTGTAATGAGTGCCCTACCATTTTTACCAGTTGTAGGAATTCCTTCAGAAGGAGAGCTTGCATCATTATTGATTACACTTTATCTAACACAAGATTCATTTGGAACCGCTGCAAATATATCAGGAGATACAGCAATCTCTATTGGTATAGATAAAATATTTAATAAACATATAGTTAAAAATGATGACTACAAAGACGGTTTCAATGATGAAATTATAAATGCTGAAGAAATTTAATTAAAAAACTAGGCTTTGTGCCTAGTTTTTTTGTGCTTAAAATTATTTTATTTTATAAATTAGAAATTGGTAGGGAAACTTTTATTAGGCTTCCTTTTTCTTTGTCTAAAACTTTAATTTTTCCTCTATGAAGTTTTATTGTTTCTTTTACTAGAGAAAGTCCTAGTCCTGAGCCTATTTCTTCGTTTGCTTTTATTCTATAAAAGGCCTTGAAGATATTTTCTTTTTCACTTTTTGCTATTCCTATTCCGCTATCTTCTACATAAATTTCTGCAAAGTCTTTATTTTTTTTGGAAAAAATTTTTACGAATCCATTATTGTTGTTGTATTTTATTGCGTTTTCTATCAAATTATAAAATACTCTATAGATTAGTAAATCACTTCCTTCTATATATATTTCTTGGCAGATATTTTCTATGTTTATATTTTTTTTGTCGGATATAAATGATAAATCTTGAATTGCCTCTTCAATTAAAGATGATAGTTCAATTTTTTCATTTCTTGTAACTGACCTTAATTCGCTTAAATCTAAAAGGCTTGTTACAAGTTTTGAAAGTCTATCTGATTCGTTTTTTATCATTGTTACAAGATTTTTAATTTCATCCTCATCCATATTTTCTTCTTCGAATAGGTCGATTTGTGAATTTATTATGGTAAGGGGAGTCCTTAGCTCGTGGGCTGCTCTTGCTGTAAATTCTCTTTCATTTTTGTAAGATTCGTTTAATCTTTCTAGCATTTGGTTAAAAGATTTGGTTAATTTTTGAAATTCTTTTATTGGATTTTCTTTTACTTCGTAATCGGTTATATTTTTAAGCTGGATTTGCTCAATTTGATTTGAAAATTTATCAAGGGGTTCTAGGAATTTTCCGCTTAGAAAGTATGAAATTATTCCTCCAAAAATTGTAACTAAACTTGTTATTATCCAAGATTTTTTTGAAAAATTATTTTTTGTAATTGTGACTTGGTCTGAAAAATTTGTATCAAAATCGCCAATTTTATCCTTGTCAATATTTATATACAAATCTTCTTTGTTTTCCATCTTATCGACATATCCACCCAAAGAATCTATATAAAAATATGCGGTTTTATTCATAAAAAAATTCATGGTTAAACTTGTAAGAGCTATCAAAATACTTGTTAAAATGGCAATTCGAAGCCTTAATGACATTTTTTTCATTTTATTTTCCTCAACAAATATCCTATTCCAATCCTATTTTCAATTGGATCATAGCCAAGTTCTTGTTTTAATTTTTTTCTAAGAGCAGATATATGCACTCTTATGGAATTGCTTAATAAATCAACGCTAGAATCCCAAACGTGGTCAATTAATTCTTCTTGGCTTACTGGTCTTCCTTGATTTAAAAGCAAGTATTCCAAAATCCCAGATTCTTTTCTTGTCAATTTTAATTCTTTGTCGTCTATAAAAATTGTCCTATTTTTACTATCAAATTTTATCTTATCAAAAGAAAGCTCTGTATTATTTTGTATAAAATTTCTTCTTGTAAGAGATCTAACTCTTGCTTTTAATTCGTCCAAGTGAAATGGCTTTTGCAAAAAATCATTTGCTCCGGCATCAAGACCTTCAACCTTATCTTGGATTTGACTTCTTGCAGATAGAATTAAAACTTTTGTTTCAACATCTTCTTTTCTCAAATTTTTCAAAATTTCCATTCCATCCATATTTGGAAGATTTAAATCTAAAACTATAAGATCATAAGATTCGATTTCAATCATTTCCATAGCATCAAAGCCGTCAAAAGCGGATTCGACTTCATAACCTGCATCTTTTAAAGATTTATTTATTGTATTATTTAATATTTTTTCATCTTCTACTATTAATATTTTCATGTTCTCTCCTTTATAAATATTATATCAAATCATAATAAAATATATGTTAAGAAAATCTTAACAGAAAATTTATATCTAATCTGTTATTATTAATTTGTAAAGAGGTGATTGATATAGAAATTAAGAAAAAGAAAAATATACAAATAGGATTTTTGATCCTTGCAATAGGTTTTATTTCTTATGGAGCCTTCCGTGGAGAAGTAGATACGGTTTTTAGCAAGGCGATAAAATTATGTCTGGAGTGTGTTGGAATTGGATAAGATTAGATCAAAAACTATAGCAAAATTTAGGTGGCTAATCCAAATTTTAGCAAGTCTTATGACAAATATTCACCTTCCTAATTTTTTTAAAGGAGTAATTTATAGGGGGAATATAAAAAAGATTTGCGTTCCTGGACTTAATTGCTATTCTTGCCCAGCAGCAACAGGAGCTTGTCCAATAGGAGCATATCAGGCAGTAGTTGGCTCATCAAAATTCAAATTTTCCTATTATATAAGCGGATTTTTGATTTTTGTTGGAGTAATGGTAGGAAGATTAGTTTGCGGATTTTTGTGTCCATTTGGTTTTATCCAAGAAATTTTACACAAGATTCCATGCAAAAAATTTTCAACAAAAAAATTAAAACCATTAAGATACATAAAATATTTGATACTTGTAGTTGCCGTTATTATTTTGCCAGTTCTTGTAGTAAATGAATTGGGAATGGGCAATCCATATTTTTGTAAGTACATTTGCCCAGCAGGAGTCTTAGAAGGAGCAATCCCGCTTTCCTTAGTAGACACATCAATAAGAGCAAGTTTAGGTTCATTATTTAACCTAAAACTTACAATTTTGATAATAACAGTAATTCTATCAATAATATTTTTTAGACCATTTTGTAAGTGGATTTGTCCTTTGGGAGCATTTTATGCCCTATTTAATAAAATATCCCTATTCAAAATTAATTTTGACAACAACAAGTGCATATCCTGCAAAAAATGCGTAAAAGCCTGTAAAATGGATGTAGACGTTAGAAAAGACCAAAACCATACCGAATGTATAAGGTGTGGAATGTGTATCACATCGTGTCCAACCTGTGCCCTCAAATATCAATTTGGACTCGATAAGAAAAAAGAAGAAAATAAAAAAGAAAATTTAAAAGAAGACATTAAAGGAGAAAAAAATGAAATTTAAAAAAGTAAAAGTATTAGCATTATCAGCAACATTAGTATTAGCATTAACAGCTTGTTCAAAACAAGAAAACAAAGACAATATGAACTCAAATCCTTCATCAGTAGAAAAAGCTGAAAGCAATTCAAATAACTCAAATAAGATGGACGATAATAAAGCTAAAATTGACGAATTGATGAAAAAACAAAATGACATCTTAGCTTCACACGATAAGCAATGGCAAGTAGCATTTTCAAAAGCAGATAAGTCAAGCGCAGAAGATAATAAAGATAAAGGATACGATGCATATTTAAAAGATTTAGTAGAAAAAGCAAAAGATGAATTATCCAAAGAAGACTATGAACTTTTGACAAAAGACGTAGAAGAAATTGCAAAATTAGAAGAAGAAATAACAAAATTAAAAGCAGGAAACGAAAGTGCATCAAACAAAAAAGAAGATGGAGCAGTTTCAACAAAAGAATTAAAAAAATTCCCAACATTTAATTCAAAAGATTTTGATGGAAATGATGTTACAAAAGACATATTCAAAGATAAAAAATTAACACTCGTAAATTTCTGGTTTAATGGTTGTGCACCATGCGTAGGAGAGCTTCCAAAATTACAACAATTAAACGATGAAATAGAAAAAATGGGTGGACAAGTAATAGGAATAAATTCAGAAGCCAAAGTAGGCGAGGAAGATACAATAAAAGAAGCTAAAAAAATCCTAGAAAAACAAGGGGCAAAATACAAAAATATTACTATAGACAAAGGTAGCGAACTTGAAAAATACACAGAAACAATAATGTCATATCCAACATCAATCCTTGTAGATAGCGAAGGAAATATAGTTGGAGATCCAATAGTAGGAGCGATCGACAAAGAAGACAAATACAAAGAAGTAAAAGAAATGATAGAAAAAATAATAAAAGACAAAATGTAGAAAATGAAAATTTTCGAATTTAGATTTATATTATCCTTCTTGATGAATCAAAAATACCAGAGTTTTAAAACTCTGGTATTTTTGTATTAATTTTAAATTATTTATTTCTTGGATGTTCAATTGCTTCTTGAGCTGCTGCAAGTTTTGCAATTGGAACTCTAAATGGAGAACATGATACATAATCAAGCCCTACATTATATAAATATTTAACAGTAGTAGGTTCTCCGCCGTGTTCTCCACAAATTCCTAAGTGAAGATTTGGATTTGCTTTTTTACCACGTTCAACAGCAGTTTCAACTAAGAAACCAACACCTTTTTGGTCTAGAACTTGGAATGGATCTTTTGCGAAAATATCTTTATCTAAGTAAAGATCCAAGAATTTACCAGCGTCATCTCTTGAAAGACCAAAAGTCATTTGTGTTAAGTCGTTTGTACCAAATGAGAAGAAGTCAGTAATTTCTCCAATTTGATCAGCTGTTATAGCAGCTCTAGGAATTTCAATCATTGTTCCTAATAAGTAGTCAATTTTCTTTCCTTTTTCTTCAAATACTTTTTCAATTTCTTCTCTTACTTGATTTTTTACATAAGCAAGTTCTTTAACATCAGATGAAAGTGGAATCATTATTTCTGGAACAACATTAATTCCATCTTCATGACAATGCATTGCAGCTTGAATTATAGCACGAGCTTGCATTTTTGAAATCTCTGGATATCTAACGCCAAGTCTTAGTCCTCTAAATCCAAGCATTGGGTTTACTTCTTCAAGATCTAGGATTCTCTTTTTAACTTCAGATATTTCCATATTTAAATCTTCAGCAAGAGTTCTAATTTCTTCTTGTCCTCTTGGTAAAAATTCGTGAAGAGGTGGATCAAGAAGCCTTACAGTAACAGGTCTTTCGCCCATTAGAGAATAAATTTGATAGAAATCATCTTCTTGCATTGGAAGAATTTTATCTAAAGCTTCTTTTCTTGTTTCGAAATTGTGAGCTAAAATCATTTTTCTAACTTGGAAAATTCTATCAGCCTTAAAGAACATGTGTTCGGTTCTACATAAACCAATTCCTTCAGCACCAAATTCTAAAGCTTGTTTAGCATCGTGAGGTGTATCTGCATTAGTTCTTACTTTCATATCACGATATTTGTCAACCCAGCTCATAAATTCTCCAAATGTACCTTCAAGTTTTGGATTTTCAGTTTCTAAAGCTCCAACGTAAATATTTCCAGTAGAACCATCTATTGAAAGTACGTCTTGGTCTGAATATTTTTTGCCATCAATTCTTACAAATCTTTCATCTTCATTTACATATATATCATGGGCTCCAGATACGCAACATTTTCCCATTCCTCTAGCAACTACAGCAGCGTGGCTTGTCATACCGCCTCTTGCTGTAAGGATTCCAACTGCTGAAACCATTCCTTCAAGATCTTCTGGAGAAGTTTCTTCACGAACTAAGATTACATTTATACCTTTTGCAGCTCTTTTTTTAGCTTCTTTTGCAGTAAATGCAATGTAACCTACAGCAGCTCCTGGACTTGCTGCAAGACCTTTAGCAACAGGTTCATTTTCTTTTATAGATTTTTGAGAAAGTGTAGGGTGGAGTAGACCATCAAGATCTTTAGGATCAATTCTTAAAACTGCTTCTTTTTCATTAAGAAGTCCTTCATGAACCATATCAACTGCAACTTTTACTGCAGCATGAGCAGTTCTTTTACCATTTCTTGTTTGAAGTAGGAATAATTGTCCTTCTTGGATTGTAAATTCCATATCTTGCATATCTTTGTAATGTTGTTCAAGTTTTTCTGCAGTATCATGGAATTGATCAAAAACTTCTGGCAATGAATCTTTTAATGTTGCAATTTCTTTTGGTGTTCTAACTCCAGCTACAACATCTTCGCCTTGAGCGTTCATTAAATATTCACCAAATAATTTATTTTCACCAGTTGCAGGGTTTCTTGAAAAAGCTACACCTGTTCCAGAAGTTTCTCCCATATTTCCAAATACCATTGATTGAACATTTACTGCAGTTCCCATAGAATCATCAATATCATTTAATCTTCTATATAAAATTGCACGTTCATTATTCCAAGATGCAAATACAGCAGTAATAGCTTTGTCTAATTGTTCTCTTGGCTCTTGAGGGAAATCCTCTCCTTCAATATCTTTATAAACTTTTTTATATTTTTCTACGACATCTTTTAAGTCGTTAGCATCAAGTTCAGTATCTTCTGTTACGCCTTTTTCAACTTTTTTTGCACTAAGAACCTTTTCAAAATTATTTTTATTGATTCCCATTGCTACATCAGCAAACATTTGAATAAATCTTCTGTAAGAATCGTAAGCGAATCTTTCGTTGTTTGTTTTTTTGCTAAGACCTATAACAGCATCATCATTTAAACCAAGATTTAAAATTGTATCCATCATACCTGGCATAGAAATTGGAGCACCACTTCTTACAGATACAAGGAGTGGATCTTCTGTTGAACCAAAAGTTTTTCCATTATGTTCTTCTAAATCTTTGATGTGATTTGTTATTTCTTTTTTAAGATCTTCCCAAATTTTTTTATCTTCTTTGTAAAATCTTGCACATGCTTCTGTTGTAACCGTAAAACCGTATGGGACATTGATTCCCATATTTGTCATTTCTGCTAGATTTGCGCCTTTACCACCGAGCAAAGAGCGCATGTCCTTGTCGCCTTCGTTAAAATTGTAAACATATTTTTCAGTCATTTTTTTCCCCTTTCCTACTGTTAATATGATTAATTATTATATCAGACGTTTCTTCTATAGATTTATATGTAACATCAATCATTACACAATCTAAATCTTCCATAATCGCTTTGGCATAGTCCAATTCTTTTTGAATTGCTCTTATATCTGAATATTGACTTTTTCCAGATAAACCCAAACTTTTAAGTCTTTCTTCCCTAAAAGACTTTAAAATATTTTTATCGATAGTTAGACCGAATATTTTCTTGCTATCAATTTCAAAAAGTTCATCGGGCAGGCTAGTATTTAAAAGTATAGGAATATTACAAACTTTATAGCCCTTGCTTGCCATATAAATTGATAATGGCGTTTTAGAAGAACGAGATACTCCAATTATTGCTATATCACAAGCTTTAAGTGATCTAAAATCTTTGCCATCGTCATATTTGATTGCAAAATCTAATGAATTTAATGTTTTAAATCGGTCAGTTTCATAAAGAGACTCTTCAGAAAAAGCATATTTTGGTTCTAATTCAAGTTTTTTAGAAATAGTCCTTATGGAATAGCCAGTTATATCTACATAAGTAATATTATTTAGCTCACAAAAATCATTGATATAAACGTTCATCCTTGAATCTTGAAATGAGTGATAGATAATGAAATTATCGCAAGTTTCAATTATAAAATTTAATATATCTTTAAGAGAATCTATATCTCTTACATCTGGATATATATTTGTAATTGATTCAACATTAAATTGACTAAGAGATACTTTTACAATTTTTTCTGTAGCGTATCCACTTGTATCAGAGATAATGTTTACACTAAGCTTCATCCTGTCACCTCTTTAATATAAGATTCTATTAATATTATAGCATTTTTAATCAAAAATCCAAGAGCTGAAAACATTTTTCAACCATTAAAACTAATAATTATTAATATTTTACAAATATATTATTTGAATTTTCAACATTAACTTTTACAAGTGAAATTGACAAAAAAATAATTTAAAATATAATAAGAAAAAGAATTGAATAATAAACTTTGACAAAAAGGAGTAGTAGGGGAAATTTTTTAGAGAGAAGACGGCTGGTGAAAGTCTTTAAATTGAAACTATGAAGGTTGTTTTGAAATAGTTTAATGTAGCATGCATGAATGCAAATAAGAGCCTTTTTTATAAAAAAGGAAGATAGGTGGTAACGCGATAATCTCGTCCTTGAGAATTGTGTTACTTTTTTTATTATTTATTTTTAATTTTTTATTTTGAAAATAAGGAGAAATTATGCAAACAAAATACGAACCACAAAAATTTGAAAAAGAAATTTATAAAAATTGGGAAGAGGGTGGATATTTTAAAGCAAGAGTTAATGAAAATAAAAAACCATTTACTATTGTTATGCCACCACCAAATATTACAGGAAAATTACACTTGGGCCATGCCCTAAATAATACAATTCAAGATATTATCATTAGATATAAAAGAATGCAAGGTTATGAAGCATGTTGGATTCCAGGAACAGATCACGCATCTATTTCAACTGAGGCAAAAGTTGTAGAAAAAATAAAAAATGAAGGAAAATCAAAAGATGAACTTGGACGTGATAAATTTTTGGAAGAATGTTGGGATTGGACAGAAGAATACGGTGGAACAATCAAAAGACAATTAAGAACTGTAGGAGTTTCTTGTGATTGGGATCGTGATTCTTTTACTATGGATAAAAATCTTACAAGAGCTGTAAGAAAAGTTTTCAAAAAAATGTATGATGAGGGATTAATTTATAGGGGAAATAGAATTGTAAATTGGGATCCTGAAGCGAAAACTGCTCTTTCAGATGCAGAAGTTTATCACAAAGACCAAGAAGGTCATTTGTGGTATATAAAATATTTCTTTGAAGATAGCGATGATTTTATAACAATTGCTACAACAAGACCTGAAACAATGCTTGGAGATTTGGCTGTTGCTGTAAATCCAGAAGACGAAAGGTTTAAAGATAAAATTGGGAAGAATTTAATTTTGCCACTTGTAGGCAGAAAAATTCCTTTGATTGAAGATTCTTATGTTGATATGGAATTTGGTACAGGTTGTGTAAAAATCACTCCTTCTCATGATCCTAATGATTTTGAAGTTGGAAAAAGACGTAAGCTTGGTCAATGTATAGTTATTGATGAAGGTGCAAAAATTAAAGAAGGGTATGGAAAATATTCTGGTCTTGATAGGTATGATGCTAGAAAACTAATTATTGAAGATTTGGAAAAAGAAAATCTTTTGGTAAAAACTGAAACAATTGAGCATGCTGTTGGATATAGTGAAAGAACAAATGTTGTAATTGAACCATTAATTTCAAAACAATGGTTTGTTAAAATGCAAGATTTGGCAAAAGATGCAATCGAAGTTTATAAAAATGGAGATTTGAATTTAATTCCAGATTCTTTAGGAAAAACCTACATGAATTGGCTAGAAAATATTAGAGATTGGTGTATTTCTAGACAATTATGGTGGGGACATAGACTTCCAGTTTTCTATACAGAAGATGGGGAAATTATTGTTTCAGAAGAAGATCCAGATGAAAATGGATATTTAAATGGGAAAAAAGTTACTCAAGAAGAAGATACTCTTGATACTTGGTTTTCATCAGCTCTTTGGCCTTTTGCAACTTTAGGTTGGCCCGAAGAAACTGAAGATTATAAATATTTCTTCCCTACAGATATCCTTGTAACAGGTTATGATATTATATTTTTCTGGGTTATAAGAATGGTATTTTCTTCTCTTTACAATACAAATAAGACTCCATTTGACCATGTACTTTTCACAGGATTAATTAGAGATCCTCAAGGAAGAAAAATGAGTAAATCTCTTGGAAATGGAGTTGATCCAATTGATGTTGTAAATAAATACGGAGCAGATGCTTTAAGATTTACAATTATTACAGGAAATTCTCCTGGAAATGATATGCGCTATGATGAAAAAAGAATTGTAGCAAGCAGAAATTTTGCCAATAAGTTGTGGAATGCAACAAGATTTGTATTGATGAATATTGACGAATCTGATGATCTTGAATTTAAAAATTTAGATTTAAGTCTTGAAGATAAGTGGATTTTAAAAAGATTAAACAATGTAGTTGAAGAGGTTTCTAAAAATTTAGATAAGTATGAAATTGGTCTTGCTGCAAGCAGGATTGAAGATTTTATATGGGAAGAATTTTGCGATTGGTATATTGAATTTGCCAAGGAAAGATTAAATTCTAGTGATGAAAATAAAAAATCTACTGTTAAAAAAGTTTTGCTTTATGTTTTAAAAGATATGATTTCACTTCTTCATCCATTTATGCCATTTATTACTGAAGAAATTTATAAGCAATTGCCAAACAAAAAAGATATGCTTATAGTTGAAGATTGGCCACAAGTTAGGGATGATTTTAATTTTGATGATGAGGCAAGGGTTGTTGATGGAGCAATTGAGGCTATAAAAGCTATAAGAAATCAAAGACAAAGTTTAAATCTTGGATCAAAAACAAGACAAGATTTAATAATCTATTCATCTGATGAAAATACAAGAAATTTCCTAGAAATTTTAAAGGGACAATTTGTAAATCTTTCAAAATCTGGAGAAATTTCAATTATAAGAGAAGATAAAGAAGTTGAAGATGCAGTATCTTTGATTTTTAATGATTTTAAAATTTATATTCCTTTGAAAAATTTAATTGATTATGATAAGGAAAGAAAAAGATTAAAAGATGAAATTAAAAAATTAGAATCCGAAATAAAAAGAGCTGAGGGCAAACTCAACAATCAAGGCTTTGTTTCAAAAGCACCAGAAGCAGTTGTAAATGAAGAACGTGAAAAATTAGAAAAATATAAAGACTTACTTGTAAAAACTCAAGAATCTTACAAGGAAATAGAAGATAAATAATGTATAAAGATTTTGCTTATATTTACGATAAATTATCCTTTGACCTTGATTATGAAAAATATGCAAATAATATCAAGAATTTAGTCGGACAAAATAATATAAAAAAAGAAAAAATGTTAGAGTTAGCATGCGGAACGGGCATGCTAACCAATCATTTTTTTGATTTTTTTGAAAAAATTGATGTCTTAGACTTATCAAAATCTATGCTTGAAGTTTTTTCGAAAAAATTTCAAGAAGAAAATGTATCTTTATATAATTATAATATGGTCGATTTTGTAAATGAAAATTCCTATGATTTGATTGTAATCTTGCTTGATTCTATAAATTATATTTTGGATGAAAAAGATTTGAAAAAACTTATTGAAAATTCTTACAAAAATTTGAAAAAGGGTGGACTTTTGATTTTTGATATAAATTCAGAATATAAAATGAAAGAAGTTTTTGGCTCAAAATCTTATATTTATGAGTATGAAGATATTTTTTATACTTGGGATAATATTAAAGATGGCGATATAATTGATATGGAATTAAACTTTTTTGTTGAAAATGATGACGGAACTTACCAAAGAATAATTGAAAATCAAGTTGAAAGAATTTATTCTGTAGATTTAATGAAAAAAATTTTAAAAGAAAATAATTTTTCTGAAATTGAAATTTTTGATGAAGATACAATGCAAGAAATCAAAGATGATACTTTGAGAATTTTGTTTAAGGCTAAAAAGGAGTGAAAATGGAAGGAAAAGTTAAATTTTTTGATGAGAAAAAAGGATTCGGTTTTATAGAATCAGAAAGTGGCGACTATTTTTTCCATTATTCTGAAATAATTTCTGACAAAGAATATAAAACTATAGAAAATGGTGCAAGGGTTGAATTTGATGTGAAAGATTTGGGCAGGGGAGATACTGCCTTTAATGTGAAAAAAAGGAGTTAAGATGAAATATTTTATTTTGATTTTGTTTTTGATTTTTCTTCCTCAAATTTATTATTTGTATAGGAAAAAAACTTATCTTGATTTAAAAAATGGTTCAAGATTTTTTATCAAAGAAGAAAGTATGATTAATGACAATAGGTGTAAGGTGATTTTGACAAATTCTGATGGTTTTGATATATATGCTAACCGTTTTGATGTTAAAAATCCAAAAGCTGTTGTTCAAATTGTCCATGGTATGCTTGAACATTCACTTAATTATTTGCATTTTGTCAAATTTTTAAATGAGAGAGGATATGCTGTTATCATTTCTGATAATAGGGGACATGGAAAATCTATTTCTGAAAATCATCCTTCTGGATTTATTAAGGAAAAAGATGAGCTTGTTGACGATCAATATGTCATAAATAAATATATTAAAATGTATTACAAGGACAAAAAAATTTATATGATAGGTCATTCTATGGGATCTTTGATTTGTAGAAATTATTTGCAAAAATATGATTATACAATTGATAAATTAGTTTTGACAGGAACTGTAGCTTATATTCCAATAGCAAGTCTTGGAATTTTTATTGGAAATATTGTAACATTTTATTTGGGAGAAAAAAGAAAATCTAAAATTCTTGATAAACTTTCTGGAATTTCATCAAAAGATCCATCTTGGATTTCCTATAATGAAGAAAATGTAAGGATTAAAAACAATGACCCAATGCGCCTTGAAGGATTTTTGGCAAGAAGTAATGTATCTTTGTTTACTCTTGTAAATAATTTAAACAAGAAAAATAAATTTAAGCTAAAAAATAAAAATTTACAAATAGCTTCATTTAATGGAGTTGATGATGACGTTACTGGTGGAGATAAGGGACTATTGAATACAAAAAATATTTTATCTTCTATTGGTTACGAAAATTTATATTTCAAAACTTACGATCACATGAAACATGAAGTTTTAAATGAAGATGAAAGATTTGAAGTTTTTGAAGATATAGATATGTTTTTTAAAAAATGAGTCTAGGCTCATTTTTTTAATGTGATACAAAAAAATGATTTTTAAATAAGGAAATAAAATGATTGAAGAAGAGCTTATTAGATTAAGAAGACATTTTCACAAATATGCCGAACCTGCTTGGATGGAATTTTTGACTACTGTAAAAATTATTGAAGAGTTGAAAAATTATAATCTCGACCTTTATTATGGAAAAGAAATTTATTTCAATAAAAGAATGGGACTTCCAGAAAAATCAATCCTAGAGTCTTATAAAAATTCCATTTCTATTTCTAATATAGAAAAAAAAGAAGAAATTTTGGATTCTTACACAGGTCTTATCGCTGTTTTGGATACGAAAAAAATTGGACCAAATATTGGCTTTAGATTTGATATAGATGCAAATGAACTTTGCGAAAGTAATTCGCTTGGACATTTGCCAAATATTTTAAATTTTTCATCAAAAAATTCTTTTGCCATGCACGCTTGCGGTCACGATGCTCACATGTCAATTGGGATTGAGCTTGCAAAAATTCTTGCATCAAATATAAAAAAATTAAAAGGAAAAATTATTTTTATTTTTCAACCAGCAGAAGAAGGAGTAAGAGGAGCTTATTCTCTAATGAATAATCCTATTATAGATAAACTTGATTACTTGGCTGGCATGCATATTGGAATGGACGTAAAAAGTGGAGAAATTGGCGTGGGAAGTCATGGATTTCTTGCTACAAAAAAAATTGATATTATTTTTAAAGGCAAGGCATCTCATGCTGGAGCAAGTCCCGAAAAAGGTCACAATGCACTTTTGGCTGCATCAAGTGCAGTTTTAAATTTTAATAGTCTTGCTCAACATTCTATGGGAGAGGCAAGAATTAATGTTGGAAAATTAAATGCAGGAAGTGGAAGAAATATAATAGCTAATAAGGCGAAAATCGAAATGGAGATTAGGGGAGAAAATGAAAATATAATTTCTTATTTATACGATGGAGTAAATAGAATCGTTGAAGGCTCAGCTATCTCTTATGATTGTTCTTATGAAATAGAAATAAAGGGACAAGCTCCATCACTTATTTCTTATGATGAAGAATTTATAAAAAATCTTAGAAATTATTATAAAGAAAAATCCTACAAACTTGTTGATGCACAGTTGAAAGGCTCAGAAGATATTGCTTATTTATTAAATGAAGTGAGAAAAAAAGGCGGCAAAACTGTTCATTTTATTTTAGGCTCAAATTTAAAAGACAGCCATCACAGCGAAGAATTTGATATTAACGAAAAAGATATGCTAAGAGGAGTCGACATAATGGTAGATTTTGTAAAATATATAGAAAAAATTGATAAGATTGATTATGAAAGGATAGAAAATGAAAATTTTGCTTACAGGATTTGATCCTTTTGATAAAGACAAAATAAATCCATCAATTGAACTTGTAAAAAAAGTTGAAGAAAAAATTGATAAGGCTCAAATATTTAAATTAGAAATTCCAACAGTTTTCAAAAAATCAGGAGAAATTTTAGAAGAAAATATAAAAAAAATAAGGCCAGATGTAATTTTGTGTATTGGGCAAGCTGGTGGAAGAAGTGCGATTTCTGTTGAAAGAATTGCAATAAATATTGATGATGCAAGAATAGCTGATAATGATGGTAAAAAACCGATTGATGAAAAAATAAGAGATGATGGAGAAAATGCTTATTTTTCAAATCTTCCAATTAAAAAAATTGTAGAAGAGATAAAAAAAGAAAAAATTCCAGCAGAAATTTCAAACTCAGCAGGAACTTTTGTTTGCAATCATTTGATGTATGAGGCCTTGTATTTGGCAAAAAAGTATAAAAATATAAGAGCTGGTTTTATTCATATTCCATATTTGCCAGAACAAGTTTTAAAGAAAGCGAACACGCCTTCAATGGATTTGGAAAATTCATTAAAAGCAATAAATATTTCCATAAAAACTATAATAAACCATGATGGAGAAGATTTAAAAATTTCTGGTGGAAAAATTTCATAATTTTTTTAAAAAAGCAAGTTTTGTACTTGCTTATTTTTTTGTTATAATGGAAAAAGATTATTGATGAAACAAATATTATTTTTAATAAAATAAATATAAATTTTCTTAAAGGAGCTTTTATGAAACTTGAAATAAAAAATCTTTCCAAAAAATTTGGTAAAAAAGAAGTTTTGAAAAATATAGATTACACTTTTGACCAAGGAGTCGTTTATGCTCTTTTGGGAAGAAACGGTGCTGGAAAAACTACACTTTTTTCTTTGATTAGTGAGCAAATAAAAAAAGATTCTGGAAATATTTTTCTTCTTGATGAAAATGAAAAGAAAGAACTTGATTTTAGGGATGTATTTTTTATGGTGGCAGAGCCAGATCTTCCCAAATTTCTTACAGGGCGAGAATTTATAAAATTTTTTGTAGAGGCAAACAAAGAAATTATAAAAGATTTTAAGTCCGTCGAAGAATATTTTTCTCTTGTGGATTTTGACATTGAAGATGCTGATAGATTAATTCAAGATTATTCAACAGGAATGAAAAACAAACTTCAAATGCTTATGTTTTTGATTCTAAGACCAAAGGTTATTTTGATGGATGAGCCTCTTACAAGCCTTGATGTAGTTGTTCAACTTGAAATGAAAAAAATAATTAGAGATATTCACAAGGACCATATAATTATTTTTTCAACCCATATTTTGCAACTAGCAAAAGATATTTGTGATGATATTGTTCTTCTCCATGACAAAAATTTACAAAAAGTTGATAAGAAGGTTTCAGAAGATAAGGATTTTGAAGATAAAATAATAAAGCTTTTGACAAGCAAAAATATTGAAAATATTGAGATAAATATAGATGATGAAAATTTGGGTGATAAAGATGAGTAGATATTTTTCAAAATTTCTTTTAATTGAAAGAATAAAAATCACCAAAATTTTTAATGGGATGGTTTATGGTATAAGAAAAATTCCAATAATTGGAAAACACATGGGCGATAAGTATTATTTTTATGATTTAAAAGAAATTGTAAATACATTTGTTCCGATTTTTTCTATAATTTGGCAATTTATCAAATCGATTTTAACTTTTGGATTTGCAATAATAATTTCAAGGACTATGTTAAAATTTTTATTTGAAAGTTCTGATAAATCTCCCTTATTTTTTAGGGAAAATTTTGATTTAAGTCTGGGAGCAGTTTTTCTAACTTGTATTCCTTTTGTTTTTTATATAACAAATATGATTACATCATCAATGCTAACAGATAATGGAAATGTATTTTCAGATTTGAGTAAAAATTTTAATTTTTTTCCAGATGATTTGGCGCGCATATTTTTGTATTTACAGCCATTTTTGATTTTTATTGGAAGGACTTTGGGATTTGTGATTTTTGGAAAAATTTTTGCAAATATAAATCCTATTTACACATTTTTATTTAGTCTTGGTATTTATTTTTATAATATAAATATTACGGGATTTTGGACAAAAATATATGAAAAAAGAGAAAAATCATTTTTTGAAGATAGACCATTTTTACAAATCATTTTGATTTTAATTTTGGATTTGGCGATAAGTTTGTTAGTTTTAATAATAAAACTTGATTTTAAAGTTTTAAGCCTTGGATTTTTCTTGATTAATTTAATTTTATTTCCATTTACAGTGAAATATTTTAAAAATTTCAAGGGATATGACAAAATAATCGAAAAAACAATAAATGTATATAAAATTGCGGTTAAAGATGCGAAAAATATTCAAGATGGTGTAGTAAAAATTGAAAATAAAGATATAAATAAAAAGGAAAAGATTAAAGGCGAAGGCTTTGTGTATTTAAATAAGATATTTTTTAAAAGACACAAAAAACATCTTTTAAAGCCAACTTTAATAAAAAGTGGAATTTTTCTTATCTTAGGAATTGGTGGATTTTTATTTGTATCAAGCCTTACAATGAAGGCGAAAGAAATTTATAAAATCTTAATATTTATAATTCCAATAATTTCATATATTTTATTTAAACAAGATTTAATACTAATGGCATTTTATAAAAACTGCGACTCATCGCTTTTGTATTACAATTTTTATAGGGAAGATAAGAATTTGTTGAAAATGTTTTGGCTAAGATTTAATTCGATTTTTAAACTAATGCTTATTCCTATGGGAGCCATGTTTGTAATTTATATTGGTTTTGCAATAAAATTTTTGATAAACACTGATTTAAATTTATTATTGCCGATTTTTTATATCTTGTTAAATGCAATATTTTTTACAGTTTTGCCCTTGTTTCAATATTATATAATTCAACCTTTTGACAAGGAAGGAAAACAAAAATCTGTAGTTTTAGTTTTGATGAATATATTTTTATATTATATTTTTATATTTGGGCTTCCAGCTTTGACAGCAAAAATTGGAGAGATTAAATTTATGTTAATAATTTCAATTTTTATGGTTGCCTTTGTAGGACTTGCAAGTTTTTTAATATATAAATTTTCTCCAAAAACCTTTAAAATTAAGCAATAAAAAAGACCTTGAGTGGTCTTTTTATTTGTTTTATTCTATATATTCAACTTTTTCCTTTTGCATTATTGAATCAGGAATCATTTTGCTCGTTACATATATTAAAAATGGAAGGACAATGGCATCATCCAAAATTCCAATTGCTGGAATCACATCATTTATAATATCAGCAGGTATTATTGCGTAAGCAATTGCTCCAAGTCCCAAAAATTTTGCAAGTTTTGGAGTTTCTTTATTTCTCATTGCCTTAAAATAGACTGGTATGAAATTTTTGATTTTTAAAAATTTGTTTATCATTATTTATCCCTTACTTTCTTTTTTTAAAATAAAATATAAATTAATATTATCTTCACTTTAATTATACTTCAAAATCTACACTTGTAAATCAATTATATTAATATAGAATTTAAAAAAATCCTACAAGAATAGTATATTATGATTTTTTCAAATTTCAAGTTATAATATATAAAAGGAGTTATTATGGCGTTAAAAGTTATTGATATAGATATTTTAAAATTAAATGTAGATGCAGTTGTAAATGCTGCGAACGTAGACTTGGTTGAAGGTGGCGGAATTTGCGGGCAAATTTTTGAAAAAGCAGGAAGAGAAAAGCTAAAAAAAGCTTGTCAAAAATTATCCCCAATTAAACCAGGCGAGGCTGTAATTACAGATGGATTTAATCTTTATCAAAAATATATAATCCATGCAGTAGGTCCTGTTTATAATGAAATGTATAAAGAAGCTTGTCAAAAAATCCTTCAAGATGCCTACAAAAATTCTTTAAATATTGCCAAGAAAAAAGGAATAAAATCTATAGCTTTTCCACTAATTTCATCTGGAATTTATGGCTATCCTGACAAAGATGCCTTTATGATTGCGAAAAATACAATTGATGAATTTTTAAAAAATAACGAAATGGAAGTTTACCTATCAACTTATGGGAAAAATATTTTATCTTTAATTATGGGATAAGGAAAGTTATTTATTTTATTTTTGAACAATAAAAAAAGCCGATAAAATTAAATATTTTTACAAAAAAAGAATTAGCCTTTTGCCTAAGAGCTAATTCTTTTTTCTTTATAAACATTCAATTCAATCATAAAATCGTTATTTAAAACTTGTCTTATACAAGTATAACTTTGATTCCTAAACTTTCGGCATATTCTAAAATACTTCTTGGCATAGAACTATCTGTTATCAGAATATCTATATTTTCTATTGTTCCTATTTTAAAATTTGCGGTTTTTGAAAATTTGCTTGAATCGCATACCAAAATATTTTTGCTTGTAGATTCGTTTATCATGTATTGGTTTATTTCAACTTCATCTATAACTGACGTAGTTAATTCTCCGCTTTCAGATACACCAGAAATTCCTAGGATTGAAATATCTGATGCAACAGTTTTGAGATTGTTTAATGCGAAAGTACCGGTAAGTGCGTTTTTTGGATAAGAAACTCTACCACCAGTTAAAATCACATTGACTAAAGGGTCTATATCAATATAAGATGCTTTTGCGTTATTTGTTATAACATTTATCCTTTTATTTTTGAGATATTTTAAAACTCCTAGGGCTGTCGATGATGAATTTATAAAAATATCATCATTTTCTTTTATAAAATCAGCACATTTTTTTGCGATTTTTTCTTTATTATTTTCAATAGTTAGATTTTTGCAGCTGTTTGATTCGTTATATTCTGCCCCTCCATAAAATCTTTCTATTTTTCCTATTGATTGAAGATAATCCAAATCTCTTCTTATTGTTATTTCAGAAACTTTAAATATTTCGACAAGCTCATTTGTTTTTGCTTGTTTATTATCCTTTATAAATTCTAATATATTATTTCTTCTGTTATTTACGATTGTTTTTTTTATTTTCATAACTACCTCTCTTTAAATGATAACCTATACTTACAAAAAAATCAAAAGAATCCATTAATTTAATTAAAATTTTTAAAAAAACCTTTCTAAATTATAAAAAAATCAAATAACGAAAGAAACAATCGTAAAATATATGCAAAAATGTGTTTTTTATGCTTGACCGTTCAAAATAATTATTATATTATAATATCAAAGAAAAAAAGAAAATGAAAAATTGGAGGTATTAATGAGCAAAGTTGACGAAATCACAAGAGAAAATTGGATTTTAAATGCTTTTCCAGAATGGGGAACGTGGCTAAATGAAGAAATTGATGAAGAAGTTGTAGAAAAAGGCACATTTGCTATGTGGTGGATAGGATGTACTGGTATTTGGTTTAAAACTGAAAATAATACTAACATAGCTGTGGATCTTTGGTTTGGTAATGGAAAGAGAACAAAAAAAGTTAAAGAGATGCAACCATATCATCAAATGAGAAATATGACTGGTGGAAAAGCTCTTCAACCAAATTTAAGAGCAAATCCAATTGTATTTGATCCTTTTGCTGTTAAAAATGTTGATGCAGTTTTATCTACTCATTATCATAATGATCATATTGATCCTTTCTTTGCTGCAGCAGTTTTGAAAAATTGTCCAGAAGATGTTCCTTTTATAGGTCCTGAAGAATCTGTAAAAAAATGGTTGTCTTATGGTGTTCCAGAAGAAAGATGCAAAATGGTTAAACCAGGAGATGAAATTAAAATTAAAGATACTACTATAGTTGTTTTGGACAGTTTTGATAGAACTTGTTTGGTTACTACTGAAGTAGGAGAAGATATTGAAGGAGTTTGTCCTACAAATATGGATCAAAAGGCTGTAAATTATTTAATAAAAATGCCAGCCGGTAGCGTATATCATACAGGTGATTCTCATTTTTCAATTGGTTTTGCAGAAGTTGGAAAAAAATATGACGTAGATATTGCGTTTGGTTCTTATGGAGATAATCCTGTTGGAAATCAAGACAAGATGACTTCAATTGATATTTTAAGAATGGCTGAATCAGTAGGATGCGAAGTTGTAATTCCAATTCACTATGATGTTTGGACTAACTTCAAAGCTGATCCTAAAGAAATAAAATATTTATGGCAATATAGAAAAGATAGGTCAAAATATAAATTCCATCCATATATTTGGGATGTAGGTGGCAAATACGTATGGCCTAAGATGAAAGATGAATTAGAATTTAGATATAGACCTGGATTTGAAGATGCATTTGATAATGAAAGGAATGTCCCTTTTAAATCTATTTTGTAAAATAATAAGTGCTGTCAAATTTTTGGCAGCGCCTACATATAAGTGAGGATAATAATGATTAGTGAAATTATTGAAAAGGGTTTATTTGATTTTTATGATAAAATCGATACCTGGCAAGATGCTATTATAAAATCTTGTAATAAGCTAGTGGAAAAGGATATTGTAGATGATTCGTATGCTAAACAAGTTATAGAAACAGTTGAAAAATATGGGCCATACATAGTTTTAATTCCTGGAGTTGCCATGCCACATTGTCAAGAATGTGCTGATGGAGTGAAAGATACTGCTGTGGCTTTTATGAAAGTAGAAAATCCAGTTGTATTTGATGAAAATGATAGGGATAAGGATGCGAAAATATTTTTTACAATAGCAAGTGAAAATAATGAAAAACATTTGGAAAATATAGCACAACTTTCTGATATTTTGTGTGATGAAGAAATAGTAGAAGCTTTTAATCAGGCTAAGAATGTAGATGATTTAATAAAAATTTCAAAAAAATATAATATTTAGGAGAAAAATATGGATATAATTTTAAGTATTTTAAATGGATTTGTAAAAAATATTCTCACAAAACCAGCGTTTTTTATAGGATTTTTGGTTTTAATTGGTTATTTGTTAGATGGAAAAAAATGGTATGAAGCTTTAGCTGGTTTTATTAAGGCTACTGTAGGATATATGATTTTGATGGTAGGTTCTGGTGGACTTGTTTCAACTTTTAGACCGATTCTTACAGGACTAAAGGATAGATTTAATATTTCTGCAACTGTAATAGATCCTTATTTTGGACAAAACGCAGTTACTGAAGGTATGGAACACTTAGGTAAATCATTTTCTCAAGTAATGATTTTGTTATTGGTTGCCTTTATTGTAAATATTATTTTGGTAAGATTAAAAAATATTACAAAAATGAGAGCTGTTTTTACAACAGGACACGTACAAATGCAACAAGCTGCTACAGCTTTTTGGTTAATAGTTTTTTGTTTTCCAAAGTTAGGACAAACTCCTATACTTGTTATAATGGCAATTCTTTTAGGACTTTATTGGGCTGTTGGTAGTAACTTGACAGTTGAAGATACACAACGCTTAACTGATGGAGCTGGTTTTTGTATAGCTCACCAACAAATGTTTGGTATTAGACTTGCTTGCTGGTTAAGTGATAAATTATTTGCAAATAAAAAAGATCAAAGTAAAGATATTGATGATATTGAACTTCCTGGATTTTTGTCAATTTTCAATGAAAATATGGTAGCAACTGCTATACTAATGACTTTATTCTTTGGAATAATCCAAGGTGTTTTGGGAAAAGAATATTTAGTAGCTCAAGAAGCTTTAACAATGGAAGATAATTTCTTCTTCTATATACTTCAATCATCATTTAGTTTTGCTGTAAATTTAGCAATTTTACAATTAGGAGTTAGAACTTTCGTTGGAGAGTTGACTGCATCATTTGATGGAATTCAAAATAAACTTTTACCAGGAGCTCTTCCAGGAATAGACTGTGCTGCAGTTTTCGGATTTGGTGCAGCAAATGCTGTTACAATTGGATTTATGTTTGGTGCTTTAGGTCAATTTTTAGCAATAGCAATCCTATTTTTATTAAAATCTCCTACATTAATAATTGCAGGATTTGTACCTTTATTTTTTGATAATGCCGTAATTGGGGTATATGCTAATAATAGAGGAGGATATAAAGCAGCTTTCTTGATGCCATTTATATCTGGACTAATTCAAGTATTTGGTTCTGCTTTTATAGCAACATATACAGGACTTGCTCAATATGGTGGATACTTAGGAATGTTCGACTGGGCAACAGTATGGCCAGCATTTACAGTATTGATTAATAATATCCAATATGTTGGTGTAGCAATAGTAGCAATTTTCTTGATAGTTATACCTCAAATTCAATACAAAAAGAACAAAAAAGGTTATTTCATGATAACTGAGGATTACGAAAAGTACAAAGAAACAATTGAAAACAAATAGGAGGAAAAAATGAAAGTAATAGTAGCGTGTGCAAATGGAGCTGGAACTTCTTTAATGATGATGAATAAAATCAAACAAGCATTTAAAGAGTTGGATTATAAAGGAAAACTTGATATATCTCATTGCTCCTTGTCAGAAGGAAAATCTACAGGTAGAAATGCTGATGTTATATTCTGTGCTATTAATTTTACCAAAGATTTTGATGCGTTAAAATCAAAAGGTGTTGAAATAATTGGAATGAAAAATATTCTTTCTAAAGATGAAGCTATTGAAAAGATTAAAGAACATAATCTTTTAGAAAAATAAGTTGGTTAAAATGTTAGAAGATATAAAAGAAAGAGTCTACAAGGCAAATTTATTATTGCCAAAATATGATCTAGTTAAATTTACTTGGGGAAATGTTTCAGAAATCACTCCAGATAGAAAATATGTTGTAATAAAACCATCTGGCGTTGATTATGATAGCATGAAAGCAAGTGATATGGTTGTTGTTGATTTAGATGGAAATATCGTAGAAGGTAATTTAAAACCTTCTAGCGATACTCCAACACATCTTGAACTTTATAAAAAGTATAAAGAAATTGGTGGTATAACTCATACTCATTCAAGATGGGCAACAATTATGTCACAAGCAAAGCTTGATATAAAAGCTATGGGAACAACTCATGCAGATTATTTTTACGGAAGTATTCCTGTAACAAGAGATATGAAAAAAGAAGAAATCGAAAATGATTATGAAAAAAACACAGGTCTTGTAATAATAGAATGTTTTGAAGAAAAAAATATATCTCCAAAAGATGTGCCAGCTGTGTTGGTAGCAAATCATGGCCCATTTGTGTTTGGAAAAGATGCAAATGATTCAGTATTTCATTCAGTAGTTTTAGAAGAAGTTGCTTTTATGAATTGGCACTTGGTTTCTCTTGGAAAAAATGAATCTATGAGTGATAATCTTCTTGATAAACATTACCTAAGAAAACATGGAAAAGATGCTTATTATGGACAAAATTAATCTAGGAATATACGAAAAGGCTCTGCCAAATAGATTAGATATAAATGAAAAATTAAAACTTGCAAAAAAAATAGGATTTAATCAGTTAGAAATTAGCATAGATGAGTCAGATGAAAAATTAAATAGGCTTACAAATGGTTTTTCCAAAAAACTTCTCAAGGCACAAATTGATAATGACATGAGAGTAAGGACAATGTGTTTGTCAGGACATAGAAAATACCCTTTTGGTTCAAATGATGAACAAATCAGGAAAAAAAGCCTTGACATTATGCAAAAAGCTTTAGAATTTGCTGATATTAATTCTATAAAAATAATTCAACTTGCAGGTTATGATGTTTATTATGAAAAATCAAATGAAAAAACAAAAAAATATTTTATAGAAAATTTATTTAAAGCGGTGGACCTTGCATCAAAATATGGAGTTATACTTGCTTTTGAAACCATGGAAACAGAATTTATGGATACTGTAGAAAAAGCTATGGAATATGTTAATCTTGTTGATAGTCCATATCTTGGAATATATCCAGATATTGGCAACTTAAAAAACGCATCTGTAAAATATAATAAGGATGTTGTGAAAGACTTAAAAAAAGGCAAGGGACATATTTTTGCAGCACACCTTAAAGAAACAAATCCTGGAATTTATAGGGATATGCAATTTGGATCTGGTGGTCATACAGAATATGAAAGATGTATAAAAGAATTAAAAAATCAAAAAGTTCAAATTTATACTGGCGAATTTTGGGATCATGGAGAAGAAAATTATAAGGAAATAATAAAAAATTCTTACGAATTTTTAAGTGAAAAACTAAAATAAGGAGAAAGTTATGGCAAAACCAAAACTACAAATAGCACTTGATAGTCAATCTTTAAGTGAAGCTCTAGTTACAGTTAGAGAAGTTGGAGATGTAGTAGATATTTTAGAAGTTGGAACTGTACTTTGCTTGCAAGATGGTATGGAACCTGTAAGAGCAATCAGGGCATTGTATCCAGAAAAAACAATTCTTGCAGATACAAAATGTGCAGATGCTGGAAAAACTGTAGCTAAAAATTGCAAAGATGCAGGCGCTGATTGGATGACTGTTATCTGCTGTGCAACAATACAAACAATGCAAGCGGCTAACAAAGAAATAGACGAACTTCAAGTAGAATTATATGGAGATTGGACATTCGATCAAGCAAAAGATTGGAAAAATATTGGGATAGAACAAGTTGTTTATCATCAATCAAGAGATGCCCTTCTTAGTGGACAAAGCTGGGGAGATAAAGATTTAGATAAAATTAAAAAATTGGTAGAAATGGGCTTTAAGGTTTCAGTTACAGGTGGGCTTGATGTAGATACTCTTGAATTATTTAAGGGGATAGATGTTAATGCTTTTATAGCAGGTAGATCTATAGCAGAAGCTGAAAATCCTAAACAAGCTGCCATTGATTTTAAAAATAAAATAAACGAAATATTTTAATTGTTAGAAGAAAGTTAGGAGTTAAAATGAAATTTTTCTTAGACACAGCAAATATTGAAGAAATAAAAAGAGTAAACGACCTTGGACTTTGCGACGGAGTAACAACAAATCCATCTATTATAAAAAAAGAAGGTAGAGATTTTGAAGAGGTTGTAAAAGAAATTTGTAAGCTTGTAGATGGTCCTGTATCAGCAGAAGTAACAAGCTATGAATGTGAGGGAATGGTTGAACAAGCAAGAGCTTTATCAAAATGGGCAGAAAATATTGTTGTAAAAATTCCTATGACAGAAGAAGGATTGAAAGCAATAAATATTTTGTCAAAAGAAAAAATAAAAACTAACTGTACGCTAATATTTTCTGTATCTCAAGGATTGATGGCTATGAAAGCAGGAGCAACATATATTTCTCCTTTTATGGGAAGAATAGATGATATGGGAGAATCTGGAGCAAAATTAGTAAGTGAATTAAGAGATGTTATAGATATTTACGGATATGATTCACAAATAATTGCAGCAAGTATAAGACATATTGGTCATTTAGAAGAAGCTGCTTTAGCAGGAGCTCACATAGCAACAATCCCAGGAACTTTATTCGAAAAACTATGGTCTCATCCATTGACAGATGCAGGCATAGAATCATTTAAAAAAGATTGGGAAGCTTTCGAAAATCGTTAATTTAAAAATGGCTTTGCACAATGTTTAAAATATTTTGCAAAGCCTTTTTCTTATTCAAAAATAAAATTTACAAATAAAAATATATAAGGAGAATCAATGTTTACAAAAAATGATCAACTATCAGTTAATGCTATAAGATGTTTGTCCCTTGCTCAAATAGAAAAAGCAAATAGTGGACATCCAGGACTTCCTATGGGAGCAAGTCCTATGGCTTATGTTTTGTTTAATAAAATTTTAAAAGCAAATCCGAAAAATGAAAATTGGTTTGATAGAGATAGGTTTGTTTTATCAGCAGGCCATGGTTCTGCTATGCTTTATTCACTTTTGCACTTGTCAGGATATGATTTATCAATTGAAGATTTAAAACAATTTAGACAAAAAGGTTCAAAAACTCCAGGCCATCCAGAATATTCACACACCAAAGGAGTAGAGGTTACAACTGGGCCTCTTGGTCAAGGCATAGGTCAAGCTGTAGGTCTTGCTATTGCAGAAAAACATATGCAAGCTCTTTACAATAAAGATGATTTTAAAATTATAGACCATTATACCTATGCTCTTTGTGGAGATGGCGATCTTATGGAGGGGATTTCTTATGAGGCGATGAGCCTTGCAGGACATCTTAACCTAAATAAATTAATTGTTTTATACGATTCAAATGACATTTGTTTAGATGGTAATCTTTCATCATCATTTTCTGAAAATGTAGAAAAAAGAGTTAAAGCACAAAATTGGAATTATTTAAAAGTAGAAGATGGAAATAATCTTGAAGAAATTTATAAGGCTATAAAAAAAGCAAAAGAAAATCAAAATGCTCCAACATTAATTGAAGTAAAAACTATCATAGGATATGGTTCAAAAAATCAAGGAACAAATAAAGTTCATGGTGCTCCGATAGGAGATGATGATTTTTCTTTAGCCAAAAAAAATTATGGCTGGGAATTTGAAGATTTTGAAGTGCCAGATGAAGTTTATAAAACTTTTGAAGATGGCATTTTAAAAAATGGCAAAGAAGAAAACGAAAAATGGGATGAAATTCTTAAAAATTACCAAGAAAAATATCCGAAAGATTATAAGGAATTAATGGTTGGAATTAATAGAAAACTTCCTAAAGATTTTATGAAAGATGTAAAAAAATATGATTCATCAATGAAAGCTCTTGCAACAAGAGCATCAAGCGGAGAAATTATTCAAGATCTTTCAAAAATAACACGAAATTTCTGGGGTGGTTCTGCTGATTTATTTTCATCAAACAAGACTGATATAAAAGATGAGAAAAGTTTTAGCGATGAAAATTCTTGTGGAAGAAATATTTTTTATGGAGTTCGTGAATTTGCTATGGCAGCAATTGGGAATGGAATTATTGCCCACGGCGGAAGTTTTCATCATGTGTCAACTTTCTTTGTTTTTGCAGATTATTTGAAAGCTGCAATTAGACTATCAGCTTTATCAGGTCATGCTTTAACTTATGTTTTTACACATGATTCAATTGCTGTTGGAGAAGATGGACCAACTCACGAACCGATTGAACAATTAGCGATGCTAAGATCAATTCCAAATACTATAGTTATAAGACCAGCAGATGCAAATGAAACAAGACTTGCATGGAAAATTGCCCTAGAAAGTCAAAATACACCAGTAATACTTTCTTTGACAAGACAAAATCTTCCAAATTTAAAACAAACAGAAAATTTAGAAGATATTAATAGGGGAGCTTACGTAATAAAAGATTGCGAAAATCCAGAATTAATTTTAATAGCTACAGGCTCAGAAGTTTCCCTTGCCCTAGAAGTTTCAAAAAAGCTTGAAGAAGAAAATAAAAATGTAAGAGTTGTATCAATGCCATCAATGGAATTATTTAGGATGCAAGATGATTCATACAAAAATGAAATTTTACCAAAAGAAGTAAAAAAAGTTTCAATAGAAATGGCATCAACATTTGGCTGGAGTGAATTTACTGGAGATGATGGATTAAATATCGGCATAGATAGGTTTGGAATTTCTGGCAAAGGAGAAGAAGTACAAGAAGAATTAGGATTTTGTGTAGAAAAAATTAAAGAAAAAATTACTAATAAATTTTTTAGATAAAAAAATACAAAAGATATAAATATAAAGAAACTCATATTAATAAAATATTATTGATATTAGTCAGAGCGTAGATAAAGTCAGTTTAATAATTCATTAATGATTTAAAAATAAAATTACGCTAAAACCCATCTCGACTAAGTGAGTGAAACGAACGCATGGAGAGATCTCATGAGATTTCTCCGCTCGTTACACTCGGTCGAAATGGGAAATTTTTTAGTTTGTCAACAGTCAGACTCATATTAATAAAATAGTATTGATATGAGTTTTTTATATTCTTCTTATTTTAATCTTCTAATGGGTAAAATTATAATGAAAATAAAAAAAGGAAGTAAAAATGGAATTAACAGAAAAATTTGAAAAAGACAATTGTAAAAATCCTAGAGAGTATTCACTAATACATAAGGAAATTCCCATAAAATTATCAAGCGATATGTGGGCTGCCCTTGCGTATTTGTTGTGGTATGTGCCAGATATTTCATCGATCCAATCAAAATCAAATGAATTGATTTCAAATAAGGAATATGATTATTATACTTTTGTAGAAATAATGACTTATATGGATTTAAGAGATGAGGATTGTTTGTTTACAAATGAAATTGACGAAAAAATTGCATCTGAATATAAAAAAAGAATTTGCACAAATTCCCAAAAATTAATTTTAAGTCAATCTGATGGGGAAACAAAAACTGAATCCTTGTTAAGACATATTAGAAATGCAATAGCACACGGCTCTTTTAATATAGTTGAAGATTTGATGGTTGGTTTTGATGAAAAAATAATTGGCAAAGATGAGGCGAAAACTACAGCAATTTTTAAAATAAAACCAAAAAATCTTTTGAATGCCTTAAAAATGTTAAATGAAGATTTGACAAATCAAAAATTAATTTCAAAAGCTTTAAAAAATACTTCTTATTGGGTTGAGCCTTATCAAGAAGGCTTTGAAAGAAGCAATAAATTCGATTTATATGCCAAGAAAAATGAAAGAAGATACGCGATTGAGATTAGAAATTATAAATCTCAAAGAGATATTGATAAAGGATTTGCAAGAAAGCTTGCTGATAATTTTGAAAAATTAAAAAATGAAAGAGTAAGACCTGTTCTTGTAATAAATACATCTTTTTTGCAAGAAGAATCAAAAAACGAATTGATTGCAGCTGATGTATTGATTTTGGATGTGAAAAATATTAAAAAAATGTTAAAGGGCAGAGATATGATAAGAGAAATTGAAGAGGCTCAAAGCCTATACAAATATAAAAAATAAAAATAAATATTAAATTTTTATATATAAATAAATAAAAATTACAAAAATACAATCTAAAATTTTAATTTTATTTACTAATCCTTTAGAAAAATTAATTATTTGGAAATTTGAAATTGATTCTTAAAATATTTCCAGTATAATTTAGATGTATAAATTATTTATATTTTATAAAATTATAAAGGAGGAATTATGACTGAAAATTATAATGAAAATAATAGGAAGAAAAGAACTTCCGAAATGAGGGAGCACAGAAGAGCTAGATACAATGATGATTATTCTAGAGATAATAGTATTTCTTGGGGTTCAATTATCGCTGGTGCAATTTCATTTGCAGCTGTTTTTACAGTATTAAGTTTACTTGTTGGAGCTTTAGGTTTTGGAATTTTTTCACCAAATAATGAAAATCCACTTCAATCTATGGGAATTGGTGTAGGAATTGCTACAATAATTATTTTGATAATTTCTTTTGCAATTTCTGGATTTATTTCTGGAGCTTTTTCAAAAGGACAATCTTTACTTCATGGATTTATGAGCTGGGCTTTATCAATAATGTTATTATTTGGTTTGGTAACTAGCATTTTATCATCTGCTTTTGGACTTGCAACTTCTGCTGCAAAATCTGTAGCAAACACTGCAGGAAATGTTGCAGGAAGCGTAGCAAGCACAGCAGCTGATGGGGCAGGAAATGTTCTATCAAGTGTTGGAGATTCAATTTCTGAAGTTGATACAAAAGAGCTTGAAAAAAATATAGAAGATGCTTTAAAAGAAACTGATGTTAAAGAACTTCAACCTGGATATTTAAAATCTCAACTTGATGAATCAAAAGATGAAATTGCAGAAGCTGGAAAAGAACTTGTAACAAATCCAGAAAATTCTGATCAAATAATTGATGATTTAGCAAAATCTTTAGAGAAAAAGGCTAAAAATATTACTGATTCTGTTGATAAAAAAACAATTCAAGAAGAAGTTTACAAAAATTCAGATCTTTCTGAAAAAGAAAGCGAAGAGGCTGTAAATAATATTTATGATGGAATGGATAAGGCATCAAAAGAAGCTAGCAAACAAATTGAAAATGCAAAAGATTCTTTAGAAAAAGCTAAAAAAGATGTAGATAAAACAGTTGAACAAGCAAAAGATGGGGCAGAATCTGCAACAAATAAAGCATCAGCTGGAGCTGTATTAGTATTTTTATTCTTAATTGTTGGACTTGCAATTGAAGTTTATACAGCAAAAATTGGAGAACAATACGTAAATAATCTTTAAAAATAAATTCAAAAAATCCTAAAGGAAATTTCCTTTAGGATTTTTTTGTCCACTTAAATAATTTGAATGTCCATAAGATAGAAAAAAACCACCTACTAGGCAGGTGGAAAAATTAAGTTTTTATTATTTTATCATAGATAAAACTTGCTTGTAAGGATTTTGTGCATTTATAATTTGGCTATATTTTAAATATTTATCATCTTCATCTAAACTTTTTGCGCAATCAATGGAAACTAAAATTCCGGAATGATCTAATTTTATAATTTCAGTTCTCATGTGATAAATAATATCGCTTTTGGACTTATCTCCTTCAAATCCATTTTTTACAACATAAGCATCTGAAGTGTTTTTTAAAATATTTGCAAATCTAATGGCGTCATTTTTTGTATTATCATTTGTCAATATATATATTTTTTTATCTGGCAAATCTGGATCTTTTTTGATTTCAGTTTTTATTTGATCATAATACATAAAATCATTTTTATTTATGCCTTGTGATTTTTCAGGGAATTTTATTGATTGATTTTTCATAAATGAAGAGTAAGTGTTGACCTTATCCTTGTTATTTTTCATGTAGGATAGACTTTGTTTTAATAAATTTCCCCTATAAAAAACAACTTTTTCGAATGAATAATCTTTATGAATTAGCAAAGGAAGAATTTCGTTTGCATATTTGTCATCAATTGATTCGTTATTTGATAAGTTAATAAAAATATTTTTGATTTCTTGATTATTTTGTAATATTTTTTTCAAATTTTCCTTGTCTTTTTCCAAATCATTTGAATTAAAACTTGGCATATTTATCTCTAAAATATTTTTATTTTCCTTAATTTCTATTTTTTCTAAATCATCTTTTCTTCCAAGAAGTCTTTTGTACCTATTTACAACTTGAGCATCTCCTAAAATTTTTCCCCTAGGAGAATCTTTATGTTCTTTGTAATATCCAAATATACTTCTATAAGTTTTACCATCGATTACATTTGTTCTATTATCATCAAGGATTGAAAGATATGATTGAATTGCATCAAAAAATTCTTGGTCTGATTTTGAATTTTTAATTCTTTTTTTGTAAGCATCGGTTTGATTAATTAGAGATTTAAAATTTTCTTTGTTTTCCTTATCAATAGCATAATTTCTGCTTACATAATAAGTAAGTTTATTAAAATCTGCAATTTTTTCTGCACTTGTAAGAGTTCTTTCTTCAGTATTTCCAATAAAAATTTCTTTACTTACAGATTTCATTACATTATCTCTAAATTTTGGATATTTATAAGTTTCAAACTTATTTTTTGAAGAAAAAATAGCTTTAACAACAAAAAATATTAAAAAAATCAAGATAAGAAGAAGGGCAAGCCTTCTTCTCATATATTTTCTTTTTTTTGCTCTTAGTCTTTTTTTAGACCTATTTTTAATATTTGTATTTTTTGATTTAATTTTTATATCTTTTTTTCTTACTTTTTTTTTCGTATGTCTTGATGCGGACTGATCTTTTTTATTTCTTTTATTATTTTTACTTTTCATAATTCACCTGTATTATAATATATCAAAAAATAATTTATATACAAAATTTTTTGTAATATATAAAATTATTTAGGGAAAATAACTGAAAAAGTTGAGCCTTTTCCTAGTTTTGATTTTAATTTTATTTTTCCCCCAAGGCTTTCAACGAAGTTTTTTGTAATAGAAAGACCTAGACCATGTCCGTTTGTTTTTGTGTTTCTTGCATCATCAATTCTATAAAATCTCTCAAAAATAACTTCTTTTTTCTCATCAGATATTCCAACACCATTATCCTTTATGTCAATGTAAATATTATTTTTATCTTCATAAAGGCTTACTCTGATTAGGCCATCTTCTTTTATAGCTTTTATAGCATTTGAAATTAAATTTTGAATTATTTGGCTTATCTTATCCTTATCAGAATAAATCATAACTCCATCTTTTATTTCTTCAATCAAAGAAATATCAAGTTTTGTAAGTCTTGGTTTTATTGTATCAAGAATAAGTTTGATGTGTTGAGATAAGTCGAATTCTTTTTTATTTATTTTTAAATATTCAGAATTATCATTGAAAGATTTATTTAAATTTACAACAAGCCCTTCAAGTCTTTGAGTTTCCTCTAACAAAGACGAAAGAGTTTGCTCATCAACATCAATAACTCCATCTTTTATCGCTTCTATATAAAGTTGTAGATTTGTAATTGGAGTTCTAAGTTCATGAGAAATATCTTGGGCGTATTGCTTTCTTACATATTTTTGATTTTTTAAATTCCTTGAAAGATATCTTATATTATTTTGTAAATTTTCAAGCTCAATAATTTTGCTTTCCTTTAAATTAATATCATAATCGCCATCTTTAATTTTTAAAGTTGCATCAGAAATTTGCTTTATAGGATTGGTTATATTTGTAGAAAGCACTAAGGCAATAATTATCCCAATAGTAAGAGAGATGACAATTGCAATTATGATTGAATTTCTAAAATTATTTAAAAGTTCATTTGCTGCCATTTCACCAGTGTCATAAGTTATAATTAATTGGCCCCTATAATCATTGAGATTAGGATTTATAATATCGTAACTTTTTGTAGTGGTAAGAGGATTTTCATCATCATTTCTTCCCTTAAAACTCATAACTGGCTCGTTGTTTTTATTTAAAATTTCAATATCAATATTTAAAGCCTTAGAATATTTGCCAAGCCTTTCTTTCATAGTATAAGCATCATTATCAGTCAAAAGACTTTCAAATTGCTTTTTAATATTCAAAGGCATATTATCCTCAGTGGTTGCAAGGAAATTTTTTGTATAGATACTTAATAAATAAGAAATTGCAATAGAAAAAACTAAGATGCAGGCAAAAATTCCTCCAACAAAGTTTCTAATAATTTTATTTCGAAGAGACGTCATCGACACCACCAGATTTATAACCCATACCATAAATTGTTTTTATATAGTCGGGTTTTTTTGGATTATCCTCAATTTTTTGTCTGATATTTTTAATGTGAGTATCAATAGCTCTGTCGTAGGCGTCATAGTCAAAACCAAAAGTGATTTCTATAATTTCTTCTCTAGTAAAAATCTTATTAGGATTTGAAAATAGAGTTTTAATTATTTGAAATTCATTTTTTGTAAGGAAAATTTCTTCTCCATCTTTGAAAAATCTATTATATTCAAGATCCATTTCAAGTCTGCCATCAATTGTTTTTATAATGTCAGCTCTTGGAATATTATATTTTTCAATTCTTCTAAGAACAGTTTTGATTCTTTGCATAAGTTCCTTTGGAGAAAATGGTTTAGTAACGTAATCATCAGCACCGAGTTTTAAACCATTTATAATATTTTCCTCACTTACCTTGGCAGTAACCATGATAATAGGAACATTAGACTTGTTTCTAATCTCTTTAATAAGATCTTCGCCAGAAATTTTTGGAATCATCAAATCAAGCAAGATCAAATCAATTTGTTCATTTTCAAAAAAATCTAAACCTTCCTTGCCATCAAAAGCTTGAAAGACATTGTAGCCTTCTTTTTCAAGATAAGATTTAATAATTTTTGAAATACCTTGTTCATCTTCAATAATTAAAATATTTATATCATTCATCTGTTTCACCTCTGTTTTATTATACCTTATTAAAATTGTTAAAATTAATATATCCTATTAATTAGTTTATATTATGTGAAAAATTTAAAAAAATGATAGATTTTAAATAAGCTGGGTATATATAATATGTAAGATAATTACAAAAATTAAAAAATATATTAAGGAGAGAAATATGATTAGTTCAATTATAATAGGCGCATTGTGCGGATGGATTGCAAGTATGATAATGAAAACAGATGCTCAAATGGGAGCTATAGCAAATATAGTAGTAGGAATTATCGGAGGAGCAATCGGTTCTTGGATACTTGGAATGGTAAACATAAGCGTATCAGGATTTGTAGGAAGTTTAATTTCAGGAATCCTAGGTTCTGTAATTTTAATTTATATTTATAATTTAATAACAAAGAAAAAATAAATTTTAAAATTTTTAAGACTGGTTTAGCCAGTCTTTTTTTGTAAACATTTTAAAAAAATTTAAATTGCTATCAAATGTCAAGAGGGTTTGCTATAATATAAATATGGATGTAAATGAAAAATATATAAAAATCGCAAATGAAATTTTAGAAAAAGGCTATGACGAAGAAGAATTAAACAAAGAGGTAAGACCTGTTTGGGATGATGGAGAAAGTGCTTACACAAAATATTTGCCCCAACAAGTCGTAAGATATGAGAAAGGAGAATTGCCTCTAATAAGTTTAAGAAAAATTGCTTGGAAATCAGCCATAAAAGAAATTTTGTGGATTTATCAAGATAGGTCAAACGATGTAAATTTATTAAAAGAAAAATACAAAGTAAATTATTGGGATTCATGGAAAAACGAAGATGGTAATCTAGGAACAGCCTATGGCTATCAAATAAATAAAAAATTCAAATCGCCAGAAACAGGGCAAATGACAAATCAAATCGAACGTTTAATTGACCAAATAAAAAATAATCCTCTAAACAGAAGATTAATTATGAATTTGATTGATGTAGATGATATGGCAGATATGACTTTGATACCATGTGCATTTTTGACAATGTGGACAGTAAGCGGAGAATATTTAAACCTTACTTTGGTACAAAGAAGCGGAGATTTTTTGGCGGCCGCAGCACCAGGAGGAATAAATGCTTTCCAATATTATGTTTTATTAAGAATGGTTGCCCAAGTCACAGGATATAAAGCAGGAGATTTTGTTCACTTTATTCAAAATTATCACATCTACAAAAAACACATACCAAGCGTTAAAAAAATATTAGAAATAAAAGTTGACGAAAAAAGCAAACCAAGGCTTGAAATAAATCCAGACATAAAAGAATTTAAAGACTTTACAATAGATGATTTTAAATTAATAGACTATTATCCAGACCAAACAAAATACGACATAGATATTGCTTTGTAGCTTGTTGCAAAGAAATATTTTTTAAGTATAGTCAATCGGTATGGAGGAATTATGGAAAAAATAACTATAATTGGATCAGGAGGTTCTGGAAAATCAACTCTTGCCAAACAGCTAGGAGAAAAGCTTAATATAGAAGTTTTTTACTTAAATAAAATATGGTGGATAAACGATAAAGACCACATTAGCGATGAGGAATTTTTAAAAATTCAAAAAAATATAATAGAAAACAAAGAATCATTTATTTTTGATGGCTATTATCCAGACACTTTGGATTTAAGATTAAAAGCTAGTGATACGATTATTTTTTTAGATTTTCCACCAGTAACAAATTTAAAAAGATCAGTAAAAAGATCACTAACAGAAAAAAATAATGAAGACGATCCAAGCCTAGATAGGACCGAAAAATTAAATAAAGATTATATCTCTTGGCTATTAAATTTTGATAAAAACGAAAGAGATAAAATCCTAGAAAAATTAAATAAGTTAAAATTAGAAAAAAAGATTGTAATAATAGACAATGACAATAAAAAAGATTTGTTTTTACAATCTATTGCATAAAAATAGTCTTGAGTTATTTTTAAACTTTCGACAAATAAAACCTACCTGTATTGAACAAACGCATGAACAAATATAATTAATTTTGTTTATGCGTTTGTTTTGATTTGCACTAAAATGCTTTTTAATTTACAATTTTTTTGCGCTTTTGAGATATTTTTATAAAGGAAAATATGAATTGAGTAAATAAGTATCTATATGTAGAGATTTATTAAAGTTTAATTTGTATTTTATTAAAGTAAAATTTAAAAATCAATCTTAGGAATTAGAAAAGTATTTGCTTATTTTTTTTGCAAATTTTTAAAAAAATTAAAATTTTTAAATTCAAAATATCTAATTATTTTATTTCTTAATAAAATTCTTATGTTTTAAATATTTTTACTTGACTTTATATATATATATATATATATAATGGTGACATACAAATAATATTAAGGAGTGAATTATGAAAAATAATAAAAAACTTGTAATGGGTTCAGTTGTAGCCCTAGCACTATCAGTTGGTGTTCTTGCACCTAACTTAACAAAAGCTGAAGAAACAGCTACACCAAATACAACAACTATGACTGATAAAACAAATGACGCACCTGGAAAAACAGATGCACAAAAAATCAGTGAAGCACAAGCAAAAGCTAAAAAACAATTGGATGATGCTGGCGTACCATTTGAAAATCAAAAAGACGTTCTTGCTTATCCAAATAATGTTTATAACATTGAGCAAAAAACAAACGAAATATTAGCTGAAAAGAAGAAAAAAGACGAAGAACTAGCAAAAACACCATTAGGAAAAGAAAAATTAGCAGCAAAAGCAGAACTTAAAAAAGAAGGTTATCAATTAGGCTTATATGATCAAGATATAAACAACGCTACAAGCCTATATGATATTGAAAAAGTAAAAGAAAATTTAAGAAATAATAAAAGTCTAAAAACAATAGATCAATACAATAAAGAAGAAGCAGATAAAAAAGCAGCAGAAGAAGCAGCAAAAAAACCATTAGCAGACGCAAAAGCAAAAGCATTAGCTGAGCTTAAAGCAGCAGGACTTGGTAACGAGAAAAATGAGTATGTTAAAAGAGTTAATGAAGCTACAACAGTTTATGATGTAGAACAAGCAAAAGAAGCTGGAATTGAATGGGCAAAAGAAAACCTAACAACAATTGACGATTGGAATGAAAAAGAAAACGCAAAAACAAAAAAATTGACAATTGATGAATGGCTAAAATTACAAGAAGAAAAAGAAAAAGGTAATAAACCTGGCGAAAAAGATCCAGAAAAAAAACCAGAAGACGATAAGAAACCAAAAGTAACAATTGACGAATGGCTTCTAAACAATGCTAAAAAAGACGCAATCGAAGAATTAAAAGCAGCTGGAATTACAGGACAAATTTACTTCGATCAAATCAACAAAGCAAAAACAATCGAAGGTGTAGAAGCATTGAAAAATGAAATCTTGAAAGCTCACGCAGGAAAACCAGGTAAAGAAGATCCAGAAAAACCAGGTGAAAAACCAGAAGAAACAAAAAATGGATTTGATACAGAAAGAGAAGCTAGAATAGCAGCTGAAAAAGCATTAGAAAATGATCCAGTAAATAAATCCTACACAATAACACAAGGAGCAGATGGAAAATATTATTACCAATTATCTCCAGTTGAAGAAGGACTTGAAATTGGATATGAAACAAGAGAAGAAGCAGAAGCAGCAGCAAAAGAAGCTCTAGAAAATGATCCAATAAATAATGCCTATGAAGTAAATCAAGGAGCAGATGGAAGATATTACTTCAGACTATTCTACAAAGAAAAAGAAGACGATAAAAAACCAGAGGTTAAACCTGAAGACGATAAAAAACCAGAGGTTAAACCTGAAGACGATAAAAAACCAGAAGTAAAACCAGAAGACAATAAAAAACCAGAGGTTAAACCTGAAGATAGCAAAAAACCAGAAGACAAGAAAAAAACAGAAGATAAGAAAAAAACACAACAAGCAAAAGTTGTAAACAACAAAGCTAACAACGTTCAAACAGGTGTAGCAGGACTTACAGGCGTTGTAGCAACACTTGCAGCATCAGCAGTAGCACTTTTCA
>JAGZMY010000031.1 GCA_018363915.1 Anaerococcus vaginalis
TTTAGAGGGCGACTAAAAGTGATTAAAGATTTTTCTTATACTATTTCTACAAAACAGATGAGAGTACCTAATTCTGGAATAATAGATATTGGAAATGGTAAATATAGGTATTTAACAGAAAGAGAATGTTTAAGACTCATGGGCTTTGATGACAGTGATATAGACAAATTAGAGGAAGTGCATCCAAGAAGAAAAAACTGTACCTCAAGTAAACTATATAAGCAGGCCGGCAATTCTATTGTGGTTGATATTTTAATGGCTATTATAAAAGAAATTTATAGAATGGAGGTAGGAAATGCAAGTAAATGATTTTAAGAATATACAAGAAGCAATAAAGTATGAAGTGCTAGAAGATGAAAAAGAATATTTAAAACTTTTAAAAGTTATAGGCAATAATCAGAAATATGATTTTTCTAGCCAACTAAGTATATACAACAAAGAACCTGAAGCTAGAGCTTGTGCGACTTTTGATATGTGGAAAAAATATTTTGGTCGAGTTGTTATGAGAGGTCAAAAGGGTATTCCAATTTTAGTTGGAAGTGATGTAAATCAAAGAATTTCATACATTTTTGATATTAGTCAGACCACATCAATGGATAGGAATATTAATGAGGTTAGCTTATGGCAGTTTGACCACGAAAACCATAACGAGGCTTTAAAAGAAATAATAAATGCTTCTTCATTTGAAGCTAGTGATTCACTTAATGAAAACATATTTTCTTTGAGCCGAATTTATGGAGAGGAATATATTAACTTGGTTCTTGCTGATTTGAGAATAGATATAGAGGATAGACTTAGTTTTGAAAAGTTTATGAGAGACTCAATATCCTATGCTGTAGCTAATAGGTTTAATACAGTCTATCCTATGGATATAGAAAATTTAAAAAATAATTTTTCGAGGATTAATACAATTTCTTTAGAACAGATAGGTCTTGTAATATCAAGGGTTAGTGAAGATATTATAGATAAAACAATAGAAAAATCTAAGGAAATGGATCGAGCTAGGCTGCTGACAGAAAGGGCCGTTGCCGACTATAATAGAGATATAGAAAATATAAATGAAGATAAAGGAGGTCAAGATGATTTATATAGACGAGATGATAGGTCAAGAAGTAGAGATGGACGAGTTTTCACAGATGGAAGCGACAGAGGAAATAGCAATGAAGATCGAAGAGAAGACCTTGGACATGATGGAGAAGGATCTGGAATTTATGGAGAGATTTCCGAATCCGACTTACGCAGTTCTAAGACTGTCTTACCTAGTAGGGAGCGAGGACATGGAGGATTGGAAGAAACTTCAGGAGATGTACGAGGAGAAAACACTTTTGAACCATCTGAAGGAAATTCAGAATCAGGCAGTGGACTTTATCAAGAGAGAGAAAGTCAAGATGATGAAAGCACAAGGATTGACAGAGAAGATGATGAGAGAGAATCCAGAAGAATACCAAGGACAGATGAACAACTTGATGGCAACAGTGAAGAGAATGGCAATCAAGGAATACGTGGAAGCTTAGAAAATGAAATAAGCCAAGAAAAGGAAGCTGATGAAGCTTCTTTTTTTGATGACAAAAACACTGAAAATAGAAAAGATTATTGGATTGTAGAATTTAATGAAAACCACGAATTAGTTCCCGATTATAGTGGGCAGATAGTAACCAAAGAATTAATCAATGTCCTAAGACAAAAAGATATAGATGTTAAAGACCATAATCAAACTCTTGGAGAAAATGAATTTGGAGAAATGACAGATGATTATATCGGATATTTCAAATTCTATTTTGACCACTATGTTGAAGGAGAAGTTGTCGAACACTATAGGATTGACCTTGGTGATGGTGAAGAAGTAAATGAGCGTGAATTTTCATATTTAGAAGAACAAGTTGCACTAAGTGAGGAAAAAGCTTCACAAGAAGAAATTAAGGAAAAGATAGAACCTAAATTTAAGATAGGCGATCAGGTTAGATATAAAGATAAGGACTTTACCATTACAGATTTTGATGAACTAAGTGGAGAACTTAAAACTGTAACCATCAGAGATAATATGGAGTATATGGGAGGTATGATTAGGGGTTCGGAAGTAATTCCATATAGAAATGATTCATACCTTGAAGAAATCTTTGAAAATTTAAGTCAAACATCAGAAAAACTAGCAGTAAAAGTTGGAAAAGAATTTATTTTAGAAGATGAGAATGCTTTTCGTGGAATTAACTTGATTGAAACAGGAACTAAGGTAGAAGTTAATGGGGAAGAATATCCTTTATATAAGGGTGAAACATTTGAAGAAAGTAGAAAGATTGATGACCTTTTAGATAGTGGAAATTATGAGATATACAAATTATTTGAGCATGAAAAACAAATTGAAAGACAAGTAGAGCAAGAAAGCTTTATAGATAACCACAATCTTGAAATTGACCAAATGATGGATAGATACAATGTTCCAAGAGAAGCAGCCGAAAACTTATTGAGGGGTAAAGAAGATTTAAAGAATCTAGGCTATGAACCTAATAAGGAAAGGCTAAGTTTTGCTAGAAATTATGACTTGAAAAATCATATCTACTCAGAATACCTTACACCATCAGAAAGACTAGATAAAAATATCAAAGCTATTAAAATGCTAAAAAGACTTGAAAATGAAAATAGGAGTCCAAGAGAGTATGAACAAGCATATCTGGCTGATTATCTGGGTTGGGGAGGTCTTTCCGATGTCTTCGATGAAGAAAAAGGAGGACAATGGCTAGAAGCAAGAAATATTTTAAAAGAAAATCTAACAAATGAAGAGTATTTGAATGCTAAAGAGTCTACTTTAACATCGTTTTATACACCTAGAGAGGTAATGGACGGAATATATAAGACTTTAACAGATATGGGTTTTAAGATTGGGAATATCCTTGAGCCATCTGCAGGGGTCGGTAATTTTATTGGTAATATTCCAAATGAAATGAAAGCGTCTAAAATCTATGGAGTAGAAAAAGATAGTCTAAGCGGAAGAATAGCAAGAGAGCTTTATCCTGAAGCCAATATTCAAATTAAAGGCTTTGAAGAAACAAACTTCTCAAATAACTTTTTTGACTTGGTAATAGGAAATGTTCCCTTTGGAGATTTTAAAGTTAACGATCGTGAATATAACAGAAATAATTTTCTGATTCACGATTATTTTTTTGCAAAGTCAATAGATAAGGTTAGGAATGGAGGAATTATTGCCTTCATAACTTCATCTGGAACTATGGATAAAAAAGATGAATCTGTTAGAAAATATATTAATGCAAGATGTGAGTTTTTAGGAGCTATGAGGCTACCTAATACAACATTTAAAGGACTTGCTGGTACAGAAGTTACTTCAGATATTATTTTCTTAAAAAAGAGAGATTCAGTTATAGAAAGAGATGATGATTGGATTCATCTAGCAACTGATAATAAGGGTTTGACTTACAACAAATATTTTGTAGATAATTCTCAAATGGTATTAGGGGATATGAAAGAAGTATCTGGTAGATTTGGAAATACTATCACTTGTGATGAAAGAGAAGACGAAAATCTAAAAGGTTTAATGGATCTTGCAAGTAAGGAAATATCTTCAAACTCAAAATATGAAGAGGTCGAGCTATTGGAAGATGAAGAATTAAGTCTTCCAGCAACAGATGATGTTAAAAACTTTTCTTACACTATTATTGACGAAGAAGTCTACCTAAGAGAAAACTCAGTATTAATTAAGCAGAATATATCAGATAAAAATAAAGAAAAGATAAAAGATTATCTTGATGTAATGAATGCTTTGAAAGATGTAATAGAAAAACAAAAGGACGATTATTCAGATGCGGAAATAAAAGAATCACAAGCAAAGTTAAATGAAGTCTATGATAACTTTTCAAAGAAACATGGCTTTATTAACTCCTTATCAAACACTAGAGCCTTAAAGGAAGACTCAAACTTTCCTTTGGTTTCATCAATAGAAATACTTGATGATGAGGATAATTTTAAAGCTAAGAGTGATATATTCTCAAAAAGAACGATAACAAAGGCAAAAGTAGTAGACCATGTAGACACTTCCCTTGAAGCCTTAGTCTTATCTGTTTCACAAAAAGGATATGTAGACTTTGAATATATGGAATCTATCACAAGTAAAGATAGGAACACCTTAATTGGTGAGCTTGAGGGTGAGATATTTTTAGATATTAAGGATACAGACCTAATAAATAACAGAATGCCCTTTGAGAACTTTGACAATGACGATCCATTTCATTTTTCATATGTATCGGCTGATGAGTATCTAAGTGGCAATATTAGAGAAAAAATTGGTTACCTCAATTCATATATCGGAGAAATTGAAAATGTAATAGATTTAGCACCTTCTGAAAAGAAAGACACATTATTAAACGAGTTAGGCAAACTCAAATATCAAAGAGAAAAATTACAAGAAGTTATGCCTGAAGAACTCACTGCTTCTGATATAAATGTAAGGTTAGGAGCAACTTGGATACCTCAAAAAGATATAGAAGACTTTACTTTTAATCTTTTAAAAACACCTGGCTATGATAGGTGGAATATAAATGTTAGGTTCTCACCACATACAAGTGCATGGAATATTGAAGGTAAAAGTGTTGACTCAACTAATGACCTTGCTAACATGACTTATGGTACAAGTAGGGTGAATGCCTATAAGCTAATTGAAAATGCTCTTAATCTAAAAGATACGAAGGTATTTGACCAAGTAATAAACGATGATGGTTCGAAGACTTCTGTATTAAATAAAAAAGAAACTATGCTTGCAAGTCAAAAGCAAGAATTGATCAAAGAAGAATTTAAGAATTGGATATTTGAAGATCCTGATAGAAGATATAGGTTAGAAAAGATTTATAATGAAAAATTCAATTCAATTAGAAATAGAGAATTTGATGGTTCTAACTTAACTTTTGATGGAATGAATACTGAAATCAGACTTCGAGAACATCAGAAAAACGCCATAGCAAGGACTCTTTATGGTGGAAATACACTACTTGCCCATGTAGTAGGAGCAGGAAAAACTTTTGAAATGGTAGCTT
>JAGZMY010000032.1 GCA_018363915.1 Anaerococcus vaginalis
ATTCGTATCCTACTCTTTCTACCCAAGCTTTTTTGATGTCATTTGTTTCTTCTTCATCATCGCAATCATAGTAGAGAAGAGTCTTAATAGCATTAGCTCTCATTTCCTTTGCCCTAAGTACGCTCATGAAGTTAATAAGTCTTGGAAGTCTTCCTTCATCGTATTCATCATATCCTGTTTGCTCATAGCTTAATATTAGTCCAGTACCACTTGCTTTAAAAGCAATTCCTTCTTTTCCGTATATTGGATCTAGTAGAATTGATGAGGCAAATGGTGTTAGCTCTTTTGAAACCAATTCTTTGTAGGCTCCGATTCCTTCGACATTGTTAAAATCAGGATTAGCTGATTCCATCATTTTTTCCATTGATCCTCTTTGGTCTATCGCAAGAGCTGCTATGGCTCCGTCTTCATTTACTAATTTTTTAAGATTTTCTAATTTTTTTTGTGAAATTTTCATTGGTTAAATTATCATCTCCTATATTCTATATCAATCTATTCATTTGATATTTTAAGAAAGTATCCTTATTATATCTTCTTTTGAATCTGTATTTTTCAGTAATTTTACATTTTCATCAGACATTAATTTTCTTGAAACATTTGATAAAACTTTCAAATGGGTTTCATTTACATTTTCATTTGGCACGAGAATTGCAATTACTAATTTTACCTCGGAATCATCTAAAGTTTCCCAATCAGATAAGCCATTATTATTTCTTATCACTAATATTTGAGCTTTGTTTATTGTATCACTCTTAGCATGAGGAATCGAAAAACCATCCATCATACCAGTAGATGAAGTTTTTTCCCTTTCTATAAAAGCATCGTATAAAATCTTTGAATCTTGTGCAATGCCTTCCTTTACTGCAATTTCCGAAAGTTTTTTAAGTGCTTCAGCCTTTGTTTTTAAATTTTCATTTAAATATATCCCATTTTCACAAATTAAATTCATTATATATTACTCCTTACTGACTAATTTTTCCTTGTTAAGCCTAAGGCAATTCCACCTATAATTGACCCTATTAATATAGCAATTACCCATTGAATAGGATGTGTTACTACTGGTAAAACTAAGAATCCTCCATGTGGAGCTGGTACCTGTACTTTAAATAAATATGTTAATATAGCTGCAATTGATGACCCTAACATAAATGAAGGTATGGCTTTAAGTGGATCTTTTGCAGCAAATGGTATAGCTCCTTCAGTGATGTGAGTTGATCCTAAGATTGCATTTACAAGACCCGCATTTCTTTCATCTTGTGTGAACTTATCTTTAAATAATAATACAGCTACTGTTGTTACTAGAGGTGGAGCAATACAAGCTGCAGATACTCCTGCCATAAATGAGTAATTTCCTTGACCAAGTAATACAGTTCCTGTTACATATGCCGCTTTATTAACTGGTCCACCAAAGTCGAATGCACACATCATACCTACTATTAAACCTAATAAAACAGGGTTTGAATCTTCAAAAGATGCTAAGAAATTCATCATTGTTTCATTTATTGCATTCATAGGCGAAACCAATACTACCATTATTAATCCTACTATCAATACACTTAGAACAGGAAGAATGAATATTGCTTTCAATCCATCTAATGATTTTGGAAGTTTTTTAAATGCTTTTTCTAACAATTTTATTACATATCCTGCAATAAAACCACCTATTAAACCTCCTAAAAATCCTGCACCACCTGCGTGTGAAATCATTCCAGCTACAAATCCAGGAGCTAAAGCAGGTCTTTTACCAATGCTTTGTGCAATGAAGGCTGCAAACACAGGTGTCATTAACCCCATAGATACTCCACCAATCTCATTTAGTTTAGCAGCTATTAAGTTATATTGCTCACTATTTGGATCTGCTGAATATATTCCCCATAAAAAAGATATGGCAATTAATACACCACCACTAACTACAAATGGCAACATATGTGATACACCATTCATCAAATGCCTGTATAGTTTCGATCCAATATTTAGGTCTTTTACTTGATTTGTATTTTCGTTGTTTTTAACAGTTTTATCTTCATCATCAACAGGATACTTAACTATTCCTTTTCCATCTAGAGCATCTTGAATTAATTGATCTGCATTTTTTATACCCTGTATTACTGGTACATCAATAATTTTCTTACCAACAAACCTTTCATCATTAACGTCCTTGTCAGCTGCAATTATGACTGCATCTGCTTGTTCTATTTCTTCTGGTGTAAGTTCATTTTCAACTCCTATTTGTCCGTGAGTTTCAACCTTTATTGTAACACCTTTAGCTTTAGCAGCTTGTTCAAGTTTTTCTTGAGCCATAAATGTATGAGCAACACCCGTAGGACAACCTGTTGCTGCTACTATCTTATATTTCATAATTACCCCCTATAGTTAATTCTAATTTCTTTCATAAGTTCTCCTACATCTCTAAAATCAGTCAATCCCTCGGTAAATGCTGTAGAACTTCCAGCCGCCACAGACTTAGTAAGAGCGAATTCATCAGATTTTCCATTAATTTTTTCAGCTAAAAATGTTGCTAATAGTGTATCACCCGACATCGCAGTATTTACCACAGTTCCAGATGGTGCATTTACTAATATTATCCCTTCTTTATTAATTAACATAGCCCCATCTTCACCTAAAGATAATAAAATATTTTTAAATCCTTTATTTATTAATTCTAGAGAAAGTTTAATAAACTGATTTTTGTCCCTTACTTCTTCACCGAACCAATCACATAATTCTGTTTCATTAGGTTTCACTAGATAAGGTTTGAATTTTCCTAATTCAGGAATGAATTTCGATGAATTATCTAATACTAATTTCGCTCCTGATTTTTCAGATATTTCACATATTTTTTCAATGTAAGCTTTGTCTATTCCTTCTGAAAAACTACCATTTAGGCAAACAATATCATCCCTTTTTAAATTATTTTCAAAATAATCTAAAAGTCCATTTCTTGCATTTACAGATATTTCAGGTCCTGGATTAACCTGTTTGTACTCGTTTCCTTCGTTTATCACTTTAGTAAAAACATTTATTCTATTAACCCCATCTACTTCAGGCATAAATGTTTTAAATCCAGAATCAATCAAATATTTTTCTATATAAGATCCAGTAAAACCCGCCTTAAATCCTGTAACAACACTATCTACACCTAACATTTTTAATACCAAAGAAACATTAACACCTTTTCCATTTGCTAAACATTCAAAATAATTTGTTCTATTTACAAAATTTGGCTTAAGTTCATCTGTTTCTATAAATAAATCTATTGCTAGGTTAGAAGTATGCGTATATATCATATTATCACCTCCTGTTAAATCTATATTATCAGACCTTTTAATGGAAATGTTTTCTAAATTATGATATAATTTCATTGATAATTGTAAATATTTACATTAAGAAATGAGATTTTATGAAAAGATTAACTCCTACCGAAAGATATTTTCTTGACTTTATGGAAAATAATATAGATGACTTAAGTAATTTATCTATAACCAAATTGAGTGAGAAAGCTAATGTTTCAACGACAACAATTTTTAGAACCGTTAAAAAATTAGGCTTTAATGGATTTTCTGAATATAAGTTGAAGCTAATGGAGCAAAAAAAAGATAATCATTACTACAAGATGTTGAAAGATGGCGATGATATTAAAAAAATAATATTAAAAAACCAACAAGAGGTAAATAACACAATCAATAGATTGATTACCAATTAATAGATGACGCTCTAAATTATCTCTACGAGTCGAACTGCATTTATATTTTTTCTCGAGGATTGTCTGAGCAAATTGGATATGAAATGCAAATTAAATTTAATATTCTAAACAAAAGATGTGAACTCTACACAGACCCTAATATTATAAGGAAAATATCTCATAGAGCTACTAAAAATGATTGTGTAGTCTATATTTCATTAATAGGAGAAACAAAAGAACTGGTCGATGCTGCTAAAATCACAAACCACGATGAGGTTCCATCTATTATGATAACTACCCGATCTGATTCAATCCTAGCTAATTACTGCGATATAATTCTTGAAGGCTACAAGTCCGACTCAACCTATTTTACTGATTATGAAATTAGATCCAGACTTCCATTGAATGTCATTAGCAGAATCTTATTAGACTCTTACTCGAATAAATTCAATAAAACCAAATAAAATTTATTTCTAGCACAATAAAAAGTATCGCTTTGCATTAAGTCATAGCGATACTTTTTATTTTATATTTTTATTCTTCTATTTTCTCAAAAACAGAGTGAGCTGTTTCTTTTAATACTTCATTTAGGGTTTGAATGTTTTCTTTTCCTCTTGTTTCTAGCCATTTTTTAGCTTCTTCTTGATCTTTTCCAAATATTTCTACTGAGTCTTTCCAAGTTGCTCTACCGCAGAGAACTCCGTTGAATTGTGAGTCTGCTTCTTTGGCAAGTTTTAGTGTTTCTTGGAAGAGTTCTGCAGTAATTCCACCTGATAGGAAAATAAACGGTAAGTTAGTTGAGTCTGATTGATCTTTGAAGTATTTGATTGCTTCTTCTCTTGTATATACTGCTTCTTCTTTTCCAAGCCCTTCTACAAAGTTCATATTAGTTGGTGTTTCAACCTTAAGAACGTCTACCTTATATTTTGGATCAGAGAATTCTTTCATTGCATTGTTTACCTTGTGTGGTCTTATCTTTGCGTATCGGGCATCTTTTTCAGATTCCATATTTCTATCATAGGTGATGATTTCCAAGAAGTGTGGAAGTCCTAGACCTTCGCATTCGTATCCTACTCTTTCTACCCAAGCTTTTTTGATGTCATTTGTTTCTTCTTCATCA
>JAGZMY010000033.1 GCA_018363915.1 Anaerococcus vaginalis
CTGTTTGAGCGTTAGCGAGTTTGCGATTTTAGAATTTTGAAATTTAGAAATCAACAATTTTTGGAGTCAGATATTCGTGCTTGAGGGTTTGTCTACGCTCTGATCCTTTTTTCAAAGGCATATCTCATCTAATTTTATACCCTAGATTATAAATGTCAACACAAATACAAAAGACTTTACAAATAATTTATTTTTTTGTTTTATTATATTTTTGAGGGTATAAATTAAAAAAGCAGATTGGAGTTTTTTATGAAAAAATATTATTTTAAGGAAAAATTTTTTAAAATTACAGATAAGTATCCGATTTTAGATGAAAATGGAAAGGAAGTTTTCTTTTTTGATCAAGATTTTAAATTCGTAGGTTATGAGGCGAAATTAAAAGATATGGATGGAAATATTTTATTTAATATTTCCAAAAAAATTCTTTCTTTTCTTCAAACTTATTATGTTGATTTTTGTGATGGAAGTCGTATGGAAATAAATCAAAAATTATCTTTTTTAAAAAGGAAAGTCGATGCTTTTTATGATGGAAAAGAATTAAATTTAAAGGGCTCTTTTATGGACCATGATTTTGAAGTTTATTACCAAAATAATTTGATTGCTGATATGAACAAGAAATTTTTTGCTTTTAGCGACCAATATGAGCTTACGGTTTATGACGAAAATTTTACTTTAGTTTTGATTGCCCTTTGTCTTTGTATAAATGAAATGAAAAATAGAGATGATGCTGCAGCTAACGCTTCAAATTAAAATTGATTTTTAGAATATTTAACATATAATTATATCAGCAAGAGGGAGTAGCTTAATTATTCAATCGTCATTACGGTTTAACCCGGTTGAATAAACCACTTGGTAGCAAGACTTTTGGCTATGTGCCAGAAGTCTTTTCTTTTTGTAAAGAAAAAATTAAAATAAAAAAATTTAAGGAGGTAGGAATGGACTATTTAGGTCAAAAAAATGAAATTGTAAAAAAACTTGACTCAGATAGCGCAAGAGGCTTGTCAAGCGAACTTGCAGCAAAACGTCTTGAAGAAAACGGCCCAAATAAAATTGAATCCAAGAAGAAAAAATCTCTTGGCAAAAAAATCGCCGAACAAATTATTGATCCTATGGTTATTTTGTTGATAGTTGCATCAATCGTATCAGCTTTTACAGGCGATAAAGTTGAATGTTTTATAATTATTGCTATCGTTGTTATCAATGCAATTATGTCAATTATTCAAGAAGGAAAAGCTGAAGATTCTGTTGAGGCCTTGCAAAAAATGTCATCGCCCGAAGCAAGCGTAATTCGTGATGGCAAAAAAATAAAAGTAAAAGCAGAAGAATTGGTTGTAGGCGATGTAGTTGTAATTGAAACTGGCGATATTGTTCCAGCTGATATGCGTTTATTGGAATCATCAAATTTAAAAATCGATGAATCTTCTCTTACAGGAGAATCTGTTGCAACAGAAAAAAATTCTGAGGCTGTTTATGACAGCGAAGTAGGAATTGGAGATAGGGAAAATTTTGCTTTCTCATCAACAATTGTAACTTATGGACACGCAAGAGGAATTGTTACTCAAACTGGTTCTGACACAGAAATGGGAAAAATCGCATCAAGCCTTCATCAAGTTGAAGATAAGGATACGCCATTACAAAAACAATTAAATAAATTGTCAAAACTTTTGGCAATTCTTGTAGTTGTTGTTTGTATAATTGTATTTGTTGTTGGATATTTTAGAACTGGCGATTCGCTTTTAGACAATTTAATGGTTGCAGTTTCTCTTGCAGTTGCAGCAATTCCTGAAGGACTTACAGCAGTTGTAACAATAGTTTTATCAATCGGAATGAACAGAATGGCTGATAGAAAAGCCATTGTAAAATCCTTGGTTTCTGTAGAAACTCTTGGAGCAACAACAGCAATTTGTTCAGATAAAACTGGAACATTAACTCAAAATGAGATGACTATTACAAAAATTTGGACAAATGAAAAAGAATATGAAGTTGAAGGAAGTGGATACGAGCCAAAAGGCCACATAAAACTTGACGATAAAAAAATAGAAGATGAAGAAAATATAAAACTTCTAATGAAAATTTCAACTTTATGTAACGATGCTGATTTGGTTTTGGAAAATGACCAATATAAAATCATTGGAGATCCAACAGAAGGCGCTATGCTTACATTTTCTGAAAAATGGGGAATTGTTCAAGAAGATTTAGAAAAAAAACATCCAAGAATCGAAGAAATTCCTTTTGATTCTGACAGAAAAATGATGACAACCTTCCACAACGTCGAAGAAAATTATAAGGCAATGACAAAAGGCGCTCCGGATATAATAATTTCAAATTCTTCAAAAATTTTATTAAATGGAGAAATTGTAGATTTCACTGAGGATTTAAAGCAAAAGGCAATGGATGAAAATAAAAATCTTGCCAAACAAGCCCTTCGTGTAATGGCTTACGCCTTTAGAGAATTTGATTCAATAAAAAATGAAGATTTAACAAGCGAAAATATTGAAAAAGATATGGTCTTTGTTGGACTTACTGGAATGATAGATCCACCAAGACCAGAAGCAAAAAAGGCAGTAGCAGAATGTCACTCATCAGGAATTGATGTTGTTATGATTACTGGAGATTATTTAGAAACAGCCTTCGCAATAGCAAGAGATTTGGGAATTGCAGATTCCAAAGACCAAGCAATTGAAGGAAAAGAATTAAATAATATGAGTGATGAAGAAATTAAAAAAATTGCCAAAGAAAAAAGAGTTTTTGCAAGAGTATCTCCACAAAATAAGGTGCAACTTGTAAACGCCCTCCAAGAAAACGGCGAAATAGTTGCCATGACAGGAGACGGAGTAAACGATGCTCCAGCAATTAAAAATGCTGATATAGGAATTTCAATGGGAATTACAGGAACTGACGTTGCAAAAGATACAGCAAATATGATTTTGGTTGATGATAATTTTGCAACAATTGTAAATGCAGTCGAAGAAGGAAGAATAATTTTTGCAAATATTAGAAAATTTGTTTCATTTCTACTTTCATGTAACATAGCAGAAGTTTTGATTGTATTTTTGTCAATTCTATTTGGCCTACCTTCTCCACTTACACCAATTCAATTACTTTGGTTAAACCTAATAACAGATGCTTTCCCAGCCCTTGCCCTTGGCGTTGAGCCTGGAGAAAAAGATATAATGCAAAGAGAACCAAGAGATCCAAAAGAATCAATAATTTCTGGAGATTTGAGAAATTCACTAATCGTTCAATCCCTAGCAATTACATTTGCAGTTTTGATTTCTTATATAATAGGATTAAAATTAATCTTCCCAGGAAATATAGAAGGAGCTCACACAATGGTTTTTGCAACCCTAATCACAAGCGAGCTTTTGAGAGCATTTTCTGTAAGAAGTACAAAATATACCCTAAAAGAATTAGGAATTGGATCAAACAAACAATTAATAAAAGCAAATCTCTTATCATTTGCCCTACTTTTAATTGTAATGTATGTAGGACCATTAAGAAATTTATTTGAATTAGAATTAATAACCTGGCAATGGATAATAATTTTAGCCCTTGCCTTTATTCCATTAATTTTAGGAGAAGTTCACAAAATTAGTGTTAGAAAAAAATAAAATAATTTTAAAAAGCAAGAGTTTTAATTCTTGCTTTTTTTTGGTTAATTAGTATAATGTAATTGACAAAAAGTTATGACAACATAATGATAATCACAAAAAAGCAGGAGGGCCAACTCTTGCTTTTTTATTTGGCTAAGTTTAACATTTGTCATCGGCATCTAAGAATTTACAAATAAAATGAACTATTGTATCATACAAGTTGGAGATAGATTTATGAGAAAAAAAGAAAAACAAAAATATTTTATGGAAAAACTTCATAAAATTTACAATGATAAAAATTTAAAATTAAGCAAATCTTGTAGAAAAGAAATTTTAGACCAATATAAAGACTTGTCAAATAATAAGACAAATATAAACTATGCATCCTATAAGTTATACCCTCATTTAAGAGATACCCTTTATGACAATAAGGACTCCGAGCTTTTAGGTGATTTTATGAAAATAATTTTAAAATACAGGTGGAAGGCATATTTTGCAATGATTTTACCTACAAAGTTTTGACAATTAATTTATATTTCAATAAAAAATCAGGAGGGCTAACTCCTGATTTTTTTATTTTTCTATTTTCTCAAAAACAGAGTGAGCTGTTTCTTTCAACACTTCGTTTAGATTTTGTATATTTTCCTTTCCTCTTGTTTCTAACCATTTTTTTGCTTCATTTTGGTCTTTTCCAAATATTTCTACTGAGTCTTTCCAAGTTGCTCTACCACAAAGAACTCCATTAAATTGTGATTCGGCTTCTTTGGCAAGTTTTAGTGTTTCTTGGAAGAGTTCTGCTGTAATTCCGCCTGATAAGAAAATAAATGGTAAGTTAGTTGAGTCTGATTGATCTTTGAAGTATTTGATTGCTTCTTCTCTTGTATATACTGCTTCTTCTTTTCCAAGTCCTTCTACAAAGTTCATATTGGTTGGTGTTTCAACCTTAAGAACGTCTACCTTATATTTTGGATCAGAGAATTCTTTCATTGCAGTATTTACCTTGTGTGGTCTTACCTTTGCGTATTCAGCATTTTTTTCAGATTCCATATTTCTATCGTAAGTGATGATTTCCAAGAAGTGTGGAAGTCCTAGACCTTCGCATTCGTATCCTACTCTTTCTACCCAAGCTTTTTTGATGTCATTTGTTTCTTCTTCATCA
>JAGZMY010000034.1 GCA_018363915.1 Anaerococcus vaginalis
TATTCCAAGTATTCATCCTTCTGACATTTTAATGGGCGTGGGAGTGGCAGCTCTAATTAAATTTATTGTCTATACCAAAGGGAAAAATGCAAAAAAGTTCAGACAAGGAAAAGAGTATGGATCAGCCCGATGGGTTGCATAATATTAACTGAACAGGAGTGATATATAGACACGAGAAAAGGAGGATAATGCCATGATAGAATATCACAATAAAATTACAGCACTATACTCCCGCCTTTCAGTTGGTGATGAAGATAGAGACGGTGGCGAGAGTAATAGTATTGTAAATCAAAAAGCCTTTTTAGAAAGGTATGCAAGAGATAAAAAGCTGATAAACATTCGCCACTATATCGATGATGACGAAAGCGGTAGGTTCTTTGACCGTTCAGCCTATACACAGATGATAAACGATGTAGAACAAGGCAAAATCGGTATTGTCATCATGAAAGATATGACAAGATGGGGAAGAGATTATCTTCAAGTCGGAAACGCTATGGAGATATTTCGAAGAAACAATGTACGCTTTATCGCCATCAACAACGGTATAGATAGCATAGACCAAAATACATTGGAATTTGCTCCCTTTATCAACATCATGTCAGAGTGGTATGCAAGAGACATCAGCAAGAAAGTAAAGACAGGAATTAAGACCAAAGGAGCAGACGGAAAGCCTGTCGCAACAGAAGCCCCATACGGCTATATAAAAGACCCTGAGAACAAAGATTATTGGATCGTCGATAAAGAAGCTGCCGAAGTTGTAAAACTCATTTTTAGGCTATTTATGGAGGGGAAAAACAGAAATCAGATAGCTGTTTACCTGAAAGAAAAAGAAATACTAACTCCAACCTTTTATATGAAACAGCAAAACAGAGGAACAGCAAAAAACAAACCACTAAATGAAGAAAACAGATATAACTGGAACAAAGCAACTCTAACACGCATACTGAAAAGACAAGAGTATTGTGGTGATGTAGTCAATTTTAAGACCGAAAAGCATTACAGAGATAAGAGAAACCATTATGTAGATAAAAGCAAATGGCAAATAACAGAAAATGTGCATGAGCCAATAATAGATAGAACTACCTTTGAAAATGTAGAGCGTATGTTAAAAAATGCACCTGTAAAAAGACCAAACGGAGATGGAGAAATTCACGCACTTTCAGGCTTGATGTACTGTAAAGATTGCGGAACAAAAATGCACATTCGCACCATACACAAAAATGGAAGAGTACAGCATGTAACCTATTGCAGTGAATATGCCAAAGGGAAAGCAAAGCACCCCAAATGCAACTCCCCACACCGCATTGATGTTGATGAGGTTATGGAAAATATCGCAGAAGTCTTGCGAAAGATAGCACAGTATTCTTTGGAAAACAAAGCAGAATTTGAGAAACTTGTAAAAGGGAGTCTGTATAAAGAACAGACCGAAGAATTCAAGAAAAATCAAAAGCGTATGCCACAAATCACAGATCGAATGGAACAGATAGAAAGAGTGATGAATAAACTCTATGAAGATAATGCACTTGGAAATATGGATACAGAACGCTATGAACAGTTATCAAGAAAGTATGCAGAAGAATACTACACCTTAAAAGCAGAAAAAGAAGAAATCAAAGAACGCTTATCCGAATGTGAAAATGCAAACCAAAGAGCAAAGAAATTTATCAGACTTGCAGAAAGCTATTCCAACTTTGAAGAACTTACCCCTACCATTATCAATGAGTTTATCAGTAAAATCGTAGTGCATGAAAGAGATGTAAAAAGAGCAAAATATGTAGTTCAACGAATAGAGGTTTATTTTAACTATATCGGAAAATTTGAAAATGAACTTACAAAACAGATAGAGCCGACAGAACAAGAAATGCTACAGATGAGGGAAGAAATAGAAGAAGCAAAGAAAGAAAAATCACGAGCTTATCATAGGGCATATTCTAAAGCATACAGAGCCAAAAATCTTGAAAAGTGCCGAGAGTATGAGAAATTAAAAGCAAGAGAATACAGAGCAAAAAAGAAGTTACAGGCAACAACTTAAAACTAAATATCAACCAATCGCAAAATAGATTTCCTAATTACAGGAAATCTTTTTTTGTGCAAGTCGAAAGGAGGAACTAAATGGCAGAAAATACGAACACTCAAGTAAACGAAACACACGAAGAAGAACAAGAAGAATCCCAAAAGCCTGACGGCATTCTTACAAAAAAGATAAATGGAAAGACTTTTGTAACAGAGATATATTTTGACAAAAAGAGCAAGGAAACATTTCAAGATAAGCTGTTTAAGGTAATACACTCAAAGGATAAATAGTAGCTAGTAAGTGAGAAATCTGGCAGTAGAAAAAATGCCTAAAAAATGATATAATGATAAATAAAATAGGCTTGTGAGGGGGTGTTTTTATGTCGCTAATTAAAATTGAAAACCTCACTTTCTCATATTATGGATATGTAAAACCTATATTTGATAATGTATCATTTTCATTTGATACGAACTGGAAAACAGGGCTAATAGGAAGAAACGGAATTGGAAAATCAACTTTATTCAAGCTACTTCTAAACCAAGAAGTTTACAAAGGAAAAATTAGTAAAAGTGTTGACTTTATTAAGTTTCCACCCAATATAAGTGATACCTCAAAATTGGGAATTGAGTTATATAAAGAACTAATATCAGATGAGGAAGAATGGAAATTATTTAAAGAACTTAACTTACTAAATGTAGATGAAAATCTCCTTTATAGAAAGTTTGAAACACTCTCTAAAGGAGAGCAAACAAAAATCCTTTTAGCTATTTTATTTACAAAGGAAGATGGATTTTTACTTATTGACGAACCAACAAACCATTTAGATATGAACGGAAGAAAAGCTGTAAGTGAATATCTGAAAAGTAAAAAGGGATTTTTGCTTATATCTCATGATAGGGATTTTTTAGATGGTTGTATCAATCATGTTATTTCTATTAACCGAAATTCTATTGATGTCCAATCAGGAAATTTTACATCATGGTATGAAAATAAAGTGATGAAAGACCAGTTTGAAATCAGTCAAAATGAGAAATTAAGAAAAGATATTAAACGATTAAAAGAAGCAGCAAGACAAAGTCAAATTTGGTCTGATAAAATTGAAAATACTAAAAATGGTGTAAAAGTATCAGGCGTAAAACCTGACAAAGGTCATATAGGTCATCAGTCAGCCAAGATGATGAAGAAGTCAAAGAATTTAGAAAATAGACAAAACAAGGCAATAGAAGAAAAACAGAGTTTACTAAAAGATATTGAAACAAAAGAAAATCTATTATTACATCCATTACGCCATCATAAAAATTCTCTAATATCGGTTAGCAATTTATCATCAATCTATGGAGAAAGACAGATATTAAGTAATGTAAGTTTCGAGATAAAACAAGGTGATATAGTGGCTATATATGGTCAAAATGGTAGTGGAAAATCAACCTTGATTAAAATTTTGTTAGGGTTACATCATGAGTATATTGGTGAAATAAAATCAGCAAGTGATTTGGAAATATCGTATATCCCTCAAGATACATCTAATTTGACAGGAAGCCTAAATGAGTATATTCATAAGCAAGGTGTTGATGAAACATTGTGCAAAACAATTCTTAGGAAATTAGATTTTGCAAGAGAATTATTTGAAATGGATATGAAAAACTATAGTGATGGACAAAAAAAGAAAGTTTTAATTGCTGTAAGTTTGTCAATGCCAGCTCATATATTTGTTTGGGATGAACCAATGAATTATATAGATGTAATATCAAGAATACAGATTGAGGAAATTATAAAAGAAGCAAAGCCTACACTCATATTTGTGGAACACGATAAGAGATTTGTGGAAGATATAGCCAATAAAATCATACAATTATAAATGAAATAAAAAATCAAAGTTTAGAAAAAAACTAACACAGAAACAGTAAATCAAAAAAGGTTTACTGTTTTTCTTTACTCAAAATTAGAAAGGGAGGAAATGAGAAAATGAAGAACATAGAAGAAAAAATCTTAATGGCAGATGAAGAAATCAAGCAGTTACAAAACAAAAGAAAAAAGCTCATCAGTCAGCAGAAACAGGAAGAAAGAAAAAAGAGAGATAAAAGGATATATGAAAAAGGAGCAGTCTTTGAAAGTATCTTTACCGAAAGTAAAAATTTAACCAAAGATGAATTTTATCAGTTAATCACATCTCTAATTCGTAAAGAAGAAGCCAATATCAAAATACTAAAAATTATAGAAAGCAGAGAAGAAACAGAAAATCAAAATATAGAAAACCAAGAGGACGAAACGGACATCGAAGAATAGTCCCTTGTTTACAAGGGCGCACATATACACCTTAACAGGTGCGTGCGTTCTCCGAAGGCTCTTAGCAGAGGGCATATC
>JAGZMY010000035.1 GCA_018363915.1 Anaerococcus vaginalis
AACTTCCCGCTTGTTTCCTCCATAGAAATCCTTGATGAAGAAGAAAATTTCAAGGCAAAGGGAGATATTTTCTCCAAAAGAACCATTACAAAAGCCAAAATCATAGACCATGTGGATACCTCTTTAGAAGCTCTTGTTTTATCGGTATCTGAAAAAGGATATGTGGACTTTGACTATATGGGAAGTCTTACCGGAAAAGACAGACCAACTTTAATTGAGGAGCTTCGAGGGGAAATCTACCTAAATATTAGAGAAGAACAAAACTTTTACAGACCACTTTCCTTTAACTTAGAAGATGGCGATTTACCTTTTGCCTGTGCTAATGGCAGTAATTCATATAAATATGGCTATGTAACAAAAGATGAATATTTGAGTGGAAATATCAGGGATAAGATTGTCATAGTAGACAGCTACTTATCAAAGCTAAGACAAACGGAAAGAGAACTTCCTCATCTTGGCTATGAAGAAAATGGAAAAGAAAAAGAGCTGATAAGCTATGAAATGAACCGTTTGGAATATCAAAAAACAGAGCTTACAAAAGTTCTTCCAAAGGAATTGGAAGCAAGTGAAATCAATGTGCGTCTTGGTGCAACTTGGATACCGATTAAAGATATTGAGAAATTTATTTTTGAAACGCTAAAAACTCCGGGATATGCCAAATGGGATATTAAGGTAAAATTTTCCAACCTTACAAGCGAATGGAATGTAGAAGGAAAAAGCAAGGACAGAGGAAATGACCTTGCAGAAATGACCTTTGGTACAAATAGAGTTAATGCCTATAAGCTGATTGAAGATGCCTTAAACCTAAAAGAAACAAAGGTATTTGACCAGATTCTAAATCCGGATGGCTCTAAAACTTCTGTATTAAATAAAAAAGAAACCATGCTTGCAGGACAAAAGCAGGAGTTATTAAAAGAAGAATTTAAGAACTGGATATTTAACGATCAGGAAAGAAGAAACCGTCTTGTAAAACTGTATAATGAGCGTTTTAACTCAATCCGCAACAGAGAATATGACGGAAGCAATCTCTCTTTTGAGGGAATGAATACAGAGATTGACTTAAGACCTCATCAAAGAAATGCCATAGCAAGAAGCCTTTATGGAGGAAATACCTTGCTTGCCCATGTAGTAGGAAGTGGAAAGACCTTTGAAATGGTAGCTTCCGCAATGGAGAGTAAAAGGCTTGGAATGTGCAGTAAGTCCTTGTTTGTTGTACCAAATCATTTAACAGGGCAAATCGGGCGTGAGTTTATGCAGCTATATCCATCGGCTAACATTATGGTGGCTGATAAGAAAGATTTTGAGCCGAAAAACAGAAAGAGATTTATTGGTAAGATTGCCACAGGGGAATATGATGCGGTTGTTATCGGACATACGCAGTTTGAAAAAATCCCGATGAGTAAGGAATATCAGGAAAAGCATATTCAAGATCAGATTGATGAAATCGTAAACTATGTAGAAGAATACAAGCATGATAGAAATCAGAACTTTACCGTAAAACAGCTTGAAAAGACAAAGAAAAAACTGGAAACAAGGCTTGAAAAATTAAATGATGATTTTAAGAAAGACGATGTGATTACCTTTGAGGAGCTGGGAGTTGATAAGCTCTTTGTTGACGAAGCACATGGCTTTAAAAACCTTTATCTCTATACCAAAATGAGAAATGTTGCAGGTATAGGGCAGTCAGAAGCCTTTAAGTCCTCCGATATGTTTATGAAATGCCGCTATATGGACGAAATGACAGGTGGGAAAGGCGTGGTCTTTGCCACAGGAACGCCTGTAAGTAACTCAATGACCGAGCTTTATACCATGCAGCGTTATCTTCAGTATGAGAGCTTAAAGAAAAATAATCTGGAGCATTTTGACTCTTGGGCTTCCACTTTTGGAGAAACACAATCCTCCTTTGAATTATCGCCTGAAGGTACAGGATATAGGGTGAAAACGAGATTTTCAAAGTTCTATAACTTGCCTGAGCTTATGTCTATGTTTAAGGAAGTTGCTGATATTCAGACGGCAGATATGCTTAATCTTCCTACACCTGAAGCTAACTATGAGGTTATTAAAACAGAGCCTTCTGAAGAACAAAAAGAAATTCTAAAGAGCCTCTCTGAAAGAGCAGATGATGTCAGAAATAGGGTTGTAGAGCCAGATGTTGATAATATGCTTAAGATTACCAACGATGGTAAGAAACTTGCCTTAGATCAGCGTTTAATCAATCCACTTCTTCCTGATAATCCTGATAGCAAGGTCAATGTATGCGTGAAAAATGTATTTGCTATTTGGGATAAGACAAAAGAAAACAGGTCAACACAGCTACTTTTTTCCGATATGTCTACTCCAAAAGGAGATGGAGAATTTAACATCTATGATGATATTAGAGAAAAGCTCGTATCTATGGGAATACCGAAAGAAGAAATCGCCTTTATCCATGAAGCGAATTCCGATAAGCAAAAAGATGAACTCTTTGCAAAGGTAAGAAAAGGCGAAGTTCGTATCTTAATGGGTTCGACACAGAAGATGGGTGCTGGTACAAATGTGCAAAATAAACTAATTGCAATGCATGATTTAGACGTACCATGGAGACCTGCTGACTTAGAGCAAAGAGCAGGGAGAATTGTAAGACAGGGAAACGAAAATGAGAAAGTAAATATCTATCGTTATGTTACAGAGAATACATTTGACAGCTACTTATGGCAGACGATAGAGAATAAGCAGAAATTCATTTCTCAGATTATGACTTCAAAGACTCCTGTTCGTGTTGCGGAAGATGTGGACGAAAGCTCTCTTAACTATGCAGAGATTAAAGCTCTTGCAACGGGTGATCCAAAGATTAAAGAGAAGATGGATTTGGACAACGAGGTTACAAAACTTAAAATGCTTGAAGCAAACTATAAGTCTAACCGTTACAGATTAGAGGATAAAGTGGCGAAAAACTATCCTGAAGAAATCGCAAGAACGGAAAAGCTCATTGAAGCTGTCAAAAAAGATATATCCAATGTAGAGCCAAAAGCGGAAGGTGAGGAAAAGTTTACTTCTATTACTATTGCAGGAGAAAAGATTACCGATAAGAAATTAGCTGGAGAAAGACTGATTGAAGCTATAAAGACCATAAAATTAAATGAAAGCAAGGTTATAGGAAAGTATAGAAATATGGATTTGGAAGTAAGCTATAACTTCTTTACCAATGAGCATAATTTCGGCTTAAACGGTTTTGCAAAGCATTCAGGAGAGCTTGGAACAAGTGCGGACGGTAACATTACAAGACTTGATAACGCTCTTGAGAAAATGCCTGAGAAATTAAAAAGACTTGAAGAAAAACTTATCAGCACAAAGGAACAACTTGAAAATGCCAAAGAAGAACTCAAAAAGCCTTTTGAAAAAGCTGATGAGCTGAAAACTAAGGTATTAAGACTTGCAGAACTGAATAAGCTCCTTGATATGGGAGAAGTGGAAGAAAAGAGAAATGACAATCCACTTGTAGAAGATGTGAAAAGGGCAATCATTGATTTCTGTAACAGGGAGTATGAAGAAAATCATAGCTATGATGAATTTAATACCTTGTATCCTGATTTAAAACATATCGGTATCGCCTATACCAATACACCTGACGAAAGACACGGTATTCAGTATGAGCTTAATTTAGAAGCTAAAACATGGACACAGTATATTGATGATATGCCTATCAAAACAGAGAGCTTCGACTATGAAAACAAGGGAGAAAATGAAGCTCTAAGGAATATGAAAAATGAAATAGAAATGTCCTCTTTTAACGATTTGGTTTATGTTGATTCAGAAGATTTAAGAGCAGCAACGGGTCTTGATATTGACGATGAAGGCAACTTCTATGATCCACTTTCTAAAGACCTCGATAATGACGGTATTCCTGATAGATATGACAATGACTTTAAGGACAGTGATTATTTTGAGTCAACTTATGATGTGGAGGACAATCTTCATAGTAAAGAAGAAACCACACAAAAATCAGGTGATAAGCCATCTATTTTAGGACAGATAAGAGCCTATCAAAATGAAAGTAAAACAGAAGAAAAGCAAAAAACAAAAGAACAGGAATTTTTAAGATAAGGGGAGGGAAACCTCCCTTTTGCCATGAAAGGAGATAAAAACATGGATTACAAAACAATGAGAAATCAAATAGAAGATATGGTAAATGATAATCATAAGGACTTTGTAAAGGCGATTATAAGCATGGAAAAAGGTATCAACGATGAAAGTGCTTTGGATAAGCTCTATGACGCTTATATGGACAATGACAGCCTTAATTTGCTGCATGAGGAATTTGACTATATGATTGAGGATTTAAGA
>JAGZMY010000036.1 GCA_018363915.1 Anaerococcus vaginalis
AAACTTATCCTCTACAATCGATACAAGTCTATTGCCTTTTTCTGTTACAAGTAGATTTTTCTTATCTCTTCTTATAAGATCCTTATGGATAAGATTTTCAATAATTCCTGCTCTTGTAGCTGGTGTTCCTAAGCCTTTTCTTTCTACTTCTATGTCTTTATCCAGCGATTTAATCCCTGCATTCTCCATAGCCTTTAAAAGTGTATCTTCATTATAATGACTTGGAGCTTTTGTAAATTTCTCAGATATATTTTTAGAAGTTAGCTTAATTTTATCTCCAGTCTTTACATCTGGTAATTCATTTTCTTGTCTTTGTTTTCCATAAGTCTTTAGATACTTGGTATAACCTTCATCGATTATAGTCATGCCACTTGCATTGAAGTTAAATTTATCATATTCATATCTGATTTTTCTACTAGATTCCTTTAAGTTATCCGAACATGAAGCAAGTAATTTATTCTTAATTAGATTATAGATTTTACTTTCTTTATCAGATAAATCTTTGTCTTTTCCAATACCTGATATAGTAGGAATAATTGCATAGTGGTCTGTAACCTTAGATGAATTAAAAATAGACTTAAAGTTTGATTCATTAACCTTAAAATCTTCTTCAAGTCCTTCTAATAATTCTTTCATAGTATTAACCATATCTTCAGTTAAATACCTGCTATCTGTTCTTGGATATGTGATTAGCTTCTTCTCGTACAAGCTTTGTGCTAGATTTAAAGTGTTATTTGCTGAATATCCAAAATATTTATTTGCTTCTCTTTGCAAGGTAGTAAGATCATAAGGCTTATCTGGTTTTGTGCTTATTTCTTTATCTTCTACCTCTGTAATAACTATTTCATCTTCAAGTAGATTTAATAGTTGTTCCGCAACTTCAATTTTATCAATCCTATCAGATACAAGTTTCAATTCTCCATAAGATAGGTCAACTGTATAATATTTTTGTTTCTTAAATAGGTTTATTTCACTATCTCTTTTAGCTATTAAATATAGAGTTGGTGTTTGTACTCTACCAACTGAATATGTTTCCTTATAAATGCAAGAATAAAGCCTACTTAAATTCATTCCTACCAGCCAATCTGCAATGGCTCTTGCACTTGCTGATCTATATAAGTCTTCAAAGTTTTCTCCGTCTTTAAGATTTCTAAATCCATCTTCAATAGCTTTGTTTTCCATTGAAGATATCCAAAGTCTTTGAATCTTCTTTTTACATTTAGCTTGATTATATACAAGCCTAAAAATAAGTTCTCCCTCTCTTCCAGCATCACAAGCATTTATAACTATGTCGATGTTCTTATCGTTTAAAAGTTTCTTTAAAACTCCATATTGTTTTTTAGTGCTTTTAGATACTTCATAAATATATTCTTCTGGAATTATAGGAAGAGTGTCTATTGTCCATTTCTTCCATTTTTCATCAATCTTATCTGGACTTGCCATTTGAATTAAATGACCTACACACCAAGAAACAATGTATCCATTTCCCTCATAATATCCGTTTTTTCTTGTTCTTGCTCCAATTACTTTTGCAATTGTAACTGCTACACTTGGCTTTTCTGCTATTACTAACTTCATTAATACCTCCATAAATAAAAAAAGAGCGAAAGATTTCTCTCTCGCTCAAAGTATTTCTCCCGAATATCGTATTATTTTCGGGAGAATTCTATTACTTATTAATTTCTTTTTCTAGTTCTTGAAGAACTTTTATAATCTCTTCAAAGTTTGGATATTCTCCATATATCATTTCTGACATAGCCTTATAATCTTTTTCTATTTCAGAAAATCTGTACTCTCTTGGGACTAATCTTAATCTACCATTTAGTGCTTCTTCATACTTTGCCCACTTCCTAGGATAGAATTTCATTTTAAATTCAGTCACCTTTTTTAATAAATCCTTGTCCTCTAAGGCTTTGTTTTTAAAATCTGAATTTGCTATTTTATATAGGTCATAAAAGTGTCTTGCATACCTATGTGGCATAGGAGAAGATTCTGGTCTATTCGCTTCATGATGAAGTATAGTTGCCTTTTCCCAAAAGGTTCTCTCTGCTGAGACTGTTCTTATATTAGTTTTTTCTTTAAACACATTTGGATAGGCTTCTCCAATTATTGGCAAGATTTCCACTTCAATTGCAGGTGTCCATGCTGCAAGACTTCCTATTTCGAGTCTTATATTTTGTGTCAAATAATTAGATTCAAAGATTTTAGGATATTTACATAGAATTGTTTGTGGATCAAGAGTATCAATCATAAATTCAAAGTCCATGTCCTTGAAATCTTGTTCTAAGACTTTTAATAATTCATCTCTTAAAAAGATTTCAGTCTTTTCATTGACTTCTTTGTTGAATTTATCCTGTTTAGTATTTGATCTTTCTAACCAAGGTTCTTTTTCTTCGTAACCTAATACTCGCCAATCTAAGATTAGATCTATATCTTCAGAAAATCTTTCTATAAGTCCAAAGCATTTTGAAAGTGATGTTCCTCCTTTAAAGGTAAAATATTCCCTCCATTTGTTTTCATTAAATAGATAGTCTAAGATAAAAGTAACCCAATAGTCTTTTTCTATGACTGCTTCAGATATATTTTTCTTTCTTGCAGTATTGACTATTAAAACTCTTAAATCCTCTTTGTTTTCAACATAAAACTTATTCATTTTGATCCTCGCAGATTTCCCTTATCACTTCATATATCCATGCTGGGACTGATTTTGATTCGTTCATTAAATCTGTTCTTTCTTCTTGAGTTAAATTTTCTCTTATCTTTTGCATAACTTGGGCATTGATATTTTCTTTCCCTAAAGACTTAATTGCTTGAATTACAGTCGCTGTCTTTAAGGACATATTAGCAATCTCTCCTGGATTTACTTTTTTAAATTCTAAAATTGTATCTCCAATTTTATATTCTTTATATCTTCCACTAGATATATATTTATAGTGAGTTGGAACTTGTGTGGATAGTCCCAACAAATTTAAGGCTGTGCTATTATATGGTGCAATATTCCAATTGTATTTTCTTGCTATGGCAAGTGCTAATTCGTGAATTGATACTGCTTCATACTCTCCAATTAATTCACTGTATCTTGGATTGTAATAAAAGCCATCAATGACACGCTTAATTTTTCTTTCATTAACCATTCTATTCAATGTCTTTCTAGCAGTTTCATAAGAAGCAATATCTAAAAAGTCATTAGCAAAAAATACTTTATGTGAGTCAAAATCATTTATTTTATCTGATATTTTTTCTGTATATGAACTCATTACAATCCTCCTTTGTCCCAAATATCATATCATATCTGGGACAAAAGTTCAATTGTACTTAAATTTAATATCCTTATAATAGTTCATCATCTTCATCTAAAGATTCTTCATGACTTTCTTCATTGTCAGATTCATCTTCTGACTCACTAATATAATCCTCATCATCTTCTTCAAAGTCTTCCAACATTCTATCTTCTTTTGCTTTGACTACCTTAAAATAGTATCCTGCTCCTATAACTCCTCCAATTACAAGTGCAACAATTAGAAATGAACCTATCCCACTTTTCTTTTCTTCTTTTACTGGAACAGTCTTAGGTTCTTCTTTTTTTACTTCTTCTTTCTTAGGCTCTTCAACCTTTATAGTATTTTTATCTTCTGATTCAATCATATTAAGTAGGTCTTGCTCTCCTACTTCTGTCAATAGCCTTACATTATCTTGGTTTGATGAGTGATCCACTATTAGGTGCATAGTTTTTCCACTTTTGGTTTGAAATGTTAAGAATTGTCTTACATCTACTGGATTTTCTTTATCTTTTTCTGTGTCTCCACTTGGTGTAATATCTTTTCCATTCCTATCTACATTTTCAATTACTGAACCTCGTGCCTTATTTTCCCCAGTCGCAAGATTATTTACTGCCTTTGTATTACCACCTTTTACAAGTGGTGTTTTCTTAGGAGAATTATTTGAAGGATTAGTTGAAGGCTTGTTTGCTTCACTTGTATTTCCTGGTATTCTTGGAACATCTTGATAAGGAATTTCTTCTTTTGATGGTGTAAAAACATCATCTTTCAGCATTTTTTCAAATTCTTCTTTTTGTGGTTCATAGATTGATTCGTTTTGACTTTCTATCTGTCCTTCATTTGTCATAGCAAATGTAGTTGCTGGTACTGTAAATGTAAAAAGGAGTAACGCTATGGCTACTCCTCGTTTAATACTCTTATTCATTTTTCTATCCTTTCTTATTTTACATTTTTAAATACA
>JAGZMY010000037.1 GCA_018363915.1 Anaerococcus vaginalis
TTTTAAAGATAGTGATTACTTTGAATCAACTTATGATGTAGAGGATAATCTTCACGCAAGGGAAGAGAAACCATCAATATTGGGACAAATATCAAAATTCAAATCTGAAGAAGAAAAAGATAAAAATCAAGAAAAAAGTGAAAAAGGACAAGAACGTTAAAGGAGGGCGAAAGGCTCTTCTTATTTAGTACAAGGAGGAAATTATGGAATACAAAGATATTAGAGAAAACTTAGAAGAAATGATGAATGATAATTACAAGGATTTTATAAAAGCACTTGTAAGCATAGAAAAAGGCGTTAATGATGAAAAGGCACTTGAAGAAGTCTATGTTTTATATATGAACAATGACACAACAGGTCTACTAAGTGATGACTTTGACTATATGATTGATGATATGAAAGAACAAGGTAAGATTGTTGAAAATACCAATGAACTTGAAGAAAAAGACGACCTCATAAATCTCGTGGGTAATATAGCTGGAAAAGTAGAAAATCTTGAAAGAGAAAATGCAAATGGAGAAAAGTTCAAAGTAAGTAATTTTTCAATTGTTTCAAAAGATAACGATGGAAATAAAGTTTATACCAATTGTTCAGCTTATGGAGATAAGACAAAAGATTTAGAGAATTTAAAACAAGGAGATTTTGTTAAAATATTTGGTCAAGTAAAAACAAGCATTGACAATAACGGGAAAGAACATAAAAATCTTCGTATTTTGTCTTCTAAGCTCTTAAAAGCAAAAGAACAGGTAAAGAGTCAAGATAAAGACAAAAAGTCCATATTAGGGCAAATAAAAAGCTTTAAGACAGATGGCAAAACTAAGTCAACTAAGAAAGAACATAGCAAAGGTGCAGAGAGATAAATATCGGCAGTCTTCGGACTGCCTTTATTTTTTTGCTCAGTTTAACGCAGTAAATTATATAATTGAAATAAATCTGAGTTATATGCTATAATTAGGTAGTTAATCTATACCTTTAGAAAGATAAAATATAGAATTGGAGAATAATATGGGATTTTCATATAATAAATTATGGAAGTTATTAATAGATAAAAATATGAAAAAAACTGACTTACAATGTGCAATTGCAACAACACCTAAGACAATAGCAAAAATGGGAAGAGACGAAAATGTAAGTTTGGAAACATTAGGAAAAATTTGTGAGTATTTTCAATGTGATATTGGAGATATTATTGAATATAAAAATGGAGTTAAAATAAATGATAAATAATGCTCTTACCTATATTTCTTTATTTTCATCAGCAGGAGTTGGTTGCTATGGATTTAAACAAGGAGGATTTAATCTACATTATCTGGAAAATTCTATTGATTTTAAAATGGCAGCAGAAAATCAGGGTGATTATTTTATATAATAATTATTGTTAAATGTTATGGATTATAAAGGAGAAGTATGGCTGAAGATACAAGAACTTACGGTGAAGTTATAGAAGCATATAAGCATATAAAAAAAACTAGAGATAATTTTGGATTTCCTAGGAAGTCAATATTTCATATTCACACACCAGCCTCTCATGATTATAAATTAATGGAGAATTTAGGCACAGATGGATATAAAAAAATAAGTGAAAAAGAATTAGAAGATATAATTTATGAAAGAAGTATTATCCCGCTCATAAATGGAAAAAGAGATGTAAAGTTTGGTGAAGATTTTGATATTTTTGAAAGCAAAAAAGAAATATATGCTTTTTTATTGTTAGCTAATGAATTACTAATAAATCAATATGAGATAGCAGTTGTCACAGATCATAATACATTTGAGGGTATAGACAAATTAAAAATATGTATACATCATCTAAAAAAGTTAAAAGCTAAATATAATGTTGAAACAATATTATTTCGAGGAATAGAAATATCATGTGCTGACAAGCTTCATGTAGTAGCAATATTAGATGACGATAAGAATAATGAAGAGGAAGTAATTAAGTGGCTAGATGAAAAATTGATTTCTGAAAAAGACGGTGTGTATGTTACTAGTTTAGAAGTTATGGATTTTTTTTCGAGTTTAGGAGCGATAACTTATATAGCTCATATATACTCATCTAATATAAATAAAGATAAGTTTTTAAGCGGGGCGTATAAAAAGAAATTATTTTCCAGTGAAAACACTAGAATTGTTGGTTTAAAAAACAAGAATCAAATCAAAGGTGCAAAAAACTTCATGAAAAATTATAGAGAGGATGTAAATTTTTTAATTGACAATGACTCACATTCAATTGATACATTAGACAATAATTTTTTTTGGATTAAAGGAAGTGATATTAACTTTCAAATGTTAAAAGAAGCTTTAATTGATTTTGATATTTCTGTAAGTTATGAGAACATGAATAAAAATAAAGTTTATATAGAAGACTTATATGTAATGTTTGAAGAATCTGGGTTTCTATCTAATAAAAAGAAAGATGGAGATTTTACTGTAAAATTTTCAGATTCTTTAAATTGCTTGATAGGGGGAAGAGGAACTGGCAAGAGTACTGTTCTTGAAACAATTGATTTTGTAATGACACAAAGTGTTCATGATGAGAATCTTTTAGATTTTATTTGTAAGCATGGGAATGTATATTTATTATTTCAATGTGATAGAGATGAGTATATTGTTGAGTTTATAAGTCCTTATAAAGAAGATGATGATAATATTTTAAGCCGATTTGAAGAGGAACGACCTTATCAATATGGAAGAAGATATTATTTTAATAGAGACAGAATTAAAAAATATATGCTTAAAAAGTATTTGAACGTATATAAGATAACTTGTAGTAATGTTGAAGAGATGGATATTAGCAATATCGAAAAAGTACGTAACAAAACAAAAGTCCTATCAGAACTTTATGATAATAGGTATTCTGTTAATGATCTTGTTAGATATGCAAGTGGAGATGAAATTAACAGGTTTATTTATGATTTGATGTTTAAAAATAAAGAGTTAGAACCATTTGAAAATAAAATAAAAATTAAAGCTAAATCAGGTTTATCTAAATTTCTAAGAGATATAGAAAGTATTTAAAAAAATAGAAGAGAAGATGTAAAAAAGGTACTAGATCCTTTTAATGAAACTCAAAAAGGAACATTAAAAATCGATTATATTCAAAATGATTTAGTGCTTGAGTACCCCATAGAAGAAATTTATAAAAGCAAATTTCCAAGTATTATTAATAGATATAATATTAAGAGGGAAAATTTAGAGGGGTTTATATTTTATATAATAGATAAAAAAGGATTGATTAATTTTTTGAGATCATCAATAAATAAAGATTCTTCTTGGATAAATCCCAAAGAGTTTTTAGAATTTACAGAAGAAAGTAGTTTTAAAGTAATAGATTCCAATAAAACAATTATTAATGCTGATATTGCTAAGACATTAATATCAGATTTATTAATATATGCAACTGACGATAAAAATATAGATACATGGATTGGATATTTTAAAAACTACTTTAGAAAACTTGAAGAATACACTATCCTATTTAATATTAATAGTAGGGAAGACAATAAAAATCTTCAAGAGATTTATAAAGATATAAAAAACTTATCATTAGGTCAAAAAGTCGTAGCAATGTTAGACTTTATATTAGGATATGGGAAATATAACAATGATTTCAGACCGATTGTTATTGACCAACCAGAGGATAATTTGGATAGCAGATATATTTATAAAAATCTTGTTCAGCAGCTAAGGAAAACTAAAAATGATAGACAAGTTATAATTGCAACTCATAGTGCAACAATTGTAACTAATGCAATGTCAGACTGTGTGTTAGTAATGGATTCTGATGGAGTACATGGATGGGTGAAAAATCAAGGCTATCCTGGTGAAGTAGCTATAAAAAAAGAAATAATAAATCACATGGAAGGTGGAATAGACTCATTTAAACATAAAATTTTAATCTATAAGGAAGCTTTAGAAAAATAAAGTTAAAAAGATTTTTTTATAAGCTGTAAGATTATATATTAATTACCTTAATAATTTACATTAATCAGATTCGTTAATGATATTTTTATTATAATTTAGAATTTTATATTTTATATTTAATTATTTGTTAGCTTTAATTTGCTTATAGACGAAAGCTATAGAACAGAATAATTTAATAGATTTCAAAGTAAGTACATGAGAGGGTTAGAATGAAGAGTGTTTTGATTATAGAGGATA
>JAGZMY010000001.1 GCA_018363915.1 Anaerococcus vaginalis
AACGCTCAAACAGTGCGATTTTTGACGAATTTTCAAATTTGAAATCAAATCAATTTTTTACGTATGATATTCTTAGCATGAGGATTTGTATACTTTGTCTACATTCTGATAGATAATCTTTTAATTTTAGAAAACTCTTTTAGGAAATTTTCCTAGCTAATCTAGAAAAATTTCCTTTGAGTTGTTCTAAATATTTTAAGATTTGTAATCTTTTTACAACAATCCCTTTTTAGTAAGTTAATATAATTTTAAAGAATTGTTAATTTACACAAAGTTGGCTTATATTTTTGTAACGGTTAAATAAGATTTTATAAGATTTTTTAATTTTATTGTAGTTATTAAAGATTTTTATTTTTTTATCTTCATTGGCATAGACTTTCCAATATCCATTTATTAGAAATTTATTTCCCTTATTCTCAATAAATCCCATAACATCTTCAAAAGGATAGCCTAAAAAAATACCAATTTCATGTGGGAAATTTTCTTTTTTAAATCTGAATTTTAAATGGCTTATGCATTGATTTAAGTCATTGGTATTATAACCCAATTTACTTAGGAGAGTTTTTGTTTTTGTTTCATTTAATACGTATTTTAGCTTGTGAGGTCTGTATGCATAAATTTGGGCGGAAGATTTATTGTTATTAAGTATTTCCACGTACATATTTTTTTCATTAAGTATTTCATTCCACTCAAAAACCATTTTTTCTATATCAATATTTTCAGAATTTTTAAAAGTAAATAAATTAGCAAGTTTTTGATTAGCTAAAGTTTGTGATGCGTAATCAATTAACAATTCTTCGTTCATACGATTAACCTATGGCTTTAGATAAATCTAATGCTGCCTTTCTACATTCGCTTAAAGCTTCGTCATCTGGACTATCATAAGCAATTAGACCATCTCTTACAAGATTTATTCCATCTTCCTTGCATCTATCTTGCCAAATTTCCATCCATTCGCCATCAGCCCATTGGTAAGATCCAAAAATTAAAACAGGTTTGTTAGAAAGATCTTTTTCAATACTTTCAAACATAGGTTCAAATTCAGTTTCTTCCAATTCTTCACTGCCCATAGCAGGACAACCAAATGCAAATCCATCAAAAGAATCGATTGAGTCTTTTGTAAAAGAATTTGGATCTAATAATTCAATTTCTACATCATTTTTTTTAAGTTCTTCTGCAATTTCATTAGCCATAGCTTCTGTGTTACCAGTACCTGACCAATAAACAATAGCAATTTTTTTCATAAATTTCTCCTTAAAAATTTTAATTTTGTTTGATACTGATAACCTATATCAATATCTAAGATAATAATACATACTTGTAAAAATATTGTCAAGCATTTTTTTAAGAATTTTTTTAAATAAAATAAAAAAATATTGAAAATTAAATACTTTTCAAAGTAAAAAAATTTTAACGAAAGAAAAATTTTCAAATTTAAAAAATATATGAGAATAAATGACAAGCAAAACGTTAAATAAAAAAGTTTTATTCGAAAAATTCTACATTATAAATTTTAAAATAGCAATTTGAAAAATCAAATATTATAATTTTACAAGCAGGATATTTTATTTTGAAATAAATTAAATAAGAAAATTTTTTTCATAGTATAGATGAATTTCCACACTAAATTTAAAATTTAAATTTCAATTAATGTCATAATTTTAATATCAGACTTCTAAATAAATCGAAAAATTTAAATTGAGTTGATTTTTAGGATTTAAAGATTAGATTTTGAATGGATTTTTTAATTTAAAGTAAATTAAATTTCAATAAGGACTTGCTAGTATTGAGAAATAATAACCATAAAAATTTTTTATTTGGGTATATTTTTATTAAGAAAGGTGGTTTGTATGAAAAAAATAATTAATGACAAGGATAAAATTATAAGTCAAATGCTAAATGGTCTTCAAAAAGCTAATGAGGACAAGGTGAAAATTAATGAAGAGTTGAAAATTGTTTACAGAAAAGATCTTCCCATTAAAGGAAAAGTTGGTTTAATTTCTGGCGGTGGAAGTGGTCACGAGCCTGCTCATGCTGGATATGTTGGCGATGGAATGCTTGATTGTGCAATTTGTGGAGAAATTTTTACATCTCCAACTCCAGATCAAGTTTTGGAAGCTATAAAACTTGCTGATTCTGGTCAAGGTGTATTTATGGTTATTAAAAATTACACTGGAGATGTCATGAATTTTGAAATGGCAAAAGATATGGCTGAGATGGAAGGAATAAATGTTGATTATATTATCGTAAATGATGATGTAGCAGTTGAAGATTCCACATACACTACTGGCAGAAGAGGAATCGCTGGAACAATTTTTGTTCATAAAGTTTTGGGAGCTATGGCAAGAAGTGGAAAAAGCTTGGAAGAAATGAAAGCTATGGCTGAAAAAATTGTAAAAAATATTAAATCAATGGGCATGGCTACTAAGGCTTGCATAAATCCTATTTCTGGAAAAGAAAGTTTTGATTTATCTGAAGAAGATATGGAAATTGGCGTAGGAATTCATGGAGAGCCTGGTGTAAAACAAGAAAAAATAAAAACAGCTGACGAAATTTCTAAGGAACTTTTAGATCATATTCTTGACGATTTTGAAAACCTAGATGGAGATTTTGTTTTAATGGTTAATGGCATGGGTCAAACTACTGAAATGGAATTATTTATTGTAAATAATTTTGCAAGTGATTATTTGAAAGAAAAAAATATTAATATCAAAAAAACTTTCTTGGGTAATTTTATGACCAGCATGGATATGGCAGGTTTTTCATTAACACTTTTTAAAGTTGATGATGAAATTTTAAAATTGCTTGAAGAAAATGTAGATATAGTTAGGGGTTAATATGGATATAGAAAAAGTTAAGTCAAAGGTAATAGCTTTATCAAATATAATTATTGAAAATGAAGAATATTTGACAGATCTTGATAGGGCAATTGGCGATGGAGATCATGGTTTTAATATGGCAAAAGGTTTTAACAAAGTGAAAGATGCCATGAATGATGATTACAAAGATTTAAAAACACTTTTTAATAAGATTGCTATGACTTTAATTTCTAATGTTGGAGGAGCTAGTGGGCCATTATATGGAACATTTTTTATGAAATTTGCTCAAGCTTTTGATGGAGATATTGAATTGGATAAAAATTCATTTTCAAAAGCTTTTTCTGATGGAGTTGATGGAGTAATAATGAGAGGTAAGGCTCAAGTTGGAGATAAAACTATGGTTGATGTTTTATATCCAGTAGCAGAGGCTTTAAAAAATGATTTGAGTTTTGAAGAAATTCTTAAAATTGCACAAGAAAAAATGGAAAAAACAAAAGAAATTAAGGCTAGGAAAGGAAGAGCTGCCTATCTTGGAGATAGGTCAATTGGACATATTGATCCAGGCGCATATTCTTCATATTTATGTATAAAAAGTATAGCGGGAGATTTGAATGATTAATATATTGATAGCAAGCCACAGCAAAAAATTAGCTGAAGGTTTAAGAGAAATTCTCATTCAAATGGCTCCAAATGTAAATATTTTGGTAAGCGGCGGAGATAAGGATGGAAATATCGGCTCAAATTTTGATGAAATTAATCAAATCATAAATGAATATGCTACAAATGATGGTTTGGTTATATTTTTTGATTTGGGTTCTTCTATGATGAATTGTCAAATGGCAATTGATATGTTGGATGATGAAAAAAAATCCAAAGTTTATCTTGCTGGAACACCAATTGTTGAAACAAGTGTTCAAATTGCTGTTGAAGCATCAGCAGGACAAAGTTTGGAGAAAATAGTTAAATATTTAAACGAATATCCAGTAAATAAATTAGAAAATTAATCTAAGCTGATTACAAATTCATAAATATCATTTTTTGAAAAAGTGGTGGATTTTCTCAAGGATTTTACAATATCCTTAGTTGATTCGCCATTTTTTTTCATTTGCAAAACTTGTTCTTTGTATGATGAAATATCTAAAGATTCATTTTCATTATTTTTTTCTAAAATAAGAACAAATTCTCCTTTTAAAGTAAGCTCATCTGTGTTTATATCTTTTATATCAAAAATTTGATATTGTTCGAATTTTTTGCTTAATTCGCGGGTGATCGCCAATTTTCTATCAGGAAATTCTACTTTAAAATCATTGATTGTATTTTCTAAGTTGTGAGGAGTATCAAATAAAATTGAGGTTTTATTTTCATTTTTTAGCTCTTCATATAATTTTTTCTTATCTGAATTTTTTTTGGGAATAAAACCATAAAAAGCAAACCTATCATTATCGAAGCCGCTTGCAATTAAGCCTGTAAGAATTGATGATGGACCTGGTAAAACTGTGTAAGAAATATTATTTTTAATGCATTCTTTAATTAGAATATGACCTGGATCAGAAATTCCTGGCATTCCTTGGTCAGTTATAATTGCGTAACTTGTACCTTCTTGGGCGTTTTTAATAATTTCTTGTGATTTTTGCTTTTCATTAAATTTATGATATGAAGTTAATTTTTTATTTATTTCAAAATAATTTAAAAGTTTTTTACTTTCTCTAGTATCTTCGCAAGCGATAATGTCTACATTTTTTAAAACATTAATAGCCCTCAATGTCATATCATCCAAATTTCCTATGGGAGTTGGTACAAAATATATACTATAATCCATTTATTTCTTTGACCTCCTTTGTATAATTATTATTTTCATCATATATTATAAGGGGATTTTCAAATTTTAATCCGTCATTTGCATTTTTTACAAACTCCATTAAAATAAAAACAGGTTTTTCAAATGCTTTTGATTGAACAAATTTTATTCTTTTCAATTTTAAATTTCCACTTTCTTTTATAATATCAACAAGCCTTTCGGGTTTATGAATCATAAATAATTTTCCCTTATCATTTAGACATTTATTAGAAAATTTAAAAATATCAGAAAGATTCATTTTGATTTCTTGCCTAGATAAAAGAAATTCTTCCTTATCATTTTTTATATTAGCTCCTTTTTTATAATAAGGAGGATTTGTAATAATATAATCACAAAAATTATTAGGAAAATTTACCTTATTTAAGTCCTCATTAATAACTTCAATATTATCAATTCCATTTAATTTTATATTTTCTTTCAAAAGATTAGCTTTTTCTTTTTGAATTTCAATAGAAAAAACTTTTCTTAAATTGTAATAAGAAGAACAAGCAAGAGATAAAATCCCACTGCCAGAGCCAATATCTATTAAACATTTATTCTTTTTCATTTTTGAAAAATTTGCAAGTAAAATAGAATCAATTCCGAAAGAATAAGACTTATTTACGTGTTTCATATATAAATTTGTTTTTGGTATGTAATCTAATTTTTCCATAGTTAAATTATATAATAATGAAAAAAATAAGCAATAAAATCTATTTTGTTATTTAAAATAAAGAATTTACTTGAATCAATGAACTTACTAATCTATAATTATATTAGTAAATTAGGAGGTTAGAATGAAATATTTTGGAACAGACGGATTTAGGGGAGAAGCTAACCAAGATCTTACCCTTTATCATGCAATTAAAATTGGAAGATTTTTAGGATATTATTTTAATAAAGAAAAAAATGGAAACGGAAAAATTGTAATAGGCAAAGACACAAGAAGATCATCATATATGTTTGAAGATGCCTTATCAGCAGGAATTACTTCATCAGGCTCTGATGCATATCTTCTTCATGTAACAACAACTCCTTCAGTATCTTATGTAGTTAGAAGTGAAGATTTTGATTGTGGTGTAATGATAACAGCAAGTCACAATCCATATCATGATAACGGAATAAAAATTATAAATTCTGATGGGGAAAAAATGGATGACGAATTTTTGCAAAAATTAGAAGATTATATTGATGCGGATATTAAAGATATTGATTTAAAAATTGGAGAAGAGATAGGAAGAACTCACGATTTTGTTGGTGGAAGAAATAGGTACACAGCATTTTTAATTCAAACTGTATCCAAATCTTTTAAAGGCAAAAAAGTAGGACTAGATTGTGCAAATGGAGCTGCATCATCAATAGTAAAAAGTGTTTATGATGCTCTAGGAGCAGAAACCTACGTAATAAATAATAATCCTGATGGCTTTAATATAAATGTGGATTGTGGTTCAACACACATTGAAGTTTTACAAAAATATGTAAAAGAAAATAAACTTGATTGTGGATTTGCCTATGATGGAGATGCTGATAGGTGTATAGCAGTCGATGAAAATGGAGAAGTAGTTGATGGAGATGCAATTCTTTATATTTGTGGAAAACACATGAAAGAAGAAGGATATTTAGAATCAAATACAATTGTAACAACAATAATGTCAAATATAGGCTTGTACAAAGCACTAGACAAAATTGGAATAAATTATAGCAAGACAAAAGTTGGAGATAAATATGTCCACATAGAAATGAGCGAAAATGGATATGAACTTGGTGGAGAACAATCAGGTCATATTATTTTTTCAAAATATGCAAACACAGGAGATGGAATTTTAACTTCGCTTAGATTAATGGAAGCTATGATAGATAACAAAACAAGCCTATCAGAATTGAGAAGAGATTTAAAAATTTATCCACAAGTTTTAAAAAATGTAAGAGTTAATGATAAAAAAGCTGTATTAAATGATGAATCTATAAAAAATATTATAGAAAAAGAAAGTGAAAGTCTAAAAGATACAGGAAGAATTTTAGTTAGAGAAAGCGGAACAGAACCATTGATTAGGGTAATGGCAGAAGCAGAAACAGAAGAAATCGCTGATAAAAAAGTAAACAATATAGTAGAAGCAATAGAAAAAAGCGGACTTTAATTAATGAAAGATTATCTTACAGGTAGAGAAATAAATATAAAAGAAGCTGTACTTGTAGTAGGAAATAAAATATATTCAAAAAAATCTTATATAAGCATGGACACAAGAAAATTAGAAGGCTATCCGCCAAAAATATTTTATGATAAAAATAAAAATTATTTGGGGAAAATGTATGACGAAGGAGTATATGAGCTTTTAGATATAGAAGAAATACTTCTTGATTATAGCGACTCATGTTTTTCAAATCACGACTTAGATGATCTTAGAGATTTTTTAATAAATAAAAGAAAAAAACTTTATGAAAGCCTAGAAAAAAGTCAATAAAAAATATTGACAATATTGTAATTTGATGGTAATATATGTGTTTGTATGGGACTATCCATATAAATTAGGAGGTGTTTTAATGGCAGATAAAGTAAAACTAGAATGCACAGTTTGCAAAAATAGAAATTACGATACTACAAAAAACAAAAAGAACACTCAAGAAAGACTTGAGCTTAAAAAGTATTGTCCTTTCTGTAAAAAACACACTGTTCATAAAGAAACAAAATAGTAAGGAGTTTTAAAATGGCTAAGAAAAAAGATGGATTTTTTAAATCTGTAAGTAGAGAATTCAAAAAAATCACATGGCCAACAAAAAATGAAACTTTAAATTACTCATTACTTGTTATTATTGTCAGTGTGATTACAGGACTTCTCATTTGGTTATTAGATATAGTCTTTGGAAACATACTTGGATTTTTGATGTAGGTAAGATATGACTGATTTATCTAATAACAATAATTCAAATGAACCAAACAATACTAAAGAAGAAATTGATTCTAAAGATTCAGAAAAACAACCAAGATGGTATGTAGTTCACACATATACTGGCTACGAAAATAGGGTTAAAGATAAGATCCAAATGATGATAGACAACGAACAAAATCCTGATATCATCGATGTAACAGTGCCAGAAGAAGAGTATGTTGAAGTAAAAAATGAATCAAAGAAACTTAAAACAAGAAAATTATTCCCAGGTTATGTAATGGTAAAGATGAATATTACTAACAGATCTTGGTATATAATTAGAAATACTCAAGGCGTCACAGGCTTTGTAGGACCAGATTCTAAACCTGTTCCATTAACAAAAAGAGAGGTAAGAAAATTTGGTATTAAAGAAGATAAGCCTGTACTAAATATTAATATAAATGTAGGAGATAATATAAATATTATCCAAGGGCCATTTAAAGATTTAGTAGCTGAAGTAAAAGAAGTTGATACAGACAAACAAATAATCAAAGCTTTAATTGATATGTTTGGAAGAGATACAATTATTGATTTAAGTTTCGAGGATATTGAGACAATTTAAACTGGCTTACGTAATGTAAGTGGGAGGGGATAACCCGCCAAAAACCACAAAGGAGGATTTAATATGCCAGCAAAAGAAAAAGAAGTACAAGCAAAAGTTAAATTACAAGTACCAGCAGGAAAAGCTACACCAGCACCTCCAGTAGGTACAGCACTAGGACCACACGGAATCAACATCATGGAATTCGTGCAAGCATTTAATGCTAAAACAGCTGACCAAGCTGGAATGATAATACCGGTTGAAATGACAATTTATAAGGATAGATCATTTGATTTTATCACCAAAACACCACCAGCACCAGTATTAATCAAAAAAGCTATAGGACTTGAAAAAGCAAGTGGAGAACCAAACAAAAATAAAGTTGGTTCAATAAAACTTGAACAAGTAAAAGAAATAGCTGAAACTAAGATGCAAGATTTAAATGCTGCAAGCCTAGAAGCTGCAATGAGCATGATAAAAGGCACATGCAGAAGCATGGGAATTACTGTAGAGGAATAAGTGGAAGAGGAAACTCGTTATACCACAAGGAGGCAACATGGCTAAAAAAGGTAAAAAATATATAGAATCAAAAAAATCTTTTGATACTCAAAAAGAATATGAATTATCAGAAGCATTAGATATAGTTGAAAAAACTGCAAAAGCAAACTTTGACGAAACTGTAGAATTACACGTAAGATTAGGTGTAGATTCAAGACATGCTGACCAACAAGTAAGAGGTACAGTAGTACTTCCACACGGAACTGGTAGAGATGTTAAAGTACTTGCAATTGTAAAAGATGATAAAGTTGAAGAAGCTTTAAATGCAGGTGCAGACTATGCAGGTAGTGAAGAATATACAGATAAAATCCAAAAAGAAAACTGGTTGGATTTTGATGTAATAGTAACAAGCCCTGACATGATGGGACAAGTAGGTAGACTTGGTAGAGTTTTAGGACCTCAAGGATTAATGCCAAACCCTAAATCAGGAACTGTAACAAATGATATTGCAAACGCAATTAAAGAAGTAAAAGCAGGTAAAGTAGAATATAGAACAGACAAAAACAATCTAGTTCACGTGCCAACTGGAAAAGTTTCATTTGGTAAAGAAAAATTATCAGACAACTTAAAAGCTTTAATCACTGCTATTGTTAAAGCAAAACCAGCTTCAGCAAAAGGAAAATATTTAAGATCAATCACTATTGCTTCAACAATGGGCCCTGGAGTAAAATTATCTTCAGCAAGAGCAATGGATTTGGTTGAAAAATAAAAAAATATTTGACAACATATATATCAAGTGATATACTATCATAGTCAAATAAATAGGCTACCAAAGACTACGGAGACTTAATAGTTTAATTATTCCGTATAGGTGGGAATAAGAATCTACATCCCCACCGATGTAGGCATAATAATTATGCCTAATTGTGGGGATTTTTATATACCTACCAAAAGCCATAGGAGGTGAAATATGTCTGAAAAAGCTATACAACAAAAACAAGTAATTGTTAATGAAATAGTTAAAAAAATTGAAAATGCTAAATCAGTTACTCTTGTAGAATTTGATAAAATGGATGTAAAAGAAATTACTGATTTACGTAACAATTTTAGAGATGCAAATACTGAATACAAAGTATACAAAAATACTATGATGAGATTTGCATTCCAACAACTAGGATTTGACCAATTTACAGAAGAGCTAAAAGGTTCTAACGCATTAATTTTTTCAAATGAAGAAATGGTTGATGGACCAAAAGTAGCAAGAAAATACATCGATAAAGACGATGCAAACAAAGATAAGCTTATAATTAAATCTGGTGTAGTTGATGGAAACTATCAAACTCCAGACGAAATGTTAGCAATTGCAAAATTACCAGGACAACAAGAACTTGCTTCAATGCTTGTTAATACATTACAAGCACCAATTAGAAAACTTGCTGGTGATTTATCACAAATCAATGCAAAACTTGTTTATGCACTTGATGCAGTTAGAGAAAAAAAAGAAAACGAAGCAGCTTAATATAATAACAATTTAAATTAAAATATCGGAGGATTAAAAATGTCAGAAAAAGTAACAAACTTATTAGAAGAAATTAAAGAACTTACAGTATTAGAATTATCAGAATTAGTAAAAGCATTAGAAGAAGAATTTGATGTAACAGCTCAAGCTACAGTAGCAGCAGCTCCAGTAGCTGCAGCAGGTGCAGCTGAAGCAGGTGCAGCAGAAAAATCAGAATTTGATGTTGTATTAAAATCAGCAGGTGCTTCAAAAATTAACGTAATCAAAGTAGTTAAAGAAGTTACAGGTCTTGGATTAAAAGATGCTAAAGCATTAGTTGATGGAGCTCCAAAACCAGTTAAAGAAGGCGTAGCTAAAGACGAAGCTGAAGAATTAAAATCAAAATTAGAAGAAGCTGGTGCAGAAGTAGAATTAGCATAGTTTCTATTTATAAAAAGGCTCAATTGAGCCTTTTTTTATTTGCAAAGATTGACACTTATTAATTTATAATGTATATTAAAAATGAAGGATTTTAATTTTGGAAAGAGGAGAATATGAAAGAAATTATTGATTCTCTTGAAAATGTCGATCAAAATAAAAAATTTGAGATTGAAAAACATATACTAAAAAAACATGGGATTAGAGTTAGTCATCAAAGGCTAATGATACTAGATTTTCTTGTGAATAATAGAAATCATCCAACTGCTGATGATATTTATAAAAATTTAAAATCTTATGATCCTATTATATCTCAGGCAACGGTTTATAATACTTTAAATTTATTTGTTGAAAATAATATAGTAAGTGAATTAGATTTTAATCAATCAAGAAAAAGATATGATTTTTATCAAAAAAATCATTCTCATTTTATTTGTGAAAAATGTGGAAATATTCTGGATTTAAATGTTGACATCGACAATCTAAAATTAGAAGAATTAGAAGGCTATAAAATAAATAGTGTAGATATAACAATTAGAGGAATTTGTCCTAATTGTAAAAAATAAAAGAAGGCGATAAATTATTTTTTATTTATCGCCTTCTTTTGTTATTTAATTATTTCAAAAACAAAATAAACAAGGGCATATATTATTATCTGGTGGGAGAGGTAAATTTTTAGGGAATTTTGACCTATTTTTGCAAGAAAAGAATTTTTTCCGTAATGATTATAAAAATTTTTTTCTATTAAAATTTTTCCTATGATATAACCGCTCATATAAGCAAAAAACCACGGAATAATTGGGAAATAATCCGTTGAATGAAAGCTATTTGATGGAAATCCTAGAATAAATAAATTTTTATTATATAAAGAAAGCTCTATATTTTTACTTAAAAATTTTCCGCTAGGTAGGCTATAAGTTATAGCAAACAAGATAATAAAAATAATTAGTAGGTTTTTGTTTATTTTTATATTTTTTTGTAAAAAAGATATTATTATCATTGATAGACCAAGACCGTTTAGTACCCCAAAAATTATTAATTGGTCGGGTACAAAAAAATATGTTATTAAAGTAATTAAAATTCCTAAGATTGAAATTATTATTCCACGTTTTAAATTCATTTTCCAATCAAGAAAATTTGAGCTGATTCCTGAAATTATGAAAAATGATATGGCTATGGATAATTGCCAAATTTTATTTATATAAATATTATTGTACCAGTCAAGCCTTGTGTATAGGTTTATATCATAACAAAGATGAAATAATACCATAGATATTATTGTAAAGCCTCTGTACTTATCTAGTGTGTAGTTTCTTTTCATTTTCTTTCCTTTAAAATAAGAGTGTCTATTATTATTTTACTTTATTTTTTATTATAATATAATATTTGTGTTAAGAAAGAGGTAGAGATGATTAAAGATAAAGATTATTATTTGGATTGGATTTATGGAAGAGGAAACTCTGCTGGCAAAAGGAGAGATTTATCGGCTATTAGGGCTTTATTAAATGAGCTTGGAAATCCTCAAGATAAAATAAAGGTTATTCATATAGCAGGAACAAATGGAAAGGGTTCTACTGCAAATTATATTGCAAATACCCTAGCAAAAACGTCTAAGTGTGGATTATTTACTTCTCCTTATATGGTTGAAATAAATGAAGAAGTACAAATAAATGGAAAAGCAATTACTGATAAGGAATTTTTTTCTTATATCGACTTAATTAAACCTGTTTGTGAAAAATTGGATAAAAGAGAATTAAAAAATACTTATTTTGAGGTTATGACAGCTCTTATGTACAAGTATTTTTATGACAAAAAAGTTGATGTATGTGTTGTTGAAACAGGCTTGGGAGGAAGATTGGATTCTACAAATATTGTTAAAAAACCACTTGCATCAATTATTACAACAATATCAATGGATCATACAAATATTTTGGGCAATACTATTGAAGAAATTGCTTGGAATAAGGCGGGAATTATTAAAAAAAATGTGCCTGTATTTATTTATCCTCAAGTTAAAGAAGCCTATGATGTCATTTTAAAAGAAGCGAATGAAAAAAATTCTAGGATTTATAAATTTGATTTTGATGAGATAAAAATAAAAACTCAAAATGATAACTATAATGAATTTGATTTTAGAAATTATAAAAATATAAAAACTTCTTTAATAGGAAAGGTTCAAATTTATAATGCTTGCAATGCTATAAATTTTTTGGATTATTTTAAAGAGGAATTTTTCTTAGATGAGAATATTATTAAAGAGGGGATATTTGAAAGTAAAAATTCGGGAAGAATGGAGCTTATTTCTAAAAATCCAAAAGTTTTAATAGATGGAAGTCACAACAAAGAATCCATAGACGCTTTAATAAAATCCTTAAAAATTTTTAAATATAATAGGCTTATAGTAGGTTTTTCTGTTTTAAAAGATAAGGATTATGATTATATTATAGAAAAATTGTCGTCTGTAGCAGATGAAATTGTCATAACAAAAGTTGATAATCCAAGAGCTTTTGATTTAGGAGAATTAGAAAAAAATGTTAGAGAAAAATTTACAAATGTTAAGGCAATAGAAAATATAAAAAATGCTTACGAATATACAAAACAAATAGCTAAAGAAAATGATTTGGTTTTGTGGTGTGGATCTCTTTATTTGATTGGAGAAATAATTAAATATGAAAAAATGAATAAAGATATATAAAATTATTATATTTATAAGAAATACCAGATTTTAAATTGTTAAATCTGGTATTTTTTATTATTACAAAAAAAGATTTATCTAAAAACAAATAAATGTTTTAATATTTATAAATCGTGATAAATAAATATGAGAGTTCGATAAAATTAAGTGAAAAAATATAATAATTTCAATTAAATCACAAATATGATTCAATCTTTTAGATTGATTGATTAACATTACAATATTATTGACAATCTTAGTTAAAACCTGTATGCTTTGAATGGAGGTATAATTATGAGTGAAAAAAAGAAAAAGAAATTTAAGTTTCCTTCAGCTTTTACTGTACTATTTATAGTTCTAGTATTAGCTTCTATTTTAACTTACCTAGTACCAGCAGGTTCTTATGATAGGTTAGAATATAATAAGGAAGAAAATGTATTCATAAGAAGTGGAGTTGATGGAGAGGAAGAAAAACTTCCTGCAACTCAAGATGTTTTGGATAAGTTAAAAATAACTGTTCCATTAAAAAGCTTTGTAAAGGAAGATATTAAAAAGCCTGTAGCTATACCAGGATCTTATCACAAGCTTGATCAACAACCACAAGGTTTTCTAAAGGTAGCTAGAGCACCAATTGATGGTGTAGCTGATTCTATAGGAATTATTGTTTTTGTATTGCTACTTGGTGGTTGTATTGGAGTTTTAAATAAGACAGGTACTTTTGATGCAGGAATTGCTGCTTTGTCAAAATTAACAAAGGGAAAAGAATTTTTGATGGTTGCAATTTTATCAAGTATCGTTGCTCTTGGTGGAACAACTTTTGGAATGGCAGAAGAAACAATTGCCTTTTATCCTATTTTAATGCCAATATTTTTAGCATCAGGATTTGATGCTATGGTAACAATAGCTGCAATTTATATGGGCTCATCAATAGGAACAATGTTTTCAACAACAAATGCTTTCTCAGTTGTAGTTGCATCAAATGCTGCAGGAATTTCTTTTAAAGAAGGAATGGGAGTAAGAATTATAAGCTTGGTTTTAGCTCAAGCTATTTCTCTTTGGTATATCTATAGATATTCTAAAAAAGTTAAAAAAGATCCATCAAATTCTATAATTGCAGAAGATATGCCAAGAATTAAAGATCAATATTTAAAAGATTATGATCCAGATAATGTAGCACCTTTTAATTTTAGAAGAATTGCAATGCTTGTTGTATTTATGCTAGCATTTCCTATAATGATTTATGGTGTTATGAATCTAGAATGGTGGTTTGAAGAAATGTCAACCTTGTTCTTGGTAGTTGGAATTTTATTGATTATTCTATCAGGTTTAGAAGAACAAGATGCAGTTGGATCATTTTTAGATGGAGCAGCAGATCTAGTATCAGTTGCCTTAATCATAGGAGTAGCTAGGGGAATCAATATTATTTTAGATGAAGGAATGATTTCAGATACAATGCTTTATGGAGCATCTAATATTATAAGCGGAATAAATGGAGTATTATTCTCATCAGTACAAATGATTTTATTCTCATTCTTGGGAATTTTCATTCCATCATCATCAGGACTTGCTACTTTGTCAATGCCAATAATTGCTCCGCTTGCAGATACAGTTTCTCTAGGAAGGGATGTTGTAGTATCAGCATACAATTTTGGACAAGGTTGGATGGCAATAATAGCTCCAACAGGATTAATTTTAGCAACTCTAGAAATGGTAGATGTTTCATATAATAAATGGATTAAATTTATTGCACCATTAATGGGAATATTGTTAGTATTAGCCATAGTTATGTTAGGAATACAAACTGTAATTTAGAAATGGAGAATCTATGCTAGACAAATTTTTAAAATATGTTAAATATGATACTCAAAGTGATGACAAAAACGAATCATGTCCATCAACGCCAGGACAAATGAAACTTGCAAAAGTAATCGTTGAGGATTTAAAAGAAATAGGAATTGAAAATGCTCATGTAGATGAAAATGGATATGTTTATGCATCAATTGAGGGAACAGTAAAAAATGTTCCTACAATTGGTTTCATTTCTCACATGGATACAGCCTTGGAATTAACAGGTAAAAATGTTAATCCTCAAATTATTGATTCATACAAAGGTGGAGATATTGTTTTAAACGAAAAATATAAATTAAGTGAAGAAGAATATCCATTTTTAAAAGAATTAGTAGGACATAAATTAGTTACAACTGATGGAACAACCTTGCTTGGAGCAGATGACAAGGCTGGAATTGCTATAATTATGGAAATAGCAAAATATTTCATGGAAAATAGAGATTTAAAATTCGGAGATATAAAAATAGGATTTACACCAGATGAAGAAATTGGTAGAGGAGCAGATCTATTTGATGTGGAAAAATTTGGAGCTAATTTTGCCTATACAATTGATGGGGGACCTGTTGCAGAGTTAGAATATGAAAACTTTAATGCTGCAACAGCAAAAATTCATATCGAAGGAAAATCAGTTCATCCAGGAGCTGCAAAAAATGTTTTGATAAACGCTCTTCTAGTAGGTCAAGAATTAAATTCAATGCTTCCAGTAAATGAAAGACCAGAATATTCAGAAGGATATGAAGGATTTTTTATGCTAGATGAAATTTATGGAACATCTGCTGAAGTTGATATTGTTTATATAATAAGGGATTTTTTCACAGACTCATTTAATGAAAAGAAAAAATTATTAGAAGAAATAGTAAATTTCCTAAATAAAAAATATGATGATATAATAGATTTAAAAATAGAAGATTCTTATTACAATATGAAAGAAAAAATCGAGCCATGTATAGAAATTGTTGAGCTTGCTAAAGAATCAATCAAAAAAGCAGGCATGGATCCAATTGTAAAACCAGTAAGAGGTGGAACAGATGGAGCAAGTCTTTCATATAAAGGACTTCCAACACCTAATCTTTTTACAGGAGGATACAATTTCCACGGTAGATATGAAATTTTATCAGTAGATATAATGGAAAAATCACTCGAAGTTCTAAAAAATATTGTAGAGTTAAATGCTAAGGAGAGTAAATAATGGAAAAATTACAACCAGAAAGAGTTTTTTATTATTTTTCAAAATTAATGGAAATTCCAAGACCAAGCTTTCACGAAAAACAAGTTTCTGATTTTTTAGTAAAAACTGGAAAAGAATTAAATCTTGAAACATATCAAGATGAAAGTTTGAATGTTATTTTGAAAAGAAAAGCATCAAAAGGTTATGAAAATGCACCAAAAGTAATCTTACAAGGTCACATGGATATGGTTGCGTCAAAAACTGATGATTCAGACCATGATTTCCTAAAAGATTCTATAAAACCAGTAATTGATGGAAAATATTTAACAGCTGATAAAACAACACTTGGAGCTGATAACGGAATTGCTGTTGCGATGGGATTAGCTTTGCTTGAAGATGAAAATTATGTTGGACCACAAATTGAATTATTAGTTACAACAGAAGAAGAAACTTCAATGGCAGGAGCTTTGAACTTGGCAGATAATGTTCTTGAAGGAGAATATTTAATAAATATAGACTCAGAAGAAGAAGGAGTCTTAACAGTTGGTTCTGCTGGAGGAATTACAATTTTTGTAGAAGAAAAAATTGGGCAAGAAGAACAAAAAGATGGATATGAAATAAAAGTTTCAGGCTTACTAGGTGGACATTCAGGAATGGATATAAATGATAAAAGGGGAAATGCTCTAAAAGTATTTGCATCCATTTTAGATAATTTAAATTCAGATATAACAATAGGAGAATTTACAAGTGGAAGTCTTGATAATATAATTCCATCATCAGGAAGCGTGAAAGTTTATGGAGCAAAACTAGAAGAATTAGAAGAAGCTAAGAAAAATACTCTAGATAAATTTAAAGATGTAAAAGGCGAATTAAAAATAGAAATTAACCAAGCAAGCGGAAAAAGTTATTCAAAAGAATTATCAGAAAAAATAATAAAAATGATAGCAAATGTAGCTTGTGGAACAAATACTATGATGAAAGATGGAGAAACAGTAGAATCCTCAGATAATTTAGCCCTAATAAAAGAAGAAGATGGATTTATTAAAAGTGAAATTTCTTTAAGATCTTCAGATAATGATGCACTAGAAGAATTATCCAAAAAAATCAGGACAGTTATAGAAGATTTAGGAATTAATTATAGAATTGATTCAATATATCCAGGTTGGGAATACAAGGAAGATTCAAAACTTAGACCACTAGCTCAAAAAGTATACAAAGAATTTGAAGGAAAAGAATTTGATACGATAGTAATACACGCTGGACTAGAATGCGGAGCATTTTATGAAAAATATCCAAATCTAGATATAATTTCAATAGGACCAAACATAACAGGAGCTCACTCCCCAGAAGAAAAAGTTGAAATAGAATCAGTACAAAGAGTGTATGCATATTTAAAACAATTACTAAAAGAAATTAAATAAGCTAGTAAAAATAATTTTTAATAGATGATGTTTGAAATAGATAAAACTATTTTACACATCATCTTTTTTATTATCTTTTAGTAAATATTTACTATGTTTTTTTAGATTTTTAAAAATAAAACTAATTATAAATATTTCAGGTCATCGTGAGTATTAAAATTTTACTCACGATTTTTTTATTTGGATAATGCTAATTTATAAAATCTAATATAAATTAGATGGTAATATAAAAATATTTAAGTGTTATAATCGTAAAAACAGAGATTAAACACCATCTCCACCTATAAGGTTTCACTGACAGTGATTAATCTCTGTTTATTTTAATATACTTAAAAATATAAAGTTTACAAAAAGAAATAATAGAGATACTAACTCACTCCCCCACAAATGTGGAAGGTGGAAAGTACCTCTAATATTAATAATATACTATAAATTCATAAAAAAATTAACAAAGCACATGGCGCAACACAAAGAAAATTCTTTTAGGGAGTCACGTATGTGCTTAGTTATTGTAAATAATATAATATAATATTCAAATTAAATCAATATTTTATTAGAAAAAAATAAAACCTTGAAATCCAAGGCTTTAAATATTTATGGTGGAGATGACGGGATTTGAACCCGTGTCCGCACGAGTCTTAATAAAAGCATCTACAAGTTTAGTAAGTATTTAATTTTCATCTAGCACTTATCTACTTACAAATAACTTACTAGACTAGCTTCATAGATACTAAATATACTCAAAGCTTTGTATATTAGTTGCCACATAAAATTATGAAACAAATAAAAACTACTGTGGCTTAATTTTTATTTGCTGCTTGCCTAAATTAGGCAGCTAATGCGAATTGTCTTTCGCTATTATTGTTTGCATTTATATTTAATTTTCAATTTTACGAATTGATAAACGACTTGCAACTTAAATCTTAACAAGCACGTCGAAACCAAAACATCCCCATATAATCAATATAAATATTATACTAAAATTTATTTTTATGTCAAAATCTTAATTTTTTATAAAATTATTTATAGTAAATTAAATTATTATTTTTTGGGTATTATTATATTAAGTCATTCAGATTTTTTTAATCATGAAGTAATAGGAGGATTTATGAGAAATAATAATAAAATTGCAGCTATGCTTCTTGCTGGTGGTCAAGGATCTAGATTAAAGGCTCTTACTAAAGAAATGGCAAAACCTGTAGTTCCTTTTGGTGGAAAATATAAAATTATAGATTTTGCTTTGTCAAATGCAACAAATTCAGAAATTAGAGATATTGGTGTTTTGACTCAATATAAACCACAATTATTGAATAAGCACTTGGGTATTGGTGCAGCATGGGATTATGATAGAAATTTTGGTGGTTTAAGAATTTTAACTCCTTACTACACAGAAGAAGGTGGAAGATGGTTTGAAGGTACTGCTGGAGCAATTTTTGTAAATATTAATTATCTTGATAGTATTGATCCAGAATATGTTTTGATTTTATCTGGTGATCATATTTACAAAATGGATTATACAAAGCTTCTAGCTGAGCACATGCAAAAAGGTGCTGATGCGACTATTGCAGTTATGGAAGTTGATTGGGATGAGGCATCTAGATTTGGTATTATGAATACTGATGATGAGGGAAGAATTGTTGAGTTTGAAGAAAAACCTGAAAATCCTAAATCAAATCTTGCTTCAATGGGAATTTATATTTTTAATTGGAAAGTTTTAAGACAGGCTTTGATTGAAGATCATAATAATTCTGAATCTACAAATGATTTTGGTCATGATATTATTCCTTACTTATTAAATAATAATAGAGATTTATTTGTTTATAAATTTGATGGATATTGGAAGGATGTAGGAACTGTAAAATCTTATTGGCAAGCTAATCTTGATTTAATCGATCCTGAAAATCCTCTAAATATTCAAGATGATTCTTGGAAAATATATACAACTGCATTAAATTTACCTCCTCATAGAGTTGGTAAAAATGGCGTTTTAAATGATGCGCTAATAAATGAAGGATGTATTATAGATGGAGAGGTTAATAATTCTGTATTGTTTTCAAATGTAAAAATTGAAAAAAATGCTTGTGTAAATAATTGCGTAATATTATCAGGGGTTACTATAAAAGAAGGTGTAAAAGTATATAATTCTGTAATTACTGAAAATATGGAAATCAGTGAAAATATTGGAGATAAAAATTCTACATCAGTTTATCTTGTAAGTGAAGATGGGATAGAGGAGGAATAAGATGCAAAATATACTTGCTTTAATTTATAGTTCAGAATTTGATGAAAAAAATTATGATACACTTTGTAAATATAGACCTGATTATATGCTACCTTTTGGTTGTAGGTATAGGGTTATAGATTTTACTTTATCTAATATAACAAATCACAATATATCAAGCGTTATTTTATATGGTGGAGAACCTCTAAGATCAACTCTTGATCATGTAGGAGATGGAAGAAATTGGGAATTAAATAGAAGAAGCGGTGGTTTGATGATTAATCCGCCAGTATATTTAAGATCAAGACTTGCTAATGAAATAGAAACCTACTACAACACGATGAAACATTTTATGAAAAATAAACGTGAATATGTTTATATAACAAATCCAATGTATATTTCTAAGGTAAATATTTCAGACGCTTATGAAAAAATGCAAGATGAAAATTTAGATGCTTTAATTTTTACTCAAAAAAAGAATGATGAGTATGGTTATTATTTGAATAGAAGAATTATTAATACTGACGAAAATGAAAATCCAGTTAGTGTTGGAATTAATCTTGGACTTGAAGAAGAAATAAATTTATTTACAGGTTCAATATTGATTAAAAAAGATATTTTTATGGATCTTCTTAGATATTCAATTGAAAAAAATAATGCCACAAATGTACTCGATGCTTTATTCAAATATCCAAAGAAAAAATCAATCGGTCTTTATAAATCAAAAGAAAGTTTGAGTGTTATTATGGATACTTTGACATACTTTGAAGCTAGTTTTAATTTGTTAGATAGGGACTTTTTTGATGAAATTTTCTATGAACAAGGAATGGTTTATACAAAAAGCAAAGACGAGCCTTCAACTGAATATTTAAAAGGTTCTAAAGTAAGAAATTCTTTGGTAGCAAATGGAGCAATAATAGAAGGAGAAATTGAAAATTCTATTATTTTTAGAGGAGTTACAGTTAAAAAAGGTGCAGTGATTAAAAATTCTATTATTTTCCAAAATTCTGAGATAGGCGAAGGTGCGATTTTAAATCATGTAATAACTGATAAAGACACAAAAGTTTTTGAAGATGTTAAATTATTTGGAAACAGAACCCATCCTTACTTAACAGATAAGGGAGAACACATTAACTAAGGGGTGTAAGATGAAAGTATTATTTTTAACAAGTGAAGCTGATCCTTTTATAAAAACAGGAGGTCTTGCAGATGTAGCAGGTTCTTTGCCAAAAGAACTTGCAAAAAAAGGTATCGATATAAGAGTTGCTATGCCTTTGTATTCAAGTATTGATGATATTTATAGAAAAAAGATGAAAAAAATAAAAGATTTTTATGTAGATCTTGATTGGAAACATCAATACGCTGGAATTTTTAGCCTAAAATGGGAAGGCGTTACATTTTATTTTATAGATAATCTTGAATATTTTGACAGACCAAACGCATACGGCTATGACGATGATGCTGAAAGATTTATATTTTTCTCAAAAGCTGCAACCTTATTGGGAAAAGAAATTGATTTTAAACCAGATATAATTCATGCTAATGATTGGCACACAGCTTTGGTAAATATTTATGTAAATGATTTTAGAAAAGGCGATCATTATTTTGATGATATAAGAACTTTATTTACTATTCATAATTTAAAATACCAAGGAGTTTTTGATTCGGGATATTTAACTTTAACAGGTCTTGATGGATATTATTTCAACGAACATGATTTAAAATATTTTGATGCCATTAATTTTATGAAAGGCGGAATTGTTCATTCAACAGCTTTTAATACTGTAAGTGAAAATTATGCCCAAGAAATTAAATATCCATTTTACGGGGAAGGTCTTGATGGAATAATTAGAGAATATCAAAACAAGCTTTCAGGAATTGTAAATGGAATAGATTATGATTTGTGGAATCCAAAAACTGATAAAAATATTTTCAAAAATTATGATATAAAATCTTTGGAAAATAAAATAGAAAATAAGATGAAATTACAAGAAGAATATGGACTTCCAGTTAATAAAGATGTGCCAATGATTGCAATTTGTTCAAGGCTTACATCAATGAAAGGATTTGATCTTGTAAGGTATATACTGGATGAATTATTACAAGAAGATATTCAATTGGTTGTATTGGGCACAGGAGATTATACTTACGAAGAAATGTTTAAGTATTTTGAGTGGAAATATCCTGACAAGGTTGCTGCAAGAATTTATTATGATGGAAAAGAAAGTCATAAATTATATGCGGCTAGCGATTTATATATGATGCCATCAATATCAGAGCCTTGTGGAATTAGTCAATTAATTGCTATGAGATACGGATCTTTACCAATTGTAAGAGAAGCTGGTGGTTTAAAAGATACAGTAAAACCTTACAATAAGTATACTGGAGAAGGAAGTGGATTCTCATTTGAAAATATAAATGCTCACGAATTACTTTTTGCAAGCAAAAATGCAATTGATTTATATAAAAATAATAGAGAGGCTTTTGATAAACTTGTAGTTAATGCAATGAAAGAGAAAAATGATTGGGAAGAATCTTCTAAAAAATATATAAAATTATACGAAGATATTAAGGCTTAGAATGGAAAAAAATAATAATAATTTTATCTTAAAAAGAATACAAAATTTTTTGTATTCTTTTTATGCTAAAGAAACAGATGATGCGAGATTAAGTGAAATTTATGATGGGCTTGTAAAAGCTTTGATGCAAGATATAGGAAAAAATTGGACAAAGTCAAAAAAATATTTTAAAAATAAAGAAGTTTACTTACTATCTTTTGAATATAATCCAGGAAAATTTATTGAAAGTGCTATTGAATCCTTAAACTATACTGATGAAGTTAATAAGTGTCTAGATAGTTTAAATATTTCTATGGAAGATTTGGTTAATTATGAAAAGGAAGCAAGTCTTGGAAATAGCGATATAGGTATTGGCTCTTGGTATTTGATGAAAGAATTAAGTAAAAATAAAATAAAATCAATGGCCTATGCTTTAAGATATGAAAGCGGAGGAATGAAACAGGAAATAAGAGAAGGTAGGCAATTTGTAAATCCTAACGAATGGTTATATAGGGGAAATAAATGGGAACATAAAAAAGATTTCTCTTATATTTTAAATATTCAAGATAAAGAAGTCAAAGCTGTTGCTTATGATATGCCAATTTTTAATAATGAAAATAATTTTGTTAATAGTTTAAGATTATGGAAATCTGAATCTATAAATAAAATAGATTACTTAAATTTAAAAAGTGGAGATTTAAAAAGTGCTTACGATGATTATATAAACAACAATTCTCTTACTCAATTTTTGTACTTAGATAATTCAACCTATGAAGGAAAAATTTTTAGGCTAAAACAAGAATATTTTTATTGTGTATCTTCTATTCAAGATATTTTTAGAAGATATTTTAAAAGGAATTTTGAAATAAAAAATATCAAAAATAAGGTCAAAATTGTCCTTGCAGACATACATCCATCCTTGGCAATAGTAGAATTTATTAGAAGTTTGCACCAAGGTTATAATTTAGAAATTGGAGAATGTGTAGATATTTCTAGAAAAGTTTTCGATCATATTGGATTTTTGGTTACTCCAGATTCTAGGGAGAGCTATGATATTTCAATGATAAAATCAATTGATGAATCTTTTTTTGATATAGTTATAAAATTAAATGACTATGCAAAAATAAATTTCAACTTACCAATAATTGAAAATAACCAATTGCAATATGATAGGTTAAATTATTTTTTTGCTGAAAAATATTTTTATTTGTCTAAAACAATTGTTGAAAACTACAAGGATAAGTCAGATAATTTTTCACATTTAAATTTTGGGATTGATAGGTATTTGTACGCAAAGTCAAACAATAAAAATTTAAAAAAGTTGCTTGAAAATTATGATATCAATATTAGTGATAAAAATAGTCTAGAAAAATTGGAAAAGTTAAAAAATAATTTGGATTTTTATGATGAAGTTGAAGATGTTAAATACAAAAATAAACTTCAATTAATTGATTATTTTAAAATAAATGAAACTGAGCCGATAAATCCATATTCTATATTTGATATGCAACTTACTATGTTTCATGAGGCAAAAAGACAACTTCTTAGTGCAATATGTATAGCAAGCATGTATTATAAGTTGAAAGATAATTCAAATATTTTAATTCCGCCAACAACTTATATATTTTCTGGAAAAGCCAGTGATGGATATTTTATGGCAAAAGAGATAATAAAATTTATTTTGGCATTAAAATATATGTTGGATAAGGACAAGCTAATCAAAGAAAAATTAAAAATAATTTTTATTGGAGATTTAAATGTTGAAAAACTTAGGAAGATTTATCCTGCTTGTGATATTTACAGCAATTTAACTCTTCCTTTATACGATAATCAAAGTTTTCATATGCTAAATGCTATTTTTAATTTTTCAAATATTATTTCAGCAAAAGGTGGAATACTTACAAATATTCAAAAAGAAAATAAAATTTATACTTTTGCAGATGACTACAAAAAAATCGAAAGAATTAAAGAAGAAAATTCATATAATGCTCGCGAATTCTATTATAAAAATGATATAATCAAAACAACGATTGATAACTTAATCAATGAAGATTATAGTAATTTGCCTTATAATTTTAAAAATATATATGATTATTTAATTTCATATAATGATTCATTTTTTATTTTCAAAGATCATGAACAACTGTTGGACAAAAGACTTGAAATGGGCATGGATTACCTAGATAAGAAAAAATGGATTGATAAGGAAATTGATAACATTTTGTGGGCTAATGAATTTAATCTTGATAAAAATTTTGAAAAATTGAAATAGGAAATATGACATATAATTACGAAGAAATTAAGGATATAAAATTAGGAGCAACATATACAAAAAAATATACAGAATTTAGAGTTTTTGCTCCAAATAGAAAAAAAATAGATTTATTAATAACAGATGATTATAGAAAAATAAGAAAAGAAAAATTTTCTATGGTCAAAACAAAATTCGATATATTTTATTGTAAAATTGATAAAGATTTGGATGGATTTTTTTACTCATATTTGGTTGAAGATAAATACGAAGTAACAGATCCATACTCAAAGGCTTCATCTATCAATAGCTTGATGTCAGCTGTGGTTGATTTTGAAAAGACAAATCCAAAAAACTTTAAAAAATTTGCTCCGAAAATTTGTGAAAATAAGGCAATAATTTATGAATTAAATGTAAAAGATTATACTGCAAATAAAAATTCAAATGTAAAATACAGGGGAAAATTTCTTGGACTTTGTGAGAAAAATTCAAAATTTAAAGGCCATACAACTGGATTAAGTCATTTAAAAGAAATGAATGTTACTCACATTCAACTTTTACCAGTTTATGATTTTATTTCTACTTTCGAAGAAAATGAGAAATTTTTTGATGATGATAATTATAATTGGGGCTATGATCCTGAATTATATTTTAATGTAGAAGGTTCTTATTCTACAAACCCATACAAAATTAAAAGAAGAATCTATGAATTTAAAGAAATGGTAAATAAAATTCACGAAAATGGAATGAATGTTGTTATGGACGTTGTATACAATCATACATTTAAAACCATAGATTCAAATTTGGAAATTTTAGCACCAAATTATTATCATAGAAAAAATTATGATGGGAATTTTTCTAATGGTTCGGGAGTTGGAAATGAGCTTGCAAGTGAAAAAGCTTTTGTGAGAAAATTAATTATAGATTCCTTGAAACATTGGGTAAATGAATATGATATTGATGGATTTAGATTTGATTTGATGGCTTTAATTGATATTGACACAATAAAAATCGCAATTAAAGAATTAAAAAAAATAAAACCCTACATAATTATTTATGGAGAGCCTTGGATGGGAGGAGAATCAGTCTTACCTAGGGAAAAACAAATTCTTGTAGGAAGTCAAAAATCCAATGGCTTTGCAGTTTTTAATGATAGATTTAGAAATGCAATTAGGGGAGATAATGATGGATACTCAAAAGGGTTTATCCAAGGAAATTTTACATTAAAAAATGAAATTGAAATAGGAATTAGCGGAAGTATTAATTTTGATGAAAAAAGAATTGGATTTGCAGATGATGCAAGCGAAGTTATAAATTATTTTGCATGTCATGATAATCTCATTTATTACGATAAGTTAAAAATTTCTTTAACAAATCATGAAAATATTGATTCTATATCAAGACTTGGCTTTGCAATTTTGTTTTTATCATTTGGCAAGCCATTCATATATGAAGGTACTGAATTTAACAATTCAAAATCAAATAACAGCAATTCTTATAATTCAAGCCTTGATATAAATGGAATAAATTGGCAAGATAAAATTGATAATTTGGAAACTTTTACTTATGTAAAAGAGCTTATTGAATTGAGAAAAAAATTAGATGTTTTTGACTTATATAAAAGTGAAGATATAAAAAAAGTTTTAGCTTTTGTTGATGGGCTAGAAGATTTCTTGATAGCTTATAAAATAAATTTTAAAAATAAAAAAATTTATTTAGTATTTAATGCTTTAAAAAATGATTATGAACTTGATGATATAACAAGAAATATAATATTTAATGAGCAAAGAGAACTTGTTAAAATATTTGATAAAAAGGGTAAAATTAATAAAAGATTAAATATTTCTGATATAAAAAAAATCAGTAAATATTCTGTAAACGTATATGTAGGAGGAAAATATTATGGATTATAAAAAAGTTTATAAATCTTGGTTAAACAATGAATTTTTTGACCAAAACACAAGAGATGAATTGAAAAATATTGAAAATGATGAGAATGAAATTGAAGATAGATTTTATCAAGAATTGGCATTTGGAACTGCAGGACTAAGAGGGAAATTAGGAGCAGGAACAAATAGAATGAACCAATATACAGTTGCCAAAGCAAGCCAAGCCTTTGCTGATACAATATCAGATATGGGCGAAGACGCAAAAAAAAGAGGAGTTACAATTTGTTATGACGTTAGACACAAATCTGATGAATTTTCAAAAATAACAGCTGAAGTCTTTGCTGCAAACGGAATTAAAGTAAATATTTTCAAAGAAATTCAACCAACACCAGTTTGTTCATACGCTATAAGAAAATTAAAATCTATAGCTGGAGTAATGGTAACAGCAAGCCACAATCCAAGAGAATATAATGGATACAAGGCTTATGGTTCTGATGGAAGTCAAATTCTTGAAGATATTGCAGTACAAATTCAAAATTATATGAAAGAATATGATGATTATTCAAAAATAAAAAGAATTGATTTTGATAAGGCAATGGATGAAGGATTAATTTCATGGATTGATGATTCATTAATAGAAGATTATGTAAAAGAAGTTTTGGCTTGTACAATTAATGATGACGTAGACAAGAAAGTAAAAATTGTTTACACTCCATTAAATGGTTGTGGAAATAAATTGGTAAGAAGAATACTTAATGAAAGAGGATTTGAAAATATTTATATAGTAAAAGAACAAGAAAATCCAGATCCTGATTTTACAACAGTAGGTTATCCAAATCCAGAAGATCCAAAAGCATTTAAATTATCAGAAAAATTAGGAGAAGAAAAAGAAGCAGATTTGTTGCTTGCAACAGATCCAGACTCAGATAGATGTGCAGTTGAAGTTAAAGATGAAAAAGGAAACTATCAATTTTTAACAGGAAATCAAATTGGCTCATTGCTAACAAATTATATTTTGACAGCTCTAGATGAAAATAATGAATTGCCAGAAGATGGAGCAGTTGTAAAAACTATCGTATCTACAGATTTAATTAAACCAATTGCAAAAAGCTATGGGGTTGAAGTCTATGAAGTTTTGACAGGATTTAAAAATATTTATGAAGTAGCAAATGAATTCGAAAGAAAAGGCAAAGGCGAATTTATTTTTGGATTTGAAGAAAGTATAGGCTATAATTACAAAACATTTGTCAGAGATAAGGACGCAGTAAATTCTGCTATGCTTATTAGCGAAATGACAGCTTATTATAAAGATAAAGGTAAAACTTTGTTAGATGTATTGGATGATATATATGATAAATTTGGATATTATTCAAACGAAGTTCAATCAATAGTTCTTGAAGGACTTGATGGAGCAAATAAAATTAAAAGAATAATGGAAACAATAAGAAATAATCCAATTGAAGAAGTAATAGGGCTTAAAGTTAAAAACATTGTTGATTACTTAAATGATGATACAGGATTGTCAAAATCAAATGTATTAAAATATTATCTAGAAGATGATTCATGGTTTGTATTAAGACCATCAGGAACAGAGCCAAAAATTAAATTATACCTAAATGTAATAGAAAAAAGCAAAAAAGAATCAGAAATTAAAAAAGATAAATTGAAAGATGAAGTAAATAAAATAATTGATAAAATTGATTAAAAATTTAATATTAAAGTGCCAAGAATGTAAATTAATTCTTGGCATTTTTATTTATTATTTTTTATTTAGAAAATTATAAAAAATTTAAATCAAAAATTTATCGTGGGTTCGAACTTGATTTCAACACAAATTTATCTAAGGCTTTTATATTAGATATTTTTAATAAGGATATTTTAAAGAATTTTAAATTTCTGATAAAATAAGTAAACAGGAAGTAAGGAGGTTTTATGGATCAATTTTTTAACTTTATAGATAAAGTATTTTCTATTCAAGTTTTTGGAAATTTAACTTTATATCAATTATTATCAACAATTTTAAAATATGTATTTGTTGTTATTGTTTTGTACTTTATCTATTCAATTATTAGAATAATATATTATGATGTTAGATATGCTATTAAAAAAGAGCAAATATCTGATACATATTTACAATTCATAAATCAAAATCAAGAACACAAATTTAAAGTACAAGAATATTATTATATTGGCGACAATAATACTATTGGAAGAGATGATAAAAATACTATTTGCATAAAAGACAAATTTTTATCAAGTTTTCATGCGAGAATTATTTTAGACCAAGGTATTTATTTTTTGGAAGATATGAACTCTTCTAATGGAACTTTTTTAAATGATGAAAGAATTAATGAAGCGATAGAATTAAAAAACAAGGATATTATTAAATTTGGAGAACTTAAATTCTTATTTATAAACGGTGATGAAGATGATTAAAAATGAAAATATAAATATCACCAGGCAAAGACAATATAAAAATTCTGCTTTATTTCTTTTATTTTTATTTGAATTTTTAAGTTTAAGTTTGTCAATGATTTACAATGCTAAACATTTACAAAGCAGAGATTTCTATTCCTATTTAACAATACTAATTACAACAATACTATCTACAGTTTTGGCTAATAAATTTACAAGAAGCGATAGTATTTTATTGCTTATAGTAAATATGTTGTTTTCAATTGGCGTTGCTATGATTTATAGGCTAGATCCTGCTTTAGGAAAAAAGCAATTGTTGTTTTATATAATTGGTGTGGTTGTATTTTTTATTACCTATTTTATATTGCCAAAAATAAAAAATTGGGATGATTATATTATTTTTTATTTTGTAATTTCTATAGTTTTATTTATGGCAACTTTGGTATTTGGTTTTGCATCTGGTGGTGCGAAAAACTGGATTGTAATTGGTCCTATTACTATACAACCATCAGAATTTATTAAAATTCCTTTTATATTTTTTGTGGCAAGCTTTTATACAAATTACAATAAATATAGAAAAAAAGCATTTGGTAAGTATTATTTGAATATTGGAATTTACTTTTTTATTTTGATGTTTTTTATTCAAAAAGAATTGGGAACAGCTTTAATATTTTTTGGAACAATGATTTTGACACAATTTGTTTATGAAAGAGATAGAAAGCTTATTCTTTTGAATGTAATATTTACAATTTTGGGAGCTATACTTGCATATTTTTTATTTTCTCATATTAGAGTTAGGGTACAAACATGGCTTGATCCATGGTCTGTTATTGACGATAAGGGTTACCAAATAACCCAATCATTATTTGCTCTTGCAAGTGGTGGACTATTTGGAACAGGAATAGGCTTGGGTAGACCTGATTATATTCCAGTTGCAGAAAGTGATTTTATTTTTCCTGCAATTTGTGAAGAATATGGGATTTTTATGGGAATTGCAGTAGTTTTATTGTTCTTGATTTTAGTTTATAGGGCAATAAAAATTGCTCTTCAACAAGAAAATAAATTCTTTTCAATACTTGCTTTTGGTATAGGGGGGCTTTTTGCGCTTCAAACCTTGATAATTTTAGGTGGAGTTTTAAAACTTATCCCATTAACAGGTGTTACTCTTCCATTTATTTCCGCAGGAGGCTCCTCAATGGTATCAGGTTTTATTTTATTAGCCTGCCTACAATATTGTGGTCAAAAAATAGAAAATGGTGATGATAATGAAAAAGAAGAAAGATAAGCAAAAGCCATTTATTCAAAAAATCTTAGATATGGAAAAAAAACAAAGATTAAAAGACGAAGATAACAAACATATATTAGAAAAATCAACAATGAATAAAAGATTAATATATGTTATGATGCTTTTTATTCTTTTGTTTTTATCTATAGTTTTATATTTGGTATATTTTCAATTATTTAAAGCTCAAACTCTAGCTGATAACAGTCATAATAAAAGAAATTGGGTAAATGAAAATGTAATTAAAAGAGGAAATATCTACGATAGAAATGGAAATCTTTTAGTATATAACGAAAAAGATGATAATGGAAATAGTATAAGAGTTTATAAAAATGGGAAAATAAATTCGGCTTTTACTGGATATAATTCAATTAAGTATGGAAAAAGTGGTTTAGAAAAAACTTACAATAAAGAATTATTAGATATTTCAGACCAACCAACATCAAAAATAAGAGATATGGTAGAAAAATCTGGAGTAGGAAATAATTTAAATTTAACAATTGACCAAACAATTCAAAAAATAGCCTACGAAAGTTTGGGAGATCATATTGGCTCTATTGTCGTTATGGATCCAAGAAATGGAGAAGTTTTGGCAATGGTTTCAAAACCATCTTATGATCCAAACAGCCTAGATAAAGATTGGAATACTTTGATTCAAAATACAGATGCTCCTTTGCTAAATAGATCCAGTCAAGGTGCTTACAGACCAGCATCTACAATGAAAATTGTAAGTTCCGATGCAATTTTAAGAAAAGGAATTAATACGAATTTTAATGATACAGGAACTGTAACAATTCAAAACTATGATATAAAAAATTATGGGGATTATTCGTATGGACAAGTCAATTTAAGAACTGCTCTTATGTATTCACTTAATACTTACTTTGCATCAAAAGTTGATCAAATCGGAAAAAAATCTTATGAAGAAGTTACAGAAAGTTATATGTTTAATAAAAATTACAAATTTGATTTAGAAAAGTTAAATGCAAAAATTCCATTTGATGAATTAAATCAAGTAGATACGGCTATGACTGGATTTGGTTATGGAAAAACGAGAGTAACACCTCTCCATATGGCTATGATTAGTTCGACAATTGCAAATAATGGAAAAATGATGCAACCAAGGCTTGTAAAAAATGTAGTTAATAAAGATGGAAAGATAATAAAAGAAAGTAAAAATGAAGTTTTATCAGACGTAACAAGTTCAGAAATTGCTAATAAAATAAGAGATTACATGGTTGATGTTGTAAATTATGGTACAGCAAAGGGAGCTTATTTGCAATCAGTCCAAATAGCAGGAAAATCTGGAACAGTTGATAAAGAAGGCGGAGGAGTTGATATGTGGTTTGTTGGATTTGCGCCAGCCTATGATCCTAAGATTGCCTTTTCAATTGTAATTGAAGATGCAGATTCTCTATCAGGAGAAGTTGCAGTTCCAATAGGTGGTCAAATGGTAAATAGCATAATTAATAACGTCAATCTAAATTAAAATAATTAAAAAATGCTTTGGTAAAAAACACATCCAAAGCATTTTTATTGTGAATATATAATTATAAGAAAAAATTACAAAAGCTTATTTTTTATATTAGACCAATAATGGTTTTTATTTAAAATAAGCTTTTTTAGTTCCTTATTAGAAATTTTTGTGCTTATTTTAAAACTATTTGTCTTATATTCTTTGCCATCAAACAAAAAAACTGTGTGATAATTATCTCTTTTGCTGACGTTAATTTCGATTTCAGCATTTTTCGGCAAAATTATTGGTGCCTTTAATGACCTATTTAAACTTGAAAAAATAGGAGCGATTGGTGTAAGTTGAAAGCCCTCAAGAGATTGGTGTAAAATTGCTCCGTTTGATGATAAGTTATAAGCTGTTGAACCATGAGGAGTAGATATTATTAGACCATCTCCTGAAAAATTTTCTATAAAATTTCCGTCAATGAAAAGCCTAAGCCTTACTATTTGATTTCTGTTGCTTTTTACTACAACTTCATTTACAGCATTAATTTTATTATTACCAATATTTGATTCGAGAATTGCAAGTTTTTCCATATAATAATTTTTTTCAGATAATCTTCTTACAAAATCTTCAATATTGTCAGGATTTACTTCTTGATAGAAACCTAAATGACCTGTGTTTATACCTATAAAAGGAATTTGAGAAAATTTTGAAAGCTTTACAGCGTTTAAAAACGTTCCATCTCCACCAATAACAAGGTTTAAGCAAGCGTTTGGATCATAGTTATTGGAAATTTCATATCCAAAATCTTTTAATATAGCTTTAGTTTTATTATAAATATTTTTAGTATATCTAGATTTATTTTTGAAAATATTAATCGTTTTATTCATTGTTACTTACCTTTCTTGAGATATAATTAATTATAACATAAAAAAATTTTTGAGGAAAAAATGACATATATTGAATTTAAAGCAGATAGAAAGATTAGTTTAAAAAAATTCTTGCTAGATAAGAATATTTCAAATAGGGCTTATAAAAAAATAATAAAAAACTCTATCTTAGTTAACGATAAAAAAATAGAAAAAAATATTAAATTAAATCCAGATGACAATATTAAAATAATTATTGAAGATGAATCACTTAATTATGAGCCAATAAATAAAGAGCTTGAAATTTTATATGAAGATCAAGATATAATTGCTATAGACAAAGACGCAAATCTTACTGTAAATTCTAAAGGTCAAGAAAGTTTGGCAAATTATATTAGCTATTATTTTTTGGAAAATAATATAAAATCTCAAGTTAGATTTATAAATAGACTTGATATGAATACATCAGGAATTATTTTGATTGCAAAAAATCCTTATGCCCAAGCATATTACCAAAAATTAATAGAAAATAATGATTTTGATAAAGAATATTTGGCGCTTGTAGAAGGAAATTTAGAAATAGATAAAACAATTTTTTTGAAGATAAATTATGATGAAAATAATAAAAAAATGAAAATAGCAGATAAAGGCTATGAAATAAAAACATATTTTAAAAATATAAAATTATACGATGAATTTTCCTTAATTTATTGCAAAATTTATACGGGCAAAACTCATCAGATTAGAATTTCTTTATCAAATTTAAATCATCCAATAATTGGAGATAAACTTTATGGTTCAAAATATAAATTGGATAGGTTTTTATTGCATTCATACAAGGTGAGTTTTATAAGATTTAGAGATGGAGAAAAAATAACGATATTATCACGACCAAATTTTGATAAATATTTAAATTCTAGTCTTTTAAGAGACAATAGCTAATTTGCAATTATGCTTTTCATGATATATAATAAAGGTATTCCAAGGGGCAAGGTCCAAATTTAAACCTACAACATTTATAAGGGATTGCGGAGTTTTGACTTTGATGGCAAGCCTCCTTTGAGTGGAAGTCAGATATTTCAAACAGCAAACCCACCTTCACTTACGCGAAGGTATTAAATAATAGGGCCGCCTTGGATTTTTTTTATATTTTGTTGTTTTTATCCAATAGTGGGTATAAATTTATAAGAACAAAAATTTAAAAAATAATAAATAAGGAGAGTTAATATGAGTATAGCTGATTATATTGAAAGTAAAGCACAAAGAAAACAAAGAGAAATTAAATATGAAATTTGGAAAATGAAAAATCATGATAGCAGAATGAGAGCTCAAGGAGCTTTGGTTGGAGCTGTTGCAGGGGTTGCTGCTGGTTTATTACTTGCACCAAAATCTGGTAAAAATTTAAGAAAAGATATAGTTAATTCTGTCGATAACACAATTAATCAAGTTAAAGATACAACAAATGATTTTGTAGAAAGTGCTAAAGAATCATACGTTGATTTTAAAGATAGAGCATATACAGAACTACAACCAATTGAAGAAGGCTTTGAAGAAGGAAAAAAAGTAGTTAAAGATACTTATGAAAAAACAAAAGCAAATCTAAAAGATAATGCAAAAGATGTTAAAGAAGAAGCTGAAAAATTAAAAGAAGATGCTAAAGACGTTAAAGATGCTGCAAAAGAAGGCGCAAAAGAAGCGAAAAAAGACGTCAAAGAAGGCAAAGAAGAAGTTAAAGAAGTAGCTGAAGATACTAAAAAGAAAGCTGGAGAAGTAAGAAGAGCAGAAGATAAAAAAAATAAGTAAGGGGTAGATAATGGTTACCATAAATTTAAGATTAATAGGAGATATTATCTTAGTATTAGTAGGCATAATCGCTATTGTATTTCTTGCTATGTTTTTAAAAAAAGCATCAGGTTTGGTTCAATCCATTCAAAAAATTGTTGACAAAAATGAAGATAATTTAGATAATGTAATAAATAAACTACCAAACTTGGTTGATCAAGCAAATATTTTAGTAGAAAATGTAAATGGATTAGTTTCTGATCCTAACCTAAAAATGGCTATATCCAATGCAAATCTAGCTATTTCTAATGTAAGTGATATAACTGTAGATATAAAAGATACAGTGAACTATTTTGGAGAAAGCGTAATAGATACAACTGATACATTTGGAGAAGGAATTGCTTCAATAAATGATTATGCGTCATTAATTATGGATGTGTTTGATATAGTTAGAAGCGTAATATCAGGAAGATAGGCCATCATTTGATGGCCTTTATTATTGTTTAATAATGAAAGGAGCATATATGGCACAACCTACAATTAAAGATGTAGCAAAACTTGCAGGTGTATCAATTTCTACTGTATCAAGAGTAATGAATGATTCAAAACCTGTTAGTCCTGAAGCAAGAAAAAAAGTACTAGATGCAATTAACAAATTGGATTTTAAACCTAACGAATTAGCAAGAAGTTTGGTTATGAAAAAATCTAATCTAATTGGTGTAATAGTTGAAGATATTGGAATTGAATATATGGCTCAACTAATTAGAGGCGTTGAAGAAATTGGTCACTTGTATAAATACGATATAATTCTTTCAAGTACTTATGGAGATGATAATTCTCTAGAAAATGCGATAGACTTTTTGTCAACAAAACAAGTTGAAGGAATTGTAGTAATAAGTGAAGATATTTCTGCAGAAATTCTAGTTAAATTGAGAGATAATAAAATACCATTTTTATTATTAGATAAATTCCACGATTTCAAAAAAATAAATACTGTAAAAATAGATTATGAAAAAGAAGAATATGAATTAACAAAATACTTATATGAGCAAGGGCATGAAAATATTGCTTACGTTACTTTAAAAGAACATAATTATTTAACAGATATAAAAATCAAAGGATATGAAAAATTTGTTAATGAAAATAATTTAAAATCTATTATTATAGAAGCTGATGGAAAAAATAGTGATGATGGGTATAATATTGGGGAAGAAGTTATATCTCAAGCTAAAAGTGAAAATGTAAGTGCTATAAGCTTTTATAACGATCAAACTGCGGTTGGATTTATTTCATATTGCTATGATAACAATATAAAAATTCCAGAAGATTATTCAGTAGCAGGATTTGGAAATTTTGAAATTTCTAGAGTATATAGACCAAAATTAACTACTGTTTCTATACCAAATTATGATATAGGAGCAATAGGAATAAGGGCTTTGATTAAAAGAATAAGAGGCGAAGAAGATATACTAGAAAATGATTGGGTTTTGGATGCTCAATTAATAGAAAGAGATAGTACAAAAAAGCATTAGTTGAATGTAACTTATTTAAATGTTAAAATAATAATATAATAATTTAGGAGGCAATTATGGCAGAAAGAAAAATTGTTGTAACTAACGAAACAGGTCTTCACGCAAGACCAGCAGCATCTTTGGTTCAATTTGTAAAAAATTACCCAGGTGATGTAAAATTAGTTAAAGATGGAAAAGAAGCTAACGCAAAAAGCATTTTCAATGTTATGAGTCTTGGAATTTCAAAAGGTACAGAAATTGGTATCATAGTTGAAGGCGAAGACGAAGAAGCATTTGCAGATAAATTAACTGATTTTATAGATAACTTATCAGAATAATTAATTAAGGGGTACATCAAGTACCCCTATATTTTTATAATAGAAAGGAAATTTAAGATATGTCTAATAAACTAAAAGGTATTATAGCTTCAAATGGAGTTGCTATTGCAAAGCTTTTTCTATTTAATAAAGAAGAATTAGTTATTGATAAGTCAAATATTAGTGATCAAGATAAAGATTTACACGTTAAAAAAGTAGAAGATGCTATCAGTTCCTATTTCAATAACTTAGATTACAAAGAAAAAAATGAACAAAATGAAGAAGTTTTAAATATTGTTAGAGCACATAAGGAATTATTACAAGATCCTTATTTTGTAGATACAATCAAAGAAAAAATTCAAAATGAAAATAAAAATGCTGAGCTTGCTACAAATGAAACAGTTGAGCAAATGGTAATGGTTATGTCAGCTCTAGAAGATGAATATTTAAAAGAAAGAGCTGATGACTACAAAGATATTGGATTTCAAGTTCTTTGCAAAATTAAAAATGTTGTACCTAAAGATTTGTCAAAATTAGATGAAGAATGCATTATTATTTCTAAAGAACTTACACCTTCCGATACATCAAATATGGATAAGGAAAAAGTTTTAGGATTTGCAACAGACCTTGGAGGAAAAACTTCTCACGTTTCAATAATTGCACAAAATTTAGATATTCCAGCACTTGTAGGTATGCAAGATGTTTCAAGTAATATTAAGGGCGAAGAGCTAGCAATAATTGATGGAAATCAAGGAATTTTAATTGTAGATCCTAGCGAAAAAGAAATAGAAGATTATAAAAATTTAATTGAAAAAGAAAAAGAAGAAAAACAAAGACTTGAAAAGGTTAAAAATTTAGAAGCTAAAACTTTGGATGGTAAAGTTTGTGAAGTTTCTGCAAATATTGGAAATATTGAAGATTTAAAAGTAGCAATAGAACATGGTTGCGATGGGGTTGGTTTATTTAGAACAGAATTTTTATATATGGAAAATGATCATTTCCCAACAGAAGAAGAACAATATGAAGTTTACAAAGAAGCTACACAAATGCTTGGAGAAAAACCTTTGGTTGTAAGAACCTTAGATATAGGTGGAGATAAGGGACTTGATTATTATGATTTCCCAAAAGAAGAAAATCCATTCTTAGGTTACAGAGCAATTAGATTTTGCTTAGACCACCAAGATATTTTTAAAGACCAATTAAGAGCTTTACTAAGAGCATCAGCTTATGGAAATTTAAAAATAATGCTTCCTTTTGTAATTTCAACTGATGAAATAAAACAAACTAGACTAATACTTGAAGAATTGAAAAAAGACCTTGATAAAGAGGGAATTGCTTATAATAAAGACATAGATCTTGGAATTATGGTTGAAACATCAGCTTCAATTATTATGGCAGATAAATTAATAAAATATTCTGATTTCTTTTCAATAGGAACAAATGACCTCACTCAATATACACTAGCTTGTGACAGAGGAAATGAAAATATTTCAGATATTTATAACAATTTCAATCCAGCAGTAATTAGATCTATTAAATATGTTATTGATGAAAGTCACAAAGCTGGAAAATGGACTGGAATGTGTGGACAATTTGCCTCAGATACAAAGGCAACAAAACTATTGTTAGGACTTGGATTAGACGAATTTTCAGGCTCAGCTTCAAAACTTCCAAAAGTTAAAGATATTATTTTAAATTCTAATTTTAAAGAAGAAGAAAAATTTGCCTTAACTATTTTAGATTTAGAAGATGTTAAAGATGTTGAGGAGTCAATAGAAAAACATAATTAATGGATAAAAAAATGAATGATAAATCTCTAGATATTATTAAAAGAACCAAATTTTTTACAGATAAAATTAAAAATATATCTTCAATCGAGGATATTTCATCTAATAAAATTAGAGTGATTTCAAATGAAAAATCTTATGTTTTGGGTTTGTATTCAATGGATGATTTTGATAAATTAAAAAAAGAAGAAATTATTAATAATTATCTAAAAAGTATAGATTTATTAGATACTTTGGATTTATTTGAAATAGGAATAATGCCAGATATTAACAAATCTTACAAAATATTTGAGTACAGGGATGAAATTTCCTTGGGAGATTATTTAGATAAGCTTAAAAAAGATGAAATATATAATATTGGTATAAAATTTGGTAAAATTCTAAAAAATATTCATATCAAAAAAATTGATGAGTATGATGGATTTGATTGGTATAAAAATGTAGATACAAAAGTCAATTTCTTACTTTATAGGCATGGGTTAAATAAGATTAATGATAATAACGATTATATTTTGATTGATTATTTGACCTCAAATAAATATATATGCAAAAATACTGCATTTAATTCTTTGTATCAAAATATTAGTGAAAAAAATATTAGGATATTTGATGATGGGGAAATTGATATTAGAGGCTTAAAAGAAATTAAAATTGGAGATGGAGTTAGTGATTTTGTAAATATAAATAAAATTGCTATAAAATATCCTGAATTTGCCAAAGGAGTTCTTGATTCTTATCATAACGATGAAGTGATTTCAAGAAAATTTTATAGGCTATTAAGTTTCTACCAAGTTTATTATATTCTAGAATCTTTGGTTGATATTAGAGATAAAAAAGAACCATATTTAAATGAGCAAGAAATTGAAGCGATTTTAAATATGTATGATAATTTTTCAGAAATCATTCCTACATGGGCAAGATAAATTTTATAAAGAGGCTAAGAAAGTAAATTTTTTAGCCTTTTATTTTTTTGTAAATTAAAATCAAATTTTGATTTATTGTAGAAAATTAAAAAATATGATAAAATTTATATAAATATTTACAAAAGGGAAAGATAGTATGGTAAAAAATTTTAAAAAAGTTTTTAATATTGGATTTAATTCAATATTATTAGCATTCGGCTTATATTTTTTTTTAGTTCAACATAATATTGCGCCAGGTGGTGTTACTGGAATTTCTTTAATTATGGCAAAACTTTTTAATTTTTTCACGGTTGGACAATGGTATTTAATTTTAAATATAATTTTATTTATTATGGCTTTTTTACTTATGGGAAAAGATTTTGGGAAAAAGACAGTCTTGTCTGCATCAATTATTTCCTTGGCTATAATGTTTTTTGAAAGATATTTTCCACAAACAATTTTAACTGATGATTTGATAATAAACGTATTCTTTGGTGCAGGTATTGTATCTTATTCTTTAAGTTGTATTTTTTTTAATGATGCATCTTCTGGAGGAACTGATATAATTGCTGCAATCATAAATAAATATTTTAATATGACAGTAGCAAAATCTTTATTTATGATCGACTCTCTTGTAGTTTTGATGGCAGTCAAAGAATTTGGAGTGGAAACTGCTTTGTATGCGGTTTTATCTGTTATTATTCAATCATTTGGTTTTAATTATTTCATACAAGGATTAGGAAGAAAAATTGCCATTACTGTTATTAGTGATTATAGTGATGAAATTAATAAAATGATTTTGGGTAAATATAAAAGAGGAGTAAGCCTTTACAAAGCAGAGGGAGGTTTCTCTCATAAAGAAAGAAATATAATATTAACTGTAGTTCCTTTTAGAAAATACATACCTATTAGAGATGATATATTAAAAATTGATAAAAACGCATTTGTTTTTACTCATGCTATATCAGAAGTGCTAGGAGAAGGATTTACATATCAAGTTTTTGAATAATTGGGAGTGATTTAAATTAAAAATTTAAAAATAAAAAGATTTAATAAAAATAAGGCATACATACAAACAAAATATGGCGATGCTGTAATTGACAAAAATGAAGTAAAAGAATACAAACAAGGCGATGAAATAAAGACATATATTTATTTTGACAAGAATAATACTTTAAGAGCAAGCATAAATCTTGATATTGAAAGTGGAAAAATATATAGTTTAAAGTGTATAGATGTCAAAAAAAATGGAGCATATTTTTTATACCAAGATAAAATAAAATTATTAATGCCTGCTAGTGAGAAAACTTATAAGGTTATTAAAGATATGACTTATCCAGTTGGACTTATAATAGATGATCAAAATATGCCTATTCTTACAAGCAAAATTAGGGATATGTTATCGTTTGACCATAATTTTAAAGAAAATGATATTGTTGAAGGAAGAATTTATTCTATAAATAAACATATAGGAGCTTTCATTGCGATTAATAATCAATTTGACTCGTTAATAAGAATTAAAGAATTAAATGGAGTTCATATTGAGGGAGAACTTTTAAAATTAAGAGTCAAAGAAGTAAGAGAAGATGGAAAAATTGAATTATCTAATAGAAAAAGATCTTATCTTGAAATAGATGATGATTGTCAAAGAATATTAGATTATTTGGAAGAAAATAATGGTTTCTTAAATTTGGGAGATAAGTCATCTCCTGATAAGATTTATAAAATATTTGGATTTTCAAAATCTGCCTATAAAAGAGCTATAGGTAGACTTTATAAAGATAAATATATTAAGATTTATCCAAAAAAAATACAATTATTGGAGAGGTAAAATGACAGAAAAAAATAAGGATATATTAGCAGAAGTAAATGGAAAAAAAATTAGTCAAAAAGAAGTTGTAAGCTTTATTACACAAATGCAAGGCGGACAACAATTTTTAAATCCACAAGGAATTCATCAAATTACAGACGAATTAGTTAATCAAGAATTGATGTATATAGATGCATTAGAAAATAAACTAGACGAAGATGAAGAATTTAATAAAGAGTTAGAAATAACAAAGGAAAATATGCTCAAAAATTATGCAATGCACAAATTATTTGAAAGCATAGAAGTAAGCGACGAAGAAATTAAAAATTATTATGATAACAATAAAGAAGTGGTAAAAAAACCAAAATCTTACAGAGCAAGTCATATTTTAGTAGACGATGAAGAAAGTGCCAAAAATATTTTAAATGAAATAAATGATGGTTTAAGTTTTGAAGATGCTGCTAATAAATATTCAAAAGATAATGGCTCAAAAAATGGAGATTTGGGAGAATTTCCAAAAGGAACTATGGTTAAAGAATTTGAAGAAGCCCTTGATAAACTAGGAGAGGGAGAAATTTCAAAACCAGTAAAGACACAATTTGGTTATCATATAATAAAATTAGACCATACACATGATGAGTATTTACCAGAATTTGATGAAATTAAAGATAGAATTCACGATACACTTTTGATGATAAAAAGACAAGAAAAATATTTAGAAAAAACAAGAAAAATCAAAGAGAAGGTAGAAGTTAAAAAATATTACTAAGAAGGAAATTTTATGGAAAAGTCGAATTATTCCAGTAAGCTAAGGGCAATTGCAAAAGATTTAAGTGAATATATTAAAGTAATTGATGATAAAAAATCACTTATAAAATTTGTTTTGTCAAAAGCTAAGGAAAAAAAATTAGTTATACTTTTAATAAATGATTGTTATTATATAAAAAATGAAAATTCGAAAGCTGTTTTACACCTAAATATTAGTGATAAAATAAACCAATCTTCTTTTATTGAAATTAAGGAAGATGAAGAAATTTCATTTGAAACAAATTTGAATCCAACTGAAATAAGCGGGATTTTATCGATAACAATGCTACTTGAAGAAGGTATAAATAATTTTGATATTTTATTAACAAATAATTATATAAATGATTATAATAAAGATTTTTCTGTTTTAAGATCCGTTATAAGATCAAAAAATATTATTAATTTAAATTTAAATGAATCTGATTGCATAGCAGAAAGTTTTGCTTCACATACGATTAGTACAGTTGGAATTCCTATAAATAGGAAAGAAATTGACGAAGAAAGTTTCTTAGAAAATAATTTAATTTATAGAATAAGTCTTAAAAATATAGCTGGCGATAATTTTTCTAATGATTTTAACAATGTTTTCAAAAACACAATAAAAATGTTGATGACTTTTATCAGAAAAATAAAATCAAAAGTTGATTTAGATGTAATTAATATTGAAGGCGGAGGCAAGCACGACAAAACACCATCTTATTGTTTTGTAGACTTAGTTTGTAAAAATGAATTCGAAAATGATTTGTTAGATGTATTTTATTTATTTGAAAGCGAATATTTAACTGCAAATTTAAAAATTGAACCAAATTTAAAATTTGAAATTAAAAAAATAGATAAATTAAAATTTTATCCAATGACTCAAGAATCATACAATCACATAGCTTCTTTCGTTGAATTATCATTAAATGGAACATTTTCTGTAGATAGCAATACAAAAACCACAATCTCTTCTTCGGTTTTAACAAAAGTAAGAACTTCAAGTTATAAATTAAATGCTGTTATGATTTTTAGGTCTTTATCAGAAGAAAGTTTAAGCAGAATGTTAGAACAAACTAAGCTTGCTAGTGATATTAATGGGGGAGAATTTACAAATAGGTTATCAATTCCTTCATGGCAAAATAAAGAAAATGATCTGGCTCTTAGATTTAAAGATACCTATGATTATTTATATAAGAGCAATTTAGAGATAATAAAAACACAATATTCTTTAGACTGCAACCTGATTTTTTATAAATTTAATGTTAATATGATATCAATTGGGGTAAAATATAAACAAGTGGATATGATAAATTCTGCTTGTGATTTTAAAGATATTTTAAAAACTTTTTCTTTAATTAAGGAAGTTTTATTTAAACTAAATAAAAATTTGGAGTGAAGATGTCAAAAAAATTAGAAATTCATAATCATGAAATTGAGTTTGAAAAAAATGAAGGAAAAGCAATAATTGAATTGCAATTGGACGAGAATCCAAGACAATGTTATTTAATTGATATATTTTCTGTAGATGGCGTTGATTATATAGCCTTAGTTGATTCTGAAAACAGCGAACTTATTATTCTCTTGTATGAATTAGAGGATGAAGAAAGCGGAGAAATCAAATTAAATTCTTTAGAAGATGAAGATAAACTTGATGAAATATATCATTTATTTTCACATTATTGGGATTACGATACAATTGATGAGATTGTAAGTGAATACGAAAGTGATTTAGAAGATAGTGATTTAAATGAATAGGGATTTACCATATTTTCCTATATCAGAATATTACAAATTAGAATATGGACAAAAGGTATATAAACTACCTGTAAAATTATCTTTATCTTGTCCAAACAGAGATGGAGAAAAAAGTACAAAAGGATGTATTTTTTGCTCGGAAAGTGGGGGAAGTTTTGAAAATTTACCTTCATTTTTGACAGTTGATAGGCAATTAGAGATAAATAAAAATTATATAGGTAGTAGATATAAAGCAAAAAAGTTCATAGCCTATTTTCAAAACTTTTCAAATACTTATGTAGAGTTCGAGAAATTTAAAAATATTATTGAAGCTTGCAACAAAGAATATATTGTAGCTATATCAATATCAACTAGAAGTGATTGTATAACTTATAAAAAATTAGATTTTTTAAGTGATTTTTCAAAAAAAACAGGGATTGATATAATCATAGAATTGGGTTTACAAACTGCAAATTATAAAACTCTAAAGATTCTTAATAGATGTGAAGATTTAGCTGACTTTATAAAAGCTTGCAATATGATAAATGAATATGGATTTAGGATTTGTACTCATGTTATCTTATCACTTCCCTGGGATGATGATGAAGATATAATTGAAACTGCTAGGATTATTAATGTACTTAGAGTAAAAGAGGTTAAAATTCATTCCTTGTTTGTAATAAAAAATACAAAACTTGAAATGATGTATCAAAACAATGAGTTTAAAATGCCCTCAAAAGAAGATTATCAAAAAAATGTTATTTTGTTTTTGAGATATATTAATAAGAATATAGCAATACAAAGACTTGTAGGAAGAGCACCTAAAGAAGATTCTGTTTTTTGTAATTGGAACTGTTCATGGTGGATGATTAGAGATGAAATTATAGATTATATGAACGAAAATAATATTTTTCAAGGCGATATGACTTGCCAAAAAGAATATAAAAAATTAAAGGGAGAGATGAAATGATTTATTTAGTATTAGGACCATCAGGAAGTGGAAAAACAAAATGGTTAATAGACCAAGCTAATGATGAAAAAGGTAAAGGAAACACAAATATAGTATTTGTTGATAGTGATAATGAACAAATTTATTCACTTGACCATTCTGTAAGACTAATTGATGCTTCAAACTTTTTTATAGATTCTGTAGAATCTTTTAGAGGATTTATAGCTGGAATATTAGCAAGGGATTATGATATTGGAAAAATTTATATTGATGGTATCTACGATATAATTGATATTAATAGTGAAAATATTGAGAAACTTTCAGATGACTTAACTAAACTTTCAAATGAATGTAATGTAGATGTTTATCTTGGCCTAGATTGTAAGTCAAGTGATATACCTGAATCTCTTGATGCAGAAATTCACGAAACAAAATTATTAGATTAAATTTAAGCCGTCTCTAAGAGACGGTTTTTTGATATTATGTTAGATGAAGTAAAAAAATTAGAATCTTTCAATAAATGGAGAAAGGAAAGCATTGATTTATTAACTAATCAAAAAATTGGTAAAGATGAATTTTTAGAATTAAATTATAGGTATTTGGTAAAGCTCGATTTAAAACCATTTTCAAATATTTCTTCTGTTTTAGAAGCTGTATATAATTATCAGTATTACAATATAATGGCAAAAAGATCTAATCAAATGGCTCTTACTTTTATTTCTAGAAAAAAGAAAAAATATCAACAAGAAATAAACAATAGGGAAAATTATTATTATTTAAAAGATTTAGCAACAGAAAAATTGCTTGAATTGATAGATTATAAGGACATAGAAGCTTATTTCATAAAATTAAAATCAAAAAGATTAACGGGTGAAATATTTGAGATATATCTAAAAGATTTTGATAAGTTGATACTGCATTCAAAAAATAAAAATCTTCTTCAAAAATTAAAAGAGAAAGAATGTTTTTTGGATGAAGCCAAAATATCTATGATTGATTCCTATGTTAATAAATCATATTAATATGATAGAAGTTAAAATTAATGAAAATGATGCAAATCAAAGATTTGACAGATTTTTAAGAAAATATTTACAAAATGCTCCCTTGTCACTTATTCAAAAAAATATTAGAAAGAAAAATTTTAAAATAAATGATAAAAGAGCAAAAAAAGATGATTTCGTCAAAAATGGCGATATTATTACAATGTATATTAAAGATGAAGATTATAAAAAATGGGTTAGAAGAAAAGAATTCAAAGCTAGTGATTTTGACCTTGATATAATATATGAAGATGAAAATATTATTATAATTGACAAAAAATCTGGAGTATTATCTCATGCTGCCAATAAAAATGATTATGGAAATAATATAGTAGATCAGATGACTTCATATTTATATAAAACAAACAAGGTAAACAGTAGAAATTTAACTTTTAAACCAAGTATAGTAAATAGACTTGATAGAAATACTGCAGGACTTATTATTGGAGCAAAAAATGCAAAAGCACTTAGAAGTCTTAACAAAGCAATTCGTCAAGGAAAGATAAATAAATATTATCTTACTATAGTTGAAGGAGAAATTTATAAAGATTTTGAAATTGATACTAGAATTTCAAAAAATGAAAATAAAAATATGGTAAAAGGAAAAGAAGATGGAAAAAGGATTATTACAAAATTTCATCCTTTAGAAACAAAAAATAATTTTACTTTACTAGAGTGTAAGCTTATTACTGGAAAAACCCATCAAATTAGATATTCATTAAACAAAAATTCTACACCAATTATTGGCGATAGAAAATATAGTAAATCAAGAATAGATTATAAAAAAATAAATCTTAATAATCAAGCCTTATTAGCCTACAAATTAGAATTTGATTTTATTGATAATTTATCATATCTAGATAAAAAAATATTTATTTCAAGACAAGTAGGAAAAATTAATGACCTAAAAGAGGAAGTCTTCTATGGAAATCTTATTAAATGATGAGTTTTTAAAAACAAATAAAAAATTTTTATATGAAATTATAAAAGAAAAATACCCAAATAATTTTAAAGATTATGTTTTAGCAAATGTAAATGGGAAAATTGTAGATCTTAATTATAAAATTTCTCAAGATGAAAAAATAGATTTAATAAAAAAATATACTCACATAGCAAATTTATCCTATGAATCTACCATTGCTTTGATTTGTATGCTTGCAATAGAAAAAATTTATAAAAACAAAAAAGTTAATATAGAATATTCTGTAAATAATTGCTTATACTTATCAGTTGAAAATTTTAAAATCTTACATAAAGATATAGAAAAAATAAAAAAAGAGATGGAAAATCTAATAAAAGAAGATTTTCCAATTGTTAAAAAAACTTACAAAAAAACCGATGCTCTTAAAATCTTTAAAGAAAATGATGACTTAGATAAGTATAATTTATTAAATAGTTTAGATTTAAATGAAATAAATATATACGACGTAAAAGATAAATTTTATTTTTTTACTAATTATTTATGCCCAAAATCATCTTGGATAGAAGATTTTGATATAATTTATTATCATCCAGGAATTTTAATAAATTATAAAAAATCTGAAAATTCAAAGTTATTAGATTTTAAAGAGCAAATTAATATACCAAAAATATATGAAAGATCAAAAAGATGGACAAATCTACTGGGAATTAATTTTGCAAGCGACTTAAATGAATTAGTAATAAATGATAAAATTGAAAGCCTGGTTAATGTTAATGAAACATATTATAATAATCAGTTAAATAAGTGTGCAAAAGATATTATTGCAAATAATATGAATATAGTTATGCTTGCAGGGCCTTCCTCATCAGGAAAGACAACTACTGCAAAAAAATTAGCAATTCAACTTGCGGTATTGGGAAAAGATGCTTATGTAATTTCAACTGATGATTATTTTGTAGATAGAAATAAAACGCCCTTAGATGAAAATGGAAATAAAGACTTTGAAAGTATTGATGCAATAGATCTACATAGTTTAAATGAAGATTTATTAGATCTTTTAGAGGGCAAAGAAGTTATTTTACCTTCATTTAATTTTATAAAAGGAATTAGAACCTTATCAAATAAAAAAATAAAAATGAAAGATAATACGATTTTGATAATAGAAGGAATTCATGCTCTAAATCCAAAACTTACCGACTATATACCAGAAAAAAATAAATACAAAATTTACGTTTCAGTTTTAACAGGTATAAATATAGACTCAACAAATAGAATTTCATCAACTGAAACGAGACTTATAAGAAGAATAGTTAGAGACAACAAGTACAGAGGATATGATACTTTGGAAACTTTAAAATCTTGGGATAAGGTAAAATTAGGAGAGCAAAAATATATTTTCCCTTATCAAAATAGGGCAGATTTTTATGTTGATTCATCACTTATATATGAATATAATGCACTAAAAAAATACGCCATAGAATGTTTTAAACAAGTTTCAAAAAATTCTAAATATTATTATATGGTTGATAGGCTTGAAAATATTTTGTCATATTTTGTAGAAATTGAAAATACAAAAATAATTGACGATCACTCAATACTTAGAGAATTTATAGGAGAAGATAATGACTAAAACAATAGGACTTGATATAGGTGGAACAAAAATCCAAGGTGCTGTAATTGATGAAAATGGAGAAATTTTAAAAACTTATAGACTCGAAACTTGTGCTAGAGAAGGAAAAGATAAAGTTTTAGAAAATATTTCAAAAATTATAGAGTTTTTAAAAACTGATGAAATTGAAGCTATTGGTGTTGGAACACCTGGTTTTATAGATTCAGAAAATGGAATAGTTACTTTTGCAGGAAACATAGATGGATGGACGGGTCTTAATTTAAAAAAAGAACTTGAAAAAATATCAGGACTTCCTGTATTTGTAGAAAATGATGCAAATATAGCTTTGGTTTGTGAAAAATGGCTAGGAGCTGGTAAAGGTTATAATGATATAGTTATGATTACAATTGGAACAGGACTTGGCGGAGCTGTTTATAATGAAAAAATGGGATTATTATCTGGAAGTAATTTTCAAGGAGCAGAGCTTGGACATATAATTTTACATCCTGATGGAGAATATTGTACATGTGGACAAAGTGGTTGTGCAGAAAGTTATTGTTCTGGAACTGCTATTGTAAGACATTATGAAGAATTAACAAGAAATGAATTAAATGGGGAAGAAATATTTAAACTTGCTAATGATGATGATGAAAATGCAAAAAAAGTTATTGAAAGATTTACAAGCGATTTGGCTTGGTTTTTAACAAGCTTGAGAAATATTTTTGATCCTCAATTAATAATTGTTGGTGGTGGAGTAATAAATTCTAAAGATTTTTGGTGGAATGAAGTTTTGGAAAATTTCAAAAAATATTGCCATTTATCTGATAAAGTTGAAATCAAATCAGCTAAATTTTTAAATGAAGCTGGTGTTATTGGTGCAGGAAGAATTGCAATGGAAAGGTTAAAAAATGAGTGATAAAATTTTAATTTGCGATGACGAAGAACATATCAGACAATTTATGAAAATAAATCTTGAATATGCAGGATTTAATATTATTGAAGCTGGTAGTGGAGAAGAAGCATTGAGATTAGCAGATGAAGAAGAACCTTTGGTTTGTATTTTAGATATAATGCTACCAGGAATTAGCGGATATGAAGTTTGCGATAGCATAAGAAAAAAATATCCAAAAGTTGGCATAATTATGGTGTCTGCAAAAAGTCAAGATATTGATAAAATTTTAGGTCTTGAAAGAGGCTGTGATGATTACATTATAAAACCATTCAATCCTCAAGAGCTAATTTTAAGAGTCAAATCTTTGATGAGAAGAGTTAAATTTATTGATGTAGAAAAAGAAGAAAAAAATGAAAATGTTCTTGAAGATGGTGTATTCAAATTAGATTTGTATGCTAGAAATTTTTATAAAAATAATATAGAAATTGATGTTACACCAACTGAGTTTACAATATTAAAAAACTTTATTTTAAATAAAGGTAAGGCAATGAGTAGAATGGAAATAATGAAAGATACTTGGGGCGATAATTATAGCACAGATACAAAAATTGTAGATGTAAATATAAGAAGAATTAGGGCGAAAATTGAAGAAAATCCAGCAAGACCTGAGTATATAGAAACAGTTTGGGGAACAGGTTATAGATGGAGATAGAAAAAAAGAAAAAATCATTATTTAAAATAAATTTTAATAGTATAATTTTTAGTATTATGAAAATAATAATGATTTTTGTAACTTTAGTTGTTGTAGGATTTGAAATTTTTTCATATAGGTCAATTACTAATTATTATGAATCTGCACTTGTTGGAGCTATGCTTAATCAAGCAAAATATAATCAAGTTTTATATTCAAATTATTTGTCAAGATACGATCTTTCGGAGATTGTAATTGGAGATAAAAATTCTTTTTATAGAAATAATGTTAGTCAAGTTCAAATCTTAGATAATTCTTCCAATGTTTTATTTGATTCACTTGGCTCTTCAAAAATTGGTACAAAAATAAAATCTACTGATGTCATCAATGCAAATAAAGGGGAATATTCTTACCAAAAAATAATAAATAAAAAAACAGGAGAAGAAGTTATTGCTTTATCGTATCCATTAAGCGATAACCAAAAACAAATTGGTATTATAAGGCTAATTTCTTCTACTGCAAAAGTAAAAGAAAATGTAAATAATCAAATGATTATATTTTTATTTTTTGGATTTACAATTTTTCTTTTTGCGCTGGTGGTTTCTTTTTATGCATCAAAAAGATGGATTGTTCCAATTAAAAATTTGACAAAGGTTGGAGAAAAATTAGCTCAGGGAGATTTTAAAGTAAAAGCCAGTGAAGATGGAAAAAATGAAATTTCCGAACTAGGGCAAACTCTTAATTATATGAGTGAAAATATAGTTAAAAGAGAAGATATGAAAAATGAATTTATATCTTCTGTTTCACATGAGCTTAGAACTCCACTTACTTCTATTAAAGGTTGGGCAATAACCTTACAAGCAAAAGAAATTCAAAAAAATGAAGATATGCTAAATCAAGGATTAACTATAATTGAAAATGAGGGAGAAAGATTATCACTTATGGTAGAAGATCTTCTTAATTTTTCAAGATTATCTTCCACATCTTTTCAATATGAAAAAGAAGATCTTAATATTGTTGAGATTGCAAAAGAAGTTTATCAACAACTTTATCCTAGAAGTTTAAATGAAAAAATAAATTTTGATTTTAAAACTGCTTACGAAGAAATTATTGTTAATTGTGATAAAAATAGAATGAAAGAAGTCTTTATAAATATTATTGACAATGCTATGAAATTTACTCCAAAAGATGGGCATATTGATATTTTTATAAGCAAAGAATACGAAAATGTAAATATTGAAGTTAAAGATGATGGAGAAGGAATTAAAGAAGATGAAATTTCTTTTGTTTCTAGTAAATTTTTCAAAGGTTCTTCATCAAAAAGCCAAACTGGATTGGGCTTATCTATTTGTGAGGAAATAGTAAAAGCTCATGATGGAAAACTTGTAATAAAAAGTAAATATACAGTTGGGACTTCTGTCATTGTAGTTTTACCGAGGGCTAAAGTATGAAAAAATTTAAAAAATTAATACTATTAATATTTCTTTTTGTTTTAACTGCTTGTAGTTTTGGAAGACCTGAAGATGTAACAGAATTAATTGAAGCTCCAAAAGTAGAAGACCCAATTTTAAAAGGAACATGGCAAGTAAGCGAAATAAAAAAGGCATCAGGCACAACTGATTTATCAAATGTAAAAATAAATGACAAATTATATATTGATAAAAATTTAGTAGCTTTAAATGATGATTATGCTTATCCACCAAAATTTTCTACAAAATATGTAAATTTAAAATCATATTTAGAAAGTAGGTCTTTAGATTTAGATTTATCATCAAAATCATATGTAAAAATTTTATCAGCAAATCAAGGACAATTGTATTCTAGAGATTTTGTTGTTTTGGACAAAGATACTATCTTTTATATTCAAGAAGATTGCGCAGTTATTTTAAAGAAAATAGATAAATCTGTAAAAAGAAATGTTATAAAAAAATATGCAAAGAGAGCGTCAAAAGAAAGAACTACTACAAAAACTGGAGAAAAAGTAGAAGAAGATACAAGTGTATTAATTGGCGTAAGGGAAAGAGTTGATAATAATACATCAAGCCCAAATTATTATTACTATACTTACTGTATAAGACTTGAGCCAAATAAAATGGCAAGAATTGAAAAAGCTGAGCATATATTTTTCCCTTTAAAAGAAGAATTTTGGCGTTTAAAATGTGAAATAAATACTAAAAATAAAAAATACGATAATATTTTAGCTTATCCAATAAAATTAGAAAACAAGATGAATGATAAAAAAAATAAGGATAAGTATAAGTTTGAAAACAGTGATATTGATTTAAAAATCAATTATGTAGATGAAGATTATATTTCTTTTGACTACAACTTAGTTTCTGATAAACTTCCAATAAATAAATACGCTATGTTAAAAACTGACCAGTTATCAAATGATTCTTTTCTTACAATAAAAGAATTTACAGGAGAGAGTAAGAGCAAGGACATATTTAAAAATGTTGTTTATGATCAAATTAGTCAAAATGTAGGCTCTCTTGACGATAATAAAATATCTTATGATTTCACAAATTTTGGTTTTATAAGAAATTTTGGGTTGTGGCAATTGGAATCTTCTTATCAAATGAAAAAGGATGAAAATTTAGAACAAAAATCATTTCCTATAGATATGGCAATAACAGAAGAGCTTTTAGAACAAAATAAAAAGGACATAACAGTTGATATGATAAAAAATATTAACAGTCATGCCAAAGATTATTTTGAGCTAGTTAATGGACAATATGTTGCTGTACAAACTCCAGATGAAATTTTATTTTATAATGTAAGAAATGGACTAATAGATCCAAATCCTAAATTTTCAATTCAACTATCAAATTCAACAGATATTATTATGTTTGAACAAGGTTTGGGTTCGTATGCTGAAAAATGGGAAAAATTATTTAGCGATAATAATATTATAATGCATTAATAAAACAAAAAATTGACTTGGCTTTTAAATATTTGATAAGATTTATTAAGAGGTGAATATGAAGATAGTATTAGCAACATCTAACAAAGATAAGGTTAGAGAAATTAAAGAAATTTTAGGGGAAAATATAAAAATATATACGACTAAAGATTATAATATAAATAATTTTGAAGTTGAGGAAGATGGAGAAACATTAAAAGAAAATGCTTATAAAAAAGCAAAAACTTTGTATGATATTTTAAAAGTACCAACACTTGCAGATGATACAGGTTTATTTGTAAAATCACTAGATTTAAGACCAGGTGTTTATTCTCATAGATATGCTGGAGATAATCCAACATATAAAGACAATAGGGATAAACTATTAGATGAATTAAAAAGTTGTGAAAATAGAGATGCTTATTTTAAAACTACAGTTTGCTTTATAGATGATAAAGGAAAAGATTATTATTTTTATGGTCAAATAAACGGAGAAATAAGCAAAAAAGAATATGGCGATAAGGACTTTGGCTATGACCAAATTTTTAAAGTTAAAGAGTTGGATAAAACATTTGGTCAAATGACTGATGAAGAAAAGAATTTATATAGTCATAGGTCCTTGGCTTTAGAAAAATTCAAAAAATTTTTGTTGAAAGAAGAATTTAATGAGGATATTGGTAACAAGTGATACTCATGGAGATTATCATTCTATAGTGAATTTTATAAAAAAAAATCATGTAGATTTTATGATACACGCTGGAGATTATACCAGTGATGCTTATAATATTTCAAAAATCACTGGTATAAATTATATAACAGTTAAGGGGAATAATGATTATGGAGATTATAAAAATTCATTTGAACAAATAATACCTCTAGGAGATAATAATATCTTGTTAGTTCATGGTCACAAAGAAGGGGTTTACTTTTCTAAAGAAAAGCTTCTTCAAAAAGCCCTAGATTATGATTGTAATATTGTAATTTTTGGTCACACTCACACTTATTTTTTTGAATATTTAAAAGATTTTAACTTATATTTACTAAATCCAGGTTCTCCTACTCTTCCAAGAGATAATAAGGCTGGATTTGTAATTTTAGAATATGATAAAAAAATAAAATTTAATAGAATAGATTTAAAAAAGGAATAAATATGGCAGGTTTAATAACTTTAGTAGCAAATAATATATCAAAGCTTATTGTTTTGCCAATCTTAGCATTAGTGATAATAGGGTTGACATATTTTATAAGCAAAAATAATGACGATAAAATTGTAAAATTTTACCCATCTTTTATAATAGGAATTGTTGGATTGGCTATTGGAATTATAGCTTTTGTAAATTTAACAACAGCAATAGGACTTAATTTGGCTTGGATAGGAGTGATTTTACTATCAAATGCCTTTATAGGAATTTTTTCTGCAATTATAATCGATTTGGTTAATGGTGTAAAAGAAGATAGCAATCAGCAAAAAAAGGTGAAAAAAAATGCAAAAAAATAAGGCGGCATTTTTTGATATAGATGGAACCTTATTTAGAAATTCATTATTAATAGAACATTATTTTTTGATGACTAAAGATGGAATTTTAGATAAGGAAAATTGGGAAGAAAATGTGAAACCCTTATATCAAAAATATGAAGATAGAAAAGGTCCTTATGAAGATTACCTTGATAAAGCATCATTGCTTTATCAACAAAATTTAAAAGGAATTGATAAGCTTACTATTAATATATACGCAAAAAAAGTAATTGAAAATAATAAAAGTAAAATTTATAGAGTGACAAAAAATGCCTTAGAATATCACAAAAAAATGGGATATAAAATATTTGTGATTTCAGGTTCTCCAGATTTTTTGGTTAGAGATTTTGCAAAAATTTATGGAGCTGACCATACTATCGCAACAAAATATATTTTTGATGATAAAGATAAATTTACAGGCAAAATATTGCCAATGTGGGATAGCAAAAATAAGAAAAAATCAATTGATTTTTTGACAGAAAAATATAATATAGACTTAGAAAATTCACATGCTTATGGAGATACTAATGGAGATTTTTCTATGTTTGAAAAAGTTGGAAATGCTCATGCTATAAATCCAAGCTATGAACTTATAGAAAGATTATACAATAATAAAAAATTAAGAGAAAAAACAAAAATTCATGTTGAAAGAAAAGATGTAAACTATACTTTTTTGTTAAGTGATTTGAATGTAGATTTTCATCAATTTTAATAAATTTTTCAATGAATAAAATTAAATTGGATTTTTTTAAATAGCTAATTTACAAATAATTTATACAATATTTAGGAAATATTGCATAAATTATTCATTTGTTTTAGCTATTTTTATTTTTCTGTAAATAAACTTAAATAAATTTATTTGATTTTATGTTAAAATTTATTTACAGACTAAGAAGAGGGATAAGAAATATGACATCAAGTGCGGAAAAAAAACCAATAATTGAAAAACTTGAATATGATTATTTAATTAATGAAGATATTTCTTCATTAAATACATTGATGTCATTATATGATAATAAAAATTTTAGAAATTATAAAAAAAATAAATTTTTCATAAAACCATATATATTAAAAAATTTGAAAAAGAATTTTTGGTATTTATCTGATATAGATCAAATCATCATAAGTTTAGATAAAACTATTGGAAATGATTTGGACAGGTTTGAATTTTTATTGACTTTAAAAAGTGAATATGAAGCTTTTAAAGATAAAAAATTAATTGATGATTTAGAGTATCTTGCTATTAACTATTATGGGGATGTTTTTTTATTTGAGGAAAATGAAATTTTTACAGAAGATAATCCTTATGTTAATCAAGAGAAAAATAATTATATAAAAAAGATTTATGACAATAAAGATTTGGTTTCAAATATAAGAAAAAGTGTAAAAATATATGCTGATACATATTTAAAGTTAAAAGTTTTAAATCTTGATGTTAACACTAATAAGCAATTAGCTTTTGATATTGATATGATTTATACCGAAGATATTACATTAAAGCAGGCTCAAGAAATTAATGATAAATTAGTAAGCCTACTTTACAATATAGCTATTGATGTCTATGCTAATTATTATTGGAAGGGACTTTGTATAGAAGTTGTTAATAGGTATCATTAAAACAAAAGGGCAATTAGCCCTTTTTTAATTGTAAGTTTAAGAAAGGTTAGTATGATTATTTTAGGGATTGATCCAGGAATTGCTATTATGGGTTATGGAGTTTTAGAAGTTAATGGAAATAGGTATAAGGTTTTGGAAAATGGTGTTGTTACAACTTCTTCAAAAACTAAAACTCCTGAAAGGCTCAAAATTTTATATGATAATTTAAATGATATAATTAAACAGTATAAGCCAGATGAATTTGCCATAGAGGAATTATTTTTTAATCAAAATGTTAAAACGGCTATTACTGTAGGACATGCAAGAGGAGTGCAAGTTTTGTGTGCACAAGTAAATAATCTTCCGATTTACGAATATACTCCTTTACAAATAAAACAAGCTATTACTGGATTTGGTAGGGCAAATAAAAAACAAATGCAAGAAACTGTTACAACTTTACTAAATTTAAGTGAAATTCCAAAACCAGATGATGCTGCTGATGCTTTGGCAGTATCTTTAACTCACGCTTTTAGTCAAAGATTTAAAGAACAATTTAGGATGAATTAATGATTAGTTATATAATTGGAGAAATAAAGTATATAGGAGAAGATAATTTTGTAATTGAAAATAACAATATAGGTTACTTTATTAATTCTTCTTTTAATACTATAAAAACTCTTGAAATAAATAATGAATTTAAAATTTTTACAAAAATGAATGTTAGAGAAGATGATATATCATTATTTGGTTTTTCGTCAAAAGATGAATTAGAAGTTTTTGAGCTTTTGACAAGTGTATCTACGATAGGACCCAAAAACGCTATAGCAATTTTGTCAACTTTAAATGTAGATAAGATTAAACTAGCTATAGTAAATAATGATATTGATACCTTAACCAAGGCTAAGGGGATTGGTAAAAAAACTGCATCAAGAATTATTCTTGAGCTTGTTGATAAGGTTAAGAAAATGGCTATTAATGATGATATTTCAATTTCTAATCAAGATTTCGATAATATTACTTCTAATGGAGAAATTGAAGTTGCAAGAGAGGCTTTACTTAATCTTGGCTATCAAAGAAATAGCATAGATAAAGTTCTTGCTAGCCTAAAAGACAGTGATCTTAGTCTTGAAGAAATTATTAAAGAGTCTTTGAAGCGAATGATTTAAGGTGATTATATGTATGACCAAAATGAAAGAATAGTTGGCTCTAATGAGCAAATAAATGATAAATATAAAGAAATGACTATAAGGCCTAAGTGGCTAAAAGATTATATAGGTCAAGATAAGGCTAAAGAAAAATTGAAAATTTTTATTGAATCATCAAAAAAAAGAGAAGAAGCTCTTGACCATGTTTTATTACAAGGTCCTCCAGGACTTGGTAAGACAACTCTTTCAAATATAATTGCCAATGAATTGGGAGTTAATATTAGAATTACAAGTGGACCTGCTATAGAAAGACCATCTGATCTTGCAAGCATTCTTACAAATCTTGATAAGGGAGATGTTTTATTTATTGATGAAATTCATAGAATAAATAGGTCTGTTGAAGAAATTTTATATCCAGCTATGGAAGATTTTGCTCTTGATATTATTGTAGGAAAAGGACCAAATGCTCAGTCTATTAGAATAGATTTGGAAAAATTTACTTTGGTTGGCGCTACAACAAGAGCTGGAATGCTTTCTGCACCTTTAAGGGATAGGTTTGGTGTTTTATTATCCTTAAATTTATATGATACAAAAGATTTAACAAAAATTGTAAAAAGGTCTGCTGATATTCTAGAAATTCCAATAGAGGATAAGGGAGCTTTTGAAATAGCTAGAAGAAGCAGAGGAACACCAAGAATTGCAAATAGACTTTTAAGAAGAGTAAGAGATTATGCAATAGTAAAAAAAGATGAAATTATAGATTATGAAACATCCTGTGAAGGCTTGGAATTATTAGAAGTTGATCCTATGGGACTTGATAATATGGATAAAAAAATAGTTTTAACTATGTATGAAAATTTTTCAGGAGGCCCCGTTGGAATTGACACTATTGCTGCATCAACAGGAATTGAAAATATAACAATAGAAGATGTTTATGAGCCATATTTATTACAAATTGGGTTTTTAACAAGAACTCCAAGAGGAAGAATTTTGACAAGAAAAGCTTATGAACATTACGGATTAAAATATGAGGATAAATAATGAGAACAGAAGATTTTGATTACAAATTACCAGAAGAATTAATTGCTCAACATCCAGCAGATAAGAGAGATTTTTCTAGATTAATGGTTGTTGATAGAAAAACTGGTAAAAGAGAAGATAAACATTTTTATGATATTATAGATTATTTAAATGAAGGCGACCTTCTTGTAATGAATGATACAAGAGTTATACCTGCAAGACTTTTTGGTCATAGAGAAGGAAAAGAAGAAGAAATCGAAGTATTTTTGCTTGAAAATATTGAAGATGATAAGTGGGAAGTCTTAGTTAGACCTGGTAAGAAGATGAAAATTGGAACAAAATGTATTTTTTCTGATGAGTTAAGCCTTGAAGTTATTGATATTAAAGAAGATGGCAATAGGATTGTCGAATTTTTCTATAATGGAATTTTTCAAGAAATTTTAGATAGACTTGGAAATATGCCTTTGCCACCTTATATAAAAGAAAAATTAAAAGATAAGGAAAGATATCAAACAGTTTATTCCAAAAATCCAGGCTCAGTTGCTGCACCAACAGCAGGTCTTCATTTTACAAAAGAATTACTTAAAAAAATAGAAGAAAAAGGTGTTAAATTAGCTTACATAACTTTAAATGTTGGGCTTGGAACTTTTAGACCTGTAAAAGTTGACGATGTAAAAAATCATAAAATGCATTCTGAATTTTATCAAATAAGCAAAGAAACTGCAGATTTAATAAATGAAACAAATAAAAATAATAAGAGAATTATTTCAACAGGAACTACAACTACAAGAACTCTTGAGTCAGTTTACAAAAAAAATGGGCAAATAAAAGAAGATTCGGGTTGGACTGATATATTTATTTATCCTGGATTTGAATTTAATGTTATAGATTGTCAAATAACAAATTTTCATTTGCCAAAATCTACTCTAATAATGCTTGTGTCAGCTTTAGCTAGCAAAGAAATAATTTTAGATGCTTATAAGGATGCTGTTGATAAAAAATATAGGTTCTTTAGCTTTGGCGATGCAATGTTTTTAAAATAGGAGAGAAAATGCCGATAAAATATGAATTAATAAAAAAAGATAAATATTCCAATGCAAGATGTGGAATAATTCACACAGACCATGGAGATATACCAACACCAATTTTTATGCCAGTTGGAACAAAGGCAACAGTAAAAACTATGAGTGTTGAAGAATTAAAAGAAATTGATGCAAAAATAATTTTGGGAAACACCTATCATTTGTATTTAAGACCTGGCATGGATATTATGAAAAAAGCTGGCGGTCTTCATAAATTTATGAATTGGAATGGACCAATTCTAACAGATAGTGGTGGATTTCAAGTTTTTTCTTTGTCAGATACAAGAGATATTTCTGAAAAAGGTGTAGTTTTTAGATCCCACATTGACGGTTCAAAACATTTATTTACACCAGAAAAGTCAATTGAAATTCAAAATGATATTCATTCAGATATAATGATGAGCTTTGATGAATGTATTCCTTATCCTGCAGATTATAAATATGTAGAAGAATCTGTAGAAAGAACAATTAGGTGGGCAAAAAGAGGGCTTGATTATCACAAAAAAAATTCCCACAAAGACCAATCACTATTTGGAATTATTCAAGGTGGAATGTTTGAAGATTTAAGAAAAAGATCAGTTGAAGAAACTTGTGCTATGGATTTTGATGGATATTCATTGGGAGGTTTGTCTGTTGGAGAGCCAAAAGAAGAAATGATAAGACTTTTAAAATATACAACTCCACTTTTACCAGAAGATAAACCAAGATATAATATGGGAGTTGGAAGTCCTGATTATTTATTTGAATCTTTTGAAGCAGGAATTGATATGGCTGATTGTGTTTTGCCTACAAGAATTGCAAGAAATGGAACAGCTATAACTTCAGAGGGTAGACTTGTTGTAAGAAATGCAAAATACAAGGAAGATTTCACGCCACTTGATCATGATTGTGATTGTTATACTTGTAGAAATTATTCGCGAGCTTACCTAAGACACCTTGTAAATGTAAATGAAATTTTGGGAGCAAGGCTTTTAACTTATCATAATTTATATCTCTTACTTAAATTATGTGAAAATATAAGAAAAGCTATAATGGAAGATAGATTTTTGGAATTTAAAAAAGAATTTTATAAAAAGTATGGATATGAATCTTAAATTAGAATATATTATTTTAATAATTTTAGCTTTGATGTTTTATTTTTATTCTTTAAAAGACGATATAAATAGGAAGAAGAATAAAAAATTTATAAAAGAAAATCTTAAAATCGGTTCAAAAATTATAACCGAAAGTAAAATTATTGGAGAAGTAGTAGAATTTAATAAGACAGATTGCCTTATTATAAGCGGAAAAGATGACAAATTTTCATATATTTTAGTAAAGATTGAAAGTGTTGAAAATATTATAGAAATTTAAAATAAAAAAGCTTAGCTTAGACCTTAATTAATTTGGTCTAAGTTAGGCTTTTTTTATTGGGGATTATAAAATTTTTATTTTATTTCTATACATGATTTATATTCTTCTGGACTTTTTCTGATTTTTTCTGGATTTTTAAAGAAATCTTTACTTAGTTTAACTACAACAGGACTAAGAGTTACAACTGCAAAAAGATTTGGCAAAGCCATAAAACCATTTAAAATATTTGCTACAATCCAAGCTACTCCAAGATCAATATTTGCTCCAACAAAAACAAAAATAACATACAAAATTCTATAAGGAATTATAATTTTATCTCCAAATAAATATGTAAGAGCCGTTTCTCCATAATATGCCCATCCAAGAATTGTTGATAAGGCAAAAAGAGTTAAGCCAACGCATACTATAATATTTCCAAAACTTGAGCCTGTTGCAAAAGCACGTGCAACAAGGCTTGCTGCATTGTTTGTATCAGTAATATCTACATTTGTAGAAAGAATTACTAGAGCTGTCATGGTACAGATTATAATTGTATCTACAAAAACTTCACTAATTCCCCAAAGACCTTGGCGTATAGGATGATCAGTTGTTGCACATGCATGAGCCATAGGAGATGAACCTAAACCAGCTTCGTTTGTAAAAACTCCTCTAGCAACACCAGCAGATATAACTGCCTTAACAGAAAGACCAGCAAAAGAACCGCCAAGACTTTTTGGACTAAAAGCTCCTAGAAAAATTGATTTAAAAGCTGGCAAAATATTTGCTTTGTTTAAAAATAAAATCCATAAACAACCAAGAATATAAAGAAGGGACATTAATGGAACCAACTTTTCAGTAACTTTGGTAATTGAATTTATTCCTCCAACTATTACAATACCTGCTATAATCGATAAAATTATTCCGCTAATTATTGTATTAACTCCAAAAGTATCTTTAAGTACACCTGAAATTGCATTTGATTGGGTAGAATCTCCAATTCCAAAAACGGCAATTCCTGCAAAAATTGCAAAAGTTTTTGCAAGTTTTTTATTATTTAGACCCTTTTCAATATAATACATTGGTCCGCCTACATATTTCCCATTTTTCTTTTCCCTATAAGCAACTGCTAAGGTTACTTCAGAAAATTTTGTAGCCATTCCTAATAAGGCTGCAATCCACATCCAAAATATTGCACCAGGTCCTCCCAAAATAATTGCAAGAGAAACACCAACAATATTTCCAGTTCCAACTGTAGCTGCAAGAGCCGTTGCTAATGCACCAAAAGGACTTATATCTCCCTTGGCATGATGGCTATTTTTTTCAAAAATTTTTCCCAAAGTATTTTTTAAAGCGTATCCTAATTTTCTAAATTGAATTGCTTGAGTTTTTATGCTTATGTATATTCCTGTTCCAGCAATTGCCAAAATCAAAGGCAAACCCCATAGCAAATCATTAAAACTTTTTAATATATCTACCATATAATTCTCCATTAAATTTTATTTTATTATTTTATCATCATTTAAAATAAATGCAAAATAATTTATAATTTATCAAAATTTTTAACTTTGTATTTTATAATTAACATTGCTTGTACCCATATCTTTATATTGATTCTAAAAATGGTATAATTTATTCATAAGAGAGGAAATTATGACCAAGTGGTATATATATAATAAAAAAAATAATTATTTATCAAATTTAAAAAATAAAAATATTACCAAATTAGAAGCATTAATACTTGCAAATAGAGATATAGTCGATCCGAAAGTTGTTGATAGTTTTATTAATCCTACTTTAGAAAAGCTTCATGATCCTTTTTTATTAAAAGATATGGAAAAAGCTATTGATTTGATTATTGAAACTATGGAAAACGGAGAATCTATTAGGATTTTTGGAGATTATGATCAAGATGGTATAAGCTCAACTATGACACTTTTGGATGGCTTATTATATTTTTATGATGATATAAGCTATGATATTCCAGATAGGGTTATTGATGGCTATGGGATTAGCGATAGAATGATTGATAGGGCGATTGAAGCAAATGTAAGCCTTGTGATTACTTGCGATAATGGCATTAGTGCTATCGATCAGGTAAAAAGATTAAAAGAAAATGGGATTAAAGTTATAGTAACCGACCACCATCAAGTTTCAAAAAAAGAAGATGGGGAATGGGTTGAGCAAATTTTGCCTCAAGCTGATTGCGTTATAAATCCAAAAAGACTTGACAACACTTATCCGTTTGATGATTTGTGTGGAGCAGGAGTTGCTTTTAAATTAATACAAGCTTTGTACCAAAGACTTGATGGAGATATGGAATATTTATATGGTTTATTGGAATATGTAGCTATGGGAACGGTTTGTGATGTTGTTTCACTTACTGATGAAAATAGAATTTTTGTAAGAGAAGGTCTAAAAAGAATCAATAATACTGAAAAACTAGCTATAAAAGCCTTGGTTGAAGAAAATTCTTGGAATAGAGAAGTTAGTGCTTATACGCTAGGATTTATAATTGGACCATGTATGAATGCTACTGGCAGACTTTCTACTGCAAAACTTGCTATTGATATGCTAATGGAAGATGATATAGAAAAAATTCGTACTTATGCAAAAAAACTTGTTAGTTTGAATAATGAAAGAAAAGAATTAACCAATATAGGTCTTGAAAAAACTTTAGAAATTATAAAAGATAAAAAATATTATAATGATGATATTATTATTGTAGATGTTGAAAATATTGAAGAAAGTATTTGTGGTATTATAGCAGGAAGAATTAAAGAAAAGTTTAATAAACCTACTATAATTATGACTCAGTCAAGTCAAAATGGGATTTTAAAAGGTTCTGGAAGAAGCATAGAAGCTTATAATATTTACAAGGAAGTTTTTGAAATAAAAGACATACTTGAATCATTCGGTGGACATCCTATGGCTTGCGGACTTTCTATAAGAAGTGATAAGGTTGAGGAATTTAGGCAAAAATTAAATGATAAATCAAAATTAAAAAAAGATGATTTTGTAAATATTATAAATATTGATGCTCAAATACCTCTAGACAAACTATCGCTAGAATTTGCCGAAAGTTTACAAAGACTAGAACCTTTTGGCAAAGACAATCCAAAAGCAAAATTTGCCGACAAAAATCTATTTATTAAAAATATAAATATGATTGGAAAAAACAATAATACCATGAAAATGATCTTAAATAAAAATGGTCGTGATATAGAAGCTATAAAGTTTAACGCACAAAAAGATTATAAATATTTAAGTGATAAATTTAAGGCAAATATAATAGGAAATAAAATTGATGCTGTATTTTATCCAGATATAAATGAATTTAATGGTAGAAGAAATTTACAAGTGAAATTAATAGATATAAGGTAGGTGATATTATGGCAAAAGATTTTCAAAAAGAATTTTTAAATTTCAAAAAAATTATTTTAAAAAATAATGAACATGCAGACATTAATTTAATAAAAAAGGCTTATGATTTTGCTGAATATCATCACAGAGGTCAAAAAAGAAATTCTGGAGAAGATTATTTTATTCACCCAATAGCCGTTGCAACAACTATATCTAATATGCAGTTAGATGACCAAACAATTTGCGCTGGATTGATGCATGATGTTTTGGAAGATACACCTGTAACGGAAGAACAAATGAAAGAAATTTTTGGGGAAGAAATAACTTTTTTAGTAGATGGAGTTACAAAACTTAAAAAATTAAATTACAAAACAAAAGAAGAAAAACAAGCCGAAAATATAAGAAAAATGGTTTTGGCTATGAGTAATGACATTAGGGTTATTTTGATAAAGCTTGCTGACCGTTTGCATAATATGAGAACTTTGGAATATAAGACTGAAAAAAAACAAAAGCAAACAGCAAGTGAAACTTTGGAAATTTATGTTCCATTAGCACATAGGCTTGGAATATATACTATGAAATGGGAGCTTGAGGATTTATGTTTTAGGTATCAAAAACCTGAAGAATATTATGAGCTTGCTCAAATGGTTCACAATAAAAGAAGAGAAAGAGAAGCCTACATAAATCAAATAATTGAAACTTTGGATAAGGCTCTTTCATCCTCAAATATAAATTATGAAATTTCTGGAAGACCAAAAGGTTTATTTTCAATTTATAAAAAAATGAGTAGAAATAAAATTGAATTTAACGAAATTTATGATTTAACTGCCGTTAGGGTTTTGGTTGATACAGTTGCAGATTGCTATGAAGTTTTAGGAAAAGTTCATTCAATCTGGAGACCTATTCCAAATAGGATTAAAGATTATATTGGTCAGCCAAAACCAAATGGTTATAGGTCTTTGCATACAACAGTATTTGGAGAAGATTCTAAGCCATTTGAAGTTCAAATAAGAACAAGGCAAATGCATTATGAATGTGAATATGGAATTGCAGCTCACTGGAAATATAAAGAAAATAAAAGTAAATCTACAGAATTTGATGAAAAACTCACTTTTATAAGACAAATTATGGAATGGCAAAAAGAAGGCGGCAAGGATGTAGATAGTAAGGAATTTCTTGATACCTTAAAAGGAGATTTTTTCTCAAAAGAAATATATATTTATTCTCCAAAAGGAGAGATTTATTCTTTGCCAGTAAATTCTTGTGCGATTGATTTTGCTTATAGGGTTCACACAGAAGTTGGAAATAAATGCGTTGGAGCCAAAGTAAATGGAAAAATTGTTCCATTTTCCCACAAGCTAAATACAGGAGATGTAGTTGAAATTCTTACAAGTAAGAATTCTCAAGGTCCATCAAGAGATTGGTTAAATATGGTCCAATCAAACCAAGCCAAAAGCAAAATCAAACAATTTTTCAAAAGATATAGAAAAGAAGAAAATATTGAAATAGGAAAAGATTCCTTATACAGGGAGCTTAGAAAATCAAACGAGATTTACAAAAAAGATATAAAAGATGATTGGCTAATAGAAATTGCAAACGACTTAGGTTATCCAACAAAAGATGAAATGTTTGCATCAATTGGATTTGGCAAAACAAATACAGACCAAATAATTCAAAAATTGATAAAAAAACACAAAGATGAATTGCCTAAAAAAATTGAAGATTTAGATATAAATAAGGAAAAACCAAAAAAATCTTTTTCTAATGAAGTAAGGGTAAGCGATCTTGATGACCAAGTGGATGTAAAATTTGCAAAATGTTGTAATCCAGTACCAGGAGATCAAATTGTTGGATATATTACAAAAGGAAATGGCATAAGCGTTCATGTAAGGACTTGCCCAAATATAACAAGCTTAAAATCTCCAGAAAGATTAATTGATGTATATTGGCAAAATAATTCTGATGATATGTTCCCTGTAAGAATACAAATTACAACAAAAGATAAAACTGGAATTATTTTTGAAATAACTAAATTAATTTCAACGGAAAATGTAAGTATTGAGGCGATGAATGTAAGAAGCAATGAAAATCATGAGGGAATTATTGATCTTACAGTTTCAGTTCCAAATACAGAAAAACTTAATGAATTAATTATGAAATTGAAAACAATAAAAATGATTGAAAGTATATATAGGGTGAAAAGTTAATGAGAGCAATTGTACAAAAAGTAAAAAAAGCAAGTGTAAAAGTTTCTGATGAGTTGATTTCAGAAATAGGAGAAGGATTATTGATTTTTGTAGCAGTAACAGATTCTGATACAAAAAAAGATATTGATTATATAAAAAAGAAAATTGAAAAATTAAGAATTTTTGAAGATGACCAAGGAAAAATGAATTTGTCTGTAGAAGATGAGGGGGGCGAATTATTAATTGTAAGCCAATTTACCTTATATGGCGATGCAAGAAAAGGAAATAGACCTTCATTTATAAATTCATCAAGTGCAGATAAGGCAGAAGAATATTATGAAATATTGATTAAAGAGTTAAAAGATGATGGATTTAATGTAAAAACCGGAAAATTTCAAACACATATGGAAGTTTCATTAATAAATGATGGACCTGTTACTATACAGCTTGATAGTGAAAGGTTGTATTAATGAATATAAAAAAAATCACAGAAGGGCCAATGATGGCTAATTGTTATGTAGTTTATGACGAAAATAAAAATGGATTTTTGATTGACCCAGTTTATCCAGGTGGAAAAATTGAAAATTATATAGATAAGAATAAAATTAATATAGAGTTTATTTTATTAACTCATACACATTTTGATCATGTGTTGGGGCTTGAATATTTTAAAAATAAATTGAATGTAGATGTTTATGCTAGTGATGATAGTAAAAATATTGCAAATGATCCAGACTATAATTTATCTAGAGGATATTGCAATATAAATGTAGAAATTGATTCATATTTAAAAGATGGAGAAGTTTTTTCTCCATTTAAAATAAAAGCTATTAAAACTTCTGGTCATAGTTTAGATTCAATGTCATATAAAATTGAAGATGAAATTTTTTCTGGAGATACTTTATTCAATTTATCAATTGGAAGAAGTGATTTTCCAGGAGGAAATTTTAACACTTTGATTAATTCTATAAAAAATAAAATATTTATATATGATGAAAAAACAAGGATTCATCCAGGACATGGACAATCAAGTAATATTGGTTTTGAAAAAGAAAATAATCCATTTTTAAATTAGGAGGTTAGTATGGAATTTAAAAGAAGTCACATGTGTGGCGAACTTAGAGAAGAAAATATTGGAGAAGAAGTTGTTTTGATGGGCTGGGTTGCCAAAAAAAGAAATCTAGGCTCATTGGTGTTTATAGACCTTAGAGATAAAACAGGTATAACACAAATTGTAACACGTGAAGATGATAATGAAAATTACAAAATAGCAAAAGATGTAGCTGGAGAATATGTTTTGGAAGTTAAGGGAGAAGTAAGAGAAAGAGAATCTAAAAATCCAGAAATTCCAACAGGAAACATAGAAATAATAGCTAGTAAAATCAATATTTTAGATAAGGCAAAAACACCTCCTATTTATATTAAAGAAGATGATGATGTAAGTGAAAATTTAAAATTAAAATACAGATACCTTGATATGAGAAAACAATCAGTTCAAAAAAATCTAAAATTAAGATCTGATATTGTTAGGTGTATGAGAGAGTATATGTATGATAATGGATTTACAGAAGTTGAAACACCATTTCTTACAAAACCAACTCCAGAAGGAGCTAGAGATTATTTGGTTCCATCAAGAGTTAATCAAGGAAAATTTTATGCATTGCCACAATCTCCACAATTAATGAAACAATTGTTGATGATTGGTTCATTGGATAGGTATTTTCAAATTGTAAAATGTTTTAGAGATGAAGATTTAAGAGCAAACAGACAACCAGAATTTACACAACTAGATCTTGAATTAAGTTTTGCAGATCAAGATGATGTTATTAAAGTAAATGAAGGATTATTAAAAACACTTTTTGATAATTTTACTGACTATGATTTAAAACTTCCAATCCAAAGAATGGATTATTCAGAAGCTATGAATTCATACGGATCTGATAAACCAGATTTAAGATATGGATATAAGATAAATGATATTTCAGAAATATTTAAAGATTGTGATTTTAAAGTTTTCACAGATAATATTAAAGAAGGTCATTCTGTAAGAGCAATCAATTTTAAAGGACAAGCAGGAAATTATTCAAGAAAGCAATTAGATAAATTAACAGATTTTGTAAAAGATTATGGCTTAAAAGGATTGAGTTTTATTAAATTTAATTCAAAAGATGACATTAATTCTTCTATTAAAAAATTCTTAACTGACGAAATTGTTGAAAATTTAATAGAAAAATTAGATATTTCTGATAATGATTTGATTTTGATTGGAGCTGATAAAAATAAAACAGTTCTTGAAGGACTTGGAGCTTTAAGAAGAAAAGTTGCAAAAGATCAAAATCTTTATGAAAAAGAATATGCTTTTTGTTGGGTTGTAAACTTCCCTATGTTTGAATATAGCGAAGAAGAAGACAGATACGTTTCTCAACACCATCCATTTACAATGCCAAACGAAGAAGACATTGATTTATTACTTACAGAACCTGAAAAGGTAAGAACTCAAGCTTACGATATTGTAATAAATGGTGATGAAATGGGTGGAGGTTCAGTAAGAATAAACAATCAAGAACTTCAAGAAAAAGTATTTAAGGCTTTAAAATTATCTGATGATGACATAGAACAAAAATTTGGTTTCTTTATAGAAGCTTTACAATATGGAACACCTCCTCATGCAGGACTTGCTTATGGACTTGATAGGTTGGTAATGTTATTTGCGAAAACAGAAAATATAAAAGATATTATTGCCTTTCCAAAAACTCAATCAGCAACTTGCCCATTAACTCAAGCTCCAAGTATAGTTGATGAAAAAAGTTTAAATGAATTAAGCATTGAGGTAAAAGAATAAAAGGAGCATTGGATGCAAACTATTAGTAAAAAAGGAATAGTCGTAGAAAATTTAAATGGCAATGTAAAAGTAATGATTCAAAAGGAATCAGGATGTGGATCTTGCTCTTCATGTGGTGGTTGTGAAATAAAACCATCTTACTACACTACATTTACTAATGAAAATCTAAATCCTGGCGACTTTGTTTATCTAGATTCAGATGTAAAAACTGTAAATAGACTTTCTTATTTCACTTATTTATTTCCAGTTTTTATGATGATATTTGGAGCTGTTTTAGCCAATACAATATTTAAAGATAAGTTTCTAGATAATAATTTACTTACTGTTTTGTTTATATTTTTATTTTTAGCAATATCTATTTTTATTTTAAGAATGATGGACAAGAGATATGAAAATAAGGATATAATTACAATAAGAAAAGCCTAATATAGATAAGGTTAGCTTTGCTGACTCAGAGCGTATACAAACCCTCAAGCACGAATATCTGACTTCAAAAATTGTTGATTTCTAAATTTCAAAATTCTAAAATCACAAACTCGCTAAAGCTCAAACAGTGTGATTTTTGACGAATTTTAAAATTTGAAATCAAATCAATTTTTTCCGTATGATATTCTTAGCATGAGGATTTGTATACTTTATCAACAGTCTGAGTTAGCTTTGCTAACTTTATCTATTTATTTATCTTAAAATTAATGGAGAATATAATGAACGCACCAATAGTTACACTGGTAGGAAGAACTAATGTTGGGAAATCGACATTATTTAATAAATTAGTTGGAAAAAGAAAAGCTATTACAGAAGATGTGAATGGAGTTACTAGAGATAGGGTTTATGACAAAGTTGAATGGATAGGTCATGAATTTATACTAGCTGATACGGGTGGACTTGATATTTCAAATAAGGAACTTATGAATCAAGAAATAAAGTCTCAAGTTGAAAAAGCCTTATTAGAAAGTGATTTAATTCTTTTTGTTGTAGATGGAAGAGAAGGAATAAATCCACACGATTATGAAATAGCTGATGAAATTAGAAAATATAATAAAAAAGTTATAGTTGTAGCAAACAAAATTGATGGAGCAAATATACCAGATCATATTTATGATTTTTATCAATTTGGTTTTGATGATTTGATTAGTACATCTGCAGAAGGTTCAAAAAATCTTGGAGATTTGTTAGATAAAATTGTTAGTTTTATAGATTTTTCTAAATTCGATACGGATTTAGATGCTACAAGAATTGCAATAATTGGAAAACCTAATGCTGGTAAATCATCTCTTGTAAATCATCTTTTGAATGAAGAAAGAATGATTGTTACTGATATTGCAGGAACTACAAGAGATGCCATAGATACTTATTGGCAATATAAAGATAATAACTATGTTTTGATTGACACAGCAGGACTTAGGAGAAAAAATAAAGTAAGCGATAATATAGAATATTATGCTAATCAAAGAACTTTTGATGCTGTTGATAGCTCAGAAATTTGTTTGTTTTTAATAGATGCAACAGTTGGAGTAACTGAGCAAGATACAAAAATTGCAGGATATGCTCACAACCAGAAAAAAGCAATTATAATTGCTGTTAATAAATGGGACAAAGTAGAAAAAGAAACAAATACAATGAAAAATATGGAAAAAGAAATTAGAAATAAACTTTCTTTTGCTTTATATGCCCCAATTATTTTTATTTCAGTTCTAAAAGGACAAAGGATTACAGATCTTTTGAATTTAATTGAAATTGTAAATAGCAATTATCACACAAGAATAAAAACTGGAGTATTAAATACTATCTTGCAAGATGCAATAATGATGACAGCACCTCCTCAAGATAAGGGAAAAAGGTTGAAAATATTTTATATCTCACAAGTTCAAACTGCTCCACCAAAGTTTTTATTGCATGTAAATGATAAAGAGTTGATGCATTTTTCATATCAAAGATATTTGGAAAATCAAATAAGACAAAATTATAGTCTTCAAGGAGTACCTTTTACTTTTGAAATTAGAGAAAGGAAAGAAAAATGAAATTTTTTTTAGTTGCAGTTTTTTCATATTTAATTGGCTCTATACCTTTTTCTTATATAATAGCTAAAATTTTTTTCAAAAAAGATATAAGAATTATGGGAAGTGGTAATCCTGGAACTACAAATGTATTTAGAAATTTTGGAGCACTTGCAGGTTGCTTTTGCTTGTTTTTAGATATGGCTAAGGGATTAGTGGCAGTTTATTTTTCCATGTTTTTCCTTGGTGAAAAATATGCTTTAACTGCTCTTGTTTTTGTAGTTTTAGGTCATATATTTTCAATTTTTTTAAAATTTAAGGGTGGAAAAGGAGTAGCAACATCTGCTGGAGCGTTGTTTGCTTATGATTTGAGAGTTTTCTTGTGTCTATTAATTTTATTTTTAATAGTTTTTTTACTTACAAGAACAGTTTCAAAAGCATCATTAAGTGCAAGTTTACTTGCTCCATTTATTTCTTATTATTTTCAAGGTCTAAGTGCCTTTACACTAATTATATTATTTGTAGCAATTACAATAATAATTGAACATAGGTCAAATATAATTAGAATTAAAAATCACGAAGAAAAGAAAATGTTTTAAAGGAGTATTATGAAAATTTCAATTATTGGAGCAGGAAGTTGGGCAAGTGCTATTGCTGATTTCCTTTCAAAAGACAATGAAGTTTTAATGTATGCTAGAAATATTGAAGATGTAGATAATATAAATAATTTACATATCAATAAAAAATATTTTGCTGATATAAAATTAAGTGAAAATATAAAGGCTACTAATAGAATAGAAGACTTATTAGAAAATAAAATAATAATTAATGCTATACCAACTCAAAATACAAGAGAAGTATTAAGCAATATAAAAGATGGTCTTGATGAAAAAATTTTGATTAATTTATCCAAAGGGATAGAAATTAAAACATTAAAAAGAATTTCACAAGTAATTTATGAATTAAATCCAAATTGCACTTATGCAGTTTTGTCAGGTCCAAGTCATGCTGAAGAAGTGATTGGAAAAATGCCTACAGCATTGGTTTGTGCTTGTGAAGATGAAAAAATCGCAAAAAAAATTCAAGATATATTTTCAAAATATTATCTAAGAGTATATACTTCAACTGATGTTATAGGATGTGAAATTGGTGGAGCTATAAAAAATGTACTAGCTTTTGGTATAGGAATGGTTACAGGTTTGGGATTTGGAGATAATACCAAGGCTGCGATTATGACTAGAGGAATCTATGAAATGAATAAATTTGCCATAAGCCAAGGAGCAGATATAAAAACAATAAATGGACTTTGTGGAATAGGGGATTTGATTGTTACTGCTACAAGCATGCATTCAAGAAATAATAGGTGTGGGATATTATTTGGAAAAGGCTATTCATTAGATGATGCTTGTAAGGAAGTTAAAACAGTTGTTGAGGGAATACCAACTACAAAGGCTCTTTACAATCTATCAAAAAAAGAAAATATAGAGCTACCTATTACAAATGAAATTTATAAGGTGATTTTTGAAAATAAAAATCCAAAAGATTCTGTAGAGGTTTTGATGAATAGAGATAAAAAAAGCGAATATTAGATTGGATGTGTTATGAGTATAAAAGATAATATTGATGATTTAAAAAAAGACTTAGAAAACTATGATGCTAATCTTTTGGCTGTAACAAAAACTCATGGAATAGATAAAATTATGGAAGTTTACAATTACGGTTTAAGGGATTTTGGAGAAAATAAAGTTCAAGAATTAATAGAAAAAAAAGAAAAAATGCCAGAAGATATTAATTGGCATTTGATAGGTCATTTACAAACTAATAAGGTTAATAAAATTGTAGGAGAAGTTTCTTTAATTCATTCTGTTGATTCTTTAAAAATTTTAAAGAAAATTAATAACAGAGCAAAATCTTTATCAATTGTTCAAGATTGTTTGATACAAGTAAATGTTTCAAAAGAAGAAACAAAGTCAGGATTTTTTGTTGATGAGATTGATAAAGTGATTGAAGAGGCTTCAAAATTAGATAATATTAACATAAAAGGTTTAATGACTATGGCTCCTAATACAGAAGATGAAAATCTTATTAGAAATTGCTTTAGGGAACTTAAAAAAATATTCGAAAAATTATCCAATTTAAGTTATAATAATATTGAAATGAAATATCTTTCGATGGGAATGACTCATGATTATAAAATAGCTCTTGAAGAAGGAGCTAATATAATTAGAGTAGGATCAAAAATATTTGGTAAAAGGATGTATAAAAATGTTAGATAAATTTAAAGAATTTATAGGAATTGACGATGATTACGATGAATATGATGAGGAAGTTGATGAAGAGGAAGAAGTAGAAAAAACTAGCGAAAAAACTGAAAAAACTTATAGCCCTAGCTCAACTTATGATTTTAGTAGTACAATGGGCTCAGATAACGCTAAGACAAGCACCTATTCATCATTTTCAAATGATTATTCTTCTAATAACAAAGCTAGAAAAATTAGGGGAGGAGATAATATAGTTAGTATGAATAGTAATAATAGAAGCTTCGGTAAAAGCACATCAAATTCTTTTAGAATTTCTATTCAAGAACCATTAAGCTACGATGAAGATGGTCCAAAAATTGTTGATGATATTTTAGATAAAAAAGTTGTAGTATTAAATCTTGAAATGCTAGAAGTTGACAAGAAAAGACAAATTTTAGATTTTGTATCTGGTGCTGTTTATGCTCTTGAAGGAACAGTAGAAAAAGTTTCTAAAGGAATTTTTGTAATTTGTCCAAAGGGCGTAGATATTGATAATTATGTAGAAGATCAAATTTCTAGCGGAAATTACAATCAATTATAAATTGTAATTTAATAAATCTTTTATGAAATTAGAATATAATATTGATTTTGTTGAAGATAAATCTGTCAAAGCAAATATAAAAAAAGCTATCTCTTTATTAGAAAAATCATTTTATACTAGAAAGGAAGTTTCAAGTTTTTTCTTAAATCCATTTGAGATTTCTGTATTAAATGATATAGCAAAAATTAATAATATAGAGATAGTTTTTTTGTCATGCAATGAATCTAGCGAAAGACAAATATTTGTTGCAAATCCTTATTCGAATGAAATTAATACTAGAAACTACATAAGTGTACTAGAATTTAAAAAAAATAATATAAAACATCCAGATGTCCTTGGAGCTCTTTTAAATTTAGGTCTTGAAAGAAATGATATTGGAGATATTTATGTTGGAGATGAAATTTGCGAATTTGTAGTTTTAAATAAGGATAAGGATTTTGTTAAATTTAACCTAAGTAAAATAAAAAATGAAAGAGTAAATATTGATTTTAAAAAAGATAATATTTTAAATTTGCCAAAAATTGATTATATAGAAAATAGAGGATTTGTTTCTTCGCTTAGACTTGATAATATTGTTAGTGAATTTATAAATCTTTCAAGGTCAAAGGCAAAAATTTTAATTCAAAGAAGATTAGTTAAGGTTAATTATCAAATTATTGATAATCCTTCAAAAATTATTGATGAAAATTCTTTAATTTCGATTAGAAAAGAAGGCAGATTTATTTTTGATAAGGTAATAGGAAAGAGTAAAAAAGATAATTATCACATAGAATATAGGAAGTATAAATGATTTACACAATTTTAATAATTATTGGAATAATACTAGATAGGTTTACAAAAGCTTATGCAATATCACATTTTATTGAAAATCCAGTTTTTACAAATTTTATTAATTTTCTTTATGTAGAAAATAGAGGAGCAGCTTTTGGAATATTACAAAATAAAAGAATATTTTTTCTTGTATTGACTTTACTTGTTGTTATTTATTTATTGTATTATTTCATTAGAAACATAAAAAGCAATCCGAAATTATTAAACATTTCATTATCTTTAATTGTTTCTGGAGCTTTAGGGAATTTCTATGACAGATTATTTCATGGATTTGTTGTAGATTTTATAGAATTTTCTTTTTTTGATTTTCCAGTTTTTAATGTAGCAGATATTTTGGTTACAACTGGATCAGTTTTGTTGATTATTTTTATAATTTTCGGAAAAATGGATGGAGAAGAAAATGTCAGTTCAAATAGGAAATGATTGGGATGAAATTTTAAAAGATGAATGGAAAAAAGATTATTATATTAGATTAAGAAAAAATCTTATTAATGAATATAAAAATTATACAATTTATCCAAATATGTATGATATTTTTAATGCATTAAAAAAAGTTTCTTATGAAGATACAAAAGTTGTAATATTAGGACAAGATCCTTACCATGGTGTGGGGCAAGCTCATGGATTTTCTTTTTCTGTTCAAGAAGGTATAAAAACACCTCCATCATTGTTAAATATTTACAAAGAATTACATGATGATTTAGGCTTATATATACCTAATAATGGAAATTTAATTAAATGGGCTAATCAAGGAGTTTTGTTATTAAATTCCACATTAACAGTTAGAGCTCATCAAGCAAATTCTCACAAAGACATAGGGTGGACAATATTAACTGATAATATTATAAAATTATTAAATCAAAGAGAAAAACCTCTTGTATTTATTCTTTGGGGCAAGTTTGCTCAATCTAAAGAAGAGCTAATAACAAATAATAGACATTTAATTTTAAAAAGTGCTCACCCATCTCCATTCGCAGCTCATAGAGGATTTTTTGGTTCAAAACCATTTTCAAAAACCAATGATTTTTTAATAAAAAATAATATGAGTCCAATTGATTGGCAAATAGAAGAGACTGTTGCAAAATGATTTATTCATTCTGTAACAGTCTCTTTTTCGATTAAAAATTTCATAATATTTAAGATATTTTCACAAGAAAAAATCTTATCTTCCATTATGGATATTAAATTTTTATTTATTTTATACTTTCCTTTATTTTCGATATTAAAATTATTAACTGTTACAAAACCCGATGAATTTTTTGATAATTTCCCATACAAAACTATAATTTTTAATTCAATAGAATAGTCGTTAATATTTAATGAATAGTTTTCTCCACGAAAATATGATTTTTTTAAAATTTTATTGGAAATAAAATTTATATAGGCAATATCCTTATCAATATAAGCACTATCTAAGTGAATTTTGTAATTATTTATTTCAAATGAAAGTTCATCATTAATAATTTCTTCAATGTTAGCAATAGCTTCTGTTGCTATTAAGTCATTTTTATTATGAATTAATATAGGCCGTGGATTGTTCCTATTTTTAATATCATCACTTAATTTACTAATAACCTTGTATCTAGATGGGTCATTTCTTTCTATTCCAACAATTTTTTCAATATTAGTAAGTTTCATAGAATCAAATTCAATTAATTTTCTTTTATTCTTTATAATTTTATAAAGGTCCAAATTAATTTGCCATATTGGTTCTTCTTTATTTTCTATTAATCTAATATTTAAAAAAGGTAGGTCAAAAATATCTCCATTATAGGTTATTAATTTTTTGTTTTGAATTTTTTCTTTATAAATTTTTAATAATTTTACTTCTTCTTTATCATTTTTTGAAAAATATTGGTCTATATAAAATTTATTTTTTTTATAATCAAAATATATTAGTCCTAAAACTACAAGCTTATCTTTTTTTGGATCAAGTCCTGTAGTTTCAATATCTAAAATACATTCATCTTTTTTTAAATTTTTCCCATAAAAAGGGTATCTAACACATAACATACTTATACTATACCTTATATTTGATTTATTTTCTTTCTAATAATATAATAAATAAGTTAAAGGATGTGATAAAATGATATATTTAGATAATGCTGCTACAACAAAAATGTATGATGAAGTTATTGATATAGAAAAAGATTTTGAAAAAAATTTTTTTGCCAATCCATCTGCTTTACATAGTTTTGGTATGGATGTGGAAAATAAAGTAAAAGAGGCTAGAGAAATTATTTCCTCTTACATAAATGCAAATGAAAGTGAAATTTATTTTACAAAAGGAGCAACAGAATCCAATAATATAGTAATAAATTCATTAGCAGGTGAAAATAATAAGGCGATAACAACAAAATTAGAACATTCGTCTGTTATTGATGCTTTTGATAATTCAATTTATGAGGAAGTAAAACTAATTTCAAATGATGAATTTGGATTTGTTGATATTGATAAATTAGAAAAAGCTATTGATGAAAAAACAAAATTAGTATCAATAATTTATGTTCAAAATGAAATAGGAAGTATTCAAGATATAAGAAAAATTTCTGATGTCATTAAGAAAAAAAATAAGGATATTTTATTTCATATAGATGCAACTCAAGCATTAGGTAAAATTTCATGTGATGTTAAAAAATTAGGCGTTGATGCTATGAGCTTTTCGTCACATAAAGTTCATGGACCAAAAGGAATTGGTGGTTTATATATTAAAAATTCCTTTAAAAATAAAATTAAACCCTTAATGTATGGGGGAAGGCAAGAAATATTTTCTTCAGGTACAACCAATGCTCCTGCAATTTACAGCTTTGCTAAGGCATTAGAATTATCAAAAGAAAAAGAAGATTTTTATTATGTTAAAAATTTAAATATTTATTTAAGAAATAAAATTTTGGATAAGTTTTCTGATATTCACGTAAATTCTCCATTAGAAAATTCAAGTCCTTATATATTAAATATATCTTTTGGTAAAATAAAATCAGAAGTTTTACTTCACATGCTAGAATCAGATGAAATTTATGTATCAAGCGGTTCGGCTTGCTCAAAAGGAAATAATAGCAGGATACTTTCAGCGCTTAATTTAAATGAAAAATATATGGATGGAGCTATTAGATTTTCATTTTCAAATGATATTTCCATAGAAGATTTGGATTTAGTAGCTAGTAAATTATATACTTATGTAGAAGAAATAAGAAAGGTGTTTTAATGGAAGATTTACTATCAGTAAGCTTTGGGGAATTATTTTTAAAAGGAAAAAATAGAAATAAATTTTTTAAAGCTGCAATCGATAATATAAAAAGAAATATAAAAGACATTGGCTATGAAGATATGTATCTTGAAAGCTCAAAATTATATATAAATGCCGATAAAAATGATTTTGATGATCTTATTAGAGAAATAAAAAAAGTTTTCGGAATAATTTATATTTCAGAAATTAAAAGATGCGACAAAAATAAAGAATCTATAGAAAATGGTCTAAAAGAAATTTTAGATAATATGGATATTAAAAATAAAACTTTTAAAGTCATAACAAATAGGGTTGATAAGTCTTTCGAAATAAAATCTCCAGAATTTTCACAAATGATGGGTGGATTTATCCTAAAAAATTATGCCAAAAAAAATAATTTAAAAGTTGACGTTCATAATCCAGATTTTAAAGTTTTTATAGATATAAAAAAATACGCCTATGTTTATGCAAATAGACACGAAGGAATGGGAGGACTTCCACTAGGCTCTAGTGGAAATGGACTTTTGTTATTATCAGGAGGAATTGATTCGCCTGTTGCAGGTTTTATGATGGCAAAAAGAGGAATGAGAATTAATTGTCTGCATTTTCATTCTTATCCATTTACATCAAAAAGAGCCTTGCAAAAAGCTATAGATTTAGGAAAAATATTGTCCCAATATACTGGAAATATGAGAATATATTCTGTAAATATGGCAGAAATTTATAAGGCAATAAATAAAAATTGTCATAGAAATCAAACAACAATTTTATCAAGAAGATTTATGATGAGAATAGCTGAAAAAATTTCAGAAAAAAATAGTTATGATGCTTTAATTACAGGAGAAAGTTTAGGTCAAGTTGCAAGTCAAACGGTTGAGTCTATGACTGTAATAGAAGATGCAACAAAACTTCCAATTTTTAAACCATTAATTGCGCTTGATAAAACAGAAATAATAGATAGGGCACTATTCATTGGTTCTTATGAAAAAAGTATTGAACCTTATGATGATTGTTGCTCAATTTTTGCCCCATCAAATCCAATTACAAAGCCAAAATTAAAATATATAAAAGAAAGTGAAAGTAATTTAGATATTGAAAATCTAGAAAATAAGGCAATTGAAAATATGGAAATATTTGATATATAAGTTGACAAAACTTGTATTTATTGGTAATATATTATGGTAAACCGCTCAGTATGGGTACTGATCACCTTGACTGGCGAGAATCTAAATAGGAGGTGTACTATGTACGCTATAATTAAGACAGGTGGAAAACAATATAAAGTATCAGAAGGCGATCTAGTTAGAGTTGAAAAACTTAATGCAGAAATAGGAGATAGTGTAAGCTTTGAAGATGTACTATTAGTAAAAAGCGATAGTGATTTAAAAGTTGGAACTCCAATAGTTGAAAATGCAAAGGTTGAAGCTACTGTAAAAGATCAAGCTAAAGACAAAAAAATAGTTGTGTTTAAATATAGACCTAAAAAAGCATCAAAAACTAAAAAAGGTCATAGACAACCATATACTTTAGTTGAAATTAACAATATTTCTTGTTAATGATTGATGTTACTTTATTAATAAAAAAAGAAAAAAGATTAGGATTTGCAATAAAAGGTCATGCAAATTTTGATCAGCATGGATATGATATAGTTTGTGCTGCAGTATCAATTTTATCATATACAGCAGTAAATACCTTAGATTATTATGAAATAGATTTTGATTTTTTTGATGATGAAAACGAAATGAAAGTTTCATTAGAAAATCCTAATGAAAAATCAGAAATTATTTTAAATGATTTTGAAATTGGTATTAAAACTTTACTCACAAATTATAATGAATATGTTAATTTAAATTATAGGGAGGTTTAGGATGTTTTTAAACATAAACTTACAAAGATTTTCTAGTAAAAAAGGAGTTTCTTCTTCTAAAAACGGTAGAGATTCTAATGCAAAAAGACTTGGCGTTAAAAGAGCTGATGGACAAACAGTAAATGCTGGAACAATTATCGTTAGACAAAGAGGAACAAAAATTCACCCTGGCGAAAATGTAAAAAAAGGTGGAGATGACACACTTTTTGCTGTATGCCAAGGGGTAGTTAAATTTGAAAGAAAAGGAAAAAATAGAAAACAAGTTTCTGTATATCCAAAGCAAGACATTGCTTAATAGAGAACTAGCTTGCCCACGGGCAAGCTTTTTTTGTAAAAAGGAAATTTACACCAATGATTGATTATGCAAAAATCGAACTTCAAGCGGGAAAAGGTGGAGATGGAGCAGTCGCCTTTAGAAGAGAAAAATATGAACCTACAGGAGGGCCTGCAGGTGGAGATGGAGGAGATGGAGCAAGCATTTATATAAAAGCTACAAATTCCCTTTCAACCCTTGAAGAATATAGATATAAAACAAAATATAAAGCAACAAATGGCGAAGATGGTATGGGTAAAAAAAGATTTGGAAAAAAAGGAGAAGATCTTTATTTATATGTACCAGTTGGAACAATTGTTAGAGAAAGTACAAGCGGAAAAATTATAAAAGATTTGAAAAAAAATGGAGAAGAATTTCTAATAGCAAAAGGTGGAAAAGGTGGAAAAGGAAATGTTCATTACAAATCTTCTACAAGGCAAGCTCCACGTTTTGCTCAAAAAGGAAAAGAAGGTCAAAAAATCACTATAAATCTTGAGCTTAAAATTTTGGCTGATGTTGGTTTGGTTGGTCTTCCAAATGTAGGAAAATCAACCTTGATTTCTGTTATTTCTAAAGCAAAACCAAAAATTGCAAATTACCATTTTACGACTCTTGATCCAAATCTAGGAGTTGTTAAAATTGATAAAGAAAGATCTTTTATAGTTGCTGATATTCCAGGACTAATAGAAGGTGCCAATGAAGGCTTAGGTCTTGGTCATGATTTTTTAAAACACGTTCAAAGATGTAAAATTCTTGTTCATTTAGTAGATATTTCAGGCTTTGAAGGACGAGATCCTATTGAAGATTTTGAGCTTATAAATAAGGAATTAAAATTATTTGATGAAAATCTTTATAACAAATATCAAATAGTTGCTCTTAATAAATCAGACTTAGATTTTAATGAAAATTATAAAAAATTCGAAGAAAAATACTCAGATAAATATAAAATTTTTAGAATTTCAGCTGCTACAACAAATGGAATAAAAGATTTGATTGATGAAGTTTCAAGAGTTTTATATAATTTTGAAGATGAACAATACGATCTTGATGAAAAAGTCGATGAAGCTTATCTTGAAGAATTTTATGATAAGTCAATTGCAAGTGATGAATTAAATTTTGAAATAGAAGATGGGATTTATGTTTGCAATGGATATAGGATCGATAAGCTTTTAGAAAAAGTTAACTTAGATGATTATGATAGTCGTATGTATTTCGAAAAAAATCTAAGAGAAATGGGTGTTTTTGAAAAATTTGTAGAAATGGGAATCCAAGAAGGAGATTCTGTTGCTATAGGAGATATAGTTTTCGATTATTATGAATAGGAGATAAAATGATTTCAGGAAAACAAAGATCATATTTAAAATCTTTAGCTCATGATTTAAAGCCAATTGTTAATATAGGAAAAAATTCATTAACTGATGAAGTAATTACTTCAATTGATGAGGCTTTGGAAAAAAGAGAGCTTATAAAAATAAAAATACTAAATAATAACTTAGACGATAATGATGAAATTGTTGATGAAGTTATTGAAAAATTAAGTTGTGAATTTGTTTCTCATTTAGGTAATATTTTTACCATATATAGAGAAAGCAAGAAAAATAAAAAGATAGATTTATAATGAAAATTGGTCTATTTGGTGGCACATTTGACCCAATTCATATTGGGCACATGATATTGATGGAAAATGTGATTAATAATTTGGATTTGGATAAAATATATGTTCTTCCAAATTCAAATCCACCACACAAATTAGAAAATAAAAAAACAGCCTTAAATTTAAGGCTAAAAATGGTAAATGAAACAATAAAAGACAATCCAAAACTTGAAATAAATGATTATGATTATAGAGATAATGAAATTCACTATACCTTTAACACAATTAATTATTTTAAAAAATCTTATCCTAATGATGAATTTTTCTTTATAATGGGGGAAGATTCATTTCTTGATATTGAAAAATGGAAAAATTACAAAGAAATATTGAAAGAAAATTTGATTATTTTTAAAAGATATAGCAATAAAAATTTTTCTCTTATATCTAAAATAAATCAAGTAAGAAAGTATAATAAAAATATATACCTAATTGATAATATAGCTTTAGATATTTCATCAACTTTGATAAGAAACTTAGTAAAAGAAAATAAAAGTATCAGATATTTGGTAAATGATGAAGTTATAAATATCATTAAAGAGGAGAAATTGTATGTTTGATTTTTCTAAATATAAAGACAAGCTTAAAAATGATATTGGAGAAAAAAGATTTAATCATGTAATCAGAGTTAAGGATATGGCTTTAAAAATCAATAAAAATATAGATATTGAGAAAATAAAAACAGCAGCTTTATTACACGATTGTGCAAAATATAATGAAAAATATTATTTAGATAAGTATAAGAAATATTGTGATTTTTCAAATGAAATTATTTCTAATAAAGCAATTTTACATTCATTTTTAGGACCTATTGTTGCTAAATATGAATATGGAGTAGATGATGAAGAAATTTTAAATGCAATTAAATATCATACTACTGGAAAAGAAAATATGACTGATTTTGAAAAAATAATATTTCTTGCAGATGCTTGTGAAGAAAATAGAAATTATGAAAGCGTGGATAAGTTAAGAGAGTTAGCCTTTAAAAATTTAGATGATGCTGTTTTATTTAGCTTAGATGGAACTATAAAGTCACTAGTTGATAGGAAGATGGTAATATTTCCTTTGACTATAAAAGCAAGAAATTATTTATTAAGGGAGAAAAATGGGTAAATTAGATATTATAGTAAAAACTTTAGAAGATAAACAAGCTTATGATATTAAAGTTATTGATCTTGAAAATAAATCTTCAATAGCAGATTATTTTGTACTTGCTACTGGAAATTCAATTAATCAAAATAAAGCTTTAATAGAATATATTGAGGAAAATCTTAAAAAAGAAGGATTTGATGTTTTATCTATCGAAGGATTGAGAGAAGGAAAATGGATATTAATGGACTGTGGAGAAGTGATAGTTCATATATTTTCATCAAATCAAAGAGAATTTTATAATATAGAAGATTTATGGGAGTCATAAATTATCGTTTAATAGAGGTATTTTATGGAAACTGATAAAAAAGATAAGATTATCATTGCTTTGATAATTGGAATTGTTATTGTTATATCTCGAAATTTTGTTTCAAGTAAAAATAATGATGAGCTTGTATTTGAAAAACAAGGCTTATCAATTGAAATGAAATCAAATGAAGATAAGAAAAATAATGATGATAATAAACTAAATTCTGAATCGAAAAATTCTATTAAAAAAGTACATATTAGTGGTGAAATTAATAAGCCTGGAGTTTATCAAATAAATGAAGATTATAGATTAGAGGATTTAGTAAATGATGCGGGAGGGCTTACTGAAAACGCTGATATTGATAAAATAAATTTGGCATTAAAGCTTGAAGACCAAATGAGAATAATAATTCCAAACATCAATGACAAAAATAATGATGTGGAAGTTTCTACAAGTCAACTTATTAGTCCCGTAGATAAAATTGACGATAAAAAAGTTAATATTAACAAAGCTGATAAGGCTCAGTTGATGACTTTGCCAAATATTGGAGAAAAAAGAGCGCAAGCTATTATCGAATATAGAGAAAAAAACAAATTTAATAAGATTGAAGATATTAAAAATGTATCTGGCATTGGGGATAAGTATTTTGAAGCGATGAAAGATATGATAGTGATAGATTGAGGAGTAAATATGAAATTATCAACTAGAGGTAGGTATGGACTTAGAGCTATACATTATTTAGCAGAAAATGAAGATAATGGATATATTTCAGTTTCTGATATTTCTAATGCCTTAAAGTTGCCAGAAAATTACTTAGAACAATTAATAAGAATACTAAAAAGAAATAATTTGGTAATATCAGCAAGAGGTGCTAAGGGAGGTTACAAACTTTCTAGAAATTCAAGTGAAATTACAGTTGGAGATGTTTTGAGAGTATTGGAAGGCGAAATGACCTCAAGTGAATGCGTAGCTGATAGAAATAACTGCAATAATGCGGAGTGTGAGGCTTACTATGTTTTTGCAAAAATTGATGATGCTATCAACAAGGCAGTTAATTCAATAACTATAAAAGATATGGTTAATGAAAAACTATAAATTAGGAGAAAATTATGAGAAAACTAGGAATGAACGAACTTAGAAAAGAATATTTAGATTTTTTTGGCTCTAAAAAAAATCATACAGTATTAAAATCATTTTCTTTGATACCAGAAGATGACGAATCATTACTTTTGATTAATGCTGGTATGGCACCATTAAAAAAATATTTTACTGGCGAAAAGAAAATGAAAAATAACAGAGCTACATCTTCACAAAGATGTATAAGGACTGGAGATATTGAAAGAGTTGGAATAACTGAAAGGCATGGAACTTTTTTTGAAATGCTTGGCAATTTTTCTTTTGGAGATTATTTTAAGAGAGAAGCTATACATTGGGCATACGAATTTTTAACAGTTAATCTTGAAATTGATAAAAATCTTTTGTGGGTTTCAGTTTATGAAAATGATGACGAAGCATTTGATATTTGGCATGATGAAATAGGAATTGCCAAAGATAGAATTTTAAGATTTGGAAAAGAAGATAATTTTTGGGAACTAGAAGTAGGTCCATGTGGTCCAGATTCAGAAATTTTTGTTGACAGAGGTATAGAAAAAGCTGTTGATGAAAATGATAATAAACCAGGAAATGATGATTCAGATAGGTTTATGGAAGTTTGGAACTTAGTTTTCACTCAATTTAATAAAAACGCAAATAAGGAATATATACCATTAGCTCATCCAAATATTGATACAGGAATGGGACTTGAAAGAATGGCGATGGTTCTTCAAAATAAAGACAATATTTTCGAAGTTGATGTAAATCAAAATATTATCAAAGAAATTGAAGAATTATCAAATAAAAAATACAAGGAAAATAAAAAAGATGATATTTCTATAAGAGTTATTGCAGATCACGCTAAAGCTATGACTTTTATGGTATCAGACGGTATTCAACCTTCAAATGAAAAAAGAGGATATGTTTTAAGAAGACTAATAAGAAGAGCATTTAGGCATGGAAAACTATTAGGAATTGAAGGAGAATTTTTATCATCTATTGTTGATTGCGTTATTGATTCTTATAAAGTTGAGTATGATGAACTTACAAAAAATAGAGAAAAAATCATTAACATTATAAAAAAAGAAGAAGAGAATTTCCAAAAAACAATTGACAGTGGTCTGGATATTTTAAATTCTTATATTAAAGAATTAAAAGAAAATAATAAAGATATACTTAGAGGTAAAGATGCATTTAAATTGTACGATACTTATGGTTTTCCTTTAGATTTGACAAAAGAAATTCTTGACGAAAATGATTTAAAAGTTGATACAAAAGAATTTGATGAATATATGGAAAATCAAAGAAATCTTGCAAGAAATGCAAGAAAATCTGACGCAGGTTGGTCTCTTGAATCGATAAATGTAGATGAATTTAAACAAACAGAATTTGTAGGTTATGAAAATTTTGAAATAAATGCAAACATTATTGGCTTATTTGATAATAAAGAAAAAGTAAACTTTATAAAAAAAGGTCATAAGGGTATAATTGTAAGTGATAAGACTTCTTTTTATGCAGAAGGTGGCGGACAAGTAGCTGATACAGGATTTATTATCACAGATGATGCAAAAGCAAGAGTTTATAATGTACAAAAGAAAAAAGATGTTATACTTCATTATGTTGAAGTTGAAGAAGGTAAGTTAGAATCTTGTAATGCATTATTTAAAGTTAATAAACAAAGAAGATTAGATATAACAAGAAACCACACTGCAACACATTTACTAGATCAAGCTTTGAGAAATTTATTAAGTGACGAAGTTAAACAAGCTGGATCATTAGTAGATGAATATAAATTAAGATTTGATTTTACTTATCCAAATGCTTTAACTAAGGATGAAATTAAGAAAATAGAAGATGAAGTAAATGAAAAAATCAGAGAACAATTACCTGTAAAAAAAGAAATTATGTCTTATAAAGAATCAGAAAAACTTGGAGCTATAGGTTTATTTGAAGATAAATATAAAGATATGGTTAGAGTTGTTTCAGTTTCTGATTATTCAAAAGAATTATGTGGTGGATGTCATGTAAATAATTCATCTGAGATTTTAATGTTTAAAATAATTCAAGAATCATCTGCAGCTTCAGGTATAAGAAGAATTGAAGCTATAACAGGAAAAAAAGTTTATGAATATTTAAATAAAAATATAGAAATAATAAGCTTGATTTCTGATGAATTAAAAACAAACCCTAAAAATATATTGTCAAGAGCTAAATCTTTAAATGAAGAAATAAAAGAGCTTAAAGATGACATTCAAAAGCTAAAAGAATTCAATGAAAAAGATATTTGTAAAGATATAGAAAGTGAAGTTGAGGATATTAATGGAATAAATCTTTTAGTTCACAAATTTGATAATGAAGATCTTGATACATTGAGAAATTTTGAAAACAGAATAAAAGACAAATACAAAGATTTAATAATTGTATTTGCTACTGTAAAAGATAATAAAATAATCTTTACAGCATCTGTTTCTGATTCATTAACAGATAAATACAATGCAGGAAAAATTGTCAAAGAAGTTAGTAAAATAACAGGTGGAAACGGTGGAGGAAAGAAAAATTTTGCTCAAGCTGGAGGTAAAGATATTTCTAAACTAGATGAAGCTTTAGAAAAAGTTTATGATTTAATATAAGGAGAAATTATGTCAGATAAAAACTTCAATGAAACTATGCGTTTCGATCCACAAGATGAGAAAAAAGTTGATATAAGAGAAATTATTACAGAAGTTTATAATGCTTTAGAAGAAAAAGGATATAAGCCAACTAACCAAATTATTGGATATTTAATTAGTGGAGATCCTACTTATATTACAGGACACAAAAATGCTAGAAAATTGATAAGACAAGTTGATAGAGATACTATTCTGGAAGAAATATTAAAATATTATATTAATGAGTAGAATTATGGGATTAGACTTGGGTGATAAAACAATCGGAGTCGCATTAAGCGATCCGTTTTTTATCACTGCCCAAGCCTATATTACAATTAAAAGAAAAAAAGCAAGTTTAGATATTGAAAAATTAATCGAAATAATTAATGAAAAAGAAGTAAATTTAATAATTATTGGACTTCCAAAAAATATGAATAACACCTTAGGACCTCAAGCCATGAAGGTGATTTCTTTTGTCGATTTATTAAAAAAATCCACTGATATTGAAATTAAATATCAGGATGAAAGAATGACCACAATACAATCAGATCAGGTCTTGATGGATATGAACGTTAATCTAAAAGATAGAAAAAAATACGTAGATAAAATTGCTGCCTCTTTTATTTTACAGACCTATTTGGATGGGAGAAATAATGGATAATATAATTTTAACAGATGAAAATAATAACGAAGTCGAATTTAATTTGATAGATACATTCGGAGTAGACGATAAAGATTATGCTGTTTTAGAGCCAATAGATGAAGATTTTATTTTGATTTTTGAAATGATAAAAAGTAAAGATTCTGTTAGCTTTAAGGCAATCGATAATAATAAAGAATTAGACGAAATTGTAAAAATATATGAAGAAATGAAAGAAGATGAAAATGAACATTGAACAGTTAAAAAAAGTATTTGAAAAAAATGGTCATAAATTTACAAAACAAAGACAAATAATTTTCAATGCTCTTAAAAATTCTAATTCAAAACATTTGACACCAGAAGAGCTATTTTCTATAGTACATGAAGATAATAAACAAGTTGGTATAGCAACTGTTTATAGAACTCTTAATATTTTTGAAGATTTGGGAATTGTTAATAAGCAAGAATTTACAGATTCTGTGAATACTTATGAGCTTATTAGTCAAAAAGATGCACACCATGACCATTTAATTTGTACTAATTGTGGAAAAATTGTTGAAGAGAAAATATTAGATAATGAAAAATTAGCAAAAAGTTTAAAAGATAAATATAACTTTGAATTGGATTATTATTCTTTAAGAATATATGGTATTTGCTCCGAATGTGAAAATAATTTAAGGAGTAAAAATGAGAATGCAAAATAAACTAAAAGTCATCCCATTAGGAGGACTTGGAGAAATAGGTAAAAACTGCACAATTGTCGAATATAAAAATGAAATGATTATGATAGATTGTGGCTTAACATTTCCAGATGAGGATATGTTAGGTGTAGATATAGTTATACCAGATTTTACCTATGTTGAAGAAAACAAAGATAAGTTAAAAGGTATATTCATAACTCATGGTCATGAAGATCATATTGGGGGAATTGCATACCTTTTAAAAACAGTAGACACTAATGTTTATTGTTCAAAACTTACAAAAGGATTATTAGAAAATAAATTTAAAGAACATGGACTTAATCCTAATAGATTAAAGATGGTTAATGTTAATAATACAGTTAAAGTTGGAAATCTAAGTGCAGAATTTATTAGAGTAAGTCACTCAATTCCAGATTCTTGCGCAATCGCTGTAAAATCTCCAATAGGAACTATATTATTTACTGGTGATTTTAAAATGGATTTTACGCCTATAGATGGCGAACCTACTGATATACAAAAGCTTGCTTCTTTAGGAAGAAAGGGATTATTATGTCTTTTTTCTGATTCTACAAATGTAGAAATAGAGGGAAGTTCAATGAGCGAGAAAGAAGTAGGAGAAACTTTTATTAATTTATTTGGACAAGCACCAGGTAGAATAATTGTAGCAACTTTTGCTTCAAACCTTCATAGGGTACAACAAGTAATATTTGCTGCTGAAAAATATAATAAAAAAGTAGTTTTATCTGGAAGATCTATGATAAATAACGTAAAAATTGCAAGTTCATTAGGATATTTAAAAATTAGAAGTAACACTCTAATAGATATGAAAAATATTAAAGATTATTCTGATGATCAAATTGTTGTCTTGTCAACTGGAACTCAAGGAGAACCACTATCTGCATTAACAAGAATGGCAAATAATGAACATAAGCAAGTTCATTTAAATTCTTCAGATACAGTTATACTATCATCATCGGCAATTCCTGGTAATGAAATGCCAATTAATAATACAATTAATAATTTAACAAAAATTGGTTGTGATATTATATATGATTCTTTGGCAAAAGTCCATGCATCAGGTCATGCTTGCCAAGAAGAAATTAAATTAATGCACCAATTAACAACACCAAAATATTTTATCCCAGCTCACGGCGAACCACGCCAATTGAAAAAACACATGGAAATAGCTATGGATATGGGATTAAATAAAGAAAATATTTTGGTCGGTCAAAATGGAGATGTATTTGAATTTACCAAAAAATCTGCCAGAATTAATGGTAAAGTTCAAGCAGGAAATGTTCTAGTAGATGGTTCTGGTATTGGCGATGTTGGAAATATTGTTCTTAAAGATAGAAAACATCTTTCTGAAGATGGACTTTTAGTTGTAAGTTTAACAATTGAAAAACATACACAAAGAGTTTTATCGAATCCTGAAATTGTTTCAAGAGGATTTATTTATGTAAAAGAAAATCAAGATCTTATTGAAAATTCAAAAGATATTGTAATGAGAACAATGAAAAAATGTGAAAAAAAAGATATTCATGCTATTAGCCAAATTAAATATCAAATAAGAGAAGCTTTAAAGTCATATATTTATAATCAAACTGGAAGAGATCCTATGATTTTACCAGTTTTAACAGAAGTTGATAGCAATGAATATTAATTATAATCATATAGTTGATTATTTAAATAATATTTATATTGATGAAGATTTTATTGAATTAAGAAATTACGGAATTGAAAATAATGTTCCTATAATGAAATTGGAAACAAAAGAATTTCTTAAAAGTCTAGTTTTAATTTCAAAACCTAAAAATATTCTAGAAATTGGAACAGCTATTGGTTATTCTTCTTTACTTTTTTCTAAATATTCTAATGCAAATATTACTACAATTGAAAAGAGCAAAGAAATTTCAGAAATAGCAAAAGCTAATTTTTCTAAATATAATAAAAAAATAAATTTAATAAATATGGATGCAAAAAAAGCCTTGAATAATTTTAATCAAGGCTTTGATTTTGTTTTTATAGATGCAAATAAATCACAATACGAATATTATTTTAATGAATCATTAAAATTGTTGAACGAAAATGGACTTATTGTTTGTGATAATATTCTTTTTAGAGGAGAAATTACAAACGATGATTTAATTAATAGACGACACATAACTATGGTTAAAAATTTGAGAAAATTTTTATCTCATATTACAAATTTAGACGATTATGTAACAAGTATAATACCAATAGGTGATGGTATTAGTTTAACGACAAGGAGAGTTGATGAAAGATAAAGTTGAATTATTAGCACCAGCTGGAGATATGGAAAAATTAAAAGCAGCTATAAAATTTGGAGCAAATGCTGTTTATATGGCTGGAAATAATTTTGGTCTTAGAAAAAATTCAAAAAATTTTGATAAAGATGAACTTAAAGAAGCAGTTGATTACGCACATGAAAATGGAGTTAGATGTCATATTACAATGAACATAGTTCCTCATGATAATGATCTTGAGGGAATTGTAGAATACATCAAATATCTTGAAAAAATTGGGGTAGATGCTTTAATAATTTCAGATCCTGGTATTTTTAATATAGCAAAAGAAAATTCTAATATAGATTTACACATTTCAACTCAAGCATCTGTAACTAATTCTCACACAATTAATTTTTGGTATAAACTTGGTGCAAAAAGAGTTATACTTGCAAGAGAATTATCACTTGATGAAATAATAGAAATTAGAAAAAATGTTCCAAAAGATTTAGAAATTGAATGTTTTATTCACGGAGCTATGTGTATTTCATATTCTGGAAGATGTTTATTAAGTAATTACATGACAGGAAGAGATGCAAATAGAGGAGATTGTGCCCATGCTTGCAGGTGGAAATATGCCTTACAAGAAGAAAAAAGACCAGGCGAATATTATCCTATAGGCGAAGATGAAAATGGAACATTTATTATGAATTCCAAAGATTTATGCCTAATAGATGAAATTGATAAGCTAATAGAGGCAGGAGTTGATTCATTTAAAATTGAAGGAAGAATGAAAACCGTCTTTTATGTTGCAACAGTTATTAGAAGCTACAGACAAGCAATTGATGCATACTATAATGGAGTTTATAATGAAGAAATTGCTAAAAAATATATGGATGAAATAAAAAAAGCTAGCCATAGACATTTTACAAAAGGATTTTTCTATAATAAAGCAGATTCTTCTTCTCAAATTTATGAAAATTCTTCATACATTAGAAATTATGATTTTATTGCTGTGGTTTTAGATTATGACAAAGAAAATAAAATTGCAAAACTTGAAGAAAGAAATAGGTTTGTTTTGGGAGATGAAGTCGAAATTTTTGGAAATAGTCCAGACTTTGTAAAATTTAAAATTGAAAATATGAAAGATTCCAAAGGAAATAATATAGAAATAGCCAACAAGGCAAAGCAAATAGTTTATATAAAAATTGACCATGAGCTTAAAAAAGGAGATATGGTAAGACGCAAAATTGATGAATAACTTTAAATTTTAAATGATTTTTTAAATCATATAAAATTTATATAAGCACCTTCTGATTATGATTAACAAAACTAATCAGGAGGATTTTTTATTTCAAAAAGAAAATTATTAAATTTTAATTATTTATTAAAATTGGTATAATCAAGATAGTAATTTGAATTAACTAATTTGGAGGATAAATTGTTAAGTGATAAAGGTTTTGATTTGTGGGCTGATGATTATGATAAAAGCGTTGAAATATCTGATAATGATGGTTCATATCCTTTTGCAGGATATAAAAATATACTTAATGAAATATATAATAGGATATTAAATGAATCTTATAGAAATATTTTAGACATTGGATTTGGTACAGGAACTCTAATATCTAAGTTATATGATCATGGCTATAAAATCTATGGGCAAGATTTTTCTAAAAGAATGATAGAAATAGCACAAAATAAAATGCCTAATGCGAAGCTTTTTTATGGAGATATTTCTAAGGGCTTGGTTAATCCCTTGTTAGAACATAAATATAATGCAATAATTGCTACATATTCATTACATCATCTAACTAATGAGAAAAAAGTTATATTTTTGAAAAATTTACTAGAACAATTAGAAGATGGGGGCTGTGTATATATTGGAGATATAGCTTTTCTATCTCGTTCTTTACATGATAAATGTATGAAAGAAGCTTATGAACAGTGGGATAATGATGAGATTTATTTTGTTGTGGATGAATTTAGGTCTTATTTTCCTAAATTGAAATTTGAAAAATTTTCTGAATGCTCAGGATTAATTACATTGAAAAAATAGGATATTTTCTAGATAAATTAAATGGTAATAATAAAATTTTAGATAAAATACAAAAAAAGGCTGTAATTATTTTACAGCCTTTAAATTTACTTATCTTTTGATGGATTTTCAGAAAAATCTGATCTTGTTCTTCTTGCTTCTGCTCCAACGTTTGAGTTGGTGTCAGCTTCGTCAGTTATGCTTCTTAAATTTTCTTGATCTGCAGTATGTTTTTTATCTAGAGATTCACTACCATCAGCTTTATTTTCATCTCTTAATTTTTTATCAAGTTCTTTGTCTCCTCTGTATTGGTTGTCATTGCTTATTCTGTTTTCGTCAGTCATTTTAATCTCCTTTTAAATTTTAAAATTAGAATCTTACTATTACTATACCCAATTGAATAAATTTAACCATTTTATTTTTTTGATATTTCTTTTATAATTTCTACAATTGTATCAGATGCTTTTTTCATATCTTCAATAGGTATCAATTCATAAATACCATGGAAATTATAACCGCCTGTAAATAAATTTGGACATGGAAGATTCATAAATGATAATTTTGAACCATCAGTTCCGCCTCTAATAGGTTGTGTTATTACTTTTATTTCTAAATTTTCCATAGCATTTTTTGCATAATCTATTATTTCTTTATGATTTTTTAAAACATCACCCATATTATAGTAAGTGTCGCTCATTTCTATTTTTATAATATTGCCATATTTTGAATTTAAGAAATTTATACAATCATTTAGGAATTTTTTCATTTTTTCGAATTTTTCCTTATCAAAATCTCTGATTATATAAACTAAATTTGTATCTTCAATACTTCCATCAATCGAAATCATATGATAGAAGCCCTCATAGCCTTCTGTATGCTCTGGTCTTTGAACTTGACCTAATAAATCATCTAACTCTTTTGCAACGCTTATAGAGTTAATCATTGTGTTTTTTGCAGTACCTGGGTGGACAGATTTTCCTTTTATTAAAATTTTTGCTTCTGCTGCATTAAATGATTCATATTCTAATTCTCCAAGTCGTCCTCCATCTAAGGTATAGGCAAAATCTGCATCAAAATAATCAACATCAAAGGTGTCGCATCCTGTGCCGATTTCTTCATCTGGTGTAAAAGCAATTTTTATATCTCCATGCTCTATTTGTGGATTATTTATAAGAAATTCTATGGCATCCATTATTGCAGCAATTCCTGCCTTGTCGTCAGCTCCTAATAACATTTCTCCATTTGTTGTAATTAAAGTTTTTCCTTTTAAATCTTTTAAAAATGGAAAATCTTTTTCTTTTATAAAGATATTTTCTTTTAGTTTTATATCTCCACCTTCATATTTAATAATTTGTGGATTTTTTATTCCTCCTGGCATTTCTGGAGAAGTATCCATGTGAGCAATGAATCCTACTTTTGGTAAGATTTTATCTGTATTTGCTTTTAGGCATGAAAAAACAAATCCTTCTTCATTTATATAGGCATCAAGACCTAAATCATTCAATTCTTCTTTTAAAATTTTACCTAATTCTAATTGACCTTTGCTTGTTGGTTTTATCAAATTTGCTTTTGATTCGTCACTTCTTGTATCTATTGCAATATATTTTAAAAATCTGTTTTTTATTTTTTCCATTTTATCCTCCTATAAATTAATTATACACCCTTAGAATATTTAATTATACTGGTATTTTTAATTCAAATTTCTTTTGATATATGATAAAATATAAAAGACGATTAGATAGGAGAAATTATGACTAAAAAAATTTTAAAAATAAAAACTAATAATAAATTACCAGAATATAAAACTTTTTATTCAGCTGGTATGGACATATATTCTTCAAATGAAGAAGAAATTATAATAAAGCCAGGAGAAGTAGGCAAAGTTCCTACTGATTTAAAAATAGAAATTCCCGAAGGCTTTTTTGTTGCCATTTATCCTAGGTCATCTACAGGTGTTAAAAGACAATTAATGCTTGCTAATTCTACAGGAATTATAGATAGTGATTATAGGGGAGAGATAAAATTATTTTTTTATAATTTTGGGAAAAATGAACAAGTTATCAAAAAAAATGAAAGATTGGCTCAAATGGTAGTTCAACCTTATGAAAAAGTTGAAATTCAAAAAGTTGATGACTTATGTGAAAGTGAAAGAGGAGAAGGTGGATTCGGTTCAACCGGAAAATAATGAGAAATAATAAAAATAACAATATTTCAAAACTTTATAATAAAAATAAATACAATCTTGTTTTACTTGTAATAGTATTATTGATTTCAATCTTTTTATTTTCAAAACTAGCAAGTTATATTTCTAATAAGTCATTATCAAATTATGATAATGAAATTGTTGTAATTAAAAATAATGATAGCGAAATAGATTCCTTGTCTTTGAAAGATATAAGAAAAATGGGAAAAAACGAAATGAAATTTACTACTCCTAAGGGAGAGGAATTTAAACTTGTGGGAGTATCAATTGAAAAAATCCTAAACAAAGAAGGTATTAATCCTAATTTGAATAATACAGTTGAGTTTTCGGATGGGTATGGACACACTACAAATATGAGTATGGAAACTGCTCTTGAAGTAAACAGAGTTTTATTAGTTTATAAAATCAATAATAAGGCTAATATGGACTATGACAAAAAATTGGGCATATTTTTTATAGTTGATAAGCAAGAAAAAGATTCAAGTAAATGGATAAAAAATATTCAATCAATAAATATTAAATAACTCATGATTTATCATGGGTTATTTCTTTTATATGAATTTTCCTATATGTTATAATAATCAAAGGATGTGATTATATGAATGCAGATTTTAAATATGATAAATTAACCCCTATGTTAAGGCACTATGTGGATGTTAAAAAAAACTTTGAGGATTCTCTATTACTTTATAGAGTTGGAGATTTCTACGAGGCTTTTTTTGATGATGCTATAACTATTAGCAAAAATCTTCAATTAGCTTTAACTGGAAAAGAATGTGGTCATGACAAAAGAGCACCTATGTGTGGAGTTCCTCATCATGTTATTGATACATATATAAATAAATTAGTTCAAAATGGATTTAAAATAGCCTTGTGTGATCAAGTAGAAGATCCAAAAATGGCAAAAGGCCTTGTAAAAAGAGCTATAACAAGAGTTATAAGTCCAGGTACAATAATAGATTTGGAATCGCTTGATAAAAAAGAAAATAATTTTTTACTTTCAATATATGAAAATAAATACGGAATTGGCGCTTGTTTTTCAGATATTTCAACTGGTAAATTAATGGCTTTTGAAATAAGAAATAATCAAAGCATTAGTGCAAACAAGCTAATAGATGAAATAGAAAAAATTTCTCCATCAGAAATAATAATAAATTCAAATTTTTCTAATAAAAAAGTTTTAAAATATCTAAACTTAAATAAAGAAATCCTTATAAATAAAATTGACGATAACAAGGACTATGAAAGTTTAAGTGAAAATGTATATAAAAATTTGGGAGTAGAAAATTTCAAAAAAATAGAAAATATGAGAATTTCTTTAATAGCTATTTCAAATTTATTGGATTATATTTATAGTTATCACAAGGAAAAATTAGCCCATATAAATGATATTGAAATTTTAGATATTGCATCTTATATGCAATTAGATGCAAATACACGAAGAAATCTTGAATTACATTCAAATATTGATAAAAAAGGTAAGGATAATTCTTTATTTAAATTGATTGACAAAGCTGATACTGTTATGGGTTCAAGGCTTTTAAATATGTGGCTTGAAAGACCTTTAATAGAAAAAGAAAAAATTGATAAACGTCTAGATTTAGTCGAATTTTTCTTTTTAAACCCTGATTTATCAAATAAAGTTTCATATTTTTTGGATGATATATTTGATTTAGAAAGAATTATTGGAAAAATTTCTTATCAAAGAGCTAATGCGAGAGATTTTATTTCCTTGAAAACATCAATAAGAAATATTCCAGAATTTAAAAAATTTTTGGCAGGACTTGATAATAAAGATATTATTTCTTTTTCAAAAAATCTTCCAGATGTTTCCAATATTTATGATATTTTAGATAAATCTATAGTTGAGGATCCACCTGTTTTAATTACTGAAGGGGAAATCATCAAAGAAGGTTTCAATGATGATTTGGATAAGTTAAAAAAAGATTCTTTGTCAGCAGAAAATGATTTGATCGCTTACGAAAATGAACAAAAAGAAAAAACAGGCATAAATAAATTAAAAATAAATTACAATAAAAATAACGGGTATTCAATAGAGATAACTAAATCAAATTTAGACTTAGTTCCTGATACTTATATAAGAAAACAAACTTTAATTAATCGAGAAAGATATACTACAGAAAGACTTGAGGAGCTTTCAAATTTGATTTTGGGCTCTAGCGATAGGATAAATAATCTTGAGTATGAAATCTTTTGTCAAATAAGAGAATTTATATTGGATAATACTAAAAAACTCCAATACTTATCAAAATTAATTTCAATTATAGATTCTATAAATGCATTGTCAAAACTTGCTAGGGAAAATAACTATTGTAAACCTAAAATTACTACAGATAATATTATAAAAATTAAAAACGGCAGACATCCTGTTATTGAAAAAAAACTTAAAGAAAATGAGTTTATTTCAAATGATACAGACATTGGAGAAAGTAATAATCTAATTCAAATAATTACAGGGCCTAATATGGCAGGAAAATCTACTTATATGCGACAAATGGCTATAATTATAATTCTTGCTCAAATGGGTTCTTTTGTTCCTTGCGAAAAGGCAAGTATTTGTATTTGTGATAAGGTATTTACAAGAATTGGAGCTAGCGATAATATTTCAAAAGGCGAGTCAACCTTTATGCTTGAGATGAATGAAGTAAGTAATATATTAAAAAATTCAACCGACAAGTCCTTCATTATTTTAGATGAAGTAGGGAGGGGGACAAGCTCTGATGATGGTTTATCAATAGCTATGAGCTTGGTTGATTATTTAAGCAAAAAGAAGAAGGCTAAAACAGTTTTTGCAACTCATTTTCATGAATTGACAGTTCTTGAAAATAAATTGGATAATGTCATCAATTTAAAAATAGATATATTAGAAGAAAATGATAGCTTAGTTTTTTTGAGAAAAATTTCTAGAGGAAAATCTGATAGGTCTTATGGAATTGAAGTTGCTAGAATGTCCGGCTTACCATTAGATTTAATAGAAAATGCTAAAGTATTTATGAATAAGCTTGATGAAAGTGATGAGATATTCAAGGACAATAACAAAATAATAAAATCTTCTATAGATGATTTGAATAAAATTAAAATTGATGAATTGAAAAATAAAGTTAATTTGATAAATATAAATGAATTAACCCCATTAGAAGCAATAAATATTCTTAATAAGCTAATTGATAATATAAAGGAGATATGATGAAAATCATAGAACTTGATAAAAAAACAATAGAAAAAATAGCGGCAGGAGAAGTTATAGAATCTCCTGTTTCTATAGTAAAAGAATTAGTAGAAAATTCAATAGATGCAAATGCCAAAAATATAGTTGTAGAAATAAAAAATGGCGGAAAATCTTATATAAGAGTTACAGATGATGGCATAGGAATTGATGAGGATGATTTTAAAAGAGCCTTTAAAAGACATGCTACATCAAAAATTAAAGATTTCTCAGATTTATATGATTTATTTACTCTTGGTTTTAGGGGCGAAGCCTTATCATCAATTGTTGCTTGTGCAAATATAAAAGCAATTTCAAAAACAAAAAATCAAAATCTAGGCAAAGAATTGATTTTTGAAAATGGAAATATAAAGTCATACAATTCTATAGCTACAAATATGGGGACAAGCATAGAAGTTTATGATTTATTTTCAAATCTTCCTGTAAGACGTAAATTTTTATCATCCGATATAAATGAATCAAATAAAATAGCTAAAATTATGCAAGCATTAGCTCTTGGCTATAATAATGTATCATTCAAATTTATAAAGGACAATAGGCTGATTTTTCATACATTAAAAGACCAAGATATGGATAATAAAATTATTGAATTGTTGGATGAGAATCTAAAAGACAATCTTATCAAAATAGAAATCCAAAATTCTCTTTATAAAATTAATGGATTTATTTCAAAAGTTAATTATTATAGGGGAAATAGGTCATTTCAATATATTTTTGTGAATAATAGGCTTATTGAAAATGAATCTATTAGTAAATCTATTGAAAATGAATATAGAACACTTATTCCAAGCCAAAGATTCCCAGCTTTTTTTATCTTTATAGAAACAAATTCTAATAATATTGATGTAAATATTCATCCTAATAAAAAAGAAATTAAATTCACATATCAAAATGAGTTAATTGATTTATTAGAATATGAAGTATCTAAAATCTTATATGAAAATATTAATATTAGGGAAGTTAAAGTTTTAGAAAAAAATAAAGAAGAATTGAATTTTTATGATGATTATAGCGAGATTTTAAATTCATACAATAGGGTAAAAGAGGAAGAAAATTCCTATAATTTTGAAAAAAATCCAGATACAAAAGACCAAGCAAAAAAGGAAGAAGATTTCTTTAGAGGTATAGAATTAAATTTTATTGAAAAAAATGAAAAAATCGAAGATATAGACTACAATAAGAAAAGCCTTGGAACAGTAAAAAAATTAGAGATTGATAAGCTCACTTATAAGTGTTCAATTTTTAATAGGTATGCTTTATTTTTTTATAATGATAAAATTTTAATCCTTGATAATAGAAGAGCTGATCAAAGAATTAAATTTGATAAATATATAGAAAATTTTAATAATGGAGAAATTTCCTCTCAACGATTGATTGAATCAAAAATTGTCAAAGTAAATCTTCAAGAATATAATAAATATCTTGAAAAAAAAGAAATTTTCAAAAAAATGGGTTTTGATATTGAGGAATTTTCTTATGATAAATTGATAATTAGAGCTGTTCCTTTAATATTTGAAGAACCTGAAAATAATAATTTTTTCTATGATTTATTAGATATTGATGAGAAAAATGAAAACTTATTTTTAAATAAAATTTCAAAGCTAATAAACAAATATGTCTTTAGAAAAGGAGATATTATTAATAAATCAGAAGCTATGGCTACAATAGATAAATTAAATAAGTGTGATAATCCATATAAAACTTACGATGGAAAATCGACTATTATTATGATTGAAGAAGATGAATTGGAGAAATATTTTGATAGATAAAGTTTTGATTGTAACAGGACCTACAGCTTGTGGGAAAAGTGAGTTTGCTATAAAACTTGCCAAAAAATTTGATGGAGAAATTATTTCTGCTGATAGCCAACAAATTTATAAAGATATGGATATAGGTACAAACAAAATAAAAGAAAACGAAACGGATGGCATAAAACATTATGGGCTTGATATAAAATATCCTAATGAAGAATATTCTGTTCAAGAATTTAAGGATATGGCAAGAAATCTAATAAGTGAAATCAATTCGAAAAATAAAATTCCTATTGTGGCTGGCGGTACGGGTTTTTATATTGATTCAATTTTATTTGATATGAATTATGGAACAAATAAAAAAGATGAAAATTTAAGGGATAAGCTTACAAAAGATTTTCAAATGTATGGAAATGAATATATGTATGAAAAATTTTGTGAAATTGATCCAATAGAGGCAAAAAAATATCATCCAAATGAAACTCAAAGAATTATAAGAGCCTTTGAAACTTACAAATTAACTGGAAAAAAACCAAGTGAATTAAGAAAAGGCCTAAAAATTTTAAATAAAAATATAAAGCCTATATTATTTTTTATAAACTACAAGGATAGGTCAAAACTTTATGAAAAAATCAATCTTAGAGTCGACCAAATGATTAATGACGGATTAGAAAATGAATTTGATTTTGTAGCTAAAAAGTATAAGCTAAGCCCATTATCTAAGTCATTACAAGCTATAGGTTATAAAGAATTTTTTACTTATAAAGAAAATGAAATTTCTTATGATGAGCTAAGAAGTGAAATCAAAAAAAATACAAGACGATATGCCAAAAGGCAAATCACATGGATGAAAAAATATTTAAAATATGATTTTTCTAATTTAATTTATAGGGATGAGGATATGGATGAAAAAATCTTGGAAAATATGGAAAAAATTGTAAAGGAGACTTATGATTTACAATAAATTATATGGAATTGATACAAAGATTGAAAATTATATTGAAAAAATAGATCTAGATTTAGAAGATAAATTTAAAAAATTAGATAAGATAAGTGAATATAACCAAATAAAGGTCTTAAAAGCTTTTAGCGATAATAATCTTTCCGCTATTCATTTTAACTCTGCAACAGGATATGGATATGCAGATATTGGTAGAGAAGTAGTTGAAAATATTTTTTCTTCAATTTTTAAATCTGAAGATTCTCTTGTAAGACCAAATATAGTATCTGGCACTCATGCTATTTCTTTGGTTTTATTTTCTCTTTTAAATTACGGAGATAAGATTTTATCAATAAATGGAGATCCTTATGATACTTTACAACAGGTTATTGGAATTGAAGGAAATAAAAAAGGAAATTTGATTTCAAAAGGAATTAAATACGATAAATTAGAATTAAAAAATGACCAAGAAATTCAATATGGAAAAATTAAAGAAAAATTAGATGATAAAACAAAGCTTGTAATGATTCAAAGATCAACAGGCTATACAAATAGGAGAGCTTTTAGTATTAGTGAGATAGAAAAGGCGATTATTGAAATTCGAAAAATAAATAAAGACGTAATTATTTTTGTAGATAATTGTTATGGGGAGTTCACAGAAATCAAAGAACCTATAGAAATAGGTGCAGATATAATTGCGGGCTCTTTAATTAAAAATCTTGGTGGAGGAATTGCAATAACTGGCGGATATATTTCTGGAAAAAAAGATTTGATTGAATACTGTGCAAATAGCCTTACAGCACCTGGAATTGGAAAAGATGAAGGATTAAGTTTTGGAACAAATCGAAATGTCTTGCAAGGTTTATATTTTTCAAGCAAAACTACGATTGAGTCTATAAAAGTTGCTCTCCTTTTCGCTAAAGTTTTTGATGATTTAGGATATGAAATAATACCAAAATTAGATGATCCAAGAAGCGATATAGTCCAAGCTATAAAATTAAATTCTAGTGAGAAATTAGAATTATTTGCAAAAGCAATCCAAGAATCTTGTAGTGTAGATTCCAATTTAACACCAATAGCTGACCAAATGCCTGGATATGAAGACCCTGTTATAATGTCATCAGGAGGCTTTGTAGAAGGGGCTACTTCGGAATTATCTTGCGATGGGCCGTTGAGAAAACCATACACAGTTTATTTGCAAGGCGGATTAAATAAATACCACGGAAAACTTGCCTTGATGAAAGTATTAGAAAAATTTATAAATAATAAAATTTTAGATATAGGTTTACTAAAATAAGTAATGAAATTGAAAAATGCTCAATAAACAATTAAATTTGTTAATTGAGCATTTTTGCTTTAAAATTTTAATCTTAATATAAATAATATTTTATTATTCTTATAATTTTAAATTTGATAAAGGATTTTTGTTTACAGCCTTTTTCAAATCTTCATCATCCAAGTGGGTGTAAATTTGAGTGGTTGATACACTTTCGTGTCCTAATACGTCTTTTAAAGCTCTTATATCCACGTTTCCATACTTATACATCAAAGTTGCTGCTGTATGTCTTAATTTGTGAGTAGAATAGATTTTTGTATCAAAACCTGCTTTTTCTAAATATTTTTCAACAGTTGATTGAACAGCCCTGTTTGATATTCTTTGTTTTCTAGTAGATATAAACAAAGCGTCAATTTTTTTGCCTTTTAAATATTTTTTCCTAATCTTTATATAATTTTCAATTAAATCTATGCAATTTTTAGTTAGGTATATAGTTCTTTCTTTATTACCTTTACCAATAATTGAAAAATGATCATCTTTAATATCTTTTAAATCCACACTAACAAGTTCAGAAAGACGCATGCCTGTTGTTAAAAAAGTGAAAACTATAGCCATATCTCTATTTCTTAAAAATTCATTTTTTTCTTGACTGACAATTTCGAGTAAGTGTTCTGTTTCGCTTAAAGTGAGGTAGACGGGTTGTCTTTTTTGAATTTTTGGATTTCTTAATTTTTCTGTTATATTATTATCAACAATTTCGATTTCTTGATGTAAATATTTATAAAAAGAACGTAAAGCAGAAATTTTTCTTGACCTTGTAGAAGTATTGTCGTTTAATTCATTATCCAAATAAGATATATAAGAATACATATCCTGAATATTAATATCGTTAATAAAAGATTGATTAAAAATTTTATTAGAATCAATATTTGATTTTTTTAAATCATAATCAAATTTTTCCTTATCATCAAAATAAACCTTTCTTAATATTTGAAAAGAAATAAAATTAATAAGGTCGTAATGATATTCGCTAATAGTTTTTTCAGATAAGGCTCTAATAGATTTTAAGTAGGAAAGATAATCTTTTAAAATTAAAGGGGACTTTATTTTAGTCATAAAAAACTCCTGAATATTTATTTGCTAAGCTCATTATATCAGAAAAAAATAAAAATATCAATTATTGCACAAAATAATAATTTTGTGCAATAATTTCAAAATCAAAAAGCTCCTCCACTAATAACATTTTTAATTAAAATATTTTAGTAAAAAAACTTTTCGGAGATAAAAATATAAATAAAAACAGCGGATTTATAGTTGGCCCATAAAGCATTATAACAAATTTTATAATTATATTAAATTTCTAAAAAATCAGACGTCGTATTTTGCGTTTTAAGCGATTTTATATTTTTGCTAATACAATTATACTCATAAATAAATAATAAAAATCGAATTTTTACATTTTGATTATTGATTTAATTTAAATCGGATTAAACATTTCATTATAGTATAATTTGAAAAATTATATAAATAAAAAAATTGGATAAAGAAAAATTCTTTATCCAAAATTTAAATTTTTATTTTCTTTTCTTAGATGCTATTAGAGCAAAACTTGCTGCAGAAAGTGTGGTTAAAATAGAACTTAGTGAACCTATTCCGGTTTTTACATTTTCCGAACTACTCTTGCTGTAAGTGGTATTTGTTGTTGTGCTTACATTATTATCTGTAGTTTGTGATTTCTTTCTATTATTTATTGGGCTAGATTTTTTAGTTTCATTATTTTCTACATTATTATTTGCCTGAATATTTTCAACCGGATTTTTTACTGCGTTAGTTGTTGAAGCTACAATAATATTTTCGCTATCACTTGAAAGTTTTTTAGATTTAGTAGATGATGCAAGAATATTTTGTGAATTTGTAGTTGATTTAGCATCGGCAACTTTAACGCTTGGTTTTTGTGTAGCTTTAGCAACTCTTTGACTTTGTTTGTTATTTACCTTAACATTTTTGTCAGTTTTGCTTGTACTTACTTTTTTATTAGATGTATTTGATACCAAAGTATTAGAGTTTTTCTTTGGATTATTTGATTTTGCAGTAGCAGAATTATTTACTCTTGTTGTATTTGAGTTTAAATATTGATTAGCTAATGCGGATAAATTATTACTGGTAATTACATTCAAAACAGCATTAACATAATTACTAGCTGTTGCATATCCAGCTTTTTTAATTAATCTTAATTGTTCTTTATAATCTTTAGCTTTAGTAACTCCAAAACTGCTATAATATCTACCACTTAATAAACTTAGATATTGTCTAATACTTTGTTCGTAAGTATCAAATTTTCTAAATTCATCTTTGATTCTTATATTTTTACCATTAATCTCTTCATTAGTTTGGTAAACGTGACCTTTACCTTTTCCTTTTTCAGAATTAGGAACTTTTACTCCAAATAAATTCTTGCTATATTTGGCAAGTGTAGATTCTCCCCATCCTGATTCAAGGATAGCTTGTCCCATCATTACTTCTGGGAAAATATTATATTCTTTAGCAAGATTTGAATGGCTTGCAAGCATTTCAAGAAATTCTTTTCTATTATTGTAATTATTTATATATTTTCCCTTATTAGAAGATTTGTTTTGGTAAGAAACAGCTTTAGGAGCAGCTTTTAATGAAGGACTTTTTACAGCAGCCTTTTTAATTACAGGTGCTACTTGCAATTCTTCATTAGAATTTTTTTCTTCTTTTTGTTCGATAACAGGCTTTTCCTCTTTTATTAATTCTTTTTCAGAAGTTTCCTTTTTATTATCATCAGCCTTATTTTCTTCAGTTTTTTCCTTAATAAGCTCTTCATCCTTTTTATCATTTATAGAATTTTCAGGTAAATTTTCTTTAACATTATCAATATTTTCTTCTTGAATATTGTCTTTTTCATCTACTATAAGCTTATCTTCATCAGATTCTTCAGTTTCTTCTTTTACTTCTTCAACATTTTCAACTTTTTCATTTTCATTTTGAGAATTTTCTATATTATTTTCTGAAACTTCAGGATTTTTAACTTCATTAAGATTTTCCTCTAAAGTTTCTTTTTCTGATTCTACAGTATTTGTTTGATTATCTTCTATATTATCTACAAGAGTTTGGATAGTTGAATTTTCCTCAGATTTCTCTTCGTTTTTATTATTTAAAACTTCTTCAATGTTTTTATCGCTATTTTCAACTTCTTCATTTTTTTCTGATTCTTGTATAGATTCTTTTTCTTCGATTTTGTCTTTTTCTTCTAAGTCAAGTTTTTTATCTACTATAACCTTTTCAGCATTAGTGGTTTCAATATCTTTAGCAGAAGAATTAGAAAATAACCCACCACTAGCAAGTAATAAAACTAATGCTCCACTTGTAATTTTTGTTATATTCTTGTTACTATTTTGTTTCATTTAAAACTCCTTGTATTGTTATTACTATAATAATATATTGTTTTGTAATAATTGTCAATATTTAGTTTAAAATTCAATATATTTGTAATAATTTTAGAAAAAGTTTTGGATTTAGTATATATATTAAAAAACAAATAAAAAGAGAGGATTTTTCCTCTCTTTAAATTTTATTTAGCATATTCTATTGCTTTTGATTCTCTAATTACATTAACTTTTATTTGACCAGGATATTCTAATTCATTTTCGATTTTTTGTGCAATCTCTCTAGCAATTACAACCATTTGATCGTCTGATATTTTTTCAGGCTTTATCATTACCCTAAGTTCTCTTCCTGCTTGAACAGCGAAAGTTTTTTCTATACCATCAAATGAATTAGCAATTTCTTCTAAGTTTTCTAGTCTTTTAATATAATTTTCTAAGCTTTCTCTCCTTGCTCCAGGTCTTGCAGCTGAAATTGTATCTGATGCTTGTACTAGGATTGCAGCTATGCAATTAGCTTCTACATCTCCGTGATGGGATTCAATACAATTAATTACATTTTTGTTTTCGCCATATTTTTTTGCAGCTTCGACTCCTATTGATATATGAGTTCCTTCTACTTCATGATCTATAGCTTTCCCTAAATCATGTAATAGTCCTCCTCTTTTTGCATCTTTGTCGTCGAGTCCTAGTTCTTGAGCTAACATTCCAGCAATTTTTGCAACTTCTATGGAATGTTTTAAAACATTTTGTCCATAAGAAGTTCTAAATTTAAGTTTTCCTACAAGTCTTACAAGTTGAGGATGAAGATTGTGTATTCCCACTTCTTCAATTGCTCTTTGTCCGTCTTCAATTATTCTTTGTTCAACTTCATCTTCTGCTTTCATTAGCATTTCTTCGATTCTTGATGGATTTATTCTTCCATCAAGTATTAATCTTTCTAATGCTACTTTAGCTATTTCTCTTCTTATTGGTTCAAATGCAGATATTACTACAGCTTCTGGTGTGTCATCAATTATCATATCTGTTCCTGATAATTGTTCAAAAGCTCTGATATTTCTACCTTCTCTTCCAATTATGCGACCTTTCATTTCATCGTTTGGCAATGATACTACTGTAACTGTGCTTTCTGCTACTTCATCAGCCGCATATCTTTGAATTGTTGTTGCTAGAATTTCTGAAGCTAATTTTTTACTTTCATTTTTTGTTTTTTCTTCAAACTCTTTAATGATTTTAGCTTGTTCATGAACAACATCATTCTTTAAGCTTTGAAGTAAAATATCTTTGGCCTCACTTGTTGTAAGTCCGGCAATATCTTGTAACTTCAACTCTTGTTCTTCGATAAGTTTCTCAATTCTGTCTTCTTTTTGTTTTAACTTTTTTTGGTCACTAGAGATTTCATCAGATTTCTTATCTAATAATAAGGATCTTTTGTCTAGACTCTCTTCCTTTTTTAAAAGATGACCTTCTTTTGTAGCAAGTTCATTATTTTTTTTGCTAATTTCTTGCTCGCTTTCTTTTTTGCGTTTAGAAATCTCATCTTTAGCACTTATTAGCGCATCTTTTTTTAGAGATTCGGCATCTCTATTTGCTTCATCAATAATTCTTGCAGATAATTCTTCTGCAGAAGAAATTTTTGATTCACCTATTTTTTTTCTACAAAGATAGCCTATAAAAAAAGCTAATATTATGAAGGCGACAGATAGAATAATTTGATTAAAATTCATTTTATCACCTCCTGTAATTAGGATTTTCATCCTATTAATAATTATATCATAAATCTATATTTATACGAAAAAGTTTTTCTAAATTTATTTTTCTTTCATTTGTTTTAGATACATTTTTTTGTATTCTCCATTATTTTGAATTAATTGTTCGTGATTACCGCTTTCTAAAATTTTGCCGTGTGATAGCACAATAATTTTATCTACATTTTTTATTGTTGATAATCTATGAGCAACTATAAAAGTTGTTCTGTCTTTTTTTAATTCATTTATACCTTCTTGAATTATTTTTTCGGTTTCTGTATCTATATTTGATGTTGCTTCATCTAAAATCAGAATTTTTGGATCTCTTATATAAGCTCTTGCAAATGATATGAGTTGTTTTTCTCCTTGGCTTAAATTAGATCCATTTTCTAAAACTTTGCTGTCAATACCTCGTTTTAATAATTTTTGTCCACCAACCTTTTTTAATGATTCTATAACTTCTCTATCTGTAAAATCTTCTCCCAAGCTAATATTATCTTTTATGCTAGCCTTAAATAAAAAAGCATCTTGCAAAACAACTGCCATATCTTTTCTCAATAAATCTCTATTTACTTTATTAATATTGGTATTTCCTATATATATTTTTCCTTTTCTTGGGGAATAAAAATTTAAAAGCAGATTTATCAAAGTTGATTTTCCCGAACCTGTTTGCCCAACAAAAGCTATGGATGTTCCGTTTTTAACTTCGAATGAAATTCCTTTTATTACATCTTCATTATCATAAGAAAAATAAATATCATCAAAATAAATGTCATTTTCCAAATTTATTTTTTTATTTTCTAATTTTTCCATAGATTTCATTTCTAAAAGTTCAAATATGTGATTTGCTGAGCTTAGAGCATCTTCTACATCTCCAAATCTCATAATTATTGTATTGATATTATTGAAAATTTTGGTTGTATAGTCTATTGCCATATATAAAGAACCTATTGTTACAAAATATATATTTGTAATTGAGCCAAGACCAAAATAAATAAGCACGATTATTATAGCTAAAAATTGAATAATATCCATAGCTCTATAACCTGAATAAGATCTTAATTTGGATAATTTTATATTCAAATCGTATATTTTTCTATTTATCTTATCAAATTTTTTGAAAATATAATTTTCTCTATTAAAAACTTGAATGATTTCCATATTTTGAATATATTCATTAATTTTTGCATTGACATCTGCTGTATAGATTTTTATATCTTTTGTATATGCATAAGTTTTATTTAAATAAGTTTTAAATATCAAATACACAATAGGCATGAGTATCAAAAGCATTAAAGCTGCTATTGTATCAGTAAATAAAAGTGTTATATATAGACCAATAATTAATATTAAGGAATTTATAATATCAGAAAACAATAGTTGAAACATTGTTTTTAATTTATTTGTATCATTGGTTATTCTTGATGCGATTTTTCCTGAAGGAAGATTATCAAAATAGGAAATTGGAAAAGTTGATACCTTATCATAAACATCTTTTTGTACTTTTGATGCAATTTTATTGGCTGCAATTTGAAAATTAACTCTAGACCTATTTAATAAAATTCCTGACAATACAAAAACAATAAAATATATAAATAATAGTATAGCAATTTTTTTGTAGCTTTGTGGTGTAAGCCTAGATTTTAATACATCATTTATTATAAAAGCAATAATCATAGGTCCGATTATTTCAAGTATAGTTCGCAAAAAAGAAAAAATAAATCCAATAAGCAAAGACTTTTTTTCATCTAATGCGTAAGTTTTTAATTTATTATAATTTTTCTTTTCATTTGCCTTAATCATACATATCACCTAAAATTTGATTTTCGTATTGTTTTTTATACCATTTGTCATCTTTCATTAGCTCATAATGGTTTCCTTTTTCAACAATTTTTCCATCTTCTAAAACAATAATTTCATCACAATTTTGCACTTGGCTTATCCTATGAGCAATTACAATTGTTGTTTTATTGTTCCTATATTTATTTAAATTTGTAATAATATTTTTTTCGGTATTGGCATCAACAGCACTCATAGCATCATCTAGGATTAAAACTTCTGGATTTTTTAATACAGCCCTAGCAATAGACAATCTTTGTTTTTGTCCACCTGATAATGAAACTCCTTTTTCTCCAGTAATAGTTTCAAGACCTTCAGGAAAATCAGCTATATCTTTTTTAAAATCAGCTATTTCTATTGCCAAATTCAACTCTTCTTCACTTGCATCTTCTTTTGTAAATAAGATATTGTTTCTTAATGTATCTGAAAAAATCATATTTTCTTGTGGAACATACCCAAGATTTTCCTTAAAACTTTTAAAAGAAATATCTGATGAAATATCATCATTAAAATATATATCAGATTTATCAACCTTATATAAGTCTAAAATTTGTTTAATCAGAGTAGTTTTGCCTGATGAAGTTTTTCCTAAAATCCCCAAAGATTTAGAATTTTTTATAGATAAGTTTATTTCGTTTAATATATTTTCTTTTGAACTTGGATATTTAAAATTATGATTATCAAATTCTATATCCAATGGGAAATTGACGCTTTTTTTATTATCTGTATTTTTTATTTCCTCTTTATAATTTAAAGTTTCATCTATCCTATCCATAGCAGCGCTAGCTTGCTCTTTTAAATTTATAAAATCTCCTAGAGCATACATTGGCCAAACTAGCATATTTAAATAATAGGTAAAAGAAACAATTTGACCTATAGAAATTTTTCCTAAACTCATTAAATATGATCCAAATCCTATTGCTATAATAAAAGTAAGTGACGTTATAATTCTTTCTACAGGAGCTAAAAGTGCTTGATATTTTGCAAGAATTATATTGTTTGTAGCTAATTTATCAGCGTTTTTATAAAATATTTTCCTTCTATTTTCAACTATATTGAAAACCCTAATAAGCCTTATACCTTCTGCATCTTCCAAAACACTATCATTTAACCTATCAAAGGATTGATTTACTTTTTTTGACTTATCATAAATCTTATCCCCTATTTTAAAATAAATAATAGCAATAAAGGGTAGCGGTAAAATAGAAAGCAAAGTAAGCCTTAAATCAATAGTAAAAACCATAACCAAAATTATACTAAAAGGAAGAATTGTAGCATCTATTAGTGCTAAAGTTCCGTAACCTGCCATTATTGATATTTGTGAAATATCATTGGTAGATTTTCCCATAAGAGATCCTGTAGAATTTTTTTCGAAAAATTCTTGGGATTGGTTTAAAAATTTTCTCATTAACTTATTTCTTGCTAAATATTCTATGCTTCCACTAGCCTTAAAAACATTATAAGACCAACCCATAGCCAAAAAATATTTTAAAATAACCACAAATATAGTAAAGGATATAATTTTAATAAAATTATTTAAATCAATTGAATTGTTGTATATTAAATCAATTAATTTTCCAATAATATATGGCAAAAATAGTGAAACAATATCACTTAATAATAAAAATATAACTCCAATGATATAATATTTCTTATAATACTTGATAAACCATTTAAATTTTTTGTACATACTACCTCTTAAAATTAAAGAGCTGTTAATTTTAAAATATTTGTTAATAATTTAAAATTAAATAACAGCCCTTTTCTTATTTATTATGTTTATGTTTTATAATTTTAGCTGGAGCTCCTACTGCAGTACAATCATCTGGCACATCATCTAAAACTACAGAATTTGCACCAATTTTACAAAAATTACCTATGGTGATATTTCCCAATAAAATTGCACCTGCTCCAATTAAAACATTATTACCAACAGTTGGATGTCTTTTTACTCTTGCATTTTTTAAACCACCTAAGGTAACGCCATGATACATTAACACATCATCGCCAACTTCAGCAGTTTCTCCAATCACAACACCCATTCCATGATCTATATAACATCTTCTTCCAATCTTAGCACCAGGATGGATTTCAATGCCAGTTTCTCTTCTAGCTTTTTGACTAATCTCATTTGCCTTAGAAAATTCTCCTTGTAAATATAATTTGTGTGCCTCAAAATGAGCTAATAAAGCCTTAATTCCTGGAGAAAATCTCAAAGCATCTTCTGCCTTAGTTAAGGCAGGATCTTTTTCCAAAGCTGCCTTAACTAATTCATCTTTATATTCTTCAAAAGTCATATTAATCTATATTATACAATTCTGTTGACAAATATCTTTCGCCTGTATCTGGCAAAACAGTAACAACCTTTTTACCCTCGCCTAGCTTATCAGCTATTTCTATTGCACCACATACATTAGCTCCTGAAGAAATTCCAACAGCTAAAGCTTCATTTTTAGCTAAGTATCTAGACATTTTTATAGCATCATCGCCTTTAACATCAACAATTCCATCTATTAAATCAAAATCTAAATTTTTAGGAATAAAGTTTCCACCGATTCCTTGGATTTTATGACCTGATGCTTTACCACCTGATAATAAAGGACTTTCTGCTGGCTCAATTGCAAAAATCTTTACATTTTTATTATTTTCTTTTAGTCTTTTGCCAACTCCTGTTACAGTTCCACCAGTTCCAACTCCAGCAATAAAAGCATCTGGAGATATTTCATTTAAAATTTCAACACCAGTTGTTTCGTAATGAGCCTTTATATTAGCAGGGTTTGAGAATTGGTCTGGCATAAAATATCCGTCTTTTTTTGATAATTCTATAGCCTTATCAACTGATCCTTGAAGACCATTTTCTGTTGTCCTTATTACTTCAGCTCCGTAAGCTTGAGCAAGCTTTGATCGTTCTATACTCATTGAGCTTGGAATAGTTAATATACATTTATATCCTTTTGCAGCAGCAAGGGCAGCAAGAGCTAGGCCCGTATTTCCACTTGTTGGCTCTACAATTGTATCGCCTTTTTTTAGTTTTCCATTTTTTTCTGCTTCTTCTATCATATACAAAGCTATTCTATCTTTTATAGAGCCTGCTATATTATTTTTTTCAACTTTTACATAAATATCTGCTCTACCTTCTTTTTTCAAGGAATTTAATTTTAATAATGGAGTATTTCCAATTATTTCTTTTGCGTTATTATAAATTTTCATTAATTCTCCTTTCAAAATTATATATAAAAATTTAAAATTTAAAAATCATTTAATTTTTTCAATTGTTAATATTATATAGTAAAAAAATAATCTTTCAAACGATTAAGAAAAAAATCATAGTAAATTACTATGGATTCTTTGTAAAAAAAGAAAGCCAAAAGGCTTTCTCTATAATTTAATTATTAAGCATTCATTTGGCTTTGAACTTCTTTAGCGAAATCTTCTTCTTTTTTCTCTAAACCTTCGCCAACTTCAAATCTAGCAAATCTTCTGATTTTGATATTTTCTCCTACATTATTTGCAGTATCTCTTAGATATTGTTCTATTGTAAGATCTGGATTTTTGATATATTGTTGATCCATTAAGCATACATCTTTGAAATATTTTTTAAGTCTACCTTCAACTTTTTTATGAGCTATCATTTCTTTTTTGTCTTCAGGCATATTTGGATTAGCTTCATTCATAGCTTGTTTAATTAATATTTCTTTTTGTTCTGCTACATCTTTTTCATCAGCGTCTTCTTCTGAAATGTATAGTGGATTTAAAGCAGCTATATGCATAGCTATATTTTTTGCAAATTCTTTAACTGTGTCTGTATTTGCTGAAAAATCTGTTTCAGTATTGATTTCAACGATTACACCAATTTTATCGTTGTGAATGTATGAACCAATAATTCCTTCAGCAGCAATTCTATCAGCTTTTTTATCTAAAGTAGCTTGTCCTTTTTCTTTTAATAGTTTTATAGCATCATCTATATTACCATCTGTTTCAGTTAAAGCTTTTTTACAATCCATCATTCCTGCGCCAGTTTTTTCTCTTAATTCTTTTACTAATTTTGCACTTACTGCCATGATATCCTCCTAATTATTCCTCAATAGATTCTTCTTGATCGTTTTCTTCTAAATCTTCTGATTCTGTTTCTTCTTCATCACTTTCTTCAAAGTCTTCTTCGCTTACTGCGAATTCACTACCTTGATTTCCTTCTATTACAGCATCAGCCATTAAAGAAGTAATAAGTTTTACAGCTCTTATAGCATCGTCATTTCCAGGAATAGCAATATCTACTACATCTGGATCACAGTTTGTATCTACAATTGAAATAACTGGAATACCTAAGATTCTAGCTTCGTGAACTGCTATTTGTTCATTTGATGGATCTACAACAAATAATACATCTGGTAAATCTTCCATATCTTTAATTCCACCAAGATTTTTTTCTAATTTATCCATTTCTTTGTTATATTGTAGAACTTCTTTTTTTGGTAAAAGATCAAATGTTCCATCTTCTTCCATTGTTTCATATTTTTTAAGTTTGTTTACACTATTTCTAATTGTGTTAAAGTTTGTCAACATACCACCTAACCATCTGTTAGATACATAGTATTGACCACATCTTTTAGCTTCTTGTTCAATTGAATCTTGAGCTTGTTTTTTTGTTCCTACAAATAAAACTGTTCCACCTTCACTAGCAATATCTCTAATTGTTTCGTAAGCTTTTTCAATTTGATTTGCAGTTTTTGCTAAATCTATAATATAGATTCCATTTCTTTCTGTGAAGATGAATTTTTTCATTTTTGGGTTCCATCTTCTTGTTTGGTGACCAAAATGTACACCAGCTTCTAATAATTTTTTCATTGATACTATTGACATATATCTTACCTCCGTTTATTTTCTTCCATCTTTTTCTACTAGATTTTAAACTAATTAAATTAGCAACGCAAACCTATCCAAAGATGTGCATAGTACTTATGTAATATACCATAAATAATAATATATTACAAGTTTATTCGAACATTGCTTCAACAAATGATTTAGAATCAAATTTTTCTAAATTATTTATTCCTTCTCCTACACCAATATACTTAACAGGAACTTCAAGTTCAACTTGTAATGGGAAAATCACACCACCTTTTGCAGTTCCATCTAGTTTTGTTAAAATCAATCCTGTAATATCGCAAACATTTTTAAATTCTCTAAGTTGACTTATTGCATTTTGTCCTGTAGTTGCATCTAATACTAATAAATTTTCTCTATTTGCATTATTAGCATGAGTTGAAATTGTTCTATTTATTTTTTCTAATTCATTCATTAGATTTTTTTTGTTGTGAAGTCTTCCTGCTGTATCACAAATCAAGACATCAGACTTATTTGCTTTTGCTGCTTGGATTGCATCAAAAATTACTGCTGATGGATCTGAGCCTTCTTTGTGAGCAATCATTTGTGTGTTTGATTGTTTTGCCCATGAATCAAGTTGCTCAATTGCTGCCGCCCTAAATGTATCGGCAGCTGCTAAAGTTACTTTGTATCCATCTTTTTTCAAGTTATTTGCAAGTTTTCCTATAGTAGTTGTTTTACCAACTCCATTAACCCCTATAACTAAAATTACTGTTAGCTTATCTTTTGAAATATTTAATTTATTTTCAAGATTTTTTTCATCTAATTTTTTTTCCATAATTTCTTTTAGTAAAGGAAAAATTTCATCAGCATTTTTAACTGATTTTTCTTTAATTTCATCTTTTAATTGGTCAACTATTTCAATGGTAGATTTCATACCAATATCTGCTGATATTAAAATTTCTTCTAATTCATCATATAAGTCATCATCAATTTTTACATTTGCAGTAAATAAGTTTTTAAGTTTTGAGGAAAATTGCTCTCTTGTTTTTGATAAACCCTTTGATAATTTAGTAAAAAATCCTAATTCTTCTTCGGTATCATCATCTTGTAATTGTTTAAAATTTTCATTTTGAAAATTTTCTTCTATAGTTGTAGTTTCTTCAAGTCCGATTTCTTGTATTTTTTCATTTTCTTCGCTTTTTTCTAAATTATTTTCATCTGATAGATTTTTTTTGATATTTTCTTTTTCATCATTCTTTTTTTTCTTAAAAAAATCAAACATTTTTTCTCCTTAATTTATATCACTTGGATTTAGTGCTATCAATATGCTTGTGTCTTTGCTTTTACTTATAAAGTAATTTTTAAGTCTTGTAAGAAAATCAGATATTTTTTCTAATTTTTCCTCATTCGTTTTAATAATTATATTATATCTATATTTATTATTTATACGAGAAATTTTGCATGGATTTGGACCTATTATTTTAACATCCAAATCTTTTTCATATTCTAAATCAAGATAATATTTTATTTTTTTCGATATGTCTATGCATTTTATTCTCGACTTGTTTAATACTTTAATAGTAATCAAATTTACAAATGGTGGATAATCGAAAGCTTTTCTTGCTTCTATCTCATATTTATAAAATCTTTCGTAATCATTTTTACTTGCTGCATTTATTACAAAATTATCTGGCCTATAGGTTTGTATTATCACTTCGCCTTTTTTATCTGCCCTTCCTGCTCTTCCTGAAACTTGGGTTAAAAGTTCAAAGCTTGTTTCGTAAGCTGTGTAATCATTAAGATTTAAAGATAAATCAGCACTAATAATTCCAACTAAGGTTACATTTTCAAAATCAAGACCTTTTGCTATCATTTGTGTCCCAATAAGAATATCAACTTTATTTTCTTTCATATTCTTATACATTTTTTCATAAGTTTTTTTATTTTTTGCTGTCATTGAATCCATTCTTATGATATTTGCTTTTGGAAATAATGCTTTAACTTCTTCTTCCAGTTTTTCAGTCCCAGCACCAAATTCTTTAATTTTATTTGAGCCACAAGAAGGACAAATATGAGGTTGGTTTTTTGTTCTTCCACAATAATGACATACTAATTTGGATACATTTTTGTGGTAGGTCATAGAAACATCACATGCTTCACACTTTATTACATATCCACACTGCCTGCAAAAAGTAAAAGAATTATGTCCTATTTTATTCAAAAATAAAATTGTTTGCTCTTTATTTTTTAGTTTTTCTTTAATTTTTTCATATAGTAAAGAGCTTATCATTGAATAATTTGAACTTTTCAATTCTTCTCTCATATCAACAATATTTACTTTTGGAAGTTTTCCATTTACTCTATTTTTTAGTTCAAGTAATTTATAGTCTCCATCTAGAGTTTTAGTCATAGTTTTAATAGATGGAGTAGCCGATGCAAATATTAAAGTTGCCTTGTTGTATTTTTTTCTAAATAAGGCCAACTCATCAGTATGAAATTTTGGATCTTGGGAAGATATATAACTTTTGTCGTGTTCTTCATCAATTATAATTAGACCAAGATTTTTAAATGGAGCGAAAATTGCGCTTCTTGCGCCTACTGCAATTTTAACTTCTCCATTTTTAATCATTCTCCACTGTTGAAATCTTTCTTTTTGACTTAGCCTTGAGTGCATTATAGCAATTTTTTGCTTAAATCTTCCTTGAAATCTTTCTATAGTCTGAGGAGTTAATGATATTTCTGGAACAAGAATTATTGAATCTTTTCCTTTTTTTAGATTTTCTTCTACAATTTGTAAAAACACTTCAGTTTTTCCGCTTCCAGTAACTCCCTTTAATAAATAAGATTCGTTAGGATTTTTTATAATTTTATTAAAGGCTTGACCTTGCTCGTGATTTAATGAGAATTTGCCATAACTTATTATTTCTTTAACCAAAGATTCATTTACTTCTATTTTTTTAATTTTTACAATATTTTTCTTAACAAGAGAATCTAAAGAACTTTTACTTGAGTTTGTCTTACTTAATACATCTTTATAATCTGCATTTTTATTATTCTTGAGATAATTAATAATTTCTATTTGTTTTTTGGCATTTTTTGGAATTTTGATTTCCTTATAATTTTCAGATAGACTAAGTAAGTATTTATAATTAATATTTTGATTTGAATTAATGTCAAAATAAGAATCTATTAGTTTATCTTTTTTATATTTTCTTAAAGTATCTATATCTAACCCATAATTATTAATTAAATCTTCCAAAGACTTTTTATCTTCTAAAATTTTATATAGCTTATCTTTTTTATCCAAATTTTTTGTTTTATAAAAATATTCTTTGATTTCTTTAATATTTCCAGGTGGCAAGATTTGTTTTATACAAGCTCTTAAAGGAGAAAGATACCTTTTATTCATAAAAAAAGCTAAATTAATTAATTCATCATCTATGAGATTTTTTGAATCAATAATATCTACAATATCTTTTATTTCAAAGTTTTCATTCAAATTTTCCACTATATCGTAAACAAAGGCAATAGTATTCTTATTGCCTTTGCCAAATGGGACAATAACCCTCATCCCTTTTTTTATTTTATTTTTAAATTTATCAGGTATGTGATAAGTAAAAGATTTATCCAAAAATCTACTTTTACTATCAAGTATTACATAACAAAACAAATTATCACCTAAACCAAAAGATCCAAAATTTTATTAGCTAATTCTTTTTTTGTCATTATATCAAGTTTTTCAACCTTATCCTTTGAAAGAATTGATGCAATATTTGTATCTACATCAAAACCTGCACCCTTCTTTTTCAAATCATTGGCTATAATATAATCTGCCTTTTTTGATTCTAATTTTATTTTTGCATTTTTTATAAGGTCATCTGTTTCTGCAGCAAAACCAATTAAAACTTGTTTATCTTTTTTATTTCCAAAATATTTTAATATATCAACATTTTCAATCAATTCTAGATTTAAATTGTCGCCATTTTTTTTGATTTTTTTATCGCTTACATCTCTAACTTTATAATCTGTAGGAGCAGCTGACATAATTAAGGCATCGCAATCATCAAATTCTTTATCAATTGCTTCTTTTAATTCTAAATTAGTTCTAATATTGATTTTATCAATTCCATTTGTCTTAATAGGATTTACAGGACCAGATACTAATTTAACATCAGCACCTCTTTTGAAAGCTTCTATGGCTATATTATATCCCATTTTGCCACTGGATTTATTTGTTATAAATCTTACATAATCAATTGGCTCTACAGTTGGTCCAGCAGAAACGATAATTTTTTTTCCCTTTAAATCTTTTTTTGTAAAATAATAATCAAGATATCTTACAATATTTTCAGGTTCTTCCATTCTTCCATCTCCTCTTGTATCGCAAGCAAGAAGTCCTGAATTTGGATTAATTATATGTACTCCTCTTTCTTTAATTGTTTTAAGATTATTTTGAGTTGCCTTATTATTTAACATATTTGTATTCATAGTAGGAGCTACAATTATGTCTTTATCACAAGCTAAAAGTGAGGCTGTAAGCATATTATCTGCAATGCCATAAGTCATTTTAGCAAGCGTATTTGCACTTAATGGTGCAACCAAAAAAACATCTGCCCATTTTGGAAGCTCAATGTGATGAACCCTCTCATGACTTCCTTCAAACATATCAGAATAGACAAGACATTTTCCCATAGTTTCAAAAGACAAAGGACTAACAAATTCACAAGCAGCCTTTGTCATAATAATTTTTAAGTTAGCTCCTTCTTTTTTTAATCTTGAGCAAAGATCTAAAACTTTATAAGCGGCTATTCCCCCACTAACACCTAGGAGAATATTTTTACCCTTAATCATTTTTTTCTACTTTTCCTTCCATTATTTCATGTAAAGCTTGAGTTACAGGTTTATCTTCTACTTCTTTAGTCAATAAATCTGAACCATTTACAATTCTTCTTGCTCTTTTTGCAGCCATCATGCAAATTTCGTATCTACTTGAACTTATTTCTGATAATTCTTTAAAAGATGGATTATTCATATTTACTCCTTTTCAAAATCTATTTCTTCTCTAAAAACTTTATGTTTTTCTGCATTAATAATTTCATTTACTAAATTTATAGCAGAATTCAAATGATCATTTACAACCAAGTAATCATAATCTTTTATATAAGATAATTCTTTTCTTGCATTATGCATTCTTAGATTGATGTCACTTTCTGTTTCAGTTCCCCTATTAACAATTCTATTTTTTAGTTCGCTAAGGCTAGGAGGCGCCAGAAAAATATAAACCCCATTATCAATATTTTTCTTAACATTTAATGCTCCTTGAACATCTATTTCTAAAATTACTATCTTACCTTCATTGATTTTTTCTTCGACAAAGTCTTTAGGTGTACCGTAATAATTATCGTGAACTTTAGCATATTCCAAAAATTTATCTTCTTCAATCATTTTTTCAAATTCTTCATGACTCTTAAAAAAATAGCTTACTCCTTCTATTTCCCCAGGTCTTTGTTTCCTAGTAGTCACAGAAACTGAATAAACTAAGTTTTTTTGTGTATTCATAAGGTCATGCAATACTGTTCCTTTACCTACACCTGAAGGTCCAGATATTACCAATAAAAATCCTTTTTTCATCGTGCCTCCTTATTACTACTATTTTACATTATGCAAAAATTTAGTTCAAGTATATTATTCTGATATAATATAAATATAAAAATTAAAGAGGTGATTTAATGAGTTACGATGGTTTAGTAACAAAAGCCATAACTTTTGAGATAAAAAAATTATTGCTTGGAGGAAAAATCCAAAAAATTAGCCAACCTTCCAAAAATGATATTGTTTTAAATATCTATTCGATTGGAAAAAGCTACAAATTATTATTAAGTGCAAATAATAATGAGGCAAGAGTTCATATTACAGAAAGAAAATATGAAAATCCTATAAGCCCTCCTAATTTTTGTATGGTTTTAAGAAAATATTTAAATCAAAGTAAAATTGTTGATATTGAACAATATAAAATGGATAGGGTTATTATTTTTCATATATCTTCAGTCGATGAAATGGGTTTTGATATTTCAAATAAATTAATAGTGGAAATAATGGGAAAATATTCCAATATAATACTAACAGATGAAAATTATAAAATAATAGATTCGATTAAAAGAGTAAATTTTAAAATGTCATCAGTTAGAGAAATCTTGCCAGGTCTAGAATATAAATTTATAGAAAGCAATAAAATTAACATTTTAGAATCAGATTTTTCACTTGATATTTTAAAATTAGATAAAAACATAGCAGATAATCAAAATCCAGAAAAACTTTTATATGAAAATTATTTAGGATTCTCCCCTACAATTTCCAAAGAGCTAATATACAAATCAAATATTGATCCTAGAATAAATTGGGGACTTGTAAGTGAAGATGAAAAACAATTGCTTAATGATAATTTATATGAACTTAGAAATTCATTAATTTATAACATCTACAGCCCAGTTTTATATAAAAATAATAGAAAATATAAAGAATTTTATTCCTTTGATTTATCTGGTCTTGGGTTTGAAAAAATATCATGCAAATCTATGAGTAATGCTATTGAAAATTTTTATGAATCAAACAAATCCAATGATAGACTTAGACAAATTAAAAGTAATTTATTAAGAAAAATAAATAGCCAAATAAAATTAGTTAATAAAAAAATAGATATTTTAAATAAAAATCTAAGCAAAGAAAAAAATATGGATTCTATAAGAATGAAAGGCGATTTATTAGCAGCAAATGTAAATAAATTAAACAAAGGCGATAAAGAAATAATTTTAAAAGATTTTTATAATAACAATAAAGATATAAAAATAAGCCTAGATTCTAGAAAAAATCCATGGGAAAATGTTGATAGTTACTATAAAAGATACAAAAAAATTAAAAATTCCATAGATTTTGCCAAAGATGATCTTCCAAAGCAAAAAGACCTATTAGCCTATTTAAATCAAGTATGTGATTTTGTTGAAAGAAGCGAAAGTATAAGTGATTTAGACGAGATAAAAGAAGAACTAATTGAAAATAAAATAATTAAAAATACAAGCAGGAATAAGAAAAAAACTAAATCCAAATCAAAACCTATGCAATTTAAAACAGTAGATAATAGCAATATATATGTTGGAAAAAATTCAAGACAAAATGACTATATTACTTTAAAACTTGCAAATAAAAATGATTATTTTTTCCACGTAAGAAATGCCCCAGGAAGTCACGTTATTTTAAAAACTAATTTATTAAATGAAAATGATATAAAAATAGCCTCCTACCTTGCTGCATCAAATTCATCACAAGCTAAATCAAATAAAGTTGATGTTGACTACACAGAAAAAAAGAATGTGAACAAGGCAAAGGGAGCTAAACTTGGTATGGTTTATTATGAAAATTTCAAAACCATAACTGTAAATATGGATGAGATTCCAAAAAACTTATATGAAAAAATAAAATAAATTAAAAAGCCCAGAAAAAAATCTGGGCTTTTAACATATAAAATTGAATTATTATTTATTGTTAACTGCTTCTTTAAGAGTTTTACCAGCTTTAAATACTGGAGCTTTTGAAGCTGGAATTTTGATAACTTCATCAGGTTTTCTAGGATTTCTTCCTTCTCTAGCTTTTCTGTCTCTAGTTTCAAAAGTACCAAATCCTACAAGTTGAACTTTTTCTTCTTTTTTAAGAGATTCTGTTACAGTTTCGATGAAAGCATTTAATGCTCTTTCAGCTTCTACTTTTTTAAGTCCACTTTTTTCTGAGATATTAACTAATAATTCTGATTTATTCATATATCCTCCTTATAAATCAATCTTAATCTATTCTGCTTAACTCTAAGTAAGATTATACATATATATTTTATTTATTTCAAGCGTTTTTCAAATAAAAAGCTTGATATTTGAATTTTTTATAAGATTTTTCAAATAATTATTATATTCGTTTCTTAAATATAATTCTTTTGCATCAAGTAAAAGACTTTTTTTGTTATTATTTATTGAATTAACCATTAAAATTATGTATGAATCTTTATATTTAAATACATTACTTATTTCGTTTGCCTTGGTTAGTGATGATTCTTTAAGCAAATTATCATCATTATAAACGAACTCAGACCTATAAATATCATAATTTCTAACTTTATTTTTAAGATTATTTTTAAAATCATCAGAATTTTTAATATTAGACCTTATTTTTATAGCTTCTTTTTTATCATCAAAAATCAAACAATCATACTTATATTTTTTATGGAGATTTTTATTCTCTTCATAATATTTTAAAATTTTAGAATCTTTAACCTTATTATTGTTTAAAAAATAATCATAGTGTTTTTTTCTAATTGAATCTTGATATGAAATTTCTTCAAATTCATCTTCTGTAACACCAAATGACTTTACATTTTCAATTAGTGAATCCTTTGATGAAATTTCTTGGCTTATTTTATCGATTATTTCTTGAGAATCATTTTTTGTTACTTTGATTCCGTTTTTTTTCAAATCATCAAGCATAGCTTGATCCATAATTAAAGAATCTAAAAGTTCAGATTCTAATTTTTTATAATTAGAATCTCCCTTTTTAGATTTAGAATCTAAGAATTTATCTCCATATTTTTTTAAATAAAATTTTTGATAATAACTCAATTCTTTTTCAAATAATTCTTTGCTTATTCCTTCATCATTAACAACAGCTACATACTTGTCCTTATCAAATTTTTTTGAACAAGAACTTAGTAAAATTAAAGAAATACTAATTATTGCTATTGGAATTTTCTTTATTATTTTCATCTTTTTTATTATCAGATGTTTTTGATTCTTTTTTTGTTTCCTTCTTTTGAGGACCATCTTCTGTTACTACTTTTGCTTTGTTAAATAGATCAGTTAGGTAATCAGAATATTTTTTATCATTTAAGGTTTTAGAAATTTCATCTTTTAATGCTTCTGGAGAATCTTTTTTATCTGTAACTTTTATTATATGGTATCCATAAGAAGTTTTAACAGGATCAGAAACTTCATCTTTTTTCATAGAAAAAGCTTTATCTGCAAATTCTTTAACCATTTTATCTTTAGTAAAGTATCCTAAATCTCCACCTTTTTCTGCATTAGCAGTATCTTTTGAATATTCTTTTGCAAGTTTTGCAAAATCTTCTCCATTATCTAATTTTTCTTTTACTTGTTTTGCTGTTGCTTCGTCAGCTACTAAAATATGGCTTGCTTTAACTTGAGATAGAGTATCTTTATTTTCTTCATAATATTTTTTAATTTGTTTTTCATCTACTGGATTCTTTTCTTCAAACCAAGCTCTGTGTTTTTGATAAATTTCATCTTTTTTAATTGTTTCTTTAAATTTATCACTACTCATATTATAATCTTCAAGCATTTTATCAAATTTTTCTTGTCCACCAAATTGTTGAACATATTGTAAAAATTTGTCATCAAGAGCTTTATCATCAACTTTTACATTATTTTTTTTCATATCATCTGCTATAAGTTTGTCTTGAACTAGCATTTGAACAATTGAAGGTTTTAATTGTTGTCTGCTTGCAAGCATTGCAGAATAAAAACTCATTTCATCTTTATAAGAATCTTTTGTGATTTTTTCTCCACCAACTAATGCTACTGCATCATCTGGTAATTTTTCTCCTTTTGCACTTTCTGAAGTTTGAGTTTCATTTGATCCGTTGTCTTTTTTGTCTTTTGCTCCATCATTAGCACAAGCACTTAATGCAAAACTTGTTGCTAAAACTAAGGCTATAAGTCTTTTGTTCATTTTTTCTCCTTAACATTTTTAATAACTTTTAATAATTCGTAACAGTCTAACAGTTTTGTATTTTTATTTGGTAATTTAAAAGCTGGATTTTGTGAAAGGTCAAATGAAAGTTCTCCGTGATAATTTTCATTAATTTGAGATAATTGCTCAAAAGTAAATTTATTTCTATCGTCATAAGATATTATTATTTCATTTTTTACTTCTCTAATTTCATCAAAACCTAATTTATCAGCAAGGGATTTTACCAATGATACGTACATTATATTGTCAACCATTAATGGAATATCTCCATACCTATCAATCAAATCTTCAACAAGAAAGCTATAGTCTTCCAAAGTTTCAATTCTTGATATTCTGGTGTACATTTCTATTTTTTGTCCTTGATCTTCTATATAAGATTCTGGAATATAAGCATCCACTTTCAAGTCAATATATACGTCATTTAAATCGCTAGATTTAAATTCTTTTCCGCTTGCTTTATTAACAGCTTGTTGCAAGAATTTAACATATAAGTCATATCCAATAGCTTCTACTTGCCCACTTTGGCTTTCACCTAAAATATTTCCTGCGCCCCTAAGTTCTAGATCTCTCATAGCAATTTTATAACCACTACCAAAGTCAGAAAAATCTTTAATTGATTTTAATCTTTTTTCACCTATTTCAGTTAAAACTTTTCCTTTGGCATAAGTAAAATAAGCATAAGAAGACCTAGATGATCGGCCTATTCTTCCTTTCAATTGATAAAGTTGACTAAGCCCCATCATGTCAGAATCATAAACTATAATTGTGTTTACATTTTGTATATCCATACCAGTTTCAATGATTGTTGTGGCAAGAAGTATATCAATATCCCCATTAACAAAATCTTCCATTATTTTTTCAAGATTTTTTGCAGACATTTGCCCATGAGCTATAGCAATATTTGCATCTGGTATTAATTCAACAAGTTCATTGTAAATTTTTTCGATATTATAAACTCTATTATAGACAAAATATACTTGCCCATCCCTATCAAGCTCTTTTTCGATAGCTCTTTTTATAATTGATGAATCATATTCTAATACGTAAGTATTTACAGGAAGTCTTCTTTCTGGAGGTTCATCCAAAGTTGACATATCCCTTATCCCGGTTAATGATAATTGTAAAGTTCTTGGAATTGGTGTAGCAGACAAAGTTAAAACATCAATATTTTCTTTTAATTTTTTTAGCTTGTCTTTATGTCTTACACCAAATCTTTGCTCTTCATCTATAATTAACAAGCCAAGATTTTTAAATTTTATATCATTTGATAATAACCTATGAGTTCCTACAATAATATCAATTTTACCTGATTTTAAATTTTTTATATTTTTATCTTGTTCTTTTTTACTTACAAATCTAGATAATAAAGCACACTCTACAGGATAATCTTTAAACCTTTCTTTCATTGTAGAGTAATGTTGGCTTGCAAGAATTGTAGTTGGTACTAAAAAACAAACTTGATAGCCATCCATTATTGCTTTAAATGCAGCTCTTAAAGCTACTTCAGTTTTTCCATAACCAACATCTCCACAAAGAAGTCTATCCATTGGTTTGATATTTTCCATATCATCTTTAATTTCATTAATTGATCTTACTTGGCTATCCGTTTCTTCATAAATAAAAGAATCTTCAAATTCTTTTTGCCAAGTTGTATCTTCACTAAAAGCATGTCCCTTGGCTTTTGATCTTTTTGCATAAAGTTCTACCAAATCATCTGCTATTTCATCTACAGCCTTTTTTGCTCTTTGCTTAGCTTTTTTCCATTGATTACTTCCAAGTGATGAAATTTTTGGCTTATCTCCCTTGTTTCCAATATATTTACTAACTAAATCCATTTGGTCAACAGGAACAAATACTTTATCATTTCCCTTGTATTCAATTACAAAATAATCTTTTTTGGTATTATTTACTTCAATTTTAGATATGCCTTTATATATTCCAATACCATTATTTTCATGAACTACATAATCTCCAATTTCTATATCAGAATAATTTATTATATCTTTAGCGCTTACTGGTTTCTTTCTTGTTTTTTTATTCTTTAATTTATCTTTACCAAAAATATCCCTATGAGAATATACATTTATTTTTTTGTCAGTGAAAATATAACCTCTTGATAAAGAATTTTCAGTTAAGATTATATTAGTATTATTTAAATCAGAATCTAGACCAATAGAAAAATTTCCAATATTATTTTCATTAAAAATTTCTTTTATACTTTCTAGAGATTTTTTATCAGATGCAAAAATAATAACTTTTTCATTATTTTTAATTAAAGAATTAATATTAAAAATGAAATTTTCAATATTTTTATTAAAATTTTCTTGTTCAATAGATTTTAATTCTATAATTTTTTTTGCTTTTATTATATTATTGTTTTTTAATAAACTTGAAGAATTTATTATAGGATAAGATTTGATATTAGTAAAAATTTTATTTATATCTATTTTAATATTTTTAAATGATGGAAATATTTCCCCATTTTCTAACTGATTTGTAAAATCCAGATCTGATTTTTCCTTATCTTGTGAAAAATTGTCAATTGACCTATTTAAATCTTGAAAAAGAAATATTGAATCTTCATCTAAATAATCAAAAAAGTCATCAAAATTTTCATTTCTATAGGGAGTAATTAAATCCTCATTTGCAATATATAAACTATCGTTGAGATAAGAAATTATTTGATTATATTTATCTTTTAGTTTTGTAGAATTACCTAAATCTGATATATTTTCTATATCTTTTTTTATTAATTCAATTACTTTATTATAATCATTTATATCATAAATTAACTCTTTTGTTGGTCCAATTATTATTTCATCAATATTTTCAAGAGATCTTTGAGTGTCTTTATCAAAAAATCTCATTGAATCTATTTCTGTATCAAATAATTCTATTCTTATAGGATTATCATATTCTATAGGCCAAAAATCTATTATTGAACCCCTAATAGAAAATTCTCCTTTTGACTCAACTAATTTTGTAAAATCATAATTTAATTCTATAAATGATTTTTTTACATCTCTTAAATCTAATTCACTATCAATATCAATTTTAAATGACTTATCTTTAAAAATTTTTCTTGGAGTTAATTTATTTCTTAGTGCATCTAAAGTAGTAGTAATTATAAACTTATCCTCATTAATAAGCTTTGTTAAAACTTCAATTCGATTTATTTCATTATTATTTTCTAAATTTTTAATATTATAGTAGTTAATTTCAGTTGATGGAAAATACATACAAGAATCATCTTGCAAAGAATTAATGTCATCACACATTAACTTTGCTTTTTTTTCATTCTCGCAAATAATAATTATTGTTTTCCCAGTATAAGTAAATAGAGTTTGAAAAATATGAGCCTTGCTCTCATCAGTTAGTCCATGTAAAAATATTGGAGATAATTTTTTATAATTTTTAATTATTTCCTTAACTTGGCTAATATTATAAATTTCATTAATAAGGCTATTCATTATCTTCAACTAGCCTTTTTGAATTAAACATACTCATGGATTTTTCTATACCTTCTTCTAAAATCATCTCGATAGCATCACTTGTAAGCTTTACTTCTTCTTCAATAATTTTTGCTTCTTGTTTTGAAAATCCACTTAATACAAAATTAGCCAAATCCATATATGAAGGTTTCTTGCCAACTGCAACTTTTATTCTTGGAAAATCATCAAATCCTAGATTGTAAATAATTGATTTCATTCCATTATGAGTTCCAGCTGAACCTTTTTTTCTTATTCTAATACTTCCAAAATCAATATCTATGTCATCATAAATAACTATGAGTTTATCATGGTCAAAATCAAAATAATTATATATTTCTCTAATAGCTTCTCCTGAATTATTCATATAAGTTTGAGGCTTTACAAGCATAACTTTTTGGCCAGAAATTACTCCCTGGCCAATTAAAGATTTAAATTTAATTTTTCTTACATCAATACTATATTTTCTAGCTAAATAATCAATAGTTATAAAGCCAGCGTTATGTCTTGTGTTCTCATACTGTATACCAGGATTACCCAAGCCTACAATATAATACATTTTTATTTACCGTCCTCAAAAAGACCACTTATTGATTCGTAAGTGTTAATTCTATTTATAGCTTCAGCTAATAAAGGAGCTATTGAGATTTGTTTGATTTTTTGAATTTTCTTTTCTTCAGGTAATTTTATTGTATCTGTAATAACTACTTCTTTTACACAAGAATTTTCTAAATTTTCGCAAGCATTTCCACTTAAAACACCGTGAGTTGCAGCAATTGAAACTTCTTTTGCACCGTGTTCTTTTAGATAATTTGCTGCATTGCAAATAGTTCCAGCTGTATCAATAATATCATCAACTAAAATACAATGTTTACCTTCAAAATCTCCAATTACATTCATAACTTCTGAAACATTTGGTCTTGGTCGTCTTTTTTCAATTATTGCTATTGTTAATTTTAAATAATCTGCAAAGCTTCTAGCTCTAGTTACTCCTCCTAAATCAGGACTTACTACTACATATTCATCTGAATTATCAAATGCTTTTTCTTTAAAATATGATGACAATAATCTAATAGCAGTAAAGTGATCAAGAGGTATATCAAAATATCCTTGAATTTGACCTGCATGAAGATCCATTGTTATAACCCTATCAGCTCCAGAAACAGTCATAAGATTTGCTACAAGTTTAGCACTAATTGGTTCTCTTCCTCGAGTTTTTCTATCTTGTCTTGCATAGCCATAATATGGAACTACTAGGTTAACATAACCTGCAGATGCTCTTTTACATGCATCTGTCATAATTAATAATTCCATTAGATTGTCGTTTGTTGGATAAGAAGTAGGTTGAATGATATATACATCCTTGCCTCTTACAGCTTCGTTAATTTTTACATTAATTTCACTATCTGCAAATTTTTTAACTTCAACTTCTCCCAATTTAATACCTAATGACTTTGCAACAGCTTCTGCTAAATCAGGATTAGAGTTTCCTGCCAATACAACTAAATCGCCTCTTTTGATATGTGATGAACTTGAACATTCACTCATTTTTAATTTTGCTCCTTTAACTTTTCCAAATCTCTTTTTTTCTTTTTTTCAACGTAACCAGATATATTTTTTTGTTCAGCTCTTTCTATTGAAAGCTCTCCTTGGTCAACATCTTTTGTTATTGTTGAGCCTGCAGCAATATATCCCTCTTTTTTCACATGAACAGGCGCTACAATATTAGAATTTGAACCTATAAATACTCCATCTTCAATAATTGACCTATGCTTAAATTTACCATCATAATTTACAAAAATTACACCACAACCAATATTTATATCTTTTCCTAAATCGCAATCTCCGATATAAGCAAGGTGTCCTGCTTTTGTATTATCATCAACATTAGAATTTTTAACTTCCACAAAATTTCCAATATGGACATTTTTGCCAAGTTTAGCCTTAGGTCTTAAATGTGAAAATGGACCAATATCTGTACCTTGATCAACAAAAGATTTTTCTATTACAGAATTGTCAATTTTAACCTTATCTTTTATTATTGAATCTTCAATTCTAGATGAGCCTTCAATAATACAATCTTCGCCAATTTCTGTATTTCCTAAAATTTTACATGGACCAGATATTATAGTATCTTTTCCAATTTTTACACCCATTTCAATATCTACTATACTAGGATTATCAATAATTACACCATTTAACATGTGATAATCATTAATTCTTTGTCTTAATAGTTTTGTAGCATTTGCTAGCTCTTTTTTATTATTTATTCCATAAAATTGGTCTGGATTGTCAGCCATATAAGCTTCTACTTTTTTTCCTTCATTATTTAAAATTTCGATACAGTCTGTTAAATAATATTCATTGGACTTATTGTCAGTGTTAATCTTTTTTAAAGAATTTTTTAGATCAATCCCTTTTAAAGCATAGATACCAACGTTGATTTCATTTACTTCTTTTTCTTTTTCGCTTGCATCTTTTTCTTCTACAATTTTTTGGAATTTATTATTTTCTCTTATTATTCTTCCATATCCTTTTGGATTGTCAACTTTTGTTGACATAACAGTTAGACTATTATTATTTTCTTTATGAAAATCAATAAAATCTTCAAGAGATTTTTTTGTAATTAGTGGAATATCTCCATTTAAAATAAGGCAATCATCATCGTCATTTATTAAATCAATAGCCATACTTACAGCATAAGCTGTTCCATAAGGAAATTCATCTCCAATTTTTTGTTTTTTTATTTCTATATTTGGAAATTTTTCTTTTAATAAATCCTTATTTTTTCCACCAATTATTATAGTATTTGAATTTTCAAATGAACAAGCATCAACTATGTAAGTTATAAGCTCTCTATTTAAGATTTTAGTCATAACTTTTGAGGTATTAGATTTCATTCTAGTACCTTCTCCAGCAGCAAGTATTATATTTTTTAACATCTAATCTCCTTATTCTGGTGCAACTTCCAAAGCAAGTGTCATCATTTGTGTATAAGCACTTTGTCTATTTTCTGCACTATCAGATTCGTTAGATACTAAGGAATCACTAATTGTAAAAACTCCTAAAGCTCTTTTTCCATATTTTCTTGCTACAGTAAAAAGACCATATGATTCCATCTCTACGCATAAAACTCCATATTTTTGTAAATTTTCAAAAACTTTTGGATCCATTTCACTATAAAATTGGTCTGATGAATGAACTTGACCACAGTGAGTTGTGTATCCTAATTCTTGACTTTTTTTGTATGCATCAAGTAATAAATCAAAATCAGGTGTTGGAGAATAATGAATATTTCCAAATAAATTATCGTTAATTGATGATTCGCTACAGGCACTTGTTGCAAGAACAATATCGTGTAATTTTATATTTTCTTGCATACTTCCAGCACTTCCAATTCTAATTATTGTATCGACATCATAAAAATTAAATAATTCATTAAAATAAATCATTGATGAAGGAATTCCCATTCCACTTCCCATTACTGAAACTCTTTTTCCTTTATAATAACCAGTATATCCGTACATTCCTCTTGTATTTGTAAATTCTTTTGCATCTTCAAGAAAATTTTCTGCTATATATTTAGCTCTTAAAGGATCTCCTGGCATCAAAACAGTATTTGCTATTTCATCTTTACTTTTTGCTGAAATATGCGGTGTTGGTATTGTCATAATTACTCCTTATTTTTATATTTCTAGTAATATAATATCACTTTTTAAAATATTTTTAAAATAAAAAGGGCCGTTGCAAAATTATAAATAAATAATTCTGCAACAGCTTCCCTATAATTTAATTATATTTTTCTATATATTTTTTAGCTATCTCTTCTTTAGTAAATCCTAATTCTTTTTGCACATCTTTAAAATTACCTGATATTCCAAATCTATCAATAGAAATATTTATTCCCTTATCTCCTGTAAATTCGCTCCATCCAAATGAACTTGCCATTTCAATTGAAACTCTATTTTTAACATTTGCTGGAAGAATTTTTTCCTTATAAGCTTGATCTTGTTTTCTAAATAACTCCATTGATGGCATTGATACAACTCTCACATCGATGTTAGATTTTTTCAATTCATCTCTTGTTTGTAAAGCTAATTCTACTTCACTACCTGTTGCAATTAAAATTCCATCTGGAACTTCTTTATCAGAATCTTTAATTATATAAGCTCCATTTGAAATATCATCAATATTTTGTGTAGCTTCAAGATTACTTACGTTTTGACGTGTTAAAGCTATAACTACTGGACAATTTTTGCTTTCAAGAGCAATTTTCCAAGAAAGTCTAACTTCATTTGCATCTGCTGGTCTTAGCATTATTACATTTGGTATTGTTCTAATCATGGCTAATTGTTCTATTGGTTGGTGGGTTGGTCCATCTTCTCCAACAGCAACAGAATCATGAGTGAAAACATAAGTTACAGGAATTTGTGAAAGAGCTGAAATTCTTAAACCTGCTTTTAAATAATCTGAAAATACAAAAAATGTAGAAACGTGATGGAAAGTTCCGCCGTGTGCTACAATGGCATTTGCTATTACACTCATAGCAAATTCTCTAACTCCATACCAAACATTTCTTCCCTCAGGATTTGTGTCTGAAAATCTTTCAGCATTTTTTATATTTGTTTTATTAGATGAAAATAAATCTGCGCTTCCACCCCAGAAATTTTTTGTAACTTTTGCTAAATCTTGGATAATTTCTCCACTAGAAGCTCTTGTTGCAAGACTATCATCAGATGGAGAATATTTTTTAATTTCTTCCATCCAATTTTCTGGTAATTTTCTTTCAAAACCATTGATGTATTCTTTATAATCTTTTGGATATTTTTCCTTATATTCTGCTAAAAGTTTTTCCCACTTTTCGTATGATTTTTTACCATTTTCTATAATATTTTCTTTGAATGTATCATAAACATCTTCTGAAATTTCAAAATCTTCATATTCCCAATTGTAGAATTTTTTTGCTTCTATAAAATCATCATTTCCAATTGGCGCACCATGGACTTTATTTGTTCCTTGATTTTTCGAACCATAACCTATAAGAGTTTTAACTTCTATAAAAGTTGGACCATTTTTATTTTCTTTTGCTTTATTAATTGCATCATAAATTTCTTCAAGATTATTTCCATCTGAAACTTTAATATAATTCCAATTTTGAGCCTTAACTCTTTGTTCAATATTTTCTGAAAAAGATGTATTTAAATTTCCATCCAAACAAATATCATTTGAATCGTGAAGAATTATTAATTTATTTAAATTCAAATGACCTGCTAAAGACATTGATTCATATGAAATTCCTTCCATCAAATCTCCATCTCCACATATTGCATAAGTATAATGATCAACTATGTTAAATCCATCTTTGTTATACATTGCAGCCAAGTGTTTTTCTGCTATTGCAAATCCTACTGCATTTGCAATTCCTTGGCCCAAAGGTCCAGTTGTTACTTCAACACCGTCTGTATGTTTTCTTTCTGGATGGCCTGGAGTTTTTGAGCCGATTTGTCTGAAATTTTTCAAATCATCAATACTCAAATCATAGCCTGATAAATGTAATAGAGAGTAAAGCATAGCTGAACCATGGCCAGCTGACAAAACAAATCTATCTCTGTTGTGCCAATTGCTTTTTTTAGGATTAACATTCATTATTTTATTCCACAAAACATAAGCCATAGGACTTGCTCCCATTGGAAGACCTGGATGGCCACTGTTTGCTTTTTCAATTTGTGCTATTGATAAACATCTTATTGCATTTACAGCTTTTAAATCTTTTTTATCAAACATTAATTATTCTCCTCAATTTCTTTGATTTTATTTACTCTTTTAAGATGACGTCCGCCTTCAAATTCTGTTTTAGCAAAAATCTCTACAATCATTTTTGCAACTTCTGAGCCAATTACTCTTGAACCTATGCACAAAACATTACTATTATTGTGTGCTCTGGACATTTTTGCAGAATATGTCTCAGACACGCAAGCTGCTCTTATGCCTTTAAATTTATTGGCAGCAAGACTCATTCCTATTCCTGTCCCACAAATTAAAACAGCAAAATCAGCTTCTTTGTTTAAAACTTTTTCGCATGCAATTTTTGCAAAATCCGAATAATCACAAGATTCTTTTGTAAATGTTCCAACTTTTTCAACTTCGTGTCCAAGCTCTAAAAGTTTTTCTTCTACGCTATCAACTAGATCAATTCCACCGTGATCATTTCCTATTATATATTTCATTAAAAACCTCTCTAACTATTTGCTTATAAATAAAGATTATCATTTTATGACTTTACTGTCAATTTAGTAAAAGTTGTTAGAAATATCAAATTAATGGTCTTTGTATAAATTTTATGGTATAATAGTTAGGCAAAAAATATAAAAATAAAGGAGCATCAATGTTCGAATTTAATATAAATGATTATAAATATAAAAATATACATATGATAGGAATTGGTGGGATTTCCATGAGTGGTATTGCTATTTTATTAAATAATAATGGTTATAAGGTTACAGGCTCTGACATTTCAATTTCTGAAACAAGCAAACATTTAGATAAAAATGGAATTAAATATACAATTGGACAAAAAAAAGAAAATATTAAAAATCCTGATTTAGTTATATATACAGATGCAATCGCCGAAAATAATGAAGAATTGGTTGCAGCTAGAAAACTTGATATTCCTGTAGTAAGTCGTGGGGTTTTCTTGGGTGGTTTGATGAAAAACTACAAAAATTCTATTGCCGTTTCTGGTTCTCATGGAAAAAGTACAACAACAAGTATGATTTCAAAAATTCTTATGTATTCTACAAAAAATCCTACTATTTTATTGGGTGGAGATCTTGATGAAATCGAAGGAAATGTTCATGTTGGCGATAAGGATATATTAGTTACAGAAGCTTGTGAATATAAAGGAAATATAAGATATTATTACCCTTCAATTGGAATAATTTTAAATATTGACGAAGATCATCTTGATTATTATAAAGACATAAATGACATAGTTGAAACTTTCAAATTTTACTTGAGAAATCAAAGTAAAGATTCAAAAACAATTTTGAATTTGAATGAAGAAAATAATAAATTAGTTATAGATGCAGTTCAAGGAGAATTGATTACCTATGGACAAGATAATCCTGATGCTGATTATAATGCTACAAATATAAGCTTTGATGAAAGTGGTAAGCCTAGATTTGATTTGATAATGAAAAATGGAGATGTTGAACATTTCGAGCTAGCAATTCTTGGAAGACATAATATAAATAATGCTTGTGCATCAATTATTGCTACTTTAGAAAGTGGTGTTGACATAGAAACAATCAAAAAAAATATCGAAGCCTACACTGGTCTTGAAAGAAGAATGCAATTGATAGGAAATGTTAATGATTGCAATATTATTTTAGATTATGGTCACCATCCTTCAGAGATTCAAGTTAATTTAAATGCCTTGGCTGAACACACAAAAGGAAGACTTATTTGTGTATGGCAACCTCATACTTACACTAGAACTAAGAGATTGTTTAATGAATTTGTTAAATGTTTTGATGAAGCTGATGAAGTTATAATTACTGATATTTTTGCAGCACGTGAACCATTTGATCCAAGTATTTCTAGTAAAGATGTAGTTGATGCTCTAATTAAAATTGGAAAAAGTGCAAAATATATTCCTACATTTGAAAAGGTAAAAGAATATTTATTGTCAGATATTAAAAAGGATGATCAAGTTATAGTCACAGGTAGCGGAGATTCAGATCGTTTAGCTAGAATGATAGCAGGTGTTAGTGAATAAAAGAAATTAAAAAGCAAGTTTTAGAAAATTCTTAATTAAAAGATTTTCTTTAACTTGCTATTTTTTATTATTTTTATTTGCGCTTATTTTTATTTTATTTCCATCACACTTTATTTTTATATCTCCATCTTCATCAGTTCTTAAAATTTTAATATTTGAATTATTTAAGCTATCAACAAGACTATTTGACGGATGTTTATATCTATTATTTTTTCCTACAGAAATTATTGCAAGTTTTGGATTTACTTCTTTTAAAAATTCTTTTGAATTTGAAAATTTGCTGCCATGATGAGCTAGCATGTAAACATCACTTTTTAAATTGTAACCAGAATATATCAATTGGTCTTCAACATTTTTACTTGCATCGGCTGGAAATAAAAACGACATATTTCCATATATAATTTTTACTACTATTGAATTATCATTATCCTTGCCATTTTCATATTCTTTTGGCCAAAGGATTTTTACCTCTGCCTTTCCTAAATTAAAATTATCTCCTTGTTTTGGATGAATTATTTTTGCTTTTGAATTATTTAAACTTCTAGTAAAAGAGTCGTAAATTTTTGTATTTTTTTTATAATCAGGACATAAAACCTTAGCTACATCATAATTTTTTAAGATAGAAATCAAGCCTGCAATGTGGTCTTCATCATAATGACTTGCAATCATATAGTCAATTTTTTTAAGATTTTCATTTTTAATATAAGTATAATAATATCTACTATTAGACCTATTTCCCCCATCTATTAGTAGACTTTTGTCCTTTGTTTTTACTAAAACTGCATTTCCTTGACCTACGTCTATATAAGTAATTTCTAATTCATCTAAATTTTTATATGTATTTTCTTTTTTATTAACAAGCAAAAAAATTAAAATTGTTGACAGAAACACTATTAATAAGTTTTTAAAACTTATTTTCATTAATCTATTCCTACAGATATAGCAATTGCCGCATCAATTTTTAACATTACCGACTTATCAAAAGAACCTAATTTATCTCTTAGCCTTCTTTTATCGATTGTTCTCAATTGTTCAAGAAGAGCAACACTATTTTTTGGCAAACCAAATTGATTTGCACTTAAAGAAACATGGGTTGGCAATTTTGATTTTTTTAATTGACTTGTAACAGGAACTACTATAATAGTTGGAGAATACTTATTTCCCATATCATTTTGAACAACAATTACAGGTCTTACTCCTCCCTGTTCGCTACCTACAACAGGAGAAAGATCTGCATAAAATAAATCTCCTCTTTTAACTTTCATTATTTTCTCCTATAAATTTAGAATTGCATTTATAAATCCTAGGAACTCTTTTTGAAATTGAAGTCATTAATTCATAAGGGATTGTATTAATTTTTTTTGCCTCTTTGTAAATATCTGGATAAAGAGTAATATAATCTCCTATTTTACAATCAATATCACTTACATCAATCATCATTTGATCCATACAAACTCTTCCAACAACTCTTGCTAGTTTTCCATTAACTAAAACTTCTCCTATATTTGAAAATGCTCTTTTAAATCCATCTGCATAACCTATTGCAACTGTAGCAACTTTCATATCCTTACTAGCAGTAAATGTTCTGCCATAAGAAATACTTGTTCCTTTTTTTACATTTTTTACAAAAGAAATTTGTGCTTTAAATTCAAAAGCTTGTTCTAATTTAATTTTTGAAATTTCTTTTATATAATCAGATGGATAAACGCCATACAAAGAAATCCCTACCCTCAACAAATCTGATTTAAAATCATATTCCATTGATGCTGCAGAATTTGCAATATGAACTAATTTCAAATCAAAATCATCTTTGATTTTGTCTATTATATATGCGAATTTTTTATATTGTTCATTTGTATATGTTAAATCTTTCTCATCAGCTGTTGCAAAATGAGAAAAAGCTCCTATGAAATTTAAATTTTCAAGCTCTTTTAATTTTTTTATTTTTTCTATTTCAAAATCTCTAAATCCAATTCTTGTATGTCCTGTATCAAGCCCGATATGACAATTTATTTTTGAATTTAATTTACTATTTATTTCTTTAGCATAATCTAAATCATAAATTACTACATCAATATCTAATTTGCCACATTCATTATATTTATCTATAGGCAAATATCCTAATATTAATATAGGAGTTTTAATTCCCTTGTCTCTTAAATATTTTGCCTCTTTAAATTGAGCTACAGCTATGTAATCTATATAATTTTTTATGTAATTTGCAACTTCTAAAGAACCTAGCCCGTAAGCGTCAGCCTTTAAAACTGCACAAAATTTTGAATTTTGAGATTTTTCCTTTATTGATTTGATATTATTTAATATTTTGTCTAAATCAACTAATAAATAATTTTCTTCCATCATTAACACCTCATTAATTTGTAGGCTTTTGGTAAATTTTTTATAATATCACTAGCAATTAGTGAATCTTGAGAGTTTTCTAAAGAATAAATATTTCCAGCAAGCCCATGAATATAAACAGATAAAACCGCAGCATCATACGGTTTCATAATAGCTAAATTTGAAAGTAAAATTCCTGTCAAAACATCTCCGCTACCAGCTGTCGCCATTCCATTATTCCCAGATTCATTTATGTAAATATTTACGCCATCCGTAACAATTGTATTTTTTCCTTTCAAAACCAAAACAATATTATGTTTTTTTGCAAATTCAAAAGAAGATTTTTCCCTATTGTTTTTTATATAAGATAAAGGCAAATTTGAAATTCTAGAAAATTCCATTTCATGTGGAGTTAAAACAATATTATCTTTTTTATCTATTATTTCAATATTTTCTTTCAAAGCATTTAGTCCATCTGCATCAATTAATAGATTTTTATCAAAATTTTGGATTATTTTTTCTATTAATTTATAAAGATTGTTTCCCTTGCCCATACCAGGACCAATTCCTATTGCATCTTTATTTTTTATTAGTGATAAAATTTTATTGCTTATTTTTTCTGAATAATAAAAATAATCACAATCTACCTCATTTATTATACTTTCTGTAGATTTTATTTGTAAAATATGAGAAATGGATGAAGGACAAATAATATAAGAAAGACCACATCCCGAACGTAAAGATGCACAAGATGACAAATAAACAGAACCAGCCATTCCTTTTTGTCCACCAATTATTGCAACTTTTCCAAAATCTCCCTTGTGTCCATCTTTTGGTCTATCTTTTAATAATTTTTTTACAGATTTATTTATTTCAATATAATTTTCTTTTTTTAAGCAAATAGCAAGAGCATAATTTCCGTCATGGCTTATACTCAAATTTAATTGTGCTTCATTTTTATCAATAAAAACAATCGGTTTATTACCTTTATGTTTGATTTCTATTTTTTTTCTCAATATGTAGGCTAAATTAAAACCACAAGCCTTAATAATAGCTTCTTTTGCTGCAAAAATTCCAGCAAAAGTTTGTAATGAATTTTTCTTTTTTTTAGAATAATGAATTTCATTATCAGTAAATATTTTACTCTCAAAATCTTTTTTTTCTAATTTTTCTTTAAATTTTTCAATATTTACTATGTCAATTCCTATCATTTTCTATTCCTCAATTTTTGAAATGATTCTTCTGCATTTTTAATTATTTCTTTCTCATTTAAATAAACAAATTTTTTATCATCATACACAAGATCACCATTAATTATTACATAAGAAACATCTTTATCAAAAGTTGAATAAGGCAAGGATGAAATCAAATTATTTTGCGGTGTATGGTTAGGATTATTTAAATCAATTAAAATAATATCTGCAAGTTTTCCTTCTTCTAAAGTTCCAATTTTATCGTCAAGTCTCAATGCCTTCGCCCCATTTATTGTAGCCATTTTTAAAACATCATAAGCTTTTAAATTTTGAGGATTATTATATTTTGACACAAGTGATGTCAAAGAAATTTCTTTTATCATTGATAAATTATTATTGCTTGCAGATGAATCTGTACCCATAGCTAAATTTATTTTCTTATTAATCACTCTTGTACAATCTAAAAAACCTGATGATAGTTTCAAATTACTTGAAGGATTGTGAACTACGCTAACATCATATTTTGATAAAATATCTAAATCTTTATCTGATAAATAAACTCCATGAGATGCTATTGTTTTATTCTCAAAAATTCCACATTCTTCAAAAACTTCAGTAGGACTTTGATTAAATCTTTTCATACAATCTGTGTTTTCTGTTTTTGTTTCAGATAAATGAATATGAATTGGCATCTTATATTTTTTTGCGTATTTATTTATTTCTTTTAGATAATTTTTATCTGTTGTATAAACTGCGTGAGGTCCAAAAGCTATATTTATTCTTCCATCTTGAGAATTTTCATATTTTTTAAAAAGATCAATATTTTCTTTTATTTTTGTACAGTCTTTATCTTCAAGAGTAAGTCCTCTTGAAATTTGCGCTCGCATTTTTGATTTTTCTAGGGCTTTTATAGTTTGATCTTCAAAATAATACATGTCTGCAAAACTTGTTGTTCCTGTCATAATCATTTCAGCATGTGATAGAAGCGATGCCCAATAAACATCTTCTTCAATTAGTTTATCTTCCAAAGGCCAAATTTTTTCATTCAGCCAAGTCATTAATTCAACATCATCGCTAAAATTTCTAAACAAACTCATTCCAACATGGGTGTGAGCATTTACAAAACCAGGCATAGCAAGATAATTTTTGCCATCTATTTTTTTATCATAAGAAAAATCAATTTTATCATTTGTAATCATTTTTATTTTTTCATTTTCTATATAAATATTTCCATTTTTTATTACTTCCCCATCTGCCATTGTGAGGATTTTTACATTTTCTATAAGTATATTCATAATAAATAAGAGTAGCTAAAAAGCTTACTCTTATAATTCTCCTATTCTTTCTTTTAATAAGGTATTTATTTGTTGTGGATTAGCTTTTCCTTTAGTTTTTTTCATACATTGACCAACTAAAAATCCAAAAGCTCTATCTTTACCATTTTTTATATCTTCAATTGATTGAGAATTTTCGCTTAAAACTTCTTTAACTACATCTTCTAAGAAATTTTCATCATTAATTTGAAGAAGATTTCTATCTTTAGCAAGTTTTTCTGGATCCTCATTTGATTCAAAAATTTCTCTTAATAATTTTTTTCCAACATTATTGTTAATTTTATTAGCCAAAACTAAATTTATTAATTTAGAGAAATTTTCTACAGATAAATTCATCTGGTCTGCTTCAATTTCACTTTCATTTAGCCTTCTTGAAAGCTCACTTAATATCCAATTTGAAACTTCCTTGGGATTTTTTACCAAATCATTTGTTTTTTCAAATAAATTTGCAAGATTTCTATCGTTTGACAAAAGTTTTGCATCATATTCTGAAAGCTTATATTCTTTCATATATCTTTTTGCTTTTGCTTCAGGCAATTCTGGTAAATTTTCTTTTATTTCATTAATAAATTCTTTGCTAAGCTCAATTCTTGGTATATCTGCTTCTATAGAAAATCTATAATCATTAGCAGTTTCTTTAGTTCTCATAGAAATTGTAGTTTGAGAATCGTCATCCCATCTTCTAGTTTCTTTTACTGATTTTTTTCCTTCTTCAAGCATTTTTTTATGTCTATCAGTTTCAAATAAAAGAGCATCTTCGATTGCTTTTATTGAATTTAGATTTTTAATCTCAGATATTGCTGTTTTTTCTCCATTATCAAGATTTTCTAAATTTATGTTTACATCACAACGCATTTGACCTTCTGCCATTATGCAATCTGAAACTTCCAAAAATCTCAAAGTTTGAGATAATTTTTCTACAAATTCTCTAGCTTGCTTAGCAGATTTTAAATCTGGTTCTGTAACAATTTCGATTAGAGGAAGTCCTGCTCTGTTATAATCCATTAGGGTGTTATTACTTTCATCGTGATTAGATTTCGCAGTATCTTCTTCCATGTGAATAGAATTTAGTCTAATTTCATCTCCATCACTTAAAATAATATGTCCACCAACAGCATAAGGCTCATCTTGTTGGGTTATTTGGTATCCCTTTACAAGGTCTGGATAAAAATATTTTTTTCTATCCATTTTCATTGATTCTCTTATTTCACAATCTAAGGCAAGACCTGCTTTTATAGCATATCTTACAGCTTCTTTATTGATTAAAGGTAATGTTCCTGGGTGTCCTAAGCAAATTGGACAAGTGTTTGTGTTTGGAACAGCTCCAAATTCATTTTTACAGGAACAAAACATTTTGGTTTTTGTAGATAATTCAACGTGAATTTCTAATCCTATAATAGTTCTAGTTTTCATTTATTTTCCTTTCGAAAGTTTCGCAAGCATTTATTATATCTTTATCCTTAAATCTATCTCCAATAATTTGAATACTTCCAGATATTCCATCTCTTACTGGAAAAGAAATTCCGCAAGAACCTGTTAGATTTACACAAACATTAAATATATCTGAAGAAAAATCTTTAAGCGGATTATCTGTATAAACTCCTAATTTAGAAGGTAAATCTACAGTTGTTGGAGTAATGAATAAATCATAATTTTCAAAAATATTCTTAAACTCTTCTATGATTAATGTTCTTAATTTTAAACCTTGTTTATAAATTTTTTGATCATCTTCACTTGATAAATACATAGTTCCAAGTGCAATTCTTCTTTGAACATTTTCACCAAAACCTTCAGACCTATTTTTTATAAATAATTCTTCAACATTTTTATACTCATCAGTTTGGTGTCCATATCTAATTCCATCAAATCTTGAAAGATTGCTTGATACTTCAGAGCTCATTACAACGTTATAAACTTCGTTTGCGTATTTAGAATATTTTAAATCTATTGGACAAATTTCTGCACCCAATTCTTTTAAAATATTTATTGCATAATTGTAATCATCTTCTACTTCTTTATCTAAATTATAAATATTATCTTCATTTTTTATAACCGCAATTTTTTTACCAGAAAAATTAAAATTTTCTTTTTCAAAATTATAAAAATCTAGGCAAGAAGTCATATCTAACTTATCAGGCGATTGACTTGCATTAGCAATTATTCTTAAATCTTCTACATTTTTTGCAAATAATGAAACTTGATCTAAGCTATTTGCCATAGAAACAACACCATACCTACTCATAAGTGAATATGTAGGTTTATAACCAATGATGCTACAATAACTTGCAGGTTGTCTTACTGACCCACCTGTATCAGTTCCAAGAGAAACTAAAACATCTCCTTTTGCAACACTAACGGCAGAGCCTGATGAAGAACCACCTGGAATTAAACTTTCATCTAAAGGATTTTTTATTGGACCAAAATATGAAGTTTCCCCAGAACCTCCCATTGCAAACTCATCCATATTTGTTTTTGCAATAATAATAGCATCTTCTTTTAATAGATTTTCTACAACAGTTGCATTATAAACTGGCTCGAAATCTTCTAACATTTTTGATGCACAAGTTAGTTTCATATTTTTATACGAAATATTATCTTTTACACTTACAGGAATTCCAAATAAAGCTCCAATTTTTTCGCCTTTATTTAATTTTTCATCTAAATATTTTGCCCTATCCAAACTATCTTGTTCATTAAAAGAAATATAAGCATTTAAATTATCATTTTTAATTTTTTCTAATACATTTTTTGTATTTTCATAGACTGAAATTTCTTTATTTATAAATTTATCTATAGTATTTTTAATATCCATAATAGCTCCTTATAATTTCCAATTCAATCTAAAATAACCATATTCTGTATCTTTTGCATTTTTAAGAGCATCTTGTCTGTCTAATGATTTTCCTTCAATATCTTCTCTTAATACAGCCTTATGATTATCTAACATTTCAGTCATTTTTACATCTTCACAATCCACATCAAAAATATGGTCAATAAAATCTAAAATTTTATTATATTTATCAAAAATTATATCAATATCTTGATTTGATAAATCAAGATTTGCTAATTTATATATTCTTATAACTTCATTTTTGTCCATTTATTCCTCCTCTAATTTTTTTAAAAATTCAAATAATTCTTGATTTTCTAAAATTTTTACACCCAATTTTTCTGCTTTTTCTTTTTTACTTCCAGGTTTTTCGCCACACAAAACCAAATCAGTATTTTTTGATACCGAAGAAGTAACATCTCCATTATTTTTTATAATTAAATTTTTAATATCATTTCTTTTGTAATTTTCTATTGTACCAGTTATAACAATTTTCATTCCATCAAGTGAATTGGATTTTTCGCTAGTGTCAATAGCTTTTATTTTAATTCCCTTAGACAATAAAATATCCAGTGATTTTTTGATATTAAGGTCGTTGAAAAAATCAACTATGTCCTCTGCCGTTTTTTCCCCTATATCTTCAATCTCGATTAAGTCCTCTTGCTTACTTTCTCTAAGTTTATCAAAACTTTTATATTTTTCTGCCAAATCTCTTGCAGTTTTTATACCTACATTTGGAATTCCAATTGCATGGATAAAATGATTTAATTCACAAGATTTGCTATTTTCAATGGCATTTAATAAATTATTGGTCTTTTTTTCTTTAAAAGATTCCAAATTAATCAAATCTTCATAAGAAATATCATAAAGGTCATAGATTTCCTTAATGCCTAATTTATTTATAAATAATTCAATGGTTTTTTCAGACAAACCTTCTATATCCATTGCATCTCTTGATGCAAAATGTACCATTCTAGCTTTTAATTGAGGAGTACATGAAATTGAATTTGGGCAAAATATATGAACATTTCCTTCAATTAATTCACTATGACAATAAGGACATTTATCAGGTTTTTCTATTTCTTTTGTGTTTTCTTGATTTTCATCAACAACTCCCAAAATTTCAGGAATTACATCATTTGATCTTCTAATAAAAACTTTTGAACCAATTTTTACTTTTTTTCTTAAAATATCATCGTAATTATTAAGGGTGGCTCTTTGAACAGTCACTCCAGAAAAGTCAACTGGTTCAAGGATTGCTGACGGTGTAACTTTTCCTGATCGACCTACATTCCACACAACATCTAATAAAGTTGTTGTGTATTCCTCTGGATCATATTTATAAGCAATAGACCATCTTGGAAATTTATTAGTATATCCTAAAACTTCTTGAGTTTTTACATCATTAACCTTAATTACAACACCATCTGTCAAAACATCAATATGATGTCTTTCTTCTTTTATAAAATCAATTTCTTTTACTATATCATCAAATTTTTTTATTACTTTTTTATAAGGATAAACTGGAAGTTTTTGTTCTTTTAAAAATTCTAATTTTTCTTCTTCAGTTTTAAAATCAAGACTATTTGTTGAAATTTGATAAAAATAAGCTTTTAAATTTCTTTTTTTTGTTTGACTTGTATCAAGATTTCTTATTGCGCCTGCCGCAGCATTTCTTGCATTTTTTAAAGGTATTTCATTTTCTTCATTATATTTTTTAAGACTAGACAAGGGCATTACAGCTTCTCCTTGAATTTCTAATAATGATTTTTCTTTTATTTTTGTTGGAATGGTCGGAATAGTTAAAACTTGTTTGGTTACATCTTCTCCTTCTATACCATTTCCTCTTGTAGCTGCAGTTTTTAATAATCCATCTTCATAAGTTAAATTAATGGTTAAACCGTCAAACTTATATTCTGTAATAAATTCTAATTCTTCTAATTTATCTTCATGGGTTTTACTATATTGGTCTCGTAATTTTTTAGTTCTTATAAGCCAATCTTTTAATTGAGTTATATTTTGCGATTTATCTTGGGAATATAACCTTGTAATATGAAAATGCTTTTCAAACTTATCTAATATTGCTCCACCAACTCTTTGGGTTGGAGAAAATTCATTTACATAACCTGTCTTTTTTTCTAGATTTAAAAGCTCATCATACAACTTGTCATATTCTCCATCTGAAACTATTGGATTATCTAAGGTATAATAGTGATAATTTAATTCATTTATTTTATCTATTAATTCATCTATTTTAATTTTATCTATATTATCCATTTTTAAATCCTCTTAATTGGAGCATAATCTTGGTTTAGCTTTTTTAATCCTTTTTTATCAAAAGCTACAACAAGCTCATTACCATCGTCTGATTTTTTCACTTGAACTATCATTCCCTCTCCCCATTTGGTGTGAATAATTTTATCTCCAATTTGAAAATCTTCTTTTGATGATTCTTTTACAGTATTTTTCTTTAGAACACTCTCTCTTGCCTTATCCCTCATATAAGCTTCATTGCTTTTTATTTTTACATAAGGAGAGTAGGCAGGAGTTTTATCTTGGTCAATTTTTTTGATTAGAGATTTCACTTCATTTAAAAATCTTGAAGGCTTATAATATATAGCCTGACCAAATTGTCTTCTAATTTCTGCACTTGAAAGATATAATTTTTCCATTGCTCTTGTTATTGCAACATAGCAAAGTCTTCTTTCTTCTTCAATATTACCCTCATCAATACTTCTTTTTGATGGGAATAAACCTTCATCCATTCCAACAACAAAGCAAACTTTAAATTCAAGTCCTTTGGCTGAATGAATTGTCATAAGAGAAATAGCATCATCACTATTTTCAGTTTTATCTAGATCTGATAAAAGCGATAAATTTTCTAGATAATCATATATATTATCTTCTGGATTATTTGATTGGTATTCTGCTGCTGAGGATATAAATTCATTTAAATTATCAATCCTTGACCTATTTTCTACAGAATAAGATTCTTCCAAAGATTTTATGTATCCACTTTTATCAAGTATTTCTTCTATCAATTCCACAATGTCATAATCTTTATAATTGTCAAAAATGTCTGCTAATGGATTATAAAATTTTTCACAAGAACTTTTTAATTTTGTAGGAAGATTTGAAAATAAAGACGGATCACAAACAAGCTCTGTTAAAGAAAATCCTAATTTATTTGCTTCTTTTTCTAATTTTTCTACAGTTTTATCGCCTATTCCTTTTTTTGGTTCATTTATTATTCTTTTTAAACTAATATCATCTTTTGGATTCACTAAAATTTTTAGGTAAGAGATAAGATCTTTTATTTCTTTTCTATCATAGAATTTAAGCCCACCAACAACCTTATAATCAAGTAGATTTTTCATAAGATATTCTTCAAAAATCCTTGATTGAGCATTCATCCTATATAAAATCGCCATATCTTTAAGTCTATAGCCATCATTTAGTAAAGAATTAATCTCATCTATAACAAATTTTCCCTCTTCTGATTCTACAGAAGATTTTTTATATAAAACTTCCGAGCCATCATTTTTTGATGTCCAAAGATTTTTTTCTTTTCTTTCGTTATTGTTTTTGATTAGTTTATTTGCAACATTAATAATATTAGAAGTTGACCTATAATTTTCTTCAAGTTTTATAGTTTTTGCATCTTTAAAATCTTTTTCAAAGTCCAAAATATTATTAATATCAGCTCCCCTAAAACTATAAATTGATTGGTCTGCATCTCCAACAACTCTAACGTTATTGTGACCTTTTCCAATAAATTTAATAAGCTCATATTGGCTTTTGTTAGTATCTTGGTATTCATCTACAAAAAGATATTCAAATTTATCTTGATAGAATTTCAAGGTATTTGAATCTACAGCAAATAATTCCAAAGTTTTTAAAATCAAATCATCAAAATCTAAAGAATTGTATTCAAATTTTTTCTTTTCATAATTTTTATAAATATTATAATATTCTTCTTGCTTTGCATAAAAAGTATTAATATTTAAAAATTCTTTTGGACTAATTGATTTATTTTTACAATAACTTATAAGGTTTAAAGCCTCTTTTGGGCTAATATCATCTTTATAATTTAAATCATTAATAATTTCTTTGACCAAGGTTTTTTGATCATTTGTATCATATATAGTGAAATTATTATCATATCCTATTTTATTTATATTCATCCTAAGTATTCTTGCACAAATAGAATGAAAAGTACCAATCCATAAGTGAGAAACATCTTCATCTAACAGATCTGATATTCTTTCTTTCATTTCATTGGCAGCCTTATTTGTAAAAGTGATGGCTAAAATATTAACTGGATTTACATTTTTTTCTTTTATTAGATAAGCAATGCTTGTGGTTAATACTCTAGTTTTTCCACTCCCAGCTCCTGCAACAACGAGCAAGGGACCTTTGTCGTGTAAAACTGCCTCTTTTTGTTTATCATTTAAATTAGATAAGTCCATTTTTCACATCCTTTCATCCTAATAATTATACCACAAGAAACAAAGTAATCTAAAGCATAAAAATTTTATAAAAAATAAATTAATCAGAGCAAAGACAATTTTAGAATAAAAAAACGAATCTATCAAATTGATAAATTCGTCTTATTTTCTAAATTTTTTTAATTTATTTTTTATTTTTTTCTTCTTTTAAATTATTTTCAATTAATTTTTCCAAAACTAAGTCATATCCATCAGTTCCATAGTGGAGTGATCTATTTACTCTAGAAATTGTTGCTGTTGATGCTCCAGTTTGTTCTTCTATTTCACTATAAGTTTTTCTAATTTTTAATAATTTTGCAACTTGTAGTCTTTGAGAAATTGATTGAAGTTCTCTTGCTGTGCAAGCATCTTCAAAAAAATCGTAGCACTCATCTCTATTTTTCAACATTAAAATAGCATCAAAAAATTCATCTAATTCTTTACTTTGTAATTTTGAATCTGTCATATTTATCTCCTAAAATAATCCCATGATATTACCATCATCATCAATATCTATATCGTATGCCGCTGGTCTTTTTGGAAGACCTGGCATTGTTAAAATATTTTGAGTTAGGGCTACTATAAAGCCTGCACCTTGATTTAATCTAATATCATTTATAGTAATCTCATATTCGCTATCTGGATTTAAATTTGTTGGATCATCTGATAAGGAATATTGAGTTTTAGCAATACATATTGGTAATTTATCAGAATTTAAATTGTTAATTCTTTTAATTTCATTTAAGGCTTTTTTTGAATATTTTACTCCACTAGCCCTATAAATTTCTTTTGCTATGATTTCAATTTTTTCTTCAATCGGTAATTTTTCATCATATAAAACTTTAAAATCATTTTCGTCTTTACTTTTTTCAATAATATAATTACAAATTTCAAGACATCCTTCAGAGCCTTTGTGGTAAACATCGCATTCAAATGCTTTAAGCGATAAGTTTTCTACGAGATTTTTTAAAGTTTCCAATTCTTTATTTGTATCTTGATCAAATTTATTTATAGCTACAACGATATTTTTTGAAAATTTCTTTAGATTTTCAAGATGAATTCTTAAATTTTCAAATCCTTTTTTTAGACTTTCAATATTTTCTTCATCAATTTTTTGCAAATCTTGTCCACCATGATATTTTAGTGCTCTTATTGTAGCTACAACAACTGTCATATTTGGTTTTAGTCCAGCTTGTCTACATTTAATATCATAGAATTTTTCAGCTCCAAGGTCTGCACCAAATCCTGCCTCTGTTACAGCGAAATCTGCCAAAGATAGTGCAGTTTTTGTTGCAATAATTGAATTACAACCATGAGCTATATTTGCAAATGGTCCACCATGAATAATTGCTGGCGTATTTTCTAAAGTTTGACATAAATTTGGTTTTAATGCATCTTTCATTAACACGCAAACAGGACCTGTTGCTTTTATATCGTCAACAGTTACAGCATTGCCATCTGTGTCATAAGCTACTATCATTTTTGCAACTTTTTTCTTAAAATCGTAAAGATCATTACTTAGACAAAATACTGCCATCATTTCTGTTGCAACAGTTATATCAAATCCATCTTGTCTTGTAACTCCATCAGTTTTTTTGCCCAAACCTACAACAACTTCTCTAAGAGCTCTGTCGTTTAAGTCAACGCATCTTTTCCATAAAATATTATTTAGATCAATATTTTTTTCATTTCCTTGGTAGATATGATTGTCAATCATAGCAGCTACTAAATTAACTGCACTTGTTATTGCATGAAAATCTCCTGTAAAATGAAGATTTATATCTTCCATAGGAATAACTTGAGAATATCCTGCTCCACAAGCTCCTCCTTTAATTCCAAAAGAAGGTCCCAAAGATGGCTCTCTAAGAACTGAAATAGATTTTTTGCCCAATTTATTTAGTCCCATAGATAAGGCAACATTCATAGTAGTTTTTCCCTCACCAAAAGGCGTTGGAGAAATTGCTGTTACTAAAACAAGTTTTGAATCTTTTTTTTCATCAAAGCATGGATTAATTTTGGCTTTGTATTTGCCATATTTTTCATAATCACTAATTTCAAAATAATTTGCTATTTCATCAATATCTTTTATCTTTGCTTCTCTAGCAATCTCAATATCTTTTTTCATTTAAACTCCTATAATTATAATTACAATACGTTTTGCTTTTCATGTATATTATATCAACTTATTACATTCAGCGCAATAGTTGATTAAAGCGAATTAAAATTTATTTATTTATCTTTTGTTACTCTCTATAATCTTAATGAATGTATTTGCCAAATTTTCATTTCTAGCAAGTAGTGGTCCATGTAAGTAAGATGCAAAAGTATTTTTATATCTAAATCCTTCTGTTAAATCCTCACCATTGTTTCCATTACCTGATACAACACTTGCAAATGCTTTGTTTTTATCATTTAAAATAGTTATTCCGCCGTGGTTTTCGAAACCATGATAAATTTCTCCATTTTGCAAATCTTTAATTTCAATATTTCCAACAAATCTATTTCCATTTTCTTGATTTTTTGTGTAATAATCAAATATTTTTAAGCCTTCAATTTTATTATTATAAGCATCATAATAATATTGTCCCATTAATTGATAGCCGCCACAAATTGCTAAAAATAAGCCATTATTTTCAATATATTTTATTAGATTTTCTTTTTTACTTTCCAAATCTTTTTCTACAATTGATTGCTCATAATCTTGTCCTCCGCCAAAAAAAACAAAATCATATTTTCTATAATCAAATTCATCTTTTAGACTTACTACTTCAATATTTACTTCGTGACCTTTTTTTTGAGCAAAATATTTTAAAGCCATAATATTTCCTACATCACCATAAGTATTTAATAAATTTCCATATAGATGACAAATATTTATAATCATTTAAGTTTTAGTACCTCCCTAAGTCTTAGCATAGCTGTATAAGTAGAAAGTATATAAATTTTTTGTGTTGGTTCATTTTTTATATTATCAAAAATTTCATTTTCATAGTCTATTTCTACGATTTCTCCACCATAAATTTCAGCTATTTCAAGTCTTCTTTTCATGTCAGTTTTTCTAGTTCCTGAAACTTTTATGCTTTTAATATTTAATTTTTTTAGTTTTTCATAATAAGAATCATATATCCAAGAAACGTCAGTTCCATCAGCGTAGTTATCATTTAACAAACAATATAAACTAATTGGCTCTTTTTCTAATAGCATTAGATTAATAATTTGATTTAAGCCTGTAGGATTTTTGACAAGATTTATTATCACTTCTTTATTTTCAATCTTAATTATTTCTTGTCTACCAAATACATGTTTTTGACATTTTAAGCCTTCATAGATTTTTTCATAAGGGATTTCCAATTCTTTAGCAAGAGCTATTGCGCTTAAAGCATTATAAATATTATAAAATCCTCCAATTTGAGTTTCATAAATTTCTCCATTTACTTTAAATTTTGAAAAATTTGCATCCATAGAAATAATCTTACCAATATTATAAGATAATTTAGGAGAATGAAAATCACATTCTGGACAAGAAAAATCTCCCAAAGAAGAATAATTAACTAATTTATATTTTAAAATTGAATTACATTTTGGACATAAAATTCCATCACTATTAAATTCTGCCTCAAGATTATAAGAATTGGATTCTTTATCATCTTCTCTTATTCCATAATAAATAGGCTCATATTTTTTTAACTCATCGTATGAAAAAATAGGCAAATCTCCATTGGCAATTATTTTTACATCTCTACATTCGCCAAGTCCATCCATAATTTTTTTATAAACATTATAAATTTCTCCAAACCTATCCATTTGGTCTCTAAAAATATTGGTTAAAATAACATAATCTGGTTTTAAAAATTTACTTATCCTAACAAGATTAGCTTCATCTACCTCCAAGATCGCAAGTGCATTTTCATTTTTAGGAATATCCAACAAAACTGTTATTATACCTTGAATCATATTAGAACCAGAATCATTTGTAAAAACATTTTTATAGTGCTTTCTCAAAATATTTGTAACAAAATGAGTTGTCATAGTTTTCCCATTAGTTCCAGTTACAAAAATAAATTTGGTATTTTCGCTTAAAGCATCCAAAATATCATTATCTAAATTATAAGCGATTTTCCCTGGCAAGCTTGTAGCTTTATGATTTGTAAGTTTTAGTAAAAATTTACTAAATTTTGCAATTTTAATAATTAATTTATCTTTTATATTCATAAAAAAATTATAACAGATTAAAGGCTAATAAGTCTATAAAATTTTTACTCAAATTATTTTAAATAATAAAAGAGTTAAATTTAATTTTAAAATTAAGCAAAAAAATAGACTAAAACTTTTAGTTTAGTCTATTTTTCCTGAAGAATATTTCTACAAACTTCTCTCATCATATAATCTACCTTATTTGACCATTCTGGATCGCTAGCATATAACTTTCCTATAGATTTTGTAGATATTCCATTATAATATTTTCCATCTTCACTTAAATAATTTTCTTTTAGAAATTTAGCAACGTGATCTATTGATTCGCCCTTATCTTTAAAAGTATTTGCACTGTTAATAGGATCTTGGTCGATAGCATTAAAGCCAAATAAATTATTTTTTGTTTTAGCAAGGTATGAATGACCATTTCCAGTTTCATGTTTTGCCATTCCCATCAATAAAATCGCATTTACTTCATACTTTTCTTCTGCTTTTTTGAAATCTTTTCCAAGACCTTGTAAATTTGTATTTTTAAGACCATATTCAAGTTCCTCAGCAGTTAAATTAGTTTTGTTTGTTAAATACAACATTGATGTTTTGCTTAAATCATCAGATCCTTTATCGTTCAATTCTTTATAATCTTTTTCTAATTTTTCAAATCTTTCAATTCTAGATTGTCTTAAAGTTAAGGTTTCATTGCTAATTTCATTTACTCCATTAATCAAGCTATCTCTTTTACCTTTGTTTTTTGCAGCTAGAGATGATTTTTCCAATCCTGTAGAAATAACTAGCACAAGAACAATAGCTAAAAAAGATAAAAATGAAATTTTAATTCTATTTTTTTTCATCCTTTATCTTCCTTCTTTCATAAATAAATAGTAACAAAACAATTACAACTACTATATCATTTCTTATGCTAGATTGCAAATTTTATTTTCTAGAACCTGGTTTTATATCTGGTGTATTTTTTAAATCTTCTGGTAAATTATCAGGATCATAAGTTTCAATGTTAAGCTCAGTTGCAGATAATAATTTTAAACCATTAATTTCTTTTTTTCCAGATCTATTTACAATTGATGTTAAAGCATTTACTTTTGCTCCATAGCTTTCAATTACATCAACAGTTTCAAAAGAAGATTTGCCTGTTGTAACTACATCTTCAACTATAATTACATTCATACCTTCTTTTATTTCAAATCCCCTTCTTAGAGTCATAATATTATCAACTCTTTCAGTAAAAATTGCATTAACTCCCAAAGCTCTTGCAACTTCATAAGCTATAATTATTCCGCCCATTGCAGGTCCTACACACAAATCTACTTTTATACCAGATTCTTTTATTTTTTCAGCAATTATTTTTGAAACTTCTTCGCAATAAACAGGATTTTCTATTAATTTTGCACATTGAATATATTTTTTTGAGTGTTTACCACTTGATAATAAAAAATGTCCTTCTAATAGTGCATCAGATTTTTTTAATAATTCAATTGTTCTATCCATAATCTCTCCTATATAATTTTTCTTATTTCTTCTAATGAATTTAAATTTTCTCTTTGCATGTATTTTTCTAAATCATCAACTATATTTATCATTGTGTTAAAATCTACAAAATTGCTTGTTCCAACTTGCACTGCACTTGCTCCTGCCATAATAAATTCCAAACAGTCCCTGTAATTTGAAATTCCACCCATACCAATTATTGGTAAATTTGTAGCATTACTTGCTTCATAAACCATTCTTAAAGCAATTGGTTTTATACAAGGTCCAGAAAGACCTGCCGTTTTATTTTCAAAAACAGCTTTTTTATTATCAACATCAATTGCAAGGGCATTAAAAGTATTTACTAGAGAAATACAATCAGCTCCTGAATTTTCTGCAATTTTTACAAATTCTTTTATATCTCCAACATTTGGAGAAAGTTTTACCATCAAAACTTTTTTTGTAGCTTTTCTTACTTTTTCTATAACTTCGCAAGCTTTTTTAGGATTTGTTCCAAAAGCCATTCCACCTTCTTTTACATTTGGGCAAGAAATATTTAATTCAATTATTGGGACAGATGTTTTATCAAGCAAGATTGCTCCCTTAACATATTCATCTACGCTGTGTCCGCCAAGATTTGCAATTGTTACAGCATCTTTTGTTTCCAAAAATGGCAATTCTTCTTTTATAAAATATTCTATTCCAGGATTTTGAAGTCCAATTGAATTCATAATTCCAGCAGCAGTTTCATAGATTCTTATCCCCTTGTTTCCCAAATTTTTATGTAGGGTTAGTCCTTTTGAAGAAATTCCTCCAAGTTTATTTATATCAATATAGTCTGCAAATTCTTTACCAAAACCAAAAGTTCCACTTGCAGCTATGACCGGATTATTAAATTCAATTCCGCAAATATTCACTTTTAAACTCATTAGAAAATCTCCTTTGAATCAAAAATCGGACCATCTTTGCAAACTCTTATAAAATCGCCTTTTACATTTTCTACTGTGCAACCAAGACAAGCTCCGATTCCACATGCCATGTGTGCTTCCATTGAAATTTGAATTTCAGCATTTTTATTTTTATTCGCCAAAGTTTTTAGCATTTGATTTGGGCCACAAGCATAAATTACATCATATTTTTCTGTATCAATTTTTTCAGTTATAAAAATTTTATCTTTTTTATCAATAGTTACAGTTGTAGAATTTACATAATCTTTAAAATAATCAGTAAAGTATTCTTCATCGCTAAATCCTGCGTAAAAATCTGCCTTTAAATCTAATGATTTTGCCAAATATAAAAGTGGAGCTATTCCAATTCCACCAGCAACTATTGCAGCTTTTTTTCCTTTTTTTATTTCAAATCCATTTCCCAAAGGGCCTAATATTTTTACTTTTGAACCCTCTTTTAAATCACTTAAAATTTTTGTTCCAACGCCTTTTACTTGGTATAAAAAAGACATAGACTCATCATCTTTATCACAAACACCAAAGGGTCTTGAAAGAAGGGGCGAATTTCTAAAGCTATCGCATCTTAACATAAAAAATTGACCTGCTTTTGCATTTAATTTGGTTTTTATTTTACAAAAATAAATATCATCCTTTATTTTTTTATTAAAAATTACAGAAGCTTCTCTATAAGATTCCATTAGCTTGGATTTCCTTTCTAGTTTCTATACATTTTTCTCTTGCATAATATCCTATTTTATCTTCCCCATCATCATAGTTTAAATAATTTTTAAGTATTGCCCTTGATGAATTTACAACTCCTCCATTTAATGAATTTAATAAATTATAAACATTTAATGAATCGGCTTTTTGTGCTCCGAAACCTGGAATTAAGAAAAACATATTATTATATCTTTTTCTGATTTTTTCAACTTCTTCTTTGTGAGTTGCACCAACTACAAGTCCAATTGGTCCGTATCCTGAATCATCAATCAATTTATCATTTAATTCTTTTAATTTATCTCCAATTGTATAAAATAATTCGCTGTCATCTTTTAATCTTAAACATTCAAAATCATTTGCTCCTGGATTTGAAGTTCTTAAAAGAACAAATACTCCTTTATCTTTATTTTTTATAAATTCAAGATATGGAGAAATTGAATCCATTCCCATATAAGGGTTTAAAGTCATAAAATCAGCCTCAAAATCTCCAGAAAAATGTGCTTTTGCATATTGACTTGCACTTTGAGCAATATCTGATCTTTTTACATCAGCAATTGATAACAAATCATTTTCTCTTAAATATTTTAAAGTATTTTTGTAAGCAAGCAATCCTTCAATACCATAAGATTCGTAGTAGGCAATTTGAACTTTATAAATAGCACAAACATCTTTTGTATTGTCAATAATTTCCTTATTGAAATCAAATAATTGTTCGCTTACACTTTTATTTTTCTTCATTTTTTCTGGAATATAATCTAGTGATGTATCAAGACCAACGCAAACAAATCCATTTTCTTCGATTTTTTTATAAAGTCTTTCCATTAAGGTCATATTTCAAAATTCCTTTCTTGTAAACTCTTACTATTTGTCCTTGGAGTTTTTGATTTATAAATAATGAATTTTTTGATTTTGATAAAATATCTTCTTCTTTATATTCGTATATTTTATCCAAATCTATAAGAGTAAAATCAGCCATATATCCTTCTTCTATTTTTCCTTTTTTTATTTCAAGAAGTTTTGATGGATTTGTTGACATTAACCTGATTAAATCATTTAATGAAATAATTCCACTTTTCACTAAAGTCATATAAGAAGTTGAAAAAGCTGTTTCAAGTCCAATGAAACCTGGCTTACCGTTTTCTTTTTCCTCCTTTGAATGAGGAGCATGGTCTGTGGCTATACAATCAACATATCCTTTTTTTATCATATCCAATAAAGCCAATCTATCTTTTTCTTTTCTAATTGGTGGATTTACTTTTAACTCTTCTCTATCAGAAAAATATATGTGATGAGGTGTTACTTCGCATGTAATTTTTGCTCCCAGATCTTTGAAATATCTTATTGCCTCAATTGCTCCTTTTGTAGAAACGTGAGAAAAATGAATCGGCATATCCATCTTATAAGATAAATAACAATCTCTCAAAGTCATCACATCTTCTGCTATTTCATAATCATATTTTGAAATTTCCTTACATTCTTCATGCAAGGTAAATTTTAAATTATTTTTCTTTGCGATTTTTATGGCTTGATACATGGAAAAATCATCATCAACTCCCTTACCATCATTTGACAAGAACAATAGTCCTTCTGGTAAATCTTTTAAATGAGATAGGTCATCGCTTTTAAAATCTTTTGTTATTGAGTAAACTTGTTTTATATCTATTAAATCTAAATCTTTTGCTCTTTTAACAATATCTTCATATACTTTTTTGCTTGATACAATTGGATTTGTATTTGGCATTAAATTTACAGTTGTATATCCACCTTTTAGAGCTGACATTGATCCTGTTTTTAAATCTTCTTTGTAGGTAAATCCAGGATCTCTAAAATGAGTATGCATGTCCACAAAAGAAGGAACCAAGACAAGACCATTACAGTCTATAATCTCAGTTTCCTCATCAGATTTAAATTCAGTTGTTATAAATCCATCTTCTACAAAGATGTCCCTTTTTGATATATTTATATCATCAATGGCAACAAGATTTGTAAAAATTTGTTTCATTATTCCTCCACATCATATATGTGATCGCAATAAGCACATTTGTACATTTTTTCTTTTTTATCTATCAATATAAATTTGCTTTCAATATTTCTTTCTGTGGTTGATACGCAAGTTGGATTTTGACATTTTAAAATTCCCTTGCTAATTTCTGGTAATTCTAATTGTTTCTTTTCTACAACTTTTTCTTCTTCAATGAAGTTTACTGTTGCACTTGGGTCTATTATTGATACAGCATCTAAATTAATATCTAAGTTATTTGCAATTTTTACTATATCTTTTTTTCCTTGAGAGGAAGAGTTTGCGTTTAATATTAGGGCAACTTCATCATCAAGTTGGTCTAGATTTAAAAGATTAAAAATTTTTATTCCTAATCCTGGTTTAATATGGTCTATTACAATTCCATTTTTTAATGAAGTAATCTCAATCATTATTAGCCTCCAATAATTTTATAATTAGTGCCATTCTAGCATACATTCCGCATTTAACTTGTTGGAAATATAAAGCTCTAGGATCATCATCCACATCTTTGTCAATTTCATTTACTCTTGGAAGTGGATGTAGGATTGCAAGATCTTTTTTTGCATTTGCTAATTTTTCTCTATTTAATACGTATGAATCTTTTAATCTTGTATATTGGTTGTCAGAGAAAAATCTTTCTTTTTGGATTCTTGTCATATATAAAATATCTAGATCATCTATTGAATTATCTAATGATCTTTTTTCAACATATTCTATATTATTTTTTTCAAAAACACTTTTTTTAATGTAGTTAGGAAGTTTTAATTCTTCTGGAGAAATTAGAACATATTCATTATTATCAAATAAGGTCATAACTTTAAGTAAAGAGTGAACAGTTCTTCCATATTTTAAATCTCCACAAATTCCTATCTTTAATCCTTCAAGTCTTTTCTTATAAGTAGAAATTGTCAAAATATCTGTAAGAGTTTGAGTTGGATGTTGATGTCCACCATCTCCTGCATTTATTATTGGACAATCTGATGTTTCTGATGATAATTTTGCAGCTCCTTCTTGTGGATGGCGCATAGCAATTACATCAACATATTGGCTTACAGTTCTAATTGTATCTTGTAAGCTTTCTCCCTTAGCTTGGCTTGATGCTTTTGGATTTGAAAATCCTTCAACACTTCCTCCAAGTCTTAACATTGCTGATTCAAAAGAAAGTCTTGTTCTAGTAGAAGGCTCAAAAAAAAGAGTCCCTAATAACTTTCCATTACAATAATTGGAAAATTTTTCAGGACTCTTCATTATGTCTTCTGCTAAATCAATTATTTCAAGTAAATCATCTTTAAACAAATCTTCTGCACTTAACAAATTTTTAATCTTTAGCATTTGACACTCCTTTTTTTGTTTTTACTATTATACCAAAAGCATATAGACTCGTCAATAATTATTTACGTTTTTCGATTAACTCGTTAATTGATTCATTTGTCACATTTTTTCTATCAATTTCAAATTCATCTAGAATTTCTTCCATTAAATTTACATTTGTAAATTCAATTTCCATATAAGGATCAGGATACACATCTTTAGACCAAATATCTATATCAAATCTTTGTCCCCTATAATTATAAGAAATTCTTTTTTTATCTCCAACATATCTTTCAACTAATCCAATTTCTTCTAAAATTTTTATCATATTTGAAGTTGAATTTATTGTAGTAGTGTATTCATTATTTACTCTTATATTATCTTTGTTATCAACAACTTCTTTGAAAGTTAGCTCTGTTGCTTCTCTTTTATCATCTACAGTTTTTTCTCTAATTCTCAAATAACCATTAGAAAATTCTTTTGCGTTTTTTGGAGCAAAGGTATGATTTTTTTGAATTTCTACTCCCAAAAATTCTGCTCCTTTAGCTTTTAATTTTTCTTCCATTTCTTCGATATTAATATTTAATACCTTGATTTCTAATTCTCTATCCATTAACTTATCCTTTCTGGCAAAAAATTAATATAATCTCCTGCCACACATTTTATTTCTATACCATCTACTATACCTTCAAAAATTTGTTTATGCCCTGGTCCATGTAGATGTCCATACAATACACATTCTACTTGATATTCTTTACAAATTCCAAAAAATTCATTCAAAGACTTATCGCTATTAAGAGGAGGATAATGTAATATAACAATTTTTTTATTATTTGTCTTACTAGAATCCAATGAATTTTTAAGTCTTTGTAGCTCTCTTTTAAAAATTTTCTCATCGTGTTCTGTAAATTCACTATTATCCCTGCTAATCCATCCTCTTGTTCCGCAAATTTCATAGCCTTGTTCAAAAAAAGAATTATTTTGCAAAAATTTAATAGATTTTAAATCTAATTCATTGAGTTTTTTTAATGATGACCACCAATAATCATGATTGCCTTTTAGCATTATTTTATTTCCATTAAGATCATCGATTTTTTTAAGATCAATGTAGGCGTCTTCTATATTCATAGCCCAAGAAATATCCCCCACAATCAAAACTGTATCATCAGAATTTACAATCTTATTCCAATTGTTAAATATTTTTTCTTGATAATTAAGCCAAGATTTTCCAAATACTTCCATGGATTTTTCTTCTGTATAATCAAGATGTAAATCTCCTATTGCATATATCATACTTGCTCCATATTTTTTATATCTATATTAATAGCCTCTGCATCAAAAATATCTTTTTCTCTTTTGTGACATGTAAAATAAATAATTTGAAATTTTTTTGATAAATCCAACAAATTTAACAAAGCCATCCTCAACCTATCATTGTCATAATTTATAAAAGCATCATCAAAAATCAAAAATAAATTATCTAATAATTTTTCACAAAGAGCAAATCTTAGTGAAAAATTAACTTGGTCAAAAAATCCTATTGAAACTTTATCAATATCAATTATTTCATTATCAGAACTTATTATGATAGGCTCTAGGTTTTTATCAAAATCAATTTTTTTATATTTCCCCTTTGAAATTTCCCTAATTATTTGACTAATAAATTGAGATAGAATTTTTTTATTATAAATAAATTTATCCTTGTTTGAACTTATAATATCTATAGCTTTATTGCACGCAGAAATTTCTATTTCTAAATTATTTAATTTTTCCTTTAATTGATTAATTTCATCAATCAAATCAACTTCTTTTGATATTTTTTCCTCAACACCTACAAGCTTTTTTTCAAGTTTTAAATTATCATCTAAAAGTTTATAGTATGCATTTTCGTAAAATTTAATTTTATTTTCTAATTTCAAAATATCAATTTCTTCACAAGAAAAATCAATAGGCACATCATATTTTTCCTGTTTTTGAAGAATTTTTAAAATTTCTAAAGTTTTATCTCTTTCTATAATTAATTTTTCATAGTCTTTGTATTTGTTTTTTGCATTTTGATAAGAAGATTTAGAATTTACAGAAATTTTGGAAAATTCATTTTTTATTTTTATATTTAAATTGCTAATCTCTTCTCTGCTATTTATATTTAAAATTTTACCTTTAAAAAAATAAAATAAAAAAAGTGGAAGTAGGAGTAATAAGATAAAATATTTTCTTGTAAAAATTGATACAAATAAAATCATAAATCCTATTAAAAAATAAAATAAATTTATCTTATTGTCTTTTTTATTTTTATAAAAATTATCCTGTTTTTCCAAAAGCTTATCAAGATTATCAAAAAAAACTTTGTCAATTCCTGAAAATTCCTTATATTCTTCTAATTTTTTATCAATTATTTTAAGCTGGTCTTTCCTTGATTTTTCTTCAATATAATTAGAATTTGCTTTATATTTTCTGTAATTATCCCTATCTATTTTTAATTTCTTGAGATTTTCTTCTAAGAGTTTTATTTCTTCCCTTTGTTTTTTCAAATTTTTTATATCATTATTATATGATTTTCTTAGACTTTTAATAAAATCTAATTCATCATTTTTATTTTCTAGTTCTTTTAAAGTTTTTGCGTAAGGCTTAGTATATGCCCTTGAACTTCCAATTTTATTTAGCCAATCTTTAATATTATCAACAGCTTTTAATTGAGAAAAAATTATATCATTTGAAGGATTTTTTAAAAAATCTATTACAACTTTTTTTGAATTCTTATCGAAACTTTGAAGTTGGTAATTGTTTGCTATACTCTTATACAAAGAATAATTTAATTTTAAAAAATATTCTCCAGGGAAATTCAAATTTGATTTTTTGCTCAAGATTTCTTTTTTCAAAGACAAGTTATATATTTTATATGAACCATCATCAAAATTTCTTTCTATCCTAAAATCCTCATCATTAGATGATAAGATCAAATTTCCAAAATATTTATAAGAGCCTAAAGGTTTATATTTTTCTTTTTTATAGGAGAAATGCCTTTTATTATTTCCATCATCAAAACCATAAAATACACCTTCAATAAAATCAGAAATTGTAGATTTACCACTTTCATTATCCCCATAAATTAAATTGAAATTTGGATTTAATTTTATGGATTTATTTTGAAATTTACCAAAAGAAATTAAATTCAACTCTTTAATAAAAATCTTGCTCATCCTTGCTCCTCAATATGGCATCAAAGCCAATTTCCAAACATCTTTTATTAATGGGATCTTCCATATCCAAATCTTTAACATTTTTATAAAAATCTCCAAGCAAAGAAGATTCGTAAATTTTTCCTAAATTTTCATAATAATCTATGCTTTTTTCCCTATTAATTTTAAGATAAGTAATATCTAGATTTTCCTTTAAACTTTTCTCATCAAAAGCAAATTTATCATAATTTGATAAATTTATAGATAAAAAATTATATTTTTTATCCAAAAGATTTGCCAAATATTTTTCTAATCCATAAAAATTTTCAAAATTGTTTAAGTCAATTTTTAAACTTTTAAAACTCATTTGTGATGACTCTATAAAATTTATGCCATAATCATCTACTAAATTATAGCCAAAATTCCCCTTATCTTTAAAACTAAAAGGCTCAATACTTCCTACATAAAAAATATTTTTAAAAAACTCTTCTCTTTTGTGAATATGTCCCAAACCAACATAATCAAATTTAAGATTTTTTATTTTTTCCAAATCTAAATTCATATAAGTTGAATTATTTTGATTAAATTCCCCATGACCTAAAAAAATATTATAAAAATTGTAATCAAGCCTTATATTATAGTTAAAATTTTTATCAAATATCCTATCATTATAAGAAATTCCATAAATTCTCACATTTTCATACTCAAAAAAATCAAATTTTTCACTAGAAAATATGTGAAGATTTTTAGGTTTATCTAAGAAAAATATTTCATTTTTTGAATCTATATAATCATGGTTTCCGCAAAGATAATATATATTTTTAGAAAATTCTTCAAATATTTCAAATAATTTTTGATAATCTTTTAGACTAAAATAATCTCTTTCAAAAAGGTCTCCCGAAATCAATAAGAAATCTACATCCTTATTTTCTTTCAAAATTTTTTCAAAGCTATCCCATTTTATTTTTCTTATTAGCTTGCTATATGAACTATCAAAATCCAATTTATCAGCCAAATGTATATCAGAAATATGGATAAATTTCATATCAAATTCACACACTCAATCATTGTTTTATTTTCATTTATGTCAAAAACTGTAATAGAACCATTATCAATCCAAAAATTTTTGAAATTGTCCAAATCTTTTAAGACTGTAAATAAAGTTGCTCTAATTGCAATTCCATGACTTACACACAAAATATTTCCATCATAAGTAGATTTTTCTTTTATAAAATCATTAACTCTTTTTATTAAATCTTCAACGCTTTCTCCATTAGGATATTTAGTTGAGTAAGGATTATTTTTTAAATTTTCATAGAAATCTTTGTATTTTTCTTTTGTTTCTAAAACTTTTTGCCCCTTAAAATCCCCAAAATCTAATTCATTTAATCTTTCGTCTTCAATAAATTCATCAAAGCCCAAATATTTTGCTGTTTCTTGACTTCTTATTAACTTTGATGTGAAGACCTTATCTATTTTGTAATTTTTTAAATTTTTTTTGCTTTTATCCAAATCAATATAAGCTTTTTTTGAAAGTTTTGTTTTAGGAGTTGAAAATTTTAATTCTTTATTTGATTCTGTTAATCCATGTCTTAAAAATATTATTTTCATATTATCACCTTTATTATTATAACATATAAAAAAAGCAGGCTCGAATGCTTTTTATTCGCCTGCTTTCATTGCTTCTGCCATATTTATTTTTTTTAATTTAAAATGAACAATCAACATTATCAAAAATGATGTAAATAATGTTATAAAGGCAGAAAATATATACGATGATAAATGAGTTTTGTAAGAAATAAAAATTCCATCTGGCGCTGCTACAATCAAAACATATCTTAGCATAATATATCCCAAAATATATCCAAGAATAATGCCAAAAAATGTTAAAATATATGTTTCCCTATAAATATAGGAAGTTGTTTCTCTAGGATAAAATCCCAAAACTTTTGTAGTAGCAAGTTCTTTTTTTCTCTCGCTCACATTAATATTAGTCAAATTATACAAAACTACAACAGCAAGTAGCATAGAAACCACAGTAATAATTCCAATTACTAGATTTAAATTTGCCATTAAAGTGTCCATCGTTTCGTAAAATTTACTTGGCTCTATAATAGTTTGACTTATTTTATTTTCCAATATTTTATTTTTGATTTGACCGCCTGCTTTAATAAGATCAGCATTTGCAATAAAATCTTTGCCAAATTTATTTTTATATGCATCTTTTGTCATATAAATATAATCATCAATATAATTTTCGGCAATATCTTTAATGTCCATTTCTACTATTTTATCATCTAATTCAAATTTTAATTTTTTGTTTGATTTTAAATTATTTGATAAATTTTTACTAATTACAACTTTATTATTATCAAGTGAAATTTTTTTCTTATTTTTATCCCTAATTTTTATAAAATCATCTATTTTTTCTTTATCATCAAAAACGATTAAATTAACTTTTTTATTTTTATCTTTCAAACTTACATCTACATTCTCATAGATAATTTTCATAGATTCTGTATTTTTCAAAATATTTTCGTAAGATTTTTTATCTTCTATTTTGGCATTTTTATCAAAAATTGATATAAAATCATATTTTGTAATTTCTTGTTTTTGCAATTTAGATGTATCTTTAACAGAATCAATCATAGCAAAACCAAAAAATAAAAGTGCAGTACAACCACCCACTCCAAAAATCGTCATAAACATTCTAGATTTATACCTAAATAAATTCCTAAATGTAATTTTTGTCATAAAAGATAGCTTATTCCAAATAAATTTTATTTTTTCAAGAAATATCCTAGATCCATTTTTTGGTGCTTTAGCTCTTAACAAATCTGCTGTTTGCTCTTTTACTTCACTTATGCTTGTAAAATAAACAGTTAGTGAAATTAAAAAAGTAGATAAAAATATAGTAAATAAAATTATCCAAAACGAATTTATAAATTCCAAGTCTAAAACTCTAAATCCAGTTGAATATGCTTTAAAAATAACTTTACAAACTATATTTTTTCCAATTAATGAACCGATTAAAGAACCAAAAATCGTAGGAATTAATCCGTAAATAAAAAATTTTCTACCAATATCAAAATTAGAATAACCCAAAGCTTTCAAAGTTCCATTTTGTATTCTTTGTTCTTCAATATATCTTTTTATGGTTGTAAGAGAAACAAGAAGGGCGATAAAATAAAAAAATGTTGGAAAAACTTTTGATAATTCGTCCATATTTAAACTATTTTTGTAATAGCTATCAATGGATTTATTTAAAAATATGCTTTCAAATTCATAAGTAGGATCAATTAAATTTACCAAATTTTCTCGAGCCTCATCAATTTTTTCATATCCCTTTTTAATTTTATTTTTAGCCTTTTTTTCTTCGTCTTCAAATTTTTTATTTGCCTTATCAAGCTCACTTTCTTTTTCTAAAAGTTCATTAAAAGAAGACTTTAACTTTTCTTCTCCCTTAATTTTTTCATCATCTAATTTTCTTTTTCCATTATTATAAGAAATCAAAGCAGACTTTAATTTTTTTTCATTATTATCAAGTTCTATCTTGCCTTGTTTTAATTTATTTGATGCATTGATTTTTTCATTTTCAAATTTCTCTTTTGATAGCTTATATAAAGAGTTTTTTTCATCCAACTCCCTTTTTGCTTTATCCAATTTTTTTAAGTTTTCATTTATTGGACTCATAGCCTTTTGGTAAGCTTCATCAAATTTATTTTTATTTGCTAAATACTCCTTATTTAACTTATCCAATAAAAGTTCACTTTGAGAAATTTTAATATTTAAATCTTCTTTTTTTCCATTTAAAGAAAGTAATTCTTTTTTTATATTTTCAATTTCTTTTTTATTTTCTTCATTATCACTCAAGTTAGATAATATTTCTAATTTTTTCTTTAAATTTTCTATTTTCAAATTTATTTCATTTAATTCAGATTTATAATTTGTTAGATTTGTATTTTCCTCATTTTTTTTATCTTCCAAATTTTTAAGCATGGCCTTTTTTTCTAAAAAAGAATTTTCTATTAAAGACTTGCTTGAATTTATCTTTTTATAATTTTTATCAATTTCTTCATAAGCCTTATCTATTTTCTCTTTTGAATCGTTTAATTTTTCTTCATTTTTTTTCATTTGTTCATTAAAAGAAAGAAAATTTTTATTGTAGCTTTTTTTACCACTATTTAATTTAGAAAATCCTTGGTCAATTTGTTTTTTTGATGCACCTAACTTTTCATAGGCATCGTTAATTTTAACCTTAAATTCATCTTCTGCTTTGTTATATGAATTTATACCATCTAATAACTTTTCATTTGCATCTATAAGTTTATCTTTTTGTTCTTGTAATTTTTTCTCACTAGAAGATAGTTCATTTTCTTTTTCATTAAGTTTTTTATTAGCATCAGCTTTTACTCTTTTTAAAACTTGACTAGGTCTGTTTTTAAAATCCTTTTTTAGACTTTCTCTTTTTTCTTTTACATAAGATTTATATTCATCAGAAAATCTATCCATATTTTTTGTTTTTTTATAACTAATATCAACTTCACTAATCTCATCAGTTTTAAAATTATCCTTGTTTATATAGGCAAAAGAAAAAACCATTTCTTTTCCCTTATAAGAAACATCCCTTACTTCATCCATCAAATATTCAGAAGAATTTGCAAAACCTACGACCTTATACTTTTTATATTTTAGTAAATCATCTAATTTTTCATCATCTATTGACTTAAAATATATATAATCGCCTAGTTTATAATTTTTTTTCAATAATTCATCTAAAATTATTTCTTCATCATTTTTGATTTTTCTTCCCTTTATTATATTTAATTTTTCAATATCTTTATCATAAGATTTTACAGAAATAAGCTTATCTTTAGCATATAAATCTAAATTTTTTTTATAAGCAAGCTTATCAATATCCTCATCCTTTTCTATAATTAACTTATCTTCGTTTTTAATTCCATAAGTTGCTTTAATAATTATATCTGGATGTTTATTTTTATTTAAAGTCTTATTTAGAGTTTTTCGCATTGAAGGTCCTGTCATAAAAAGGGCAACAACAACCATAGAAGCAAGCATTATCATAACAAAAATCGAAAAAATCTTGCCTTTGGTTTGTTTTATATCCCTAAAAATTGACCTATAATAATTATTTTTTTTCATTTTACCACTCTATATTTTCAACATTTTCTGGATTTTCATTGACATAAGAATTTACAATTGTGCCATCTTTTAGCTCAAACACCTTATCTGCTATATCTTTTATTGCACCATTGTGAGTTATAATAATTACAGTAGTATTTAAATTTTTTGCAGTATCTTGCAATAATTTTAAAATTGATTTTCCTGTTTTATAATCCAAAGCTCCTGTTGGCTCATCGCACAATAAAAGTTTTGGGTTTTTGGCAATTGCTCTTGCAATTGCTACTCTTTGTTGTTCCCCACCTGAAAGTTGAGAAGGAAAAGAATTCTTTCTATGAGAAAGTCCTACCTCATCCAAGGCTTTTTCAGCATCCATATTATCTTTTGCAATTTCACTAGCAAGCTCAACATTTTCGATGCTTGTAAGATTTGGTATTAAATTATAAAATTGAAAAACAAAACCTACGTCATCTCTTCTATATTTAGTCAATTCTTTCTCATTCATTTTTGATAGGTTTTTCTTATCAACAATTATTTCTCCATCACTTAAAGTATCCATTCCTCCAATTAAATTTAAAAGTGTAGTCTTTCCTGCTCCGCTTGCTCCTACAATTATAACAAGCTCGCCTTCATCTATATTTAAATTAATATTATCATTTGCAACAATCTTATTTCTACCAACTTCAAAATACTTGTATACATTTTTTAATTCTATATATGCCATATCATTAATAATTTTTGAGTGCTCTTTCTATTTTTCTTTTAGCATCATTTTTCTTTATAGTTTCTCTTTTATCATAGATTTTTTTACCCTTTGCAAGAGCAATTTCCGCCTTAATAAGTCCTTCTTTTAGGTAAATTTTATTTACAATCATAGTATAACCTGCTTGAGAAACTTTTCCAATTAATTTATCAATTTCTTTTTTATGAAGCAAAAGCTTTCTAGTCCTAATTGGGTCAATATTTTTTTCGTAGGATTGTTCATAAGGTGTAACATTCATATTATAAATAAATAATTCTCCCTTATAATCCCCAACGTGAGATTCCTTTATCGAAACTTTTCCTTCTCTTATACTTTTTACTTCATTTCCCTTTAATTCAATTCCAGCCTCATATTTTTCTTCCAAAAAATAATCATGTTTTGCTTTTTTATTATTAGCTAAAATTTTCAAATTCTTCCTCCAACAAATCGAAATCTATATTTCTTTTTTCAAGATCTACATTTTTAACTTCAATCAAAACTTTTTGTCCAATTTTATATCTTTTATTATTATCTCTATTTACACAAGATAGCTTTTGTTCAATATATTCAAAATGATCGTAAGAAAATTTATACATAAAACATCCTTCAACCGTATTTTCAAGTTCAATAAAAATCCCAAAATCTGTTATTGATGAAATAATTCCTTGAAATTTCTCTCCAATATATTTTTTCATATATTTACACTTATATAAATCTTCTACATCTCTTTCACATTCTTCACTATTTCTTTCTGTAATTGATAAGTGTTCTGCATTTTTTGCTAATTGTTTTTCTAATGATGATTGGCTTATATTTTCAAATTTATTATCAACAAAATCTTTTACAAGCCTATGAACAATTAAATCAGGATACCTTCTTATAGGAGCTGTAAAATGTGTATAATATTTTGTTGCTAAACCAAAATGAATATCCCTATAATTTGCATATTTTGCTTTTCTCATTGTCCTAAGCATTAACATATTTACAAGACTTTCATCATCTTTTCCTGAAACTTCTTTTAAAATTTCTTGGAAATCTTTTGGATGAAGTTCTTTTCCCTTAATATTATAGCCTAGGGTGTTTAAAATATTTTTGAAAGATTCTACCTTTTCATCCTTTGGCTTTTCATGAATTCTATATAATGATGGAAAATCCATGTAAGCAAATAAACTAGCTATAGTTTCATTTGAAATTAACATAAATTCCTCTATCATTTTATTTGCAGAACCTCTTTCAAAAATAGAAATATTTAAAACATCTCCTTTTTCATTTACATCAATTTGGCTTTCCGTAAAATTAAAATCTATAGCTCCTCTTTTTTCTCTTTTATTTTTTAAAATTTTGTATAAGTTGTCAAATAATTCTAATTTTTCTATCAAAATTTCATCATCATAAACTTTGTCTTTATTATCCAAATAATCATTTACATCATCGTAGACTAACCTATAGTTAGATTTGATTATAGACTTATATATTTTATAATCAACAACTTTACCTGATTTGTTAATTCTCATTTTTAAACTTAAAGCAAGTCTATTTTCATTTGGATTTAAAGAACATATTCCATTAGATAATTCCTCTGGTAGCATAGGCAAAACTATATTGTATAAATAAGTTGAATTTCCTCTTTGATAAGCTTCTTTATCAATTCCACTATTTTCTTTTACATAATGGCTTACATCTGCAATATGAACATATAAAATAAAATCTTCTTTATCTTTTTCTATAGATATTGCATCATCAAAATCTTTAGAATCCCTACCATCAATTGTAACTGTAAATAAATCTCTTAAATCTTTTCTATCTTTTTGTTTTGAAATATCTACTTCTTTTTCTATAAAAACAGCTTCTTTTTTTGTTTTTTTTGAAAAATTATCTTTTAGTCCGTAGGACCTTATTATTGATAAAACATCAACATTAAAATCATTTCTATTGCCTAAAACTTCTACAATTCTTCCTTCTGGAGAGCCATTTTTTGGATATTTTATAATTTCACAAACAACTTTATCGTTATTTTTTGCTTTTTTTGAAAATTTTTCATCAATATAAATATCAGAAGATAGGTTATCCTTATCGCTTATTACAAATCCAAAGCCCTTATTTTTTTTATAAAGTCCAACAATTTGACTTGTATTTCTTTGAAGAATTTCTACTACTTTTCCTTCAGCATTTTTCCCATATTCTTTTTCTTTTATAATTTCAATTTTAACCCTATCTTTGTCATTTGCTAAATTCAAATTATTTTGAGAAATAAAAACATCCTTATATTCTTTATTATCAGAAATAAAAAATCCATATCCACCTTGAGCAAGGGAAATTTCTCCCATAAGTGATTTATCATCTTTACTTAATGGATGAATTTTATTTTTTGAGCTTATTTTGATTTCATTTTCTTTAGCAAGTTTTTTAATAATTTTTTTTACATCTTTTTTTATATACTTATCACAATCCAAATATCTTAACATCTCATCAATAGTCATTGGCTTGTAATTTTTATCGTTTACTATATTTATAATTAAATCTTTAAAATTCATATTTTCTCCTATTAAAAAAGAGGCTAGTGAAAGCCTTCTTAACTTGCCTTACAAATTAAAAATCTTTACTAAACCCCTTAGTTTATTGCAAGAAGTATTGTACTTAATAAAAATAAGACAACACCTGCAAAAATTACAACCTTATCTAACATTTCGTTTTTTGATTTATGAGCGCTTCTACCAAATACGTTTGTTTCTTGACCAGCTAAGGTTCCAAGCCCATCAGTTTTTGGTTCTTGTAAGGTTACTGCTATAACCAAAATTACAGAAGCTATCATCAATAATACTGATAATACTGTTGTCATCTGACACCTCCGTTTTCATACTATTTTATAATATCACAATTATATAAATTTTACAATAAAAAGAGGGGCTTTCTATTATTTTACCCCTCTATTTATTAAATAATAATATTATTTATTAATATTATAGAATGCTTTAAGTCCTTTAAATTGTGCTGTATCAAATAATTCATCTTCAATTCTTAGAAGTTGATTATATTTTGCAACTCTATCAGTTCTTGATGGAGCTCCAGTTTTAATTTGTCCAGCATTAACAGCTACAACTAAGTCTGAAATTGTTGTATCTTCAGTTTCTCCTGATCTGTGAGAAACAACTGCAGTATATCCTGCTTCTTTTGCCATTTCAATAGCATTTAATGTTTCAGTTAAAGAACCTATTTGGTTTACTTTGATAAGGATAGAGTTAGCAACGCCTTCTTTAATTCCTTTTTCAAGTTTTTTAGTATTTGTTACGAATAGGTCATCTCCTACTAATTGAACTTTATTTCCAAGTCTTTTTGTAAGTTTTGCCCATCCTTCCCAGTCATTTTCATCAAGTCCATCTTCGATTGAAATAATTGGATATTTTCCTACTAATTCTTCTAACCAATCAATCATTTCATCTTCTGTTTTAACTGTGCCTTCTCCATCTAAATGATATTTTCCATCTTCTTTGTTGTAAAATTCACTTGATGCACAGTCCATAGCTATATAAACATCTTTTCCTGGTTCATAGCCTGCTTCTTTTATAGCTTCACAGATAATTTCTAGAGCTTCTTCATTTGATTTTAAGTTTGGAGCAAATCCACCTTCATCACCTACAGCTGTGTTGTAGCCTTTGTTTGAAAGAACTTTTTTAAGGCTGTGGAATACTTCTGCGCCCATTTGTAAAGCATGTGAAAAACTTTCAGCTCCTAGTGGGAAAATCATAAATTCTTGAATATCTACAGAGTTATCAGCGTGTTCTCCACCATTTAAAATATTCATCATTGGTGTAGGAAGAAGTTTTGCATTAGCTCCTCCAATATAATTATATAGAGAAACACCTTGTTCATCTGCTGCAGCTTTTGCTACTGCAAGAGAAACTCCAAGAATAGCATTAGCTCCTAATTTTCCTTTATTTTCTGTTCCATCAAGTTCAATCATTGCTTTATCTATTCCGATTTGATCAGAAACATCATAAGTAAATTCTAATTCTTCAGCTATGATTTCATTTACGTTATTAACAGCTTTAAGAACAGATTTTCCTAAATAATAATCTTTGTCGCCATCTCTAAGTTCAACTGCTTCCCATTCACCTGTTGATGCGCCTGATGGTACACTTGCTCTACCGAAGCCACCTTCTTCTGTTACTACTTCAACTTCTACAGTTGGATTTCCTCTTGAATCTAAAATTTGTCTAGCATATACGCTTGAAATTAAGCTCATCTTATTCTCCTTATATTTTTATTTTTTGTGATTAATTAATTGTTCAAAGTCATTTGCTTTAAGGCTTGCTCCACCTATTAGTCCACCGTCAATATTTTCTTTTGCTAATAATTCTTTAACATTAGCAGGTTTCATTGAGCCACCATATTGAATTCTAATTTTTCCAGCACAATCTTCACAGAATGCTTCTTTTATATAATTTCTAATAAAAGCACACATGTCATCAGCATCTTCTGCAGATGCAGTCTTGCCAGTTCCTATAGCCCAGATTGGTTCATAAGCAATAATAACTTTTGTTATATCTTTACCTTCAATTCCTTTAAGATCTTTTTCAAGTTGTTCTTTAACTTTTTCTTCTTGTTTGTTAGCTTCTCTTTCTTCTAAAGTTTCGCCAACACAAAGAATTGGAACTATATCATGATCAAGTGCTGAAAGGACTTTTTTGTTGATTAGTTCATCGTCTTCATTAAAATATTCACGTCTTTCAGAGTGTCCCAAAATTACATAATCAGCTTTTATGTCATTTAACATTTTTGGAGAAATTTCTCCAGTAAAAGCTCCATTTTCTTCAAAGTACATATTTTGAGCACCAAATTTAATATCTGAATCTTTTAAAATCTCACTTGCAAGCAAAAGGTCTATTGCTGGTACACAAACACCTTTTTCTACGCTTTCATCAAGGTCAAGTTCTACTAATTCTTCTAGCAAGGATTTAGCTTCGCTAGGAGTCATATTCATTTTCCAATTTCCTACTATTACAGGTGTACGCATATCTACTCCTTATTTTTCATCTATACAATCAATTCCTGGTAGAGTTTTTCCTTCTAAAAATTCAAGACTTGCTCCACCACCAGTTGATACGTGAGTTATTTTATCCTTATATCCTGCTTCTTCTATAGCAAGGGCACTATCTCCACCACCTACTATTGTTGTTGCAGAAGAATCTGCCAAGGCTTTTGCTACTTCATTAGTTCCATTAGCAAATACTTTTACTTCAAATACTCCCATAGGTCCATTCCATACTACTGTTTTTGCATCTTTAATTATATCAGCATATTCTTTTGCAGTTTTTGGTCCAATATCTAAAGCTTCTTTATCTTGTGGGATATTATCAATATCAACTATTTCAGTTTCAGCATCTTCTTTTATTTCATCAGCAATAACTACATCTTTTGGTAAAAGTATTTTTACATTATTAGCTTCAGCTTTTTTAATTAATTCTAAAGACAAATCCATCTTGTCTTCTTCTAGAAGTGATTTTCCTATTTCTTTTCCTTGCGCTTTTAAGAAAGTATAAGCCATTCCTCCGCCGATTAAAATATAATCAACTTTTGAAATTAAATTTTCAATTACGCCAATCTTATCTGAAACTTTTGCTCCACCAAGGATTGAAACAAATGGTTTTTCTGGATTTTCTAAAGCCTTGCCCATAATTTCTATTTCTTTTTGAATTAAAAATCCTACAGCACTTTCAAGATTATTTGCAACTCCAACGTTTGATGCGTGAGCTCTATGGCTTGTTCCAAAAGCATCATTTACAAACAAATCAGCAAGTGATGATAACTCTTTTGCAAATTCTGGGTCATTTTTTGTTTCGCCTTTTACATATCTTGTATTTTCAAGTAAAGCAAGATTTCCATTTTCAAGCTTTTCTACTTCTTCTTTTACTTTTTCATCAACTACTACATCTGATGGTAAAAAGTGGAATTTTTCTCCATAGTGATTTTCTAACCACTCTGCTACTGGTTTTAATGAAAATTCTGGATTTGCTTCTCCTTTTGGCCTTCCCAAATGGCTCATCAAAATAACTTTTGCATTATTTTCTAATAGGTAGTCAATTGTTGGAAGGGCAGCTTTTATTCTTGTATCATCAGAAATTGTATGATTTCCGTCTTTTGATAAAGGAACGTTAAAGTCTACTCTTACTAAAACTTTTTTGCCTTCAACATTTAAGTCTTTTACAGTTTTTTTATTCATAATTCTCCTCTAAAAAAAGGCGAGAATAATATCTCGCCTGTCTAACTCTTAAAGATTTGCTAAGTAATCAAGTGTTCTAACTAGGTTAGATACGTATCCCATTTCATTGTCATACCATGCAACAGTTTTAACAACTTGAGTTCCATCTGTTCCTTCAACTATTTTTGTAAGTTGAGAATCAAATATTGAACCTGCTGGATAACCTATTATATCGCTTGATACAATATCATCTTCTGTGTAAGCAAATGCATCTGATGAGTATTTTTTCATTGCTGCATTAACTTCTTCTACTGTAACTTTCTTTTCTAATACTGAGTATAGTTCTGTAATAGATCCTGTAATTGTTGGAACTCTCAAAGCAGAACCGTCAATTTTTCCTTCTACTTCTGGAAGTACTTTTCCTACAGCTTTTGCAGCTCCTGTTGATGCAGGAATTGTATTTTGTGCTGCAGCTCTACCACCTCTTAAATCTTTTTTAGAAGCTGGTGTATCTTGAATAGCTTGTGTAGCTGTATAAGCATGGATTGTTGACATTTGTCCTGAAACAAATCCAAATTCATTTTTTAGAACGTTAACCATTGGTGCTAAGCAGTTTGTTGTACAGCTTGCTCCAGAAACTACAGTTTCAGATCCATCAAGTATTTCATGATTTACTCCAAATACTATTGTTTTTAAATCTCCTTTTCCTGGTGCAGAAATAAGAACTTTTTTAGCTCCAGCTTTGATGTGTGCTTCTGCTTTTTCTTTTTCTGTAAAGAATCCTGTACATTCAAGCACTATATCTACACCTAATTCTTTCCAAGGTAAATCTTCTGGATTTCTTTCAGCAAAAACTTTGATTTCTTTGCCATTGATTTTAAATCCATCATCTGTTAGTTCAGCATCTCCGTTAAATCTTCCTTGAGCAGTATCATATTTAAATGCATATAATAAACCTTTTTTATCAATAAGGTCATTGATTGCTACTACTTCAATATTTTCTTCTACTTCAGAAATTCTTCTTAGTGTAAGACGTCCTATTCTTCCAAATCCATTAATAGCTACTTTTGTTGTCATTATTTCCTCCTAAGTGCTTTTTCAATGTGTTTTACAATAATTATTTTACTAATTGACGTTTTTTTGTCAAGTTAATTCTACCAATTACCATTTTCAATATACTTGTTTGCCATTTCGCTAGCAATACATCCATCACTTGCAGCTGTTACCATTTGCCTAATTTTTTTGACTCTAGTATCTCCAACTGCAAATACTCCTTTAACATTAGTTTTCATATCTTCATCTGTTGGGATGTATCCATTTTCTAATTCAACTTGGTCTTTAAACAAATCTGTTTGTGGAACATTTCCTATATATACAAAAACTCCAATTGGACTATCGTCGTCATTTTTTATTGTTTTTAATTCATTAGTTTGTGTATTTTTCAAAACTAATTCTTTTACTTCGCTATCTCCTTTTATTTCTTCAACTGTATAATTTAATAAGAAAGAAATTTTTTCATTATCTTTGCATCTATCAATAACAGTTTGACTTGCTCTAAGTCCTTCTCTTCTGTGAATTATTGTTACACTTTTTCCAAATTTTGTAAGATACAAAGCTTCTTCAAGGGCAGCTTCTCCACCGCCTACTACATAAATATCTAGTCCTTGATAAAATGGACCATCACAAGTTGAACAATATGAAACTCCAAGATTTGCAAATTCTTTTTCGCCTTTTACATTTAATTTTCTATGGCTTGCTCCTGTTGAAAGGATTACAACTTTCGTTTCATAGACTTCATCTTTTGTATAAACTTTTTTAACATCGCCCAAAAGTTCAACTTTTGTTACTTCTTGATATTTTATATCGCAAAATTGTTTGGCTTGTTCTTCCATTCTGTCAGATAAGGCAAGTCCACCAGCATCTTTTATTGATCCTGGATAATTTTCTACATGTTCTGTTGTAGCAATTTGTCCACCTGCTATATCTTTTTCTAAAATTAATGTTTTTAATTTTGCTCTTCCTGCATAAAGACCTGCTGTAAGTCCCGCAGGGCCTGCTCCTATAATAATTACATCAAACATTTAATCACCTCTATTAATTAAAAAATTATTTTGCCTAAGACCTTCATATAAAACTATCGCAACTGAATTGGCTAAATTAAGTGACCTATCCATATTTTTTGTCATTGGAATTGTATAAACTCTATCTTTAAATTTTTCTATTATTTTTTTATCAATCCCTTCTTTTTCCCTACCAAAAATCAAATAGTCCCCATCTTTGTAAGAAATATCTGCATAATTTTTATCACTACCAGTTTCAATAAGATAAATATTTTTTCCATTTATATATTCCAAAAATTCTTCCATTGAGTCGTGAACTACTAAATCAAGTTTATCCCAATAATCAATTCCTGCTTTTTTTAAACTTTTATCTGAAAAATCAAATTTAAATGGTCTTATTAAATGGAGTCTTGATTCGGTTAATACACAAGTTCTTGAAATATTTCCTACATTTCCAGGATGTTCTGGTGAAATTAAAACTATATTAAACATGGGAATTTTTCTCCAATACTATATTTATTGCTTCAACTAAACCAAAATTTTCATTTGTTGAAACAGTATAGTCGCAAACTTCCTTTACCTTATCAATAGAATTTCCCATAGCAAATGATAGGATTGAATTTTCTAACATGGGAATGTCATTATCTTGATCGCCAATTGCTGCAATCTCATTTTTATTTATACCCAGAAAACTTCCTATCTCACTTATTCCATTAAACTTGTTTACATCTTTTTCCATAATCTCAATTACTTTATCATTTGAGCTTGTAGCATAAAGGTCTAACTCTTTAACTTTTTCTAAGACAATAATCTTTTCTTCTTTTTTTTCTACATCTGGAAAAATTTGAAATTTTAAGGCGGTATTTTTTCTATTATTTAATTCTTTTAATGGATTTGTTGAAAATGAAAAATTCACTTGATAATTCATTCCGTACTGACTATCTTTTTTCAAGTGATTAAATCTTTCTGGTCTAATTCTATTTGAATAGTATGTATCTACGTCATAAAATTGATAGGAAAGCTCATTGTTTTCGCTAAAATTAATTAGCTCTTTGATTTTTTTATCTTCAATTCCTTTTGTGTATATTGGTTTTTCTTTATTTATCATAGCAAGTGCTCCATTGTTTGTAACAAATGGATTATCAATTCCTGTCAAAGACATTAAATATCTAACTGAAGGCATAGCTCTGCCTGATGTAAATACAAATTTAATTCCATTTTCATCTAATTTTTTTAGGGCATCTATTGTTTCTTTTCTTAAAATCGAATTATTGTCAAGACTTGTTCCATCCAAGTCCATTGCAAATAATTTTATCATCTTCTCTCCTTATAATCTTCGCATAAATCTTTTAAATCACATTCTTCACATAAGGGATTTCTTGCCTTACAAATTTTTCTTCCATGAGCAATTATTTGATGATGAAGTTTTGACCATTTTTCTTTTGGCAAATTTTTTCTTAAATCTTTTTCTGTATTCAAAACATCTTTGCTAGCTGCAAGTCCAATTCTATTTGAAACTCTTTGAACATGTGTATCTACTGCTATTGCATCAATGCCAAAAGCATTGCTCATTACAACATTGGCAGTTTTTCTTCCAACGCCTGGAAGTTTTGTTAAATCTTTCATATTATTTGGAACTTTTCCATCAAATTCTCTAATAAGCATTATTGAGGCATTTTTTATATTTTTTGCCTTATTTTTATATAAACCACAAGTTTTTATATAAGATTCAATTTCTTTTATATCCATATTAGAAAAATCTTCTGGAGTATTTGCGAATTTAAACATATTGCTTGTAACTTTATTTACCCTAACATCTGTACATTGGGCAGACAAAATTGTTGCAATTAAAAGCTCAAATGGCGTTGTAAAATCTAAAAAACTTTTATCTAAATTTGGATACATTTGATCTAATCTATCAACAACTTCATTAATTTCACTTTTGTTTAAAATAATTATCACCTCTTTATCGTTTTATCATTATACCCTTAAATATAAAAATATTAATTGAAGAAATTTTCTGTCTATTATATAATTATTTTTGAATTGGAGTGATTAAATGTTTAATATAAAGAAAAAAGAATTCAAAAAATTTGATTGGCTTTTGTTTTTGAGCACAACTTTTTTGAGTATATATGGACTATTTGTCCTTTATTCTGCTTTTTCTGGAAATTTTTCAGAAATTAAAAGCCAAATTATTGCAAGTATTTTAGGATTTTCTTTTATAATACTTATTTGCACAATGGATTTAGATGTTTTAAAAAAAGCAGCTTACCCAGTTTATGGAGTTTCTCTATTGCTTTTGATTTTAACTATTTTTTTAGGACAAGGTGCTGAAAGATGGGGTTCAAATTCTTGGCTAATTATTGGACCTGTTCAAATCCAACCATCAGAAATTACAAAAATAGGAATTATTTTTGCCTTAGCAGCATATTTAGAAAAATATAAGGACGAAATTAACAATCCATCAAGACTTATAAAAACTTTAATTTTTGCATTTTTGCCAATAGTTTTTATTTTGTTACAACCAGATTTTGGTACAGCCATGGTTTATATTTTCTTTATAGCTGTAATGCTTTTTTTGGCAGGTCTTTCTTGGAAATGGATTGTTGGACTTTTAGCTGTGGCAGTTTTGGGAGCTTTGTTTTTATTATTTAATCTAGAAGGCTATAAGGCAGATAGAATTCACGATTTTTTAGACCCATCAAGAGATACATCAGGAAGTGGATGGCAACAACAACAAGGTTTAATAGCTATTGCTTCAGGAATGTTATCTGGTAGAGGATTTATGCAAGGAACCCAAGCACAATATGGTTATATTCCAGAAAAAGAAAGTGATTTTATATTTTCAGTTCTTGCAGAAGAATTAGGATTTATTGGAGCTATACTAATGCTAATTGCCTTTGTAATTATGATTTATAGACTTTTAACCATAAGCAAAAATTCAAGAAATTCCTTTATATCTTTAATGGTATCTGGAATCTGTGCAATGTTTTTTGTCCATATTTTTGAAAATGTTGCAATGACTATAGGACTTATGCCTGTAACAGGAATTCCCCTCCCATTTTTTTCATCAGGTGGAACATTCTTACTAATTTGTTTTATAAATATAGGACTTGCCCTATCAGCATCAATGCAAAAATCATCTTATGATATTGAAGACACAAGTTATTACGAAACTATAAAATTTAAAAATACACCTAATAAAAATATAAATTTATCTGAAAATAAATAAAAAAATCCTTGCAAAAATTAATTTGCAAGGATTTTTTTATTCGTATCTTGCCCTAATTCCTCCAATCAATTTTGGTCTAGATTTTAAAGCAGTCAAATGAGCATATCCAATATTTTTAATTTCTAATCTAAGTGGAACTTGAACAAATTTTATATGCATTCCAATATTTGCATCTCCAATATCCATACCAAAATCTCCACTTATATGTTCTATTACAACAGGATCTTTAAAATATTTATAAGCAGCAGTCGCAAAAGAACCACCTGCATGAAGTTGTGGAATGACAGATACAATTTCATATCTATCCCTAAAAGCAAGCTCTCTTTCAACAACAATCGCCCTATTTATATGCTCACATCCACCAACACCAAGATATATATTTTTATCATTTAAAATTTCAAGTAAAGTTTTAACAACTTCTTCTCCAATTTCCTCACTAGAATGCGAACCAATTTTATATCCCAAAATTTCAGAAGATGAGCCACCAAGAATAAAAACATCTCCCGCTTTTGCCTTAGATTTTTCAAGAATTTCCAAACAAGCTTTTTTCACTTCATTTTTTATATCTTCCATAATCCCTCCTAATCACTCTATTAAAAATATACCCAATAAAAAAAGATAGATGACATAATCACCTATCTTTTACTTATTAATTTTTTTGTCTTTAATCATTTTTGTTTTAGAAAATTCTTCTCTTTCTCTTTCTTCAATTTGGCTAGAAATTGATTTGATTATAGCCTTATAATTTGGAATTTGAACTTTTTCTAATGAATTTACTTTTTTGGATGTCTTTTTTATTTCTGTATCCAAATTTTTAATAGTTGTATCAAGCTCTGCAAGTTTATATACTTTCTCTTTTAAATCATTCAATGACAAAAGAGCCTCATCAAATAAAGAATTAGTCAAATTTAATGAATACGATAAGTCCAATTTTTTTGAATCAAAATCAATTTCAAAAATTTTTGTTTGCATAAATTTTTTTTCTTTCAAAGTAATGGATTCGTCTAGGGGAACTGATAAGGCTATCGATTTTAACCTATCTTCCCCAGTTGTCACAATTGCTTTTTTTATATTTTTTTTAACATCTTTAATGCAAGAATTAACAATTTTATTTAATTCATTTCTTTGATTTATTTTTGCATTATATTGACCTATCAAAGCTTTTCTTTTTTTATCAAGAATATCATAACCTTCATTGATTAGACTTAATTGATTTTTTGCCTTCATCAAATTTGCCTTTGTTGGGGCAAATTTTGTTTCAGTCATATTTAGCTCCCAAATATTTTTCTTTATTTTCCTTGCTTACCCTGTGAATTTCTTCAATTGGTAAAATTTTTAAAATATTCCATCCCAAATCCAAAGAATCTTCCAAGCTCCTATTTTCATAGGAATCTTGACTTAAAAATTTATTTTCAAAATTTTTACCAAAATCCAAATATTTTTTATCCAAATCTGATAAGTCATCTTCTCCAACTATTTGAGAAATATTTCTAATTTCTTGAACTTTTGAATAAGATTCGTAAAGCTGATTCATCAAATCATCATGATCACTTCTTGTAAAGCCTTCACCGATTCCATCTTTCATAAGTCTTGATAAAGAAGGGAGAATATTTATTGGAGGATAAATTCCCTTTTGATCTAAGCTTCTATCAATTACAATTTGTCCTTCTGTAATATATCCAGTTAAATCTGGTATTGGATGAGTAATATCATCATTTGGCATTGTCAAAATTGGAATTAAAGTTACAGAGCCTTTAACTCCATCAATCATTCCCGCTCTTTCATATAAGCTTGCAAGATCTGAATATAAATATCCAGGATAGCCTTTACGAGAAGGAACTTCTTGTCTAATTGAAGAAACTTCACGAAGAGCTTCTGCATAAGATGTAATGTCTGTAATTATTACCAAAACGTGTTTATTTTTTTCAAAAGCCAAATATTCAGCAGCTGTAAGGGCGCATTTTGGTGTAATTAATCTTTCCATAATTGGATCATCTGCCAAATTTTCATACATTACTACCTTATCTTTTACACCAGCTTTGGTAAAAGCATCTTCAAAAAACATAGCTTCATCTTTTTTAATTCCCATAGCAGCAAAAACAAAACAAAAATCCTCTTCAGTTTTTAATTTTGCTTGCCTTACAATTTGTGCTGCGATTTCGTTGTGTGGCATTCCTGATCCAGAAAAAATTGGAAGTTTTTGTCCACGAATTAATGTCGTAAGAATATCTATTGATGAAATTCCTGTTTGGATAAAGTTTCTTGGATATTCTCTTGCAACAGGATTTAAAGGATTTCCTTCAACCGAATAAAATTTATCAGAATAAATTTCTCCACCATCATCAATAGGTCTTGCAATCCCATTAAAAGTTCTTCCTAAAATAGATTCGTTTAAAGGAATTTCTAAAGGCTTTTCCTCAAATTCTACAACAATATCATTTAAAGAAAAATCTTGTGTATTTCCAAAAACTTCTACTGTAACTGTATCATCATCAATTTTTACAACTTGACCAATAAAATTTTCTCCTAAAGTATTTACTTTTACCACAGCATTGTAAGCAATATCTTCTACCTTATCAAGTTCAATAATTGAGGCCTCAATTTTTTTGATTTTTGTATATTGCTTTTTCATCTATTACCTTCTTTCACACTTTGAAAATATGATTGAATATTGTTATTTAGTGATGCAAATTTTTCAATTTCATCATTTTTAATATCATATTTCATTGAATTAATTTTGGCTATTAATGTTTTATCGTAAATATTTTTATAAGATATTCCTTCTTCGATTAAATTTTTTGAAATATTATAATAATTTTCTATAACTTTTAGCATTTGAATTTGCTTATTTAAAGGAACATATTTATCGGTATCATTAAAGGCATTTTGTTGAAGAAAAGCAATTTTAATCATACTTGCTACATCCAAAAGATTTTTTTGCTTATCTGATAGGGAATCTTTTCCTACTAGCATTACTATTGATTGCAATTTGTCTTCCTCAGTTAAAATTTCCATCATTTTATTTCTTAAAGATACTATATCTTCCCCACTGATATTTTCATAATAATTTGCCATTTGATTTAGGTAATTTGAATATGAATTTAACCAATTTATAGCAGGATAGTGTCTTGAATAAGCAAGATTTTTATCAAGTCCCAAAAATACATTTACACTTCTTCTAGTATTTTCTGTTACAGGCTCAGAAAAATCTCCACCTGTTGGAGAAACTGCTCCAATAAGAGTAACAGAACCATGACTTCCATTTAAATTTATAAAATCGCCTGCTCTTTCATAAAATTGTGAAAGTCGTGAGCCAAGATAAGCTGGGTATCCTTCTTCAGCTGGAATTTCTTCAAGTCTTGCAGAAATTTCTCTTAAAGCCTCTGCCCATCTTGATGTAGAATCTGCCATCAAAGCAACATCATAGCCCATATCTCTAAAATATTCAGCCATAGTTATTCCTGTGTAAATACTCGCCTCTCTTGCAGCTACTGGCATATTTGAAGTATTTGCAATAAGAATTGTTCGCTCCATTAATCCTCTGCCTGTATTAGGATCAATAAGATTAGGAAAATCTTCGAGAACTTGAGTCATTTCGTTACCACGTTCTCCACAACCAATATAAATAATTATATCTGCATTAGAATATTGAGCTAATTGGTGTTGAAGCATAGTCTTTCCTGTTCCAAAACCACCTGGAATCGCAACTGTTCCTCCCTTTGCAACAGGAAAAAATATATCCAAAACTCTTTGACCAGTAAGTAAAAGTTCACTTAAAGGTTTATTTCTTTTAACAGGTCTTTGAACTCTTACAGGCCAATATTGATACAATTTTAAATCTTCAATTTTTTCTTTAGTTTTAACTTTTACAATTGTATCTTCAATACAATATTTTCCATCATCTAAAACTTCTAGGACTTCTCCATCAAAATTTGACATTAGCCTATGTTCAATTATTGGACTTTCATCAATAGTTGCATATATTTGACCTTTTTTTATTTTATCGCCAACTTTTACTTTGATTTTTACATCCCATTTTTTCTCTTCATCAAGATTTGAAAGCCCAAGTCCTGATGGAATAAAAGAGCCATGATTTAAAGCAATTTTATCTAGCGGTCTTTGGATTCCATCAAACATATTTCCAATCATTCCAGGCCCAAGTCTTACTGATAAGGGTCTGTTTGTTTTTATTATTTCATCATTTATTTTTAAACCTGAGGTATCTTCATAAACTTGAATTATAGCATAATCCCCATCTATTGAAACAACTTCTCCAATAAGTTTGAGTTTACCTACAGTTACCATCTCTCTTATTTTTAAATCTGACGCATTTCTAGCCTTTATTACAGGACCATTTATAGATTTAATTGTTGGAGTCATTCTTATCCTCCATTTCTTTTTCAAATTCATCAGAAATTATTTTATAAAATTTGCTTCCTATTTCATATTTATAATTATCTAATTTTTTTTCTAAGGAATAATCATATTGATAAGTTAAATCTTTATTTTTTATAATAAAGCCACCTATTTTTGAATCATCCATTTCTTCTGTTTTAAAATCAAATAATTCTTGGTCAGATTTTTTTACACACAATATCAAATCATTATCATTTTCTGATAAATTCTTATATATTTCATTTGCCTTTATTGCAAGTTTTTTCTTATATTCATTACTATTTGAATAATTTTTTAATTCATCTTTAATTTCTTCAATTAATTCATCAAGCAAAGATTCTTTGAATTTGTTATATGAAGTTTTTTTATTTTGAGAAATATTTGCAATTTTTTCATTTTTTCTTGCATTGGCAAATTCTTTTCTTTTTTCTATATAAAGTTTATAATTTTTATCTAAGTTATCCTTAATTTCATTTAAAGTTTTTGAAGAAAAGTCTGTTGAATCATATAATTCTTTTTCGCTTTTTCTTTTTTCATTTGACCAAACCATCTTCCTAAAGCTTGAAATTTTTGCACTTAAATCTAGCATTTAAGTCTCCTTTACTAATCTAAAACTACTACTAAAGGAGTAGCATTTTCTACCCTATAATTTTCTACCTCATTTTTTATTTTCTCATAGCAATATTTTGAAAATATAATTAAAGCTAAGTCTTTTTCTTTTGTAAAATTTTTAAAATTATAAGATATTTCTTCTTCATTTTCTAAAATCAAACCATCAATTCCTCCAAGCCTAAAGCCAAGAAGAAATGATAAGTCATTTGTAATTACTTTTGCTTTCATTTTTAAGCAAATAAAATCATTATAGAAATAATTACACCAAAGATTGCAATACCTTCAGCAAGTCCTACGAAAATTATTGTTCTTCCAAGAATTGATGCATCTTCTGAAATTGCTCCAAGAGCTGCTGAGCCTACTTGACCTACTGCATATCCTGTTCCTATTGTTGCAAGACCTGTTGATAAGGCTGCACCAATATATTTCAAGCCACTTGCTGTTTCACTAGCACTTCCAGCTGTAGCTGCTTTAACACCGTTTGGTAAAACTAAAACCAAAATCATAACCATTATTGGTATAAATGTAGATAAATTTATTTTTAAAGCTTTTCTTATTTTTTCTTTAGAGCTATCTTCATTATTTTTTAATAAGTACAAACCTGAATAAATTGTTATAACAACGCATGCTAATGCTAATATTGAAATTAAAATCATTATTTTCTCCTTATAATTTACTTATTGGACTAAATTTTTGTCCATCTCCCTTGTAATATTTACTAAACATTTCATAAAATTCTAATCTTAAACCTTGAATAAATACAATCATTCCTTCAAGTCCTATTATTAAAATATTTCCAAATATTAAAATAATAATTCCTATAATTCCTCCGCCTACAAGCTTACTCATAACTTCAAATGCCATGTATAAACCGACGTGATTTATAGCAAACGCACCTACTCTTGTAAAAGAAACAAGATTTGAAAATACAGAAAGCAAAGCTTCAATTATAGAAAATGAACTTTCTATATAATAATCAGCAGAAGATTGATCGTATATTGGATTAATTCCTAACATTTTTCTAGAAATTGGTTGTTTAAATATCATCAATATAATTGATAATACAAGTAAAGTTATTGAAAATTTCATTGGCAATGGATTAATTTTTACAATATTTAAAATGATTAAAATAAATGAAATCATCATAATTAATCCTGCTATACCTTCTTTTCCAAAAACTCCTTCTTCTAAATCTTTTTGCTTGTGAAGTTTATTATAAATTCCTAAGATATAGGATATAAGAATTAGAATAACTCCAAAGGCGACTGAAGCAACTAATACTTTTAAAATATTATCAAATGGTTTAATTAATAATGTTGGTATTAAATCTTCTATCCCAAAAAATGATCCATACATTATGCCAAAAAAGCAAGCAGAAAATCCTATTCTTCTTACTAATTGACCAAATATTTTATTTTTCTTTTCTACTAGAAAACTAGCCAATATAAAAATTAATCCCTGTCCTAGATCACCAAACATCATTCCATACAAAAGCATATAAGTTATTGCGAAAAATCCTGTCGGATCTATTTCATTGTAGTTTGGTGCTCCATACATATTAACCAAAAACTCAAAGGGCCTAGTTAGTTTATTATTTTTTAATTTAGTTGGTGGGTTTGCTATTGTCTGACTATTTTTTTTTTGATCTACCAAACTATCTTCATATTTTTCTACAGAATCTTTTACAACTTGTAATTTTGATTCTGGTACCCAACCTGAAAGATAAAAATACTTTCTACCTTTTAACATTTTATCTTTTATTTTAGAAGACTTCTTATAAAAATCTATAGTTTTTGGAAGGTTTTTCAATTCATCTATATTATCAATTTTGATTTTTTCTAGATTTTCATTTATCTTTTTAAGCTTAATTTTATTTTCTTGGTATTCTTTTTTTATTTCTTCTAAACTTTTATTTTCTGGAATATCCTTATCAATAAAACCCAAAGATGAAATTGTTCTATTTACTTCATCTTCAACACTTTTTGGATAAACTAAAAGATAATCTTCATTCCCACTTTCAATAGATTGGTTTATATTATTTTCATTCTTATCTTTAAATCCTAATTTTTCCAATAATTTCATAAAACCTGCCTTCTAGTCAATAATCTTTTCAAAGAATTCTTTTACTAACTTATCTTTCTTTTCATTAAAAACTTTTTTACTTTCTAATTTTTGCTCTTCGTAAAATTCTTCTATTTCTTTTTTCTTATAATCCGCCTCTTTTAAAATATCATCATAAATTTTATTGGAATCATCCTTAGTTTTTGAATCATAATTTTTGTTTAGTTCAAGACTAACTTTATTAACATTATCTTTTTCATTTTTTAGTATTACATCAGTATCATTTCTTAATTTTGTCGTTTCATCATCTATACTATAAATACTTTTTAAAGCTTCCTTATTAGTTTTTATATTTGGATCATTTTTTTGTAAATGAATAATTAATGATGGTATAGATTCGTAATTATTTTTTAATATAAACCTACCGTCTTTACTAACTTCTCCCAATCTATAATTAAAATAATTTAAATTTGTTATTTTATTTATATTTATTTCTTCATTTTCAAGTGCTTGTAAGTTATTTATATATTCTTCAAGCTTTTTGTTTCTTTCTTCTAATTCTTTTTTCTTTTCTATATTATCTTCAAGCATTTTTAGCAAATTTTTAAGTTTTTCATCATTAATTCTTTTTCCATTATCGGAATCTTCTAAATTCAAAAATTCTTTAATATCTTCAAGATTTTTTATAAAAGTAGAATCTATTTTTTCAAAGCTATCTAGCTCATTAAAATCTTCAGTTTTATCGATATTTTCTTCGCTAGCTTTTATAGAAAACTCTCTGTTTTGTACTTGCCTAAAGGCATCAACTTGATCAAATTCATCAATGTTAATTAAATCTTCAAGAAAATCATCTAAATTTTCAAGTTTAGCCATTATATTAACTAAGTACATTTTTTCGACAGCCATTTTATCACCTCTTTATTATATAACGCTTCTTTTCATCCTTATCAAAAGTTTCATCAAATTCAAGCATACTTATGATATTTTTATTAGAAATTTCCATCATATCAACTATATAAATTAATTTTAGTAAATCATATTTTGAATTATTTAACCTTTTTGAATTATCACTCAATAAATCCTCCTTTGCTTTATAGAAATTAGAAGAATTATTAAATAATGAATTATAAGGACTTTCTAATATTTTTTCCTTAACTTTATCTAGACTTAATTTTGATAATTTTTTTAAATCTTCTGTTTTTAAATATTTGCCACCTTCAATTAAATAATTAAATATTTCATAATCATTTAAAATAAAGTAGTTTTTTAATCTAAATAACATTTCAATATTAAAAATATCAATTTCTCTACCTATAAATTCTCTTAGATTTTTACCAAGATTTTTTGGAAGCTTTTTAGTTTCTTCTAAAAGGTCTCTATAATAAAATTTATTTAATGAATTAGATATTAGAAAAATTATAGAATCTTTTTGCATATTTTCATTTAAAAACGGATAAAGAGTTCTATAGTACCTAGTTGACTTAGATTTTTCTACAAAAGTTTGAAAATCATCGTCTTTCGATACATTTATGTTTTGAGAAAATTTTTCTCTTTTTATAATATCTAAACTATCTTTCAAATGCTCATTTAAAATTGCCTGAACAATTAATTGAATTAATTGTAGTTCGAATTTTGAAATATATTTTATAAAAAAATTTTTCTCTTCTCCTTTAAGAAATTTCAAAAATGAATTTAAATCGTCGTATAAGCTATTGGAAAGAAAAATTTCCACATCTTTTTTAGAGTAAATATTAGGTATTTCACTTTTATTTGCTCTAATAATATCTAATTTTCTTTCCAAACTGTCTTCGTACAATAAATCTCTACAAATTTCTTTACTAGGCAATTTCCCAAGTTTAGCTTTTGCTTTTACTACATAAGCTTTCATAGTGCCTTCTTTCTTGATATTTAATCTTGGACTAATTCTCCTGATATTGTAAATGATGTATTATCTGTGATTTTTACTTTTACAATTTGTCCTATTAAATTTTTATCAGCTTTAACATGAACTAATTTAAAAGTATCTGTCCTGCCTGTTAGTACATTTTTGTTATTTTTACTTTCAGATTCTAACAAGACTTCAACAACTTTACCTACATATTCCTTATTTTTTTCATTAAATATTGGATAAAGAGTATCCAGTAATCTATCAAACCTATCTTGAACAATTTTATCGTCAATTGGATCCAATTTAGCAGCTTTTGTTTTTGGTCTTGGAGAATATTTAAAAGTAAAAGCAGTATCAAATCCTACTTTTCTACAAACATCTAAAGTTTCTTCAAAATCTTCTTCTGTTTCAGTAGGATAACCTACAATAATATCCGTAGAAATTGCAATACCAGGAATCTCTTCTTTTAATTTTCTAGCTTTTTCTAAATATTGTTCTTTATTATATTTTCTATTCATATCTTTTAGAACTTTGTCAGAACCTGATTGCATAGGAAGGTGGAAATAATTACATATATTATCATTTTCTTTGATGACTCTAATTAAATCATCAGATAAGTCTTTTGGATGACTTGTTGTAAATCTTAATCTTTCAACCCCTTCAATTTTTGCGCATTTTTCTAAAAGCTCTGGAAAAGTTACATTAAAGTCTGATTTGTTTCCATAAGAATTTACATTTTGTCCTAAAAGTGTGATTTCTTTATAGCCATTTTTAACTAAATTTTCAATTTCTTCAATAATGTGAGATGGTCTTCTACTTTCTTCTCTTCCCCTTGATTGAGGAACTATACAATATGAACAGAAATTATCGCAGCCTCTCATTATATTTACATAAGCTTGAAAATTATTTTTGCTATTATAATTTACGTAATCATCTTTTACATTATCTTCTGAAACATCAATTACTCTTTCGCCTGTTTCTAAATATTTAAATAAAAGATCTGGCAAAGAATTTATATTTTTAGTTCCAAAAATTATATCAACTTCTTTGTGTTTTTTCTCTATAACTTCTCTAGCAACGCTAGTTTGCATCATACAACCTGATACAGCTATAATTTTTTCAGGATTTTCTTCTTTTAATTTTTTTAAACTTGATACTTGACCATAAAGTTTTAATTCAGCATTCTCTCTTACAAGACAAGTGTTAAATAAAATAAAATCAGCATTATTTCTATCATCAGTTTTTGTATAACCTAAATCTTCTAATATATAAGAAATTCTTTCAGAGTCATGTTCATTCATCTGACAACCAAAGGTTGTTATATTATATTTTTTATTTTCAAAATAATTCTTATATTTTTCATTATTTTTTAATTGCATATATCTCCTTACAGCTAAAAAAGAGATGATCTAGACCATCTCTTTTTTTGTATAATTGTAATTTATCAGATATTATTCTTCAGTAGAACCTTCGTCTTCTATTTCTATACCTGATAGTACTTCTTCTATAGCAAATCCAATGTTATTATTTAAATCATTATCGCCAAATTCGTTGTTTGCTTCTTTCTTTTCAGCTTTTCTTTTAGCTTTAGCATTAGATCTGTTTTTATTTTCTTCGTTATTTCTTCTTGGTTTTCTTTCAGTTCTTTCTGGAGCTTCTTTTAAAGCTTTAATTGAAAGACCAATTTTTTCTTCTTCTGGATCGATGCTTAAAATTTTAACTTCTACTTCATCGCCAACATTTAATTCATCTGATGGTTTTTCAACATGATCCCATGAAATTTCAGAAACGTGAATTAATCCTTCAACTCCTTCGCTAACTTCAACGAAAGCACCAAAGTCTAAAAGATTTACAACTTTTCCTGTTATAACATCTCCAACTTCATGTTCATTTGTAAATTCTGCAAATGGTTTTTCAAGAAGTTGTTTTCTTCCAAGTGAAATTCTATTTTTTTCTTTGTTTAATTTTAATATTTTAACTTCAATATCATCGCCGATATTTAAAACATCCTTTGGATGTTCTACTCTTGTCCAAGCTATATCAGATACGTGAAGTAATCCATCAAGACTTCCTATTTCAATGAAAGCACCAAAATCTGTAAGTCTTGCAACTTTTCCTGTTATAACTTGTCCTTCTTCTAATTCATCCCATTGTTCATCAAGTTTTTCTTCAACAATGTCTTTTCTTGATAAAACTAGACGATTTTTTCTCTCATCTATTGAAATGATTTTAAGATCCCAATGTTCTCCAACAAATTTTTTGAAGTTTTTAACAAAATATGGAGCTATTTGGCTTGCAGGAACAAATCCATTGATTCCCATAACTCTAGCTGTAAGACCACCTTTGTTTGCTCCTGTTACATCACCTTCAACAGTTTGGTCATTTTCGTAAGCTTCTCTAAGGTTTTTCCAATTTTTCATTCCTTCTACTCTTCTAGTAGATAATGAAACATTGCCTTCTCCATCATCAAGTTTTATAACATAAACTTCTACTTCTTGACCGATTTCAAAATTATCTTTTGGATTTTCTCTTTGTTCTTCAGTCATTTCATCTAATTTTACAATACCATCTGCACGATATTGAATGTCTACGAAAACTTCATCATCTTTCACATCAATAATTGTTCCGTTTACAACATCTCTAGGATATATTTTTTTCATACTATCTTCAATGCTGTTCATTAATTCTTCATTTGTTAAATCATCCATCCTATTAACTACCTCCTCGATAACCTGATCTGGTGTGGACGCACCAGCGATTACCCCTATTATATTAAAATTTGAGAGCTTTTGCAAAGGTAGATCTTTAACAGTTTCTATTCTTTGAACATTTTCACAATACTTTTGTGCTATTTGATAAAGCTTGTTTGTATTCGAACTATTAAAACCACCAACAACAATCATACAATCAACTTCTTTTGATAGGCTCTTACATGCTTCTTGCCTTAATCTTGTAGCATTGCAGATTGTATTTTCTATTACTACATCATCATTCGTCTTCTCTAACTCATGAGCAATATTCTCAAAAAAATCAATTCTGTTTGTTGTTTGACTAACAACATAAAGTTTTGACATATTTGTAATATTTTTTGCTTCAGTCTCATCTTTTATTATTATACCATTATTTACGTAAGATGCCATAGCTTTTATTTCCGGATGTTCTTTATCTCCAATAATTACTATGGTGTATCCTTCTTTTTCTTTTTCAATTATTTTTTTGTAAATATTTAAAAGAACTGGGCAAGTTGCATCAACAACTTCATTAGAATTTTTTTTAAGATTTTCTTTTAGATTTTCACTTACTCCATGGCTTCTTATCACCATTTGTGAATTTTTTATATTTAATACTTCATTTTCATCTACAACACTTACGCCTTTTTTTTTAAGCATTTTAACTTGAGTTGGATTGTGAACCAAAGGCCCTAGTGTATATGTTTTTATATTTTTTTCGCTTGCTTTATTTGCAAGGTCAACACTTCTTCTAACTCCATTACAAAAGCCAGAATTTTTCGCAACTATTACTTTCATCTCAAACCTTTCTTAAAAATTTGTGATTTTCATACATTTTCTCATAAGTTTTATCCATAATTTTTTCCATTGCATCTTTTGATTTATATTTTTCAAAATCTTCAATTTGTATAAGATTTTTTATGTATAAATCTGTTTTACAAAATGGCTTATAAGAAGATATAATTTCTATTGTTAATATATCAGTTTTTGATTTAAGTGCAATATATCCTGCACCATCTTTTATATTTTCTCTTTTTATTTCCTTAACTCTTGTTCCTTCAGGAAATATTCCTAAAATTTTTCCTGTTTTTATTAATTTTATTGAATCTCTTAAAACCGATAAATCTTTTCCATCTCTTTGAGCTGGTATTGCATTTAAAGATTTTAATATATTTTTTAAAATTGGTATTTCAAATAATTCTTTTTTTGCTATAAAATGAATCTGCCTATCTAAAGCCATAGCTACAAAAACCGGATCAAGAAAAGATTTGTGATTTGCACAAACAATAAATTTTCTATCTTGTGGAATATTTTCATAACCGTGTACTTTTATCCTAAACAAAGGTGTTGCTATTAATCTTAATATTAAATATATAAATCTATAAAACATCTTCTTTGTCCATTTTATTTATAATTTCTTCAATAGTTTCATCAATTGTTAAATTTGAAGAATCTATTTCTATGGCATCTTCTGCTTTTTTTAATGGAGAAATTTCCCTGTGTGAATCTAAGTAATCTCTTTTTTCTATATCTTTTTGAATTTCTTCTAAAGATTTATCAATTTCATTTTGCTCATAGCGTCTTTTTGCCCTAACTTCACTTGATGCTACTAGAAAAAATTTGTATTTTGCATTAGGAAAAACTACAGTGCCAATATCCCTTCCATCAAGAATAATTGATTTATTTTGAGAAATTTTTCTTTGCATATCTACTAAATATTTTCTAACTAAGAAAATAGATGATACCCATGATACATTTTCAGTTACTTCCTTATTTCTAATTTTATCGCTTACATCTTTTTCATTTAAAAATACCCTGTCTTCTTTTATGTCGATATTAATTTTTCTAAGCAAATCTATATCAATTTTGTCAGATTTTTCTATATTATTTTCTAAAAAAAATAAGGTTACAGCCCTATACATTGAACCTGTATTTAAATATGAAATTTTTAATTTTTTAGCCAAAATATTTGCTATTGTGCTTTTTCCTGAGCCACTAGGTCCATCTAAAGCTATAATAAAATTACTCATTTTCCCTCCTTAAATCCTTAGCACAAGCATAGGCTTGTGAAAATGCAATTTGCAAATTATATCCTCCTGTAAGAGCATCAACATCTGTAACTTCCCCAACAAAATACAGACCAGAAACTATTTTTGATTGCATATTTTTAGGATCAAGTTCTTTACAATCAACTCCACCTGAGGTTATAATAGCATTTTTTATTTCACTTAATCCATTAAATTTTAAATGAAAATATTTAATTTCTTTTATTAATTTAAATCTCTCATCTTTTGTAATTTGGTTTGCTTTTGTATGAAAATCTATATTTGATCTTTTTAAAACTACATCTACAAAAGCATTTAGCAATAGTTTTTTTAAAATATTTCCTACATCTTTATTAGAATTATTTTCAAAATCTCTTAGAAGCCTATTATCTAATTTTTCAAAATCTAGACTTGCTTTAAGGTCAATATACATATTTTTGACTTTTTTTCTATTAATTAGTGATGACATAGTTAAAACAATAGGTCCAGTTATGAAGTTTTTTCCTATTAGCATTTCTCCAAATTCACTAATTTTTTTATCTTGGCACTCCACATTCAAGCTTACATTTTTTAAGGAAATTCCATTTAAGCTATCTAAGTCGTCATCTAAAAATTTAATTGGACAAAGAGCCGGTTTTGTACTAATAATTTTATGGGAAAAATATTTTGCAAATTTATAACCATCGCCAGTTGAACCTGTCAACGGATATGAAAGACCTCCTGTTGCAATTACAACTTTATCAAATTCATAAGAATTATTTTGGGTAAGAATAATAAATTTATTTAAATCTTTGTCTTTATAGATTTTATTTACATTTTCATTTAATTTCAAATCTATATTTTTTTCTTTAATAAGTTTTTCAAATAATTTAATCACGTCATTTGATTTTTCACTTTTTGGAAAAACCCTATCTCCTCTTTGGGTTGTAAGTTTTAATCCCTTATTTTCCAAATAATCCATAAGAGCATAATTATCAAAATTTGTAAATGACGAATACATAAATTTTTTGTTTACAAGAATATTATCCAAAAATTCATCAAAAAATTTGGCATTAGTAATATTACACCTGCCTTTTCCAGTTATAAATATCTTCTTGCCAATTTTGTCATTTTTTTCTATTAAAGTTATTTTATTTTTTTCGTTTTTAGCATTTATTGCAGTAAAAATACCGCCTGCTCCTGCTCCAATTATTCCAATATCCATTTTTATAAACTTTCTAAATATTCCACTTCTTTTTTACTTAATTTTTTATAATCTCCATCTTTTAAATCATCAAGACAAATTTGTCCTATTTTTATTCTTTTTAAATCTAAAACTTTTATTTTGAAATATTCAAACATTCTTCTAATTTGCCTATTGTAGCCTTGATGAATTGTTACTTTGTAAGTGATTTTTTCTTTATCTATTAAAGAAATTTTTGCATCTGATGTTATTTCTTTTTGCGATAATTTTACTCCATCCATAAAATTTTTTTCTTGGTAAGGTGTAAGTTTTTTATCTACCTTAACTATATAAATTTTATCAATTTTTTTACTTGGATGAATTATTTTATTTGTTATTTTACCATCATTAGTAATTATCATAAGACCATGGCTATCTTTGTCAAGCCTTCCTGCACAAAAAAATCTCTCATCAATATTAAGCAACTTATTTAAATCTTTTTCGTTGTGAGGATCATAATTTGATGAGATATATCCAAGAGGTTTATTTAATTTATAGTAGAAATTTTTTTGGATTTTTAAAATTTTTCCATCAATTTTAACTTCATCTGTTTCTTTTACTTGATATGATAAGTCTTCTAATTTATTTCCATTTACATAAACTTTGCCGTTTTTTATATATTCTTCGCTTTTTCTTCTTGATGCAAATCCTGTTTTTGCTATATATTTATTAATCCTCATCAATTTCTCCACCTATTTTTTCATCAATTTTTGGCAATTGGTCAAGATTTGAAATATTAAAATATTTTAAAAAAAGATCAGTTGTAACATATATAATAGGCTTTCCAATTTTATCAAGTCTACCATTTTCTTTTATAAGTTTTTTATCTAAAAGAGAATCTATTGTTGATTGGGATTTGACTCCTCTTATTTTATCAATTTCTGCTCTTGTTATTGGTTGCTTGTATGCAATAATTGATAGGGTTTCTAAAGATGAATTAGATAAATTTTTCTCCGATTTTTTTACTATATTTGAAATATATTTTTCGTGATCTGGTCTGGTTGCAAATTGGTATTTATCTTCATATTTTTTTATAAGAAGTCCCGAAGAGTTTAATTTTTTTTCATCAACCATCTCATTAATTGCCTTTCTTATTTCAGATTTTTCGGCGTCAAATATAATTTTTCCAAGATCGTTAATGTCAATCGGCTCGCCCCAAATATATAAAATTTCTTCAATAATTCCTTTTAAGTAATCACTATTCATTCTTATCCCTTTTTACTATCAAAAATTCATTTATTTTTTCTTCTTCCAAGTATATTTCTTTTAATCTTACAAGCTCAAGAAGCGCTAAAAATGTTCCTATACAAGCATCTTTTGATTTTATTTCATCTGTAATTTTATTTAGCCTTATTGATTTGGTAAATTTTAAAGTATTTCTTATTTTTTTTATATAATCATTTACATCAAGTCTTTTAATTGATTTAATAAGATCTGGTTTTTCTATTTTTTCATTCTTGTAAGCTCTTATTAATTTTGTAAATTCATTTTTTAAAATATTTACATCTTTACTAATTATTTCATCGTTTGACTTATATTTTGATAAATCTTCTTGGTATTTTGTATAATAAGATTTCGCCTCATTTTCAAGAATTTTTAAATCATCTTCTACGCTTTTTATTTTTTTATATTCTATAAGATATGAAATAAAATCTTCTTCTACTGTATCATTTTTATCTTTTGGCATCAATTTACTAGATTTTATGTATAACAAAATAGAAGATATATAAATAAACTCACTTAATTGACCAAGAGGAATATCCATTTCATTGATAGCCTCCATGTAAGGGCTTGTTATATCTTCTATTTTTATGTCATAAATATCTACTTTTTGTTTTTCTATAAGTCTTAACAAGACATCAAATGGTCCTGTGTAAACTTCTAAATCAATATTTAAACTATTACTTTTCATCAATCAATCTTTTTGCATACATTACTGCTATTATTGTTTTAGCATCAGTGATTTCACCATTAATTACCATATTATAAACATCTTCAATTTTATATGATTTTTTTTCTAAAAATTCATCTTCATCTAATTCTAATTTTGATTCTTCCAAATTTTTAGCCAAAAAGAATGATAATTTATCATTTGTAAAACCAGGAGATGCGTGCATATCAAACAAATATTCAATATCTAATGGTTTATATCCAATTTCTTCTTGCAATTCTCTTTTTGCAGTTTCAATTGGTTTTTCATTTACTTCAACCAAACCAGCAGGAATTTCTAAAGTGAATTCATCGATTGCCTTTCTATATTGACGTACCAAATAAATAGAATCTTCCCCATCAAAAGCAATTATTCCTACGCCTTTAACGTGATCTACTATTTCTCTTTTTGAATACTTTTTATCAGGCATTTCCACAGTTTCAACTCTCAAAGAAAGAATTTTTCCTTCGTAAATGTTGTCAACTTTTATCGTTTTTTCATAATTATCCATACTAATTTCCTTTTCTTAACTCTTCTGCCATTTCTATCATTTCTTTTGCAGATTCCATTGTTTTATCTGTAATATCAACGCCAGCCAAAAGCCTAGCTATTTCTTTTACCCTATCATTTCCTTTAATATTTGTAGATTTTGATATAGTTAAATCTTTTTGGTCAAATTTTTCTATAAGGATATGATTAGTAGATAAAGATGCTATTTGTGGAAGATGACTTATAGCTAAAATTTGTCTTTCTTTTGATAAGTCTAAAATTTTTTCTCCGACAATTTGAGCTGTTCTTCCACTAATTCCTTGGTCGATTTCGTCAAATATCATGGTATCAATTTTATCATAATCTGCAAAAATTTTTTTAAATGACAATACAATCCTTGAAACTTCTCCGCCGGATGCGGTTTTTGATAAGGATTTTAAATCTTCTCCCTTGTTAGTTTTAATGAGAAAATCTATGTCATCAATTCCATTAGAATCAATTTTATTTTTATTTTTAAATAAAACCTTAAAATCCCCATTGATAATATTTAAAGATTGTATCTCATTTTTTATTTCCTTTTCCAAATTTTTAGATTTTTCTTTTCTAATTTTTGAAAGTTCTAGGGATTTTTCTTCTAAATTTTTATTTATATTTTTTATATCTTTGTCAATATTTTTCTTTAAATCACTTATTTTTTCTAATTCTTTTAATCTCAAAGAAATTTTATCATAGTATTCTATAATATCTTCAATTTCATTTCCATATTTTCTTTTCAAATCGAAAAGTTTTTGATTAATCATTTCAAGCTCGTATAATCTTTCAGGATTTTGATCAAGCTTATCCTTATAATTATCAAGCTCAGAATAAATTTCATTTACTAAGTCTATAACAGTATATATTTTATCATTAACTTCTTCAATGCTCTTGTCTATTTCTGAAAAATCCGATAAATTTGAAGATAAATTAGCTAGTAATGAGCTAATAGATGCTTTGTCATAATCAAAGGAAGAAATTAATTCTTCACTACTTTCAATACTTTCTCTAAGCTCAGTTATAGAATTTAATTTTTTATATTCTTGATCAATCTTTTCTTCATCAATATTTAAAAGATCAATTTGTTCAATATCATCAAGTTGATAATTAATTAATTCTTTTTCTCTTGAAACTTCTTCTTGGGATAAATTAAATTCATCAAACTTTTTAAGCAAATTATTTTTTTCATTGAATAATTTATTGATTTCATTTTTTAGTTTGATAGTTTCTTTATCTTTTTTGTAGGCATCAATAATATCAAGATAATTTCCCTTATCCATAAAAATATTTGAATCGCCTTGTTTGTAAATATCAATTAATAATGAAGAAATTTCTTTTATTAGCGAAAGATTTGCTACTCTTCCATTTATTCTAATTGATGAAGATTGTTGGTTTATGGTTCTTGTAATAATAAGTTTATTATCATCAAAAGTAATATCTTTATCTTCTAATTTTTTTATTGTATCTTCATCTAAATTAAAAACTGCTTCTATAATTGTTTTATCATCAAATTTTCCAATTATATCTTTATTTGTCCTTTTTCCCAAGACAATATTGATAGCTTCTAAAATTAAACTTTTCCCAGAACCAGTTTCTCCAGATAAAACATTAAATCCGCTATCAAAAAATAAGTGATCTCTTTTGATAATCACTAGGTTATTAATAAATAACTCAGCTAACACTTATTTCACCATACTTCTTATTGTTTCAATCAAATCGTCAATTTCATCTATATTTTTTGGTGTTATAAATATAGTATCAAGTCCTGTTACAATTCCACCAATGTTTTCAAGTTTTGCATTTGTTATATACAAACCACAAACTGTTGCAGTATAAGAAATAGTTTTTATAACAACTAATTGGTAAGATCTTTCTACAGATAATACAGATTCTTTAAATATTTTTTCCATTCTTTCATTTAATGAATCATAAACAGTATCTATTACTGTATATTTGTATTCATAATCATCTGTTTGTACTTTTGATATTCTAAGCTCTTTTATATCTCTTGAAATTGTAGCTTGAGTAGCATCTACCCCTTGATCTCTTAATAATTTAGAAAGTTGACTTTGTGTTTTTACTTCATTATTTTGAATAATATCTAATATAAGTCTTTGTCTAGTGTATTTTTTCATTTGATCCTCTCTGTTAAATAATCAATTAAATAAATGTGAAAATCATTGTTTTTAAAGTCATTGATATTTTCTTTAGCTTTTCTATTAAAGTCTAGTAGTAATTTTTTTGCATCATCAATAGAAATACATGATAAAATATTTAATTCAAACTCATCATATTTGTCTAAAATATCATCTTGAAGTTGGAAAGCAAGTCCTAGATAATATGCATAATTTTCTAATTTTTCTAGCTTTTCTTTTTCAACATTTGCATACAAAGCAGCCATCATAATTGCAGCCATAAAAAGTCTTGCAGTTTTATTTTTATAAACATCAAGAATATATTCTATATTTTCATCCTTTTTTGCCTTTATATCAAAAACTTGCCCTTTTATCATTCCATCTTTGCCACAAGCATTTGCCAAATATTTTCCAGCTTCAAGAAAACGTTGGTCATATATACTCAAATCAAGAATGATTTCAAAAGCATAGGATAACAAACTATCTCCAACCAAAATCGCAAGATCTTCTCCATACTTTTTGTGGACTGTAAGTTTTCCTCTCCTATAATCATCATTATCCATACAAGGCATATCATCATGTACCAAAGAATAGGCATGAACCATCTCAAGTGCTAATGATAAATCAATTATTTTTTCATTAATTGCATTTTCTCCCAAAAGCATTTTTATAGTTTCCAAAAAAACTACAGGTCTTATTCTTTTTCCAGAATCACTTGCATAAATCAAGGCCTTACTTAAAGGATTATCTTCATCAAATTTTTTTATCATTGCCCTATCGATTATATTTTTGTCAGCAATTAAAATTTTATCAAATTTTTCCTTATTCATTTTTGTCATTATTTATTATTTCAACCTTTGCCTTATAATCATTGATTTTTTTATTAAGTTTATCATAGATTTCTTTTGCCTCTTTATAAATTTCAAGGCTTTTATCTATATTATCTTTATTTTCTTCTAAATCTTTTAACAAAGATTCCATTTTTTTATAATTTGCTTCAAATGTGTTATCCATCATAAATCTCAGCTTTCACTTCTCCATCACTAAAAACTATATTTACCTTATCCTTATTTTTTAAAGAATATTTAGAATAAATAAAATTGCCATCAAAATCCTTAACAAAAATACTATTTTTCTTAATATCCAAAATTGATTTTAAAGAATTTAGCTTGTATTTTAAAATTTCTAAATTTTTTTCTTTTTTTTCAATGTTTAAATTAAAATTATTCTTGATTTTTTCAAATATTTCATTTACATTTTTAGATTTTTCATCAAGTAATTTATCTAAACTATAAGAATCTAATCTATTTTTTAAATTATTAAGTTTTAATTCTTTTAATTCAATATTTCTATTTAAAGTTTTTTGGATGTCTATAAATATTTTATTTATATCTTGTCTGATTTTTTTATAATTTCTTACCAAATATGAGCCTGCTTCTGTTGGCGTTTGCAAGGACAAATCACTAACTAAATCTGTTAAAGATAAATCTATTTTGTGTCCTATAGCTGAAATTATTGGACTTTTCGCCTTATATATTTCTTCTACTATATCTTTTTCATTAAAAACTTTTAAATCTTCTTTGCTACCACCTCCACGGGTAATAACAATTGCATCTAAGTTTTTTTTATCAAGAACATTTATTGCATTAATTATTTCATCTTTTGCGCTGAGTCCTTGAACCTTTACTGGATAAAGATAAATATTTATGTCTGAAATTTCTTTATTTATTACAGATAAAAAATCTACTATAGCTGCTGATTTATCTGAAGTTATAAGACCTATATCTTTGGGATAATCGCAAATAGTTTTTTTGGTATCTTTATCAAAATAACCTTTTTTTAAAAATTCTTCTTTGATCTTTAGAAATTTTAAATATTCTTCTGACAAGCCCTTTTTTTCTATATCATTTACTGATATAGATATTTTGGAAAAAAAGCTATTGTAAATCAAATTTCCATCTACAATAACCTCATCCCCATTATTAAAGTCTTCTATATCCTTTTGTTCATAATAATAAATCACACAATCAATAATTTCATTTTCCTCTTTTAAAGAAAAATATATGTGATTGTGAGATATTTTGTAGTTAGCTATTTCACCTTTTACACTTACGTTTTGAAATAAAGGGTCGTGTTTAAAAGAAGTTTTTATATATTGGTTAAATTGTTTTACGCTTAAAGATTTCAATTATTTTCTCTTTTCTGCAATTTTACCTAACACGCTGTTTATAAATTTATATCCATCACTTGTTGAATATTCTTTTGCAATATTTACAGCCTCATTTATAGAAACACTTACAGGAATATCTAAATTTTCCATTTCATTAACGCTCAAAAATAAAATTGACCTATCAACTTTTGCCATTCTTTGTAAAGATTTTAAGCCTATCTGTTCTGCAATTATATTTTCTAGATTATCATAATTTTCTATATATGATTTTAATGACTTATATAAAAAAGAATCTTTATTTAAATCTATCTCATGATTAATAAAGGCTTGGTCTATATCGTCAATATTTTTTATTTGATTTTCAAATATTAACTTAAATACCCAGTCTCTTTGTTTTGCCCTATTCATTATATTACTAAACTATTTACTTCGACATTTACTCTCTTTACAGATAAGCCAGTCATAGTTTCAACTTGTCTTTTTACATTTTCTTGGACATTTTTAATTGTTTTTCTCACATTTACATCTGCACTAAGTACAAGATTTAAATCTATAATTACAAAGCCATCCATTACAGAAATTCTTGTATCTTTTTTTGCTTCCTTATTGGATTTTGTGTTTGATTCAATTACACCATTTACTTCGCTACAAGATTTTTTAGCTATTTCTTCAATAGTTTCATTTGCAATTTTAACACTTCCAAATTTAAATGCTCTTGTCATTTTATCTCCTTTATACTCTGGATAAATATTCCCCTTTTCTAGTATCAATTTTTATAACATCTCCCTCATTTACAAAAACCGGAACATTTATAATTGCACCTGTTTCAACTTCTGCAGGTTTTGTTACATTTGTTGCTGTATCTCCCTTAACTGCTGGTTCAGTTTTTACAACTTCAAGCTCTACAAAATTAGGCGCCTCAATTGAAAATGGATTATTTTTATAAAATCTCATTGTAGCAGTATCATTTTCTTTTATATAAGGAATTGCTTCAGAAACTGCATCCTTATCAACAGGAATTTGTTCAAAAGTTTCTGGATCCATAAAATAATATAATTGTCCGTCGTTGTATAAGTATTGCATTTCTTTTGTAGAAATAATAGCTTGTTCAAACTTTTCATTTGGGTTAAAAGTTACATCTTTATTTCCGCCTTGCATAACAGATTTTATTTTTGCTCTTACAAAAGCTGCACCCTTACCTGGTTTTACGTGTTGAAAATCTATTACTTGATAAACATCTCCATCATATTCAAAAGTTATTCCTTTTCTTAAATCATTTGCTGATATCATATATCCTCCTAATAGGTTGTTTTCTAATATTATACCACTTATATTTTATTTTTTAAATAAAAATGTAAAATTATGTAATAATCCAAAATAAATTTTCACTTTATTTTTTACAATTTGATATAATAGTAAAAGGAGTTGTCATGAAAAAATTAGCAATTATTTCAGAATATAATCCATTTCATAATGGACACAATTATATACAAAAAAAATCAAGAGAGATAACAAATGCAGATATAGTTATTGCAATAATGAGTGGAGATTTTGTTCAAAGAGGAGAAATAAGTCTTATAGACAAATACAAAAGAGCAAATTCTGCAATGCTTTCTGCAGATTTAGTTATCGAAATGCCTTCATTTATTTCCTTACAAGCGGCAAATCTTTTTGCTAGAAAAAATATAGAAATTTTAAATAAATTAGAAATTGATTATCTTGCATTTGGAATTGAAAATATTAGTGAAAAAAATTTTTTAAAGACTTGTGAGAAGATATTTGAAAATGAAAATAGAATAAATATTGATACAAAGAATTTTCTAGATGAGGGAATGTCTTTTGCAAAAGCATCATATCTTGCCTCAATTAAATATATAGAAAATAAAGAATTTTTTTCCGCAAATAATATACTTGCTTTAGAATATCTCAGGGCTATAAAAAAACTAAAAGCAAATATAGAAATTGTACCAATCAAAAGAAAAAATTCTATGAATAAAGATGTTGAATTAAGAAAAGATTCATTTTCTTCTTCTAGTTCTATTAGAAATAATATTGAAAATATAAAAATTAAAGATTATCTTCCAAATCTTTCTTATAATTATATAAAAAAATTTAAAAATGAATACAATATTTTTCCACAAAATGATTTATTGTATGAGATTTTTAGGTATAAAATTTTAATAGAAGAAAAAAATATGGATGATATTTTATGTTACGAAGACGGTATGGAAAACTATCTAAAAAAAATAGCAAAAGATGAAATATTTTATAAAGATTTTATTAAAAATTCTACAAGCCAAAGATTTACAAAATCTAGGATAAAAAGGCTTATGATAAATTACCTATTAGAAAATAAAACTTTACTTAATGAAGTGGATATAAATTTTATAAAAGTTTTAGCTTTTAATGAAAATGCCACAAAATTATTCAAAGAATGTAAGCTTAATGTAATTATGCAAAAAAAGGATATAGATAAATTAAATAAAGAAAATAAAATAATCTTTGATCAAATGATTAAAGCATCAAATTTATATTCAATGATTATAGGAAGAAAATTTGATAGCGATTATAGAGAAAAAATCTCAATTAAAAAATCCTCTAATTAGAGGATTTTTATTTTGCAAATTTTATTTTTGATTTAATATATGTTGTTTATTTTTTTCCAATGATTGAGCCAATTGGTTGAAGTTTTCACTTGATTTTGTAAATAATTGGTCAATGTATTGGTATGATTGTTGTTTAATTTTATTTGCTTCTTGGTTTGCTTGTTCAAGAATTCTTTGTGCTTCTTGTCTAGCCTCTGCTGTTATTTGATGTTCTGAAATCATTCTTTGATATTGGCTTTTAGCTTGTTCTTTGAAATTTTTGATTTCATTATTTGCATTTTGTACTTTAGATCTTGCTTCGTTTTCTGCTTCTTGCAAAATTCTTTCTTTTTCATCGTTAATCCATTGAGCATTTTTGATCTCTGTTGGAAGAGAATCTCTCATATCTCTAACAATCTCAAAAATTTCATCTGGATCAACTGAAACCTTTCTTGAAAATGGAACAGAACTAGCATTATCCATTATATCTTCAATTTCATCAATTAGTTCGTTAATATTTGCCATTAGTTTTTTCCTCCTAGTTTATTTTTTTCATATATAGCTTTTTTTACATTTTTTGATACAAATTTAGATACATCTCCACCAAAACTAGCTAGCTCTCTTACTCCACTTGAGCTTATAAATGAGAATTTCGGATCAGAAAGTAGAAATATAGTTTCAAGATCTTCATATAGGCTTGAATTAAATTGAGCAATATTCATTTCATACTCATAGTCTGTAACTGCCCTTAAACCCCTAACTATAATTTTTGAATTTTCTTTTTTTGCAAAGTCAACTAACAAACCTTCGAAAGTTTTGACTTTTACATTATCTAGTTGAAATTCTTTAATTTCATTTTCTATTAATTGTTTTCTCTCTTTAATTGAGAAAAGAGAGTGCTTGGCTTCATTTATCAATATAGCAATGACTACCTCATCAAACATCTTATTCAATCTTTTTATTATGTCTAAGTGTCCGATTGTAATAGGATCGAAGCTACCTGGATATATCACTTTCATAGCAATAAATTTTTATGATTTTCCTTCCATATTTTTTTTCTTTAATCAAATTTAAATTAGTCATATCAGAAAAATCAATATTCCTATCTGATTCGCTTATTATTATACCATTTTTATTTAATAAATGATAGGTCAATATATATTCTAGACTAATTTTCAAATAATCTTCTTTATAAGGAGGATCTAGGTATATGTAATCAAAAGTTTTATTATTTTCTTTTAAAATTTCCAAAACTTTTCTAAAATCCCCTCTTATAGTTAGAGCATTTTGACTTTGAATTTTTTCTATATTTTCCTTGAGTATTTTATAATTTGAATTATTTAATTCTCCAAAAACAACTTCTTTTGCACCATGAGATAAAAATTCTATTCCCATTTGCCCTGTGCATGAAAATAAATCTAAGGCTGTAAAGTCTTTTTTGTAAGGATAAAGCATAGCCATAACTGCTTCTTTTACCTTGTTATCTGTAGGTCTTGAATTGTTAGCTTTTGGAGATTTTATATTAAATCCTTTATACTTTCCAGCTACTACTCTCATTAATTTAACACAATCCTTTTGTCTATATTAAAATATTTTTCTAAATAAGAAAAATTAACTCCTTCGAAATTTTTATCTTTAAGATATGTAAATATTTTAAAGCAAAGATTTATTTCATCTTCTTTTAAATTGAAATAATTTACATCATCAAGATTTTTTCCATGTTGAATTGTTGATAGAATCTTGCCAGCACCTCTTAGTTTCAAATCTTTTTTTGCAATTTCAAAACCGTCGTTTGAATTTTTTATTATATTTAGCTTACTTCTCTCATCAACTTTTTCGCTAATCAAATAGCAAAATGATTTATAAGAGCCCCTACCTATTCTTCCTCTAAGTTGGTGTAGTGATGATAAGCCAAAATTATTGGCATTATAAATTATCATACAATTTGCATTAGATACATCAATTCCAATTTCTATAACTGTAGTAGATATTAAAATATCAATTTTACCATCAGAAAAATCTCTAAGAATTTCTTCTTTTTCACTTGCCTTTAACTTTCCGTGAAGTTTTTCAATTCTAATATTTTTAAATCTTTTTTTATAGCGTTTATATAAATTCTCTAAAGAATTTTCATCATCACTATCTATAGAATCACTTACAACATAAACTTGCCTACCACTTTTTATAAAATCATCTATTTTAGAAAACAGGCTATTTTCCATTGATAAAAGAACAAGTTCAGTTATAATTTCTCCTCTACCTTTTGGAAGTTCAGTAATTTGAGATAAATCTAATAATTTTTTCATCCTCAAAAAAAGTGTCCTTGGTATAGGAGTTGCTGTCATTGTTAGGTAATTTGCATCATTACCTTTTTCGTATAAGGCTTGTCTTTGCCTAACTCCAAACCTATGCTGTTCATCCGCAACAATTAATTTCAAATTTTTAAATTCCACATCATCTACAATAAGTGCATGTGTACCAATAACAATGTCTATTTCGCCATTTTTGATTTTCTTTTTAAGAGCTTCCTTATTTTTTGTTGATGATGTAAGTAAAGAAATTTTTAAGCCAAAGCTTTCAACAAAATTTTTATTTTTCTCATATTGCTGAATTGCCAAGACTTCTGTTGGAACCATCATACAAGTTTGGTATGAATTTATAGAAAAAATAATCATTATAATTAGTGCAACAATAGTCTTACCACTTCCAACATCCCCACACAAAAGCCTATTCATAATAGACTTACTTGTAGAATCTTTTAAAATTTCAATCAAAGACTTATATTGACTTGGTGTCAATTTAAAATCAAGCTTATTTAAAATATCATTTAGATTATATTTTAAATTTAAATCTTGGTAGGAATTTTCTTTTTGCATTACATAGATAAAAATCAATTCCTTTAATAAATCTATAATCTTAATTTGACTTTTAGCATTTTTTAAATTTTCAAGGCTAGTTGGGAAATGAATTTCCTTCAAATTTGAAAGCTTATCCGAAAAATTAAAGTCATCAAGAACTTTTTTATCTAATAAAACTTCATTTTCATCAAAAAATTCCAAGGCTTGACCTATAAAATCAGATAAATTTTTATTAGTCAAAGATTTTGTAAGCGGATATATAGGTACAATATTTCCAATTCTATCATCATCTATATCTGTAAATTCTGGATTATGGCATTCAATTTCATAACCATTTTTTACGATTTTTGTATAAAATTTATATGTTTGTCCGATTTTTAAGGATCTTGGCGAAAATTTGTCGTTAAAAAATACTATTTTTATTCTTTTATCATTTTCACTCGCATAAAGATAAGAGATAGAAATTTTTTTACTATAATTTGTATAAAGCTTTGATTCTATTTTCCATTCAAAATAATGTTTATTTCCATCAAGACCATGGGATAAGTCATATTTTTTTGACCTATCCTCATATTCCCTAGGATAATAATTATATAAATCTTCTAGCTTATAAATTGATAATTTTTCTAAATATTCTTTTTTCTTTTTGCCTAAACCTTTTAGGTCCAAAAGATCCATCTATCCTACTCCAAGGTAATAGTGTAATAATATAAAGGTTGTCCACCATAAATCAATTCTACATCGCAATCTTTGAATTTTTTTTGAGCAAATTTTTGGAGTTTTCTGGCTTCCTTATCTTCTATATCTTCTCCATAATATATGGTTATAAGAGATGTGTCATCATCAACAGCCTTCTCCAAGGTTTCTCTAGCAGTTTTTTCTATTGTTTTTTTGCTTGTAACAATACTATTATCAACTATTCCAATGTATTCATCTTTTCTAATTTCTACATTATTCACATTTGTATCTCTAACTGCTATAGTAACTTCCAAAACTCTTACATCTTCAATCGCATCGTTGAAATTTTCAATATTTTCATCTAATGATTCATCTTCATCAAATGAGAGTAGGGCAGAAAAAGATTCTGGAATTGACCTAGTTTCAACTACTCTACAAGTTTTATCAGACAATTGACAAGCTTGTTTAGCACTCATAATTATATTTTTATTATTAGGGAAGATAATAATATTTTCGCTATCAACTTTTTCAATTGCCTTAAAAATATCTTCAGTTGAAGGGTTCATAGTTTGCCCACCAGCAATAATCCTATCAACATTTAAACTTTCAAACACTTTATCATAGCCTTCTCCCCTTGAAACAGCTATAAATCCATATTTTTTAGATGGTTTTTTGTTTACTTTTATATCATTCAATACATCTGGATTAGTATTTTCAACATTCATCGTCAAAACTTGTCCATATTTTGAAACCACTTCTAAAAGTCCCTTTATACCATCGCAATCAAATGAAAGTCTCAAAATTCCATTATCAAAATCTTCTGTCAAAGATGTAGAAAGCTCATTTAATTTTTCAAGTAAATCATCTTTTTCATCTTCACTTATGCTTACTGATAGGTCGATATTATAGTCTTTTGATGGCAAATCTTCAATTTCTATTTCTGATAAATCAGTTTCAATATCAATTTCTCCATTTAAAGCTTTTAAAACGCCTTCAAGCAAAAACATCAATCCTTGTCCACCAGAATCTACAACCTTAGCCTCTTTTAAAACTGGCAATAAATTTGGAGTATCAAGCAAAGCCTTATGACCAGCTGCAATAATTTTATATAAATACTTATCAATATCAATGTTACTTTCAAAAGCGTTATTAGCTTCTTCTGCCATAAATCTTGACACAGTTAAAATTGTTCCCTCAGTAGGTTTCATTACAGCCTTATAAGCAGTTTTATTTGCAACTGTAAAAATATCTCTTATACTTTCTGCATCAATAATATCCTTGCCTTTGATAGCTTTAGACATTCCCCTACAAAGTTGTGATAAAATTACACCAGAATTTCCTCTCGCTCCCATCAAAGTGCCTTGGCTTAAAGCCTTAGCAACATCATAACAAGATGAAGTTTCAGTATCCTTTACTCTTTCTACACCAGATTTCATTGTCATAGTCATATTTGTTCCCGTATCCCCATCTGGAACAGGAAAAACATTTAAGCTATCGACAACATCCCTTTTCTCATTAAGTAGTTCAAAAGCTTTAATAATAATGCTTTTGAACTTATTACTATCGATTTTTTTCATATTTCACCTAACTTCTAATTCCTTGAACTAAAATATTTACACTAGATACACCAACATTAAGAGAATGTTCAACATTATATTTCACATTTTCAATTATATTTTGGCATACAACTGCAATTCTTACACCATAATTTAAAAACAATGATATATCTATAGTCACAGTTCCATCTATATTCCTTAAAACTTTTACACCTCTGTTCATATTATCAATGCCTAAAAGTTTATAAAATCCATCTTTTGTACTTCTGCTAGCAAGACCTACAACACCATAGGATTCCATAACAGAAGCTGCAGCAATATTTGCAATTACTGTTTCTGAAATACTAACTTTACCGTAATTGTTTTTATACTTAATTGCCATAAACTCCTCCATTTTATTTTTTTATATATAATTTATTATACCATAAATAGTAAATATTTATAATTGTACGCATTTAGCAAAATTAAATTTAAAATTTTCAAAAAGTTTTCAACATAAATTTTTTTGTAAAATTTTAAAAATAAAATCTTCAAAATTAATTTTACGCACAAAAAAAGGATGAGCAAGCTCATCCTTTAAAAATTTTATTTAATTTATCTTATTTTCCAGCTAATCTCTTATATGTTTGATATCTATCTTTTGCAGCTTTTTCTGCTTCTTGATATAATTGGTCAGCTGTTTCAGGGAATGATCTCTTGAGTGAAGAGTATCTAACTTCTCCTTGGATAAATTCTTGGAATGATTCCTTAGGTTCTCTTGAATCTAATTGGAATGGATTCTTTCCTTCATCAGCAAGTCTTGGATCGAATCTCCATAAGTGCCAGTAACCAGCATCAACTGCTTGTTTTTCTCTAAATTGAGATTTACCCATACCGATTCTTATACCGTGGTTGATACATGGTGCATAGCAGATGATTAGAGATGGTCCATCATAGCTTTCAGCTTCTTTCATAGCTTTGATTGTTTGGTTTTGGTTTGCGCCCATAGCAACTTGTGCTACGTAAACATAACCGTATGAAGTCATCATTAAACCAAGGTCTTTCTTTCTTACCTTTTTACCAGATGCAGCAAATTGTGCTACTGCTGATAATGGTGTAGCTTTAGATGATTGTCCACCTGTATTTGAGTAAACTTCTGTATCAAATACTAAGATATTGATGTTTTCTCCACTAGCTAGTACGTGGTCAACTCCACCAAATCCTATATCATAGCTCCATCCGTCTCCACCAAATATCCAAACTGATTTTTTAATCATATAGTCTTTTAGTGAATATATTTTGTGTAGTAGATCTTTTTGTTTTTCATCACTTACACTGTTAGCTTTTTCTTCAAGGTTAAGAATTTTAGCTGTTGCTTCTTTTGAAGCTTTAACGTCTTCTTTTCCTTCAATCCATGCTTTGAATGCTTCGCTTAATTCACTATCAGCTTCTAATTCATTGAATTGATTCATATATGTTTCAAGAAGGTGTTTGTTTGAATCAGCTGCAAGTTTCATACCATAACCATATTCTGCTGCATCTTCGAATAATGAATTACCCCAAGCTGGACCTTGTCCGCAAGCATTTGTTGTATATGGTGTAGCTGGTGATGATGCTCCCCAAATTGATGAACAACCTGTAGCATTAGCTATATACATTCTATCTCCAAATAATTGAGTAACAAGTTTGGCGTATGGTGTTTCTCCACATCCTGCACAAGCACCTGAGAACTCAAGTAATGGTTGTTTAAATTGAGAACCTTTAATTGTCATTGGATCCATAACATCTTCTTTGTATCCAACTTCTTCATGAGCATATTCCCAATTATCTTTTTCTTTTTCTAATTCTTCCTCAAAAGGTTTCATTAAAAGAGCCTTCTTTGGAGCTGGACATACATCAGCACAGTTTCCACAGCCTGTACAATCAAGTGGTGAAACTTGGATTCTGAAATCATATCCGTCCATTCCCTTACCAATTGCTTTCTTTGTTTCAAATCCTTCTGGTGCATTAGATTTTTCTTCTTCTGTTAATAAGAATGGTCTAATTACAGCGTGAGGACAAACGTATGAACATTGGTTACATTGGATACAATTATCAATTTGCCATTCTGGCACGTTAAGAGCAATTCCTCTCTTTTCATATTGAGTTGTACCTGGTTCAAAGTCTCCATTTGTTCTATCTTTGAAAACTGAAACTGGAAGTTCGTCTTCTTTTTGTTCAATCATTGGTTTAACGATGTTTTTGATGAATTCTGGAAGTTCTTTTTCTTCTTTAACTTCATCTTTTGCATCTTTCCATGAATCTGGAACATTAACTTTAACTACTGCATCAATTCCTTGATCTACTGCTTTGTAGTTCATGTTTACTATATCATCACCCTTGTGTCCATAAGCTTTAACTATAGAATCTTTAAGGTATTTGATAGCTTCATCTATTGGAATTACATTCGCAAGGTTAAAGAATGCAGATTGCATTATCATATTTGTTCTTGAACCTAATCCAATATTAGCAGCGATGTGAGAAGCATCTATTATATTAAAGTTAATATTGTGTTCAGCAATGTATTTTTTCATTGAAGCTGGTAGATGTTGTTCAAGTTCATCTTCTGACCATGGGCAGTTTAATAAGAATGTACCACCATCTTTAAGTCCAGCTAATAAATCATATTGATTAACGTATGCTGGTTTTGAACATGAAATAAAGTCAGCTTCATCTAATAGATATGTTGATCTAATTGGATTTTTACCAAATCTCAAGTGTGATACTGTAAGTCCACCAGATTTTTTAGAATCATAGTCAAAGTAACCTTGAGCATACATATCAGTATTATCACCGATGATTTTGATAGCTTGTTTGTTAGCTCCAACTGTTCCATCAGATCCGAATCCCCAGAATTTACATCTGCTTGTACCTTCTTGTCTGATTCTTAAATCTGTTCTTTCAAGTGATTTATTTGTAACATCATCTGTAATTGATAATGTGAAATCATCTTTCATTTCGCCAGCTAAATTGTTAAATGCTGCTTCAATGTCTGCAGGGATTGTATCTTTTGAAGATAATCCATATCTACCACCTATAATTTGTGGCTTATCTTCTACATCATAGTAAGCTGATTTAACATCAAGTAATAATGGTTCTCCAACTGAACCTTTTTCTTTTGTTCTATCTAAAACAGCAATTTTCTTTACTGTTTTTGGTATAGCTTTTAATAAATGGTCTTTTGAGAATGGTCTGAATAAGTGAACTTCAACCATACCAACTTTTTTACCATCTTCTACTAATTTATCAATTGCTTCTTCAGCTGCTTGGCAAACAGAACCCATAGCAATGATGATTTCTTCTGCATCATCTGCACCATAATAATTAAATAATCCGTAATTTGTACCGATTAATTCATTGATTTTGTTCATGTAGTTTTCTGTTATACCTACTATATCAGTGTATGCTGGGTTTGAAGCTTCCATTCTTTGGAAGAAAATATTCTTTTCAGCTGTACCGATTGTTTTTGGTCTTTCTGGATTTAAAGACTCATTTTTAAATTTATCTACAGCTTCGTAGTTTACTAATGGAGCTAATGTATCATAGTCCCAAACTTGTATTTTTTGAATTTCGTGACTTGTTCTAAATCCATCAAAGAAATGGCAGAATGGAATTCTTCCTTCAATTGCTGCTAAGTGAGCAACTGGTCCTAAGTCCATTACTTGTTGAACTGATCCTGAACATAGCATAGCAAATCCTGTTTGTCTTGCTGCCATAACGTCAGAATGGTCACCGTAAATTGAAAGTGCGTGAGTTGCTAGTGTTCTTGCTGCAACATGGAATACACCTGGCAATCTTTCTCCAGCAATCTTATACATATTAGGGATCATTAATAATAATCCTTGACTTGCTGTGTATGTAGTAGTAAGTGCTCCTGCTGCAAGTGCTCCGTGTACTGCTCCTGCTGCACCAGCTTCTGATTGCATTTCCTTTACTTCAACTGGTCTTCCAAATACGTTTTTTCTACCGTTTGCTGCCCAAACATCTACTGCTTCAGGCATTGGTGATGAAGGTGTTATTGGATAGATTGTTGCTACATCTGTAAACGCATAAGATACGTGAGCAGCTGCAGTATTACCATCCATAGTCTTCATAGCTCTTTTAATTGTCATTTAAGACCTCCTAAAAATTATATGAATCAATTATCGTCAACACTATTTTTAGTATAATAAATATCACATCATTAGTCAAGCAAATATCAAATAATTTCACAAGCTAATTATCATTGTCAGAATTTTTAAATAGATTGTCTGTCATTACTTTTGCTGCATTATATCCCATTGATTTTTCTCTTTGGTTCATAGCAGCAACTTCAATAATCATTGCTAAATTTCTTCCTGCTCTTACTGGAATTAAAATTTTTGGAATTTGAACATTTAAAATTTCTGTATAATGCTCATCAAGTCCCAACCTATCATATTCATAATCTTCTCTCCAATGTTCAAGCTCTATTACCAAATCTATGTCAGTTGAAACTTTTACAGAGCCTGTCCCATATAGTCTTCTTACATCTACAATTCCAAGACCTCTAATTTCTGTATAATGCCTTATATTTTCTGGAGCTTGTCCTACAAGTTTATTATCGTAAGCAGCCATTTCAACAACATCATCTGCTACAAGTCTATGGCCACGATTTACTAAATCTAAAGCCGTTTCACTTTTTCCTACAGAGCTTTCTCCTCTAATTAAAACCCCAACACCAAAAACTTCTAGAAGTTCTCCATGAATTTGAGTTCTATCAGCAAAAATATATTCTAGTTCTTGCGAAATTATTGATGTTAATTTTGTCGTAGGAAGTTTTGACCTTAAAATTGTAATATCGTAGTAATCAGCAAGGTCTAATATATCTTTTGGCAATCCTGCATTGTATGAAAAAAGTATGGCTGGCATTTTGTATGATAATATTCCTCTAAATCTTTCATATTGCATTCTATTGTCAAGACTTGTTAGGTAAGTATATTCTACACTTCCTATTATTTGTAATCTTTTATAAGGAAATTCTTCCAAATATCCTGTAAGTTGAAGACCTGGTCTATTAATATCTGGACTTTGCAAGATAACTTCATCATAATCTGTGGATTTGTGAACTATTTCAAGACCTAAAATTTCAACCACGTCTTTTAATTTTACGCTTGTTTGTTTTCCCATTTTATCCTCTTTAATTGTTTAATTTAAAATATTTAATTATTTCAAGTGCTTGGCTTTCCCCAATCAAATCTACTTCCATAAGCTCTTCTAAGCTTGCTTTTTTTATATTTTTTACGATTTTAAAATGTTTTAGAAGATTTTCTTTTTTTCTTTTTCCTATGCCATTAATATTATCAAGCTCAGATTTTTTCATGGTCTGTCCCATTAATTTTCTGTGATAATTTATGGCAAATCTGTGGGCTTCTTCTTGGATTTCGTAAATTAATTTATATACTGGATCTCGTTTTTTTATTTGTATTTCTTCATTTTCATATATAATTGCTCTTGTTGTATGCTTGTCATCTTTAACAAGTCCTGCAACTTCTATTGAAAAATTTAAATCTTTCAAAACTTTTTTTGCTGACTTTACTTGACCTTTTCCCCCATCCATTAATATTAAATCTGGGAGTTTTCCAAAACCAGTATAAGTATTATTATTTTTAATTTCTTTTTTTGCTCTTTCAAATCTTCTCGTAAGAACTTCTTCCAAGGAATGATAATCATCTGGCCCTTCTATAGTTTTTATTTTGAATTTTCTATATTCTTTTCTTTCTGCTATCCCATTTTGAAATACAACCATTGATCCAACTGATTGGACCCCCGATGTATTTGAAATATCGTAAGCTTCTATCCTGCTTAAAGATTTTAAATTCAAAATTTCTTTTAATCCATTTAAGCCAGAATGTTTTTTTCTTTCTTTTTCCTCAAGCCTTTTTTCGTATTTTTTCATCATATCGCTTGCATTTCTAAAAGCCATATCTACTAATTCTTTTTTCTTACCAAGTTTTGGGCAATGAATTTTTACCTTAATGCCTTTTTTCTTTTCAATAAATAAATTAAGGGCATCAAGATCTGATGGCATTTTGTGAACTAAAATTTCTTTTGGTATATACATAAGGTTTAAGTAAAATTGCTTCATAAAAGATGAAATTATATCTTCATCTTTTTCTCTGTAATCATCTTTAATAATAAAATGTTGTCTATCAACAATCTTTCCATCTCTCATAAAAAATACCTGCATGGTGACATAAAATATTCCTTTGGACATTGCAATTATATCTATGTCATCACCATTTGTTGTAGTAACTTTTTGTTTTTGAGAAATGGTTGACAAGGCCCTATGGTAATCCCTGTATTTTGCAGCATTTTCAAAATCCAAAGTTTCACTTGCCTTATTCATCTTATTTATAACTAAATTTGGTATATAATCAGATTTATTTTCTAAAAAATTTTTGATTTTAGTTATATTTTCCATATATTCTTTTTCATCTCCCTTACCAACGCATGGAGCTTTACACCTATTTATATAATAATTTAGACAAGGTCTATCTAATTGCTGTCCCTTATCAAAATTTAGATTGCAAGTTCTTATTGGATAAAGTATATGAAATAATTCTATTACATCATTTACTGCATAAGCATCAGGATAAGGGCCATAGTAATAGCCCTTATCCTTTTTTACATTTCTTACTTTTTGAATTCTAGGAAATTTTTCATTTGTAATTTTTATATATGGATATTGCTTATCATCTCTTAGTACAATATTATATTTTGGCCTGTTTTTCTTTATTAGATTTGATTCTAGTACGAGAGCTTCGACTTCATTTTCTACAATTATATATTCAAAATGATTTATGTGACTTACCATAGCAAGGACTTTTCTGCCCTTGTTCTTATTATTGTCAAAATATTGGCTTACACGTTTTTTTAAATTTATAGCCTTACCAACATAGATTATTTCATCTTGGCTATTTCTCATTATATAAACGCCTGGTAGGTCTGGTAATTCTATTAATTTTTCCTTTATTTGATTGTTCATCAAATCTCTTTACATCTTTCTATCAAATATTCTAAATCAGATCCTCCAAGATATGGAGATAAAACTTCTTGACATTTTTTGTTATATGAATTTAGCCATTCTATTTCCCACTTATCCATCATATCCATATTTATTGGTCTGGTATCAATTGGCACGTAAGTTAGACATTCGAATTTCATAAATTTACCAAATTCATTTTCCAAATCTTTTTTCACATAAACTTCGCTTTCAATTCTTACCCCATGTTTATTCTCTATATATAGACCCGGCTCAATTGAAGTTGTCATATTTTCTAATAATTCTACATCATTAAATTGGGAAATGTTATTTGGGCCTTCGTGAACTGTTAGGCTAAATCCAACTCCGTGGCCAGTTCCATGGAAATAATCTTTTCCAGCTTTCCACAATGGATATTTTGCAATTGCATCTAGTCTTTGTCCCTTGGTTTTTTCTTTAAATCTTGCACTCATCAAGCCTATATGAGATTTTAAAACTAGGGTATAGTCTTCTTTTTCTTCATCAGTCAATTCTCCAAGGGCAATTGTTCTTGTTATATCTGTAGTTCCTTCTTTGTAATGAGCTCCTGAATCTACCAATAAAAGTGATTTTTCTTCGAGAGTTTTTGATGAAAGTGAAGTTGGTTCATAATGGACAATAGCTCCATTTTCTTTGTAGCCTGCAATTGTTTCAAAAGAATCTTCAATATATGATTCATTTTCTTTTCTTAAATCTTGCAATTTTTTGCTAGCTATAAGCTCTGTCAAAGAACCTGTACTTGTTCCAACTTCAACCCAATTAAAGAACTTAATTAAACTTACACCATCAATAATATAGGCTTTTCTTTCATTTTCTAATTCAGTTTCATTTTTAACCGCTTTCATTTGAGTTGAAATATTTACACCGCTTGTAATTCTTACATTTGAATTTATAGAATCAAAAATTGCAACGTTAGTTCTTTCTGGATCTATATAAATTCTATTTTTTCCCTTAATGTTTTTTAATAAAGAATAAATATAATCATAAGAATGAACTTTTACCTTATTTTCTTTTAAATAATCCAAAACTTCATCGTCAAGTTTATCTTGGTCTATGCAAAGATGAATTTCATCCATTGAAACTAACAAATATGACAAAACTACTGGAGTGTACCCAATATCATTTCCCCTAATATTTAAGAGATAACAAATATCTTCTGGAGAACCAATAAAATTATAATCGCAATCTTTTTTCTTTAATTCTTTTCTTAATCTATTTATTTTTGATTCTAAACTTTCGCCAACATATTTTTGATCATAAATCCAAACTTTTTCTTTTGGAAGGCTTGGTCTATCATCCCAAATTTGAGAAATATAATCTATGTCATAAACCAAAGCACGTGATGCCATATTTTCACTTAAAGATTTATAATCTTTTACTGAATAACAAGTACCATCAAAACCAATTTTTCCAAATTCTCCAACTTCTTCCAACAAAAATTCTTCCATAGTTGGATCTTCATCAAAACCTTGTTTATAAAATTCAAATTCTGAATATTTTAATTCATTTGCAGCTTGCAAAAAATATCTTGAATCTGTCCAAAGTCTTGCCTTATCTTTTGTAACAACGCAAACTCCCGCAGAGCCAGTAAAGCCTGAAATAAATTCACGAGTTTTATAATAATCACTAATATATTCTGATTGATGAGGATCAGATGTATTAATAATATAAGCATCTATTTTTCTGCTAGCCATTAGCTCTCTAAGCTTTTCTAGTTTTTGATCAATATTCATAATTTCTCCTTTATTTTTATAATCTTATTCATATTATACCATTGTTGCATAATATAAAAATTGATTTTTTTAGGCGCTTTCTATATAATTAATAATGCTAAATAAAGAATAAAAAAGAGAGAGTGATTAAATGAAATTAGGAATAGTTGGCCTACCAAATGTAGGCAAATCAACTTTATTTAACGCGATTACAAAAGCTGGAGCAGAAATTGCAAATTATCCTTTTTGCACAATAGATCCAAACGTAGGACTTGTAAATGTTCCAGATTATAGAGTTGATTATCTTGCAAAAATGCACAATTCAAAAAAAATTGTACCAGCAGCTATAGAATTTTATGATATAGCAGGACTTGTAAAAGGTGCAAGTAAGGGCGAAGGATTGGGAAATAAATTTTTATCAAATATAAGAGAAACAGATGCAATAGTAGAAGTTTTGCGTTGTTTTAACGATCCAAATGTTACTCACGTCGATGGTAACATTGACCCATTAAGAGATATTGAAACAATAAATTTTGAGCTTATCCTTTCAGACCTTGAGCTTGTTGAAAAAGTTTTGGCAAAAAGAGAAAAAGTTGCAAAATCTGATAAATCAGCAAGAAGCGAAGTTGAATTATTAAAAAGAATAAAAGAAGTTTTGGAAGAAGGAAAATCTGCCAGAGTTTTAAATTTGCACGATGAAGAAAAAGCTCTTCTTAAAACCTACCAACTTCTTTCAACAAAACCAATAATTTACGTTTGTAATGTCGATGAAAGTGATGTTGCAAATAATGGCGATGATAATGAATTTGTTCAAAAAGTTAGAGAATTTGCCCAAGAAGAAAACGCCCAAGTTTCTGTAGTAAGCGCAAAAATTGAGCAAGAAATATCTGAACTTGAAAGCGATGAAGAAAAGAAAGAATTTTTGGAAATGATTGGTCTAAGTGAATCAGGTTGCGACCAAGTTATAAAAGATTCTTACAAAACCTTAAATTTAATTTCATTTTTGACAACAGGAGAAGATGAAACAAGAGCTTGGACAATTACAAATGGAACAAAAGCTGTAGATGCTGCTGGAAAAATCCACACAGATATACAAAGAGGTTTTATAAAAGCAGAAATCGTAAGTTTTGATACTCTAAAAGAATATGGTAATATGGCAAAAGTAAAAGAACATGGTCAACTTCGTATGGAAGGAAAAGATTATGTTATGAAAGATGGAGATATTACCAATTTTAAATTTAATGTTTAGGTGAAATATGAAAAAACAAGCTAAACTTATTGTTCATACAGGTTCTATGTTTTCAGGCAAAACCACTTCCCTATGGCGTGAGCTTTATAGGATGAAAGTTGCAGGATACAAAACAATTGCATTCAAACCATCAGTTGATTCAAGACATGAAGATGAAAAAATAATAAGCCACGATAATTTGGAGCTTGATGCGATTAAAATAGAATCTATAAAAGAAATTTTGCATTATGCAAAAAATAATGAAATTGATGCTATAGGAATTGATGAAGTTCAATTTTTCCCAGACAAGCCATCAAAAATTGTCGACTATTTTGTAGAACTTATGCAAAATCATATTACAATTGTTGTATCAGGACTTGATATGGATTATAAAACAAAACCATTTGAAGTTGTAAAAGAGCTGATGCCAATAGCTGACGAATTAATAAAACACCATGCTATTTGTGCATCATGCGGAGAAGATGCTTGGATTTCATTTAGAAAATCTTATAATGAAGAAAGAATAGAAATCGGAGCTCAAGATTCATACGAGCCTTTGTGCAGATCATGCTACAATAGGAAAATGAAAGATAGAGAAAAAAATAAAAATCAAATATCGCTAGACGAAATTTAAACTGCTCTTTATTGAGTAGTTTTTATTTTTTATAGCTTATATCTGAAAATTTCCAAAAAAATAAGGCTGTTATTTCTAACAACCTTATTTTTGTTTATAAATTTATTATCTTTCAACTACTAGAGCTGTTCCCATTCCTCCACCTATACAAAGTGTTGCAAGACCTTTTTTAGAATCTCTTTTTTCCATTTCGTATAGAAGTGTTGTAAGAATTCTTGCTCCAGATCCTCCGATTGGGTGACCTATTGCAATTGCTCCACCGTTTACATTTGTTTTTTCTGGATCAAAGCCCATTTCATTTCTTACAGCGTATGATTGAGCTGCAAAAGCTTCGTTTGATTCAACTAAGTCAAGATCTTCTACTTTCCATCCAGCTTTTTCAAGAGCTTTTTTACTTGATGGAATTGGACCTGTTCCCATAACTTTTGGATCAACTCCTGCAGATGCATAGCTTACGATTGTAGCTAATGGTTTAACGCCTAATTCTTTAGCTTTTTCTTCACTCATAACTACAAGACAAGCTGCTCCATCATTGATTCCTGATGCGTTAGCTGCTGTAACTGTACCATCTTTAATAAATGCTGGTCTTAATTTAGAAATTCCTTCTTGTGTTACACCGTCTCTGATATATTCATCATCTTCAACAACTGTAACATTTCCTTTTCTATCTTTAATTTCTACTGGAGCGATTTCATCTTTAAATCTTCCTTCAGCACGAGCCTTGCTTGCTCTTTGTTGGCTTACTGCTGCAAGATCGTCTTGCATTTCTCTTGTGATTCCATATTTTTCAGCTACATTTTCAGCTGTAACTCCCATGTGGTAGTCATTATAAACATCCCAAAGACCATCAGTAATCATTTCGTCAACAAATTTTTTGTTGCCCATTCTAGCTCCCCATCTAGATTCATTAGATAAGAATGGAGCGTTTGACATACTTTCAGCACCACCTGCTAAAACAACGTCAACATCTCCTGCTAAAATCATTTGAGCTGCAAGTGAAACAGTTCTAAGTCCTGATCCACATACTTTATTAATTGTCATTGCTGGTGTTGTTATTGGGATTCCTGCTCCTAATGAAATTTGTCTTGCAACGTTTTGTCCAAGTCCTGCTTGTAAAACGCATCCTAAAACAGTTTCTTCAACATCTTCTGGTTTAATTCCAGCTCTTTCGATAGCTGCTTTAGCTGCAACAACACCCAAATCAACTGCACTTTGTGATTTTAAAGCTCCACCAAAACTTCCAACTGGAGTTCTAGCTGCACTTGCAATTACTACTTTTCTTGTCATAATTTCCCCTTTCGATTTTATATCTGATAAATTGTTATCTTAACTTACAATACGATTATAACATGTAGTTAAAAATTTATCAAACATTTTCTAATATTTTTTATTTGGATTTTGAAATCCTTTTTCTAATATTTTTACTTACAATAAAAATATACAGGATAAAAAAATAATTGCAAAAAATTTCTAATAAAAAACATCCAAAAATTAATTCGGATGCAAAAATTTATTTATTTTTATTTAATTTTAAATATAGGCTAGTTAGGATAATTATAACAATTAGAGGAATTATCCATGGAAAATCTACAATATTTAAGGATATAACTTGTATAATTTTTTTAAACACAGATTCTAAACTTACTAAAAATGAAAGATTTACATTAAACATTTCTTTTAAAATGTCTATCAAACTGACTAGAGCATCCATAAATGAAACAATTGTTACCACAATAAAAGAATTTCTAATTACTAATTTATCGAGAGAATTTTTCCCAATCAAATTAAATACTACTAAAACAATTGCTAAAGGATACACAAATTGTAAAAATGGTCCTGTAAGCTTTACTATTGATTCCACTCCAAGAACAGATAATAATAAAGACACTAAAGCTATTGCTATTGCAAGAAAACTATAATTGAATTTATTTTTAGAAAATTCTGTGAAAATATTAGAAATTGATGAAATCAAGCCTACAGATGTTGTAAAACATGCCATAATAATTGCAAGCAATAAAACAAATTTGCCCTTATCTCCAAGAATTTTTTCTGAAATAAAATTTAGTAAAGTAACTCTTGAATCTGTATCAATACTTGTTGATGCACTTGCTCCCAAAAATGTAAGTGAAATATACACAAAAGCAAGTCCTACAACTGCAATTAGTGATGCCTCTATCGTCTTTTTTAATAATTGATTTTTATAGCCTTTTTTTATCACGCTTTCTACGATTATTGGTGTAAATGCAAGGGCTGCCAAAGCATCCATTGTATTATATCCTTCAAGCATTGAATCAGAAAATATTTTACTTAAATCTATATTAATTTCTTTTATTTGTCCAATTGGATTTAACATACCAACAATTATCATTATAAATAAAGAAATTAATAAAAGTGGCGTCAAAAATTTACCAATTAAATCTACAACAGAATTTTTTGCCAAAGACAAAAACAATGATAATCCAAAAAATATTAAAGTAAAGGCCCAAATATTTACATTAAAGCCTGCTGATTGTACCATCTCAAAACTTGTAGCTGCAGTTCTTGGAATTGCTCCTAAAGGTCCAATACAAAGAGCAATAATTAAAACTATTGCTTTTGAAAGCCTATCACCTGCAAGTGAAGTAAAAGTAAAAATATTTCCTTGCCTTTTTGCCATACTAACTACAGCAAGCAAAGTTAATCCGACTCCCACAATTGTAAAGGCAATAGATGCCAATAACCACTTATCTCCATAAGTATATCCCAACATTGGTGGAAAAATTAAATTCCCCGCTCCAAAAAACATTGCAAATAATGCAAATCCTATTACTAAAATATCCATAACTCCTCCTTAAAGCTGTACTTTTATATTTTACCATTTTTTTGATTACTTATTAAGTCTTTTTTAAAGTTTTTTACAAATTTTTAATTATTTTCTTTAAATTTTAATATTTTTCTTTGGGAAATATATTTATTTATAAATTTGAAAACATTTTATTATGAATTTTTATAATATTTGACATATATTTCCAATGAAATAAGTAAAATTATCCATTTTTTAAAAAGCTATTTTTGACGAAAAAAATAGGAGATTTCTCTCCTTAGATTTTTTTCAAAGTATATAAACCCTCACGCTAAGAATATCATACGTAAAAAATTGATTTGATTTCAAATTTGAAAATTCTTCAAAAATCGCACTGTTTGAGCGTTAGCGAGTTTGCGATTTTAGAATTTTTAAATTTAGAAATCAACAATTTTTGGAGTCAGATATTCGTGCTTGAGGGTTTGTCTACGCTTTTAGGAGATTTCTCTCCTATTTATATGCTTCTATAAATTTTTTGTCATCTTCTGTCAAAGAAAAATTATTTTGGTCAGTTATTATTTCTGCTCCGTCTTTTCTTATGACAAGTTGGTGTTCAAATTGTGAACAAACAGAACCATCCTTTGTTCTTGCTGTCCATCCATTTGAGTCCATTTTTGATTTCCAATCGCCAACTGCTATCATTGGTTCAATTGTAAATACCATATTTTCTTCTATTCTAGGACCAAATCCTTTTTTTCCATAATGTGGAACTTGTGGATCTTCGTGCATTTCTTTTCCAATTCCATGACCTATAAAGTCCCTTATAACTGAAAAGCCATTTTCGCCCTCAACGTATTGTTGAATTGCATAACCTATATCTCCAATTCTGTTTCCTGGTTTTGCAGCTTCAATTCCTTTGTAAAGAGCTTTTAAATTCACATCAACTAACTTTTCATTTTCTTCGCTCAATTTTCCAATTTTATAAGTCCAACAAGAATCTGCAAGTCCTCCCTTGTAATCAATTACATTATCGATTGAAACTACATCGCCTTCTTTTAGTACATAATCTGAAGGAAATCCGTGACAAATTTCATCATTTACGGATATGCAAAGTGTATATGGAAATCCTTGATAACCTAATTGGGCAGGTCTTGCATTTTTGTGTTTTATAAATTTATTTGCAAAATCGTCAAGAAATTTTGTTGTTATTCCAGCTCTTATTACTTCTTTTATGGCAAGGTGTGTTTGGCAAAGAATTTCTGAAGCCCCATACATTTTTTCTATATCATTTTCTGTATAAAGTCTTATCATTAAAATTCCTTAAAATTTTATAATTCTTTTTGAGCAATAAATTGGAATTTTGAGCCGTCTAATTTTGGTTCAACTTCCCAAATTGAATTTATTGATATTTCTTTTGTTAATTGATCAAAATAATACATTACAATTCCTGCATCAACTAAATTTGCTTCGTCTTTGTAATCTTCTAAATATAAATTTACAAAATTATCTTTTAAAACAAATCTCCATGGTTGTGAATTGTATGATGATGGTGCAAATCTTAGGTATGAGAATAAATCATCAAGTCCTCTTTGGGAAAGTTCTTCTACGCTTGCCTTATGATCTAAATCATCAATAAATACAAATTCATTTATTCCTTTTCTATCATCGTATCTGTGTTCTCTAACTTCTTGTTTTGTAGCTTCGCCAATTGCAAGAATTGACATAATTTTTCCTTCAGCATTTACAAAAGCTGATTTTAAAATATCATCGCTTACTCCGCTTACTGTAATGTAGCAAGAAGCTAGTCCTTGTTCAGATAATTTAGTAATTAATTCTTCAAGACCATAAGATCCTTTAACAAGAGCAGATTTGCTATCATTTGTAATATCAAGTGCAACATACAAAGGCGCTTTTATCATAACTCCCTTGTAGCCAGCGTTTCCTTTTAATTTAAAATAAACTTCTTCTCCCTTATTATTTACTTGGTAATGAAGATCCTTTTCACCAAATTTATTTTCTAATTCTCTTGTAATTTGGTAAATCTTTTTAATTTTTTCATCATCTACTTTTTCATCTTTAAAATCTCTAGTAGAAGTTCTTGTTTTTAAAAAATTTGTAGTTAACATAATTCCTCCCGTTTTAAATATTATACCTTAAATAGTAAGTTAATAAATAAATTTATTAAATCCTCTATAATTAAATTCTTATACTTATATGATAAAATATAAATATGAAATTTACAAGCAAACAATTACAAGCTGCAAAACATTTGGATGGTCCTCTTTTGGTTTTGGCAATTCCAGGTTCTGGAAAAACTACCATGCTTTTAGAAAGAATAAAATTTTTGTCAGAACATATTGATTCTTCAAAAATTTTAAATTTAACTTTTTCTAGAATCCAAGCTAATGATATGAAAAAAAGATTTGATAGCAAGGATTCAAATTTTATGACTATCCATGCTTTTTGCTATCTTATAATTAGAAATTATTTAAAAAAATACAATAGACAAGTAAATCTAATAGAAGATGAGAAAATTTACAATAAATATAATCTTGTTGGAGAAATTTATAAAAATATCAATAAGAAAAAAATGTCCAAAGAAGATTTAAATTTATTCTTTCAAAAAATTTCTTTTATGAAAAATTCTCTTTTGGACACATCCTACCTAGATAAGTTAGAAATTTCAAAAGTAAAAGAAATTTATCAAACTTATGAAAGAATAAAAAAGGAAAAACACCTACTTGATTTTGATGATATGCAAGTTTATGCCTTAGAATTATTAAATGATGAGTCTTTATTAAGATCAATAAAAAATAAATATAAATATTTTCAACTTGATGAAGGTCAAGACACTTCCCTCTTACAATTTAAAATTTTAGAAAAAATAGTTATGCCAGAAAATAATCTTCTTGTAGTAGCAGATGATGACCAATCAATTTATTCATTTAGGGCATCAAATCCTACTTACCTGTTAAATTTTACAAAAATTTACAAAGAGGCAAAAATAATGACTCTTGATACAAACTACAGGTCTGGTAAAGAAATTATAAAATTTGCCAGCACTTTTATAAAACAAAATAAAAATAGGTACAAAAAAGATTTTAAAGTAAATAGAAAAAATCCAAGCCAAATAAAAATAAAATCTTTCAAAAATTTTTCAAAAGAATATGCTTATATACTTGAAAATATGAATAAAAACGAAAATACTGGAATTTTATTTAGAAATAATATTTCAGCAATTTCTCTAATTTCTTACCTATTAGAAAATAATATTGATTTTTCAATAAATTCTAAAATAATGGATTTTTTTGAATCAAAAATTTTTCTAGATATGATTAATATAATTAATTTTTCAAATGATTTTAATAATGTAGAAATTTTTTCTGAAATTTACTATAAGATTTCATCCTACCTATCAAAAGATGACATAGAAAAACTTATATATAAGCCAGTTAATGAGAATATTTTCGAATTTTTTGAAAATTCTGATATAGAAGATTTCAAAAAAGACGCCTTATTTAACATAGAAAAAAAGCTAAAGCATCTTAGAAAATTAGACATTGATAAAAAAATTTCTTTCATATACCAAAGCCTTTCTTATAAAGATTATATTGACATGTTAAGTAGAAAATACAAGGAAGAAACTGTAAATAAAGATATTTATATAGAAAGCCTAAAATATTTTACAAAATCATGCGAAAATCTTGACCAAGTATATGAAAAAATTAAAATTATAGAAAAAAAATCTAAGTCTTTAAGCGAAAATAATTTAAAACTTTCAACTATCCACTCTTCCAAAGGTCTTGAATATGACACAGTCTTTGTAATGGATTTAATTAAAAATGAATTTCCTATAATATTAGATGAAGAAAATTATTTTGAAAGATTGGAAGAAGAAAGAAGAATTTTTTATGTAGGTCTTACTAGGGCAAGAGATAGCCTATATATTTTAACTTTAAAAAATAGAAATAATAAAAAAGTTTATCCTTCAAAGTTTTACACTACAAGTTTGGATATATTAAAAAATAAGCCCTGAGCTTTAGCTCAAGGCTTTTATATAGAAATTTTATCTAATATTCCATTTAAATAAGCTATAACAATTCCATAATTTGTCATAGGAATATTTTTTTCTTTAGCTTGTTGGATTCTTTCCATCACATATTTTTTATTAAACATACAAGCCCCACATTGGATTATTAGGTCATATTTTTCAATATTTTCAAAATCTTCTCCCCTTTGAAAGTCGATTTCTATATCATTGTATCTTTTTTTCAAAAGTTTTGGAATTTTAACTGTTCCTATATCCTCAGATATTGGTGGATGTGAGCATGCTTCTGCAATGAGTATTTTTTTTGCCCCTTGATCGAGTTTTTTTACTGATTCTATATAATAATTTATATCAGCCTTAAAGGCTGAAAATAAAACAGAAAATGAAGTGAGCCTTATATCCTTATCCAAAATATTATAAACTTCTTTAAAATATTGAGAGTCTGTTATAACAAGGTCTGGCTTTTTATTAAATGAATTTAGGGTGTTTTCTAAATTTTTAAGATTTGTAGAAACTGCCGTTGCATTTTTATCTATAATTTCTCTTATAGTCATAACTTGAGGTTTGATAAGCCTATATTTTGGAGCCTCGGCATCTTGAGGAATAACCAACAAAACTAAATCATTTTCTTTTACAAGAGATTTTGTTATAGAATTGTCTTCAATTTTGTATGTGGATTTAATCTTATCAAAAAATTTCTCCCTGTCATGATTATTTTTTATATTTATAGCTAGTGGAGAAAAATCTTTAAATTTTTCTAACAAATCATTTCCAATTTCTAAATCCTGCTTAGTAGCTATAAAAATTATCTTGTCATATTTTTCCTTTAAAGCATAAATTTCTTTAATTTCATCATCTATTGAGAGAAAATAAAGCAAAATATCAGCTTTTTCTATGGCTTTTTTAGTTTTTTCTATTCTTTTTTCATATAAATTTGTATCATCATCAAATCCTGCTGTATCAAAAAATAATACTGGACCAAAATCATGAATTTCCATGGATTTTTTTATAGGATCTGTTGTAGTTCCCTTTTGACTTGAAACTATAGAAACTTCCTGATCACTGATGAAATTTAAAAATGTAGATTTGCCAGAATTAGTCTTACCCAATAAGGCAAGGCTAAGTCTTTCTGAATTATATGCTATCATACGTGAATATCTCTTTTTCCATCCCTAATCTCTTCAAGCCATTTTTTTGTATTAGCACGAAGATCTGGATTTTGAATTTTTTCAATTTCCCTATTTATTAAAGCCCTACCATCTTTTCTAGTTTTTTCGCTTGCATAGTCTGTCAAATATTCATCCAAGGTAAGAATGGCGTTTGGTTGGCACATATTTCCTATTCCATGATCTTTTACAATTTTCATAAAATCTTTTCCAACCCTACCTTCTCTGTAGCAAGCTGTACAAAATGATGGTAGATAATCCATATTTAATAGCCAATCAACAACTTCATCCAAGGTTCTATTATCTGCAAGTTCAAATTGATTTGAACCTTCTACATCTCCAATATCTTCTGAATAACCACCTACAGTAGTTTTTGATCCTCCAGAAATTTGGCTGATTCCAAGATCCAAAACTTTTTCCCTAACTTTTTTAGATTCTCTCGTAGAAATTATCATTCCTGTATAAGGAACTGCGAGTCTTAGACAAGCTACAATTTTTTCAAACATTTCATCACTTAATGAATTGTCAAATTCATTAGGGTCTATATCATCTGCTGGTTGAACCCTTGGAACAGAAATTGTATGTGGGCCACAATTAAATCTAGCCTCCAAGTGTTCAGCATGCATTAAAAGACCAACAAATTCATACTCATAAGATTGAAGACCAAACAAAACTCCACAACCAACATCATTAATTCCAGCACTCATTGCCCTATCCATAGATTCTGTATGATAATCATAATCGTGTTTTGGACCTGTTGGGTGAAGCAATTCATAATTTTTCTTATTATAGGTTTCTTGGAATAAAATATATGTACCAATTTCTGCGTCCAGTAATTTTTTATAATTTTCTTCAGTTGTTGCTGCTATATTTACATTAACCCTTCTTATAGATCCATTTTTGTGTTTGATTGAATAAATTGTTTTGATTGATTCTAATACATATTCAATTGGATTATTTACTGGATCTTCACCAGTTTCAAGAGCTAGTCTTTTATGTCCTAAATCTTGAAGTGCAATCACTTCTTTTCTTATTTCATCTTGACTCAATTTTCTTCTTGGAATTGTTTTATTTTTTGCATGATATGGGCAATACAAACAACCATTTACACAATAATTTGACAGGTATAAAGGTGCAAACAAAACTATCCTATTTCCATAAAATTTTTCCTTTAATTTTTTTGCCAATGAAAAAATTTCTTCATTTAAATCTTCTTCTTGACAAGAAAGCAAAACAAAGGCTTCTCTGTGACTAAGTCCGTGAGCTTTTTTTGCCTTTTCTAATATTTCTTTAATTAATTTCCTGTCATTTTTATGATCCCTTCCATAATCTAATGATTCAAGAATTTCTTCATGATTGATAAATTCTTCTGCATTTTTTGACTTCACATCATATTTTGCCATTTCATTCTCCTTTAAGATTTAAAAACCACCCTAATAAGGATGGTTTTGTTAAGTTTTATATTCAGCTTTAAATTTTTCCACTAAATTTTATAAGTTTTTCAAAGAATTATTAGATAAATTTCATTTAAAAACTTATCTCTATTTCTTTTTATATTATATCACAAATTATCTAGAAATTTCTAATATAATTAAATTTCTCTTCTATCTTCCAAAGCTCTTTCCAATGTCAATTGGTCAAAATATTCTAAATTTGAGCCAACAGGAATTCCTGATGCTATTTTCGATACCTTTACATTTTTTCCTTCTAATAAATGTGCCAAAAATAAGCTAGTTGTTTCTCCTTCTATCGTTGACGAAATAGCTAAAATAACTTCTTTTATATCTTCCTTATCAATCCTATCCAATAATTTATCGATTGATAAATCTTCAGCTTTTACATTATCAGAAGGAGAAATAAGACCGCCCAAAATATGATATTTTCCATGATATACTGAGGATTTTTCAATTGCATATAAGTTTCTTACATCTTCTATTACACAAATTGTATTTTCTTCTCTCGAAATATCTTTGCAAATTCCACAAATTTCATCTTCAGTTAAATTTCCACAAATTTTACAAGGATGAATTTTGGATTTTACTTCTAGTAAAGATTCGGAAAATTCTTCTACGCTTTCTAAATCTCTTCCAACAATACTCATAGCAAGTCTTTCTGCACTTTTTTTGCCGATAGTTGGTAACTTTTGAAATTGTTCTATTAATTTATTTAAACTTTCAGGATATAAACTCATTACATTAGTCCAGGAATATTAATATTTCCTGTTAATTTTCCCATTTCTTTTTGACTATATTCATCTGCTTTTTTCAAAGCATCATTTATTGCTGCAACAACAAGATCTTCTAACATTTCTGTATCTTCAGGATCTACAACATCTTCATCAATTTTAATTTTGACAACTTCTTTTTTTCCATTAACAACAGCTTCTATTACCCCACCACCAGCTGTTGAAGAAAATTCTTTTTCTTCAATTTCTTGTTGGGTTCTTGCCATTTCTTGTTGCATTTTTTGTACTTTTTTCATCATACTATTCATATTTCCGCCGCCTGGGAATCCGCCTCTTGCCATTTTTTACTCCTTTATTCTTCAATTATTAAATTATTTCCAAAAATTTTTTCTAGTTTTTTCATCACATCATCATTCGAATCATTTTTTGATTCTCTTATACTATTATTCTTGTTAGATTTTTTTTTGTCAATACTTGATACCTTTATGGTAAAATCTCTTCCACTTACATTTTTTAAAATTTCTTTAATTTTTGCTTTTGAGCCCTCTAAAAATTGATAATATAAATTATTAGTAAAATAAATTGTAAAAATGTCACCATTTATGTCATAAGTAAATCCTTCATCCCTTATCCAAACTTTTAGAATTGGCGAACAAGATGACGTAAATTCATTTAAAAAAATATTTTCTTCTTCCTTATCTAAGCTTATATTTTCAAATGTTTTTTCACTTTCTATATCTTCATTATCACTATGCTTATTTTCAAAATTTTCTTCTATTTTATTATCAACTTCTTTATTTTCTATATCCTTATTTTTTTCTTCAAATATTTTTTCATTTTCATCAAACTTTTCAATATTTTTTTCTTCTTTTTTTTCATAATCTAGGCTAGGATTAGAATTTTTTATAAAATTATTCAGATTAATATTTTCAAATTTTTTATCTACTAATTTATTTATAATATCTATTAAATTTGAAGAATTATTTTCTTCTAATTTTTTTAATCTTGATAAAATATTTTCATCATCTTTCAAATTAATTAGCCTTAAAATCGCCATTTCCATAAGCAAGGCTGAATTATCAGATATTTTCATCCTATTTGAATAATCATTTAAAATTTCCAAGTAAGATACTAGCCTATCAGATGAAATTTTTTCTATTTTTTCCTTTATCAAATCCAAATAATCTAAATTTTCAATATATTTTTGATTTTGACTTGTCTTATAGATCATAATATCTCTAAAATATCCAACAAGCCCATCTAAAATATCCTTGTCATCTTTGTTATTATTTCTTAAATCAAAAAGCAAGTCCAAAGAATCTTTTTGATTATATGAAATTATATTAGCTATTAATTTATCCAAGGATTCAAAATCAACAAGGCCCAAAATGTTTTCTACATCTTTCAATGTAAAATTATTTTTGTCAATTGATAAAACTTGGTCTAAAATCGAAAGAGCATCTCTCATAGCACCCTTTGCTTTTTTTACAATAAGCTCTTTTGCCTCTTGTTCGATTGTAATATTTCTATCGGATAAAATTATATCAATTTGTTTGATTATATCTTCTCTACCAATTTTGTTAAATTCAAATTTTTGAACTCTAGATAAAATGGTCTTTGGAATTTTTTCAATTTCTGTTGTTGCTAAAATAAAAACCAAATGACTTGGTGGCTCTTCCATAATTTTTAATAGGGCATTAAAAGCCTCTCTTGTAATCATGTGAGCTTCGTCAATAATATAAACCTTGTATTTTAAATTATTTGGCGGATAAACAACTGTTTCTTTTAAATTTCTAATATCGTCAATTCTTCTATTGCTTGCTGCATCCATTTCAACAACGTCCATTGTTGATTCTTCTTCTATTGATTTGCAATTTTCACATTCTCCACAAGGAGATGAATCGATTGGATTAAGGCAATTAATTGCCTTAGCAAAAATTTTTGCACAAGTTGTCTTTCCGCATCCTCTCTCTCCTGCAAATAAATATGCGTGAGATATTTGCCCAGACTTAACTTGATTTTTTAAAACATTTACAACCCTATCTTGTCCCAAAACATCAGAAAATTTTTGGGGTCTATATTCTCTATATAAAGCTTTTGCCATAATAATTCCTTTCCCTAAAGATTATACCATAGTGAAAATATTTTTTTAATTTTTAAATTAATTTGAAATTTTTCAATTTTAAAGTATAGTTTTAATCTGTAAGCATGGAGAGCTGTCCGAGTGGTTTAAGGAGCACGATTGGAAATCGTGTATACATTGATAGTGTATCAAGGGTTCAAATCCCTTGCTCTCCGCCATGCACTAGATGGGGAGTTAGCGGTGCCTTGTAACCTGCAATCCGCTATAGCAGGATTGAATTCCCAAGTTAGGATTTTAAAATATATAGTCTGCCTCAAATAAGCGGTGTTGATTGATGGGTCTTACGCAATAGGAAACTATGAACCATGTCAGGACGGGAACGTAGCAGCATTAAGTAGATCTTCTTATGTGCCGTAAGGTCACCTATCATGAGCTGGCTGTTTGAGTAACGTATAGATTTTAATTTACGAGCTTGGGTGTGCTTACATAATATACTCTATAATGCCTTTTGTTTTGACAAAAGGCTATTTTTTTAAGAAGGAGTAAAAATGATTGGAGAAAATCTAAAAAAATTATTTAATCAACCTACGGCAAACATTATAACTCCAGCTAGCGAAGTTGCAGTTGTTAGAGAAAATGATACACTTTTACATGCGATTATTGTTTTATCAAATAGATCTTATCAAACAATTCCTGTTCTTGATGAAAATGACAGAGTTAGAGGTCTTATTTCTATTTCAAAAATTGTAATTTCATCAGAAGATGTAACATTTTTTAATGAAGAAATACTAACACAAACAAAAGTTAGCGAAGTTATGGACCAAATTGTTCCAATATTATTTGATGATTCTGATCTTGAAGATGTTTTAAGACTTATAATAAATAATAATTTTATATGTATAACTCATAGAAATGGATATTTTGTTGGAATAATTACAAGAAAAACTATTTTGGAAAGATTTACAAATATAGCTCATAATTTAGAAAATGAGTACAAATTAATTAAGAAATTATAAGAAAGGGAGAAATTTTCTCCCTTAGAGCGTAGACAAAATATGAATGTAGATAACATTTTATTTTAAAATAAAAATTAAGCTACGTACCATCTCGACTAGATAATTGTGCCTTGATTTGGCACAATTATCCCTAAAATTTCATGCGAAAGCATGAAGAAGTTTGCGAAGCAAACGTGTTTTAGTGTGAGTGAAACGAACGCATGGAGAGACCTCATGAGATTTCTCGACTCACTACGTTCGCTCGAAATGGATATTTTTTTGGTTTGTCAACAGTCTGAGGGAAAATTTTTCTCCCTTTTTTATTTGATTTTAAAAATTCCTGAGCCAAAGGCTGGTATATATAATTTATTTTTACTGTAATAATTTTCATTATAACTTGTTAAAATTTTTTCTATTTTTTCTGGCAAATCTATTTTATATTCCAAATCTGTCAAATTAATTATTACCAGATATTCTTCGTTTTTATATATTCTTTTAAATGCATACAAAGAGTATCCTTCTATTTCAAGAATTTTTGTCTTTGATTCATTTTCGTATAAATTTTTATTTCTTATATAAAAATCGCTCAATTTTTTATAAAATTCATTAAAATCTTTTTCACTTTCATTTTGTTTGAAAATATTTATTTTCTTATCAAAATTAAAAGTTTCTAAGGAGCCAAATTCATCTGATGAAAAAATCATTTTATTGGAATTCAAAGTATAAACTAATAAAAACAAAGTTTTTAATTGATCATACTTTTTATCATTTGAGTTCATTTTCATTGCAAGAGATGCCCCTTCACTAAGGCTATCAAAATAATTAAATCCAAGTAGATAATTCTTATAATCATTTTCTATAATATTTTTGACTATATAAGAATAATTAGCTCTTTCAAAAGGATTTTTTTGATTTATTTTTATAAGTTTTGCAAGAGTTCTATCATAAATCAAATCAAATCCCAAATCTTCCCTTATGTCTTTTTTCCAAATTGAATTATAAAAACCAATAGATATTTTATTTAAATCATTTATATATTCATTAATATTTCTTATAAAACCTAGCCAATTTTCATTGTATCCTCTTGACTTATCCCCTTGCCAAAATATAAGATTTTCTAAGTTTGCAATTGCAATTGCGTCAATATTAAATTCTTTAATCAAATAAGTTACAAATGATAAAATAAAAGATTTTGCTAGATTTTTTGTTGGATCTATGTTTATTAATCCGCTATAATTATACAAAATATCATCGTAATCATAATCGTACATATTTGAGCCATCAAATTTATTTAAATATTTTTCAACGGGATCAAAACTGCTTATATCAATTTCAAAAATAATTCCAAGTTTATTTTTATGGCACAAATCTATAAATAATTTTATTTTTTCAATTTCAATATAGGTTTCATTTATAGAAAAATAAAAACTTGAGCCGTAAGAAAAATCTTCTTTAAAACTATTTGCAAAAATAGGCATAAAATCGATGTGGGTAAAATTGTTTTCTTTTAAATATTGGATAAATTTATCTATATTTTTTTCATCTTCAAAAATTTTCTCATCAAAATTTTTTGCACTCATTTGGTATATATTTAGATTTTTTTTGTTTTTGTACTTGTAAGAAAATTTGTAAGATTTATCATAGACGATTGAATTTTCATTTTCCTTATCAATTAATTTTGCGTATGGATCTAATTTATAAAATTTTTTCCCATTTTCATTTTCTATTACGTACAAATATTTATCAAATTCTTTAACATTTTTAATAGTTTTTGAAAAAACACCCGTAGAATATTTTCTAAGTTTTTCCTCTGTCCAGGAGTTAAAATCTCCTATTATATAAACATTTTTTGCATTTGGGGCAAGGATTCTAAATATATATGAATTATTCGTCTTTTTGTGATTTCCAAAAAATTTGTAACCATCATATCCCTCGCCTTCCAAATATTTTCTAGTATTCATTATTCTTCCTTTCTATATATTATTGCTCACATTATTAATTATATTTTTAATAATGATTTATTTAATATATTATATCACAAAGTTAAATTCTTAGCTTATAGCAAAATTTATCTTGTAGTAAAAGGCTTTTTTCTGTATAATGTATATATAAATAACTTAAAAAGGACAAGATTTATGGAAATTTTAGATAAAAATGAAAACGAAAGTGTAACCGTGCAAAGTATTTACCTTAAAGTACTCTATGCAAAACAATTTTCTTCTTCTGATAAAATAAACTCTAGGATTCATTTTCATCCCTTTACTGAGTTTTATTATATTTTAGATGGGAAGGGAAAATTTTCAATTGAAGATAAGATTATCGATACCAGCAAAGATGACTTTTTTATAATTAATTCAAATGTTGGTCATAGCATTTATTCAAACGAAAATGAAAATTTGACTTTTATTTCTTTTGGTGTGGATAGTATATTTGTAAAAAATATTAAAAATGATGACAGCTTAGAAGAAGACAAATACATATTTAAAGATATAGAAGAAAATAAGGATTATTTTATAGATTCTTTTAATACAATTCACGATGAATTTAATTCTGAAGATATGTTTGCCCAATCAATGGCAAATGCAAAGGCTAGCGAATTTGTTATCTCCTTACTTAGAAAATATAAAAATGATTTTGAAATAACAAATGATATAAAAATAAATAAACAAATTGATTATATTAAAAATTTCATCGACAATAATTATTCTGAAGATATAAAACTTGAAAGTCTATCAAAAATGGCCTTTATGAATAAATTCCATTTAATTGCAGAATTTAAACAATCATACAGGGTTACACCAATCGATTATTTAATTTTAAAAAGAATAGAAGTAACTAAAAATTTACTAATAAGCACAAACCATTCTATGGAAGAAATTTCATCAATCGTTGGTTTCAATTCACAATCTTATTTTAATCAAGTTTTTAGAAAAAAAGTTGGTATAACTCCATCACAATTTAGAAAAAATCACAGAATTTAAAAAATCATTAGCCACATTCAGGCTAATGATTTTTTATTTCAATTCTTCAATTCTAATTCTTTCAATGACTCCATCTTTCATACTTATAATTTTAAATTTATAAGAGCCATAAATCAATCTTGTGTTTTCTTTTACCTCGTCAATTCCTTCGATTTTTGCAATTTCATAAACTAAACCGCCCAAAGTATTTGACATATCTTGAGGTAAATCTAATTTGTATTCTTTTTTAATTTGCCTTACAGTCATTGCTGCAGAATAAGTATTGTCGATTTTCGCCATCAATTTATCATCTTTTACAACAAATTTAATAATAGCAAAAATAAGACCAATTGATACAGATCCAATTAAAATATCAATTAAATCAACAGAATACAAAAGCATTTTTCTTGCAATTACAAACAAAATCAAAGTTAAAATAGCTTCATGAGATCTTGTAATTATCATCTCAATTAGCTCAATACCTACTACCAAAAGAAGGGCATACTTCAAAAATTCATTTAACAGCTCATAATTTTGCCTTAATTGTAAAGTTTTTACAATATCAATCGAATATCTAATTAAATTTGGTACAGACAATAATAAAGTAAGCAAAATAGTCAAACAAATTAAAACTTCAATTATTTTTATGCCCTTATCTATTATATCTTTTATTTTTTTTCCCATAAAATCCTACTTTTTAGTAACTTACACCTTCAGTATATTTAGACGCTGAATTCCAAATTAAAAATTCATCTTGACCACTATCGTAAATTGCTTTTATTTGAGCCTCAACAGCTTTAGCATCATAAACCATATAATTTCCTTTACCAATCCAAGATGCAGTGAAATCTTGAATCCATGGTCTTGATTTTGGTTTGTGTTCAATCTTAGATAATTCTTTTTGTTCTTCTTTTAAATATCTTTTAACTAATTCATAAGGTTCAAGATCAGGTTTTTCTATATCAAAAGAATAAAATCCCCAATGAGAAGGGTATATCATAGAACTCATAACATCAGCTTGATTTGATATTTCTTTAAAATCTTGACCAACTCCCCCAGCTTTTCCAACTTGCATTGAATAACCAAAAACATCAATTCCACAAGGAGTATCATAAGCTTGGAGCATCTCCCTTGCTTCTTTTACAAAGCTAGTAATGGCATCAACCCTCTTATCCTCATCTTTTTTTTGAATTTTTTCCCATTTTCCTTTTGAATAATCCAATTTTTCATTAAAAGTTTCAAAACCTTCTGCAAATCTTACATAATCAAATTGAATTTCATCAAAACCAACATTTGCTGCAAGCTCAGCAATTTTCAAATTATAATTTCTAGCCTCATCCAAATAAGGGTTCATAAAAGCTTCATCAAGTCCATTTCTCCACAAAGAACCATCTTCCAAAACAAATCCCCAATCAGGATGTTTTTCAGTAATAATAGAATCCTTAAAAGTGGTAATCCTACCAATAACATATATGCCTTTTTTATGCATCTTTTTTATAAAATCTTCAGCATCAATAAGTTTATCAGTAGCATATTTTATATCTTTATTATCAGATTTAAAATCACAAGTAATATTTCCCCAATCATCCTTAATATCAATAACAACAGTATTTAACTTAGTGCTATCAATTAAATCAAGATTTTTCTTAAAGGACTTTGGATTATTTATTGAATAAGCATTAATATAAATTCCCTTAACACCATCTTTAGGATAATACTTAGATTTTTTTTCATTTAAAGATTTAAGTCTGGATGTATCATAATCCATATTATAATCATCAGGTGTAACACCAACAAGATAAGCCTCTCCTGTTGGTTTCTTATCTTTCTTATTATTTTCACTTAAATTAGAAGTTATATTTGAAGATGAACTATTATCACTCATTTTATTATTTTTACTTGATGAACAAGAAGAAAAATTAATAGAAATTATGAGCAAAAACAATAGAAATATTTTTTTATTTTTCATATAAACTCCTAGCTAAAATAGATAAAAAAAAGAGCAAGTCGAAAGACTCGCCCTAAATTTATATTATTGAATTACTTTAGAAACAACTCCAGATGCAACTGTTCTTCCACCTTCTCTTACTGCGAATCTTAATCCTTCTTCTAGAGCGATTGGTTTTTGTAATTTGATTTTGAATGTTGCGTTGTCTCCT
>JAGZMY010000011.1 GCA_018363915.1 Anaerococcus vaginalis
GTGTAGCAGGACTTACAGGCGTTGTAGCAACACTTGCAGCATCAGCAGTAGCACTTTTCAAATCAAAAAGAAAATAATTTATTATAAATAAAAAGCAAAGTATCTCTCTCAAGAAAATATCCTGAGAGGGATATTTTTTTGTGAATTTTAATAAATTTTATTTTATTGATAGTTTCAAAATTCAAAATATTTAATGAAAAATGATATAATAAACTAAGGTGATTTAATGTATATAAAAACTTCTGTTAGAAAACTTATAGAATTTGTTATGAGAAGTGGGGATATTGATAATTCTTTTAGGGACAATAATAGGATGGTCGAAGGTATCAAGGCCCATCAAAAAATTCAAAAATCTTATGATAAAAACTACCAAGCTGAATTCTATCTTAAAAACATTACTAAAATTGAAGATATGGAATTTCACGTTGAGGGTAGGGCTGATGGTCTTTTGAAAAAGAAAGGCAAAATAATTATTGACGAAATAAAATCTACCACAAGAAATCTGGACAAATTGGATGATTCAAATAAACTACACTGGGCTCAAGCTTTTTGCTATGGGTATTTTTATGGTGTAAAAAATGATTTGAAAAATATCACTATAAGGCTAACTTATGTATCATTAGATGATTACAAGATAAAAACTTTTGAAAAAGAAAAAAGTCTTGACGAGCTTTATGAATTTTACATAAATTTATTAAAAGAATATATTAATTTCTCAAAAATTTTATCCCAAAATCTTGAAAAAAGAAATATTAGTGCAAACAATTTGACTTTTCCCTATGATGGTTACAGAAAAGGGCAAAGGAAGATGGCGGTTGCTGTTTATAGGGCGATTCTTGATAAGAAAAATTTGTTTGTAGATGCTCCAACTGGAACTGGAAAGACTATTTCTACAATTTTTCCTGCTGTAAAATCTTTGGGAGAAGGCTTGAGTGATAAAATTTTCTACCTTACATCCAAAAATACTACAGCAAAAGAAGCCTTAAAGTCCTTGTATTTGTTGAAAGAAAAAAATCTATCAATTAAGGCAATTTCTATTACAAGCAAGGAGAAAATTTGCTTAAATGATGAAATTTCTTGTAATCCTGAAGATTGTCCCTTTGCAAGGGGGCATTTTGATAGGGTAAATGAGGGTTTAAAAGATATTTTGGAAAATGAAGACATAATTGACTACGATATTATCACTTCTTATTCAGAAAAACACAGGCTTTGTCCCCTTGAATTCGAGCTTGATATTTCCTTGTACTGCGACATAATAATTTGCGATTATAATTATGTTTTTGATCCAAATGTTTATTTGAGAAGATTTTTTGATGATAGCCTTGATGAATATTTGTTTTTAATTGACGAGGCGCACAATCTTTTGGAAAGGTCAAGAAAGATGTTCTCTCATGATTTTGTTGATTCTGATTTTAAGGAATTAAGAAAATCTATGGATAGAAAAAAAGATTTAAAAATAATAAAATCAATTGATTCTATTTTGGATGAGTTTGAAAAAATGTATAAAAATTATGGGAAAAAATTGTTTTATTATTCGACTGATAATAATGATGATTTTGACAAAAAACTCATGGCTTTATCAAAAAAATTGGAAAAAGTTTTGATTAAGGATAAAAAAAGAGAAGATTATGATAAAATAGAAGATATATTTTTTGAAATAAACCATCATCTAAAAATTTCTGATAATTTTAGGGAGGGTTTTTATCAAACCTTGACCTATGATGAAAATTCTATGGAAAAAATTTATGAAATTAAGTGCATTGATCCTTCAAAAGTTTTGAAAGAAAAGTATAAACTTGCAAGGGCAAGCATATTTTTTTCTGCAACTCTTTCTCCAATGGATTTTTACAGAAAAATGCTTGGAGCAGATGATAGTTTGAAAGTTCATTTGGATTTGCCCTTTGATAAGAAAAATTTTGCCATTTTTGCAAGTCCAATTTCTACTAGGTATAAAGATAGAAATAATAATTTAATGGATATAGCTGACCTTATCCACGAATTTATAAGTGCAAAAAAAGGAAATTATTTTATATTTTTCCCTTCATTTTCTTATCTAACAGATGTTTATGAATATTACAAGGAAAATTTTAATGACGAAATTTTAGTTCAAGAAAGGTCCATGTCCCCGATAGAAAGACACAAATTTTTGCAAAATTTCACTTACGAAAGTGAAAAAACTGCATTTTTGGTTTTGGGTGGAATATTTTCTGAGGGAGTTGATTTGAAAGGCGATAGGCTAATTGGTTCTATGGTGATTTCAGTTGGAATGCCGGGAGTAAGCGATGAGAGAAATTTAATAAAAAATCATTTTGACGAAATTTCTCACAATGGTTTTGATTATTCTTACACCTATCCTGGCTTAAATAAAATTTTCCAAGCAGCTGGAAGGCTAATCAGAGGAGAAAAGGATAGGGGAATAATTTATTTGGTTGATGATAGGTTTTTGTGGGATAAGTACAGAAGGCTTTATCCTAGACATTGGTCAAATATAAGAGAAGTAAAAAATAAAAAAGAATTAAAAATCTTGGTTGAAAGATTTTGGAATAGAGGAGAATAAATGAGAGAAAAACCAATAAAAGATGTAGAAATAATAGATATGTCTTATCCAAATATTTCGATAGGAAAAATTGACGAAGAAAAAACTGTCCAATTTAAGGGCGGAGTTTTGGGACAAAAGGTCAGGGTAAAAATAACTAAAAACAGGGGCAAGAATAAAAAAGGAAAATTTATGGAAGTTTTGGAAGAATCCAAAATAGAAAATGCCAAAGAATTTTGTCCTCATGCAGGAATTTGTGGTGGTTGTTCTTACCAAAAAATGGGATATGAAACAGAGCTTTTATTAAAGCATGATATGATAAAAAAACTTTTGAAAAATTCTCATATTGATATTGCAGATCTTTCAATCATTAGAAGTCCAAAAATAAAAGAATACAGAAATAAAATGGAATACACTTTTGGAGATTCTTACAAGGACGGGCCACTTGTTTTGGGACTTCACAGGCAAAATAGATTTTATGAAATTGTCGATACAGATGGATGTAATATAGTTGATAGCGATTTTGAAACAATAAGAAAACATGTACAAAAATATTTTAGAGAAAAAAATACAAGTTTTTATCACAAAAAAGCTCATACAGGACTTTTGCGCAATTTAATAGTAAGAAAAGCACTTCACACTGGAGAAATAATGGTAGTCCTTGTGACAAGCTCAGACAAATCTTTTGATCCAATGAGAAGAGATTTATTTGCTCACAATATCTTAAATGCAAAAACCAAGGGGAGAATTGTTTCAATTTATCATGTGATTAACGATAGTTTGTCAGATGCAGTAAAAGTAGATTCAATCGAACTTTTATTTGGGAAAAAATATATAGAAGAAAAAATGAATGATTTGAAATTTCAAATTTCCCCATTTTCATTTTTTCAACCAAATGTATATACAGCAGAAAAAATCTATCAAAAAGCAATAGAATTAGCAAACGTAGATAAAAACAAAAACGTCCTAGATTTATATTCAGGAACAGGAACCATAACCCAATTATTTGCAAAATCCGCAAACAAGGCTATGGGAATAGAAATAATAGAAGAAGCAGTAGAAAAAGCCTTCGACAATGCAAAAGAAAATGAAATAGAAAATATAAACTTTATAGCAGGAGACGTTTTAGAAAAAATAGACTTAGTAAAAGGAAAATACGACATAGTAGTAATAGATCCACCAAGAGAAGGCATTCACCCAAAAGCAATCAAAAAAATAATAGACATAGCTCCAGAAGAATTTGTCTACATATCCTGCAACCCAAAAACCCAAGTAAGAGACCTAGAAATCTTCATAAAAAACGGCTACAAAATAAAAAAATACCAAGCCTTCGACCAATTCCCTAGGTCAAGGCACGTTGAGACTATAGTATTGATGTCAAGGAAATAGAATAACAAGCTATAAAACTGTTGAAATCAATGGCTTTTAGGATTTTAGAAGAAATCTTAAAAGCCATTTTTCTATTTGGAAAACACCTTGTGGGAACATATTAATAGTAAAAATCGTAGGGGTGTGTAGACAGGATAGATATTTATAGGGGGAGTGAACAGAATAGATATTAGGACTTGACACATCAATTAATAAGTTGTAAAATATAAACAAGTTAGCAGATTAGCTAATAAAGTAATAGGAGGTAATCATGAACAATCACGAACTGACTTTTGGGGATTTTATTTCTCAGAAGAGAAAGGATTTAAGAATCACCTTAAAGGATATGGCGGACAGGCTTAATATTTCCTCACCGTATCTAAGCGATGTAGAGAAAGGAAAAAGAGATTCTTTTGACTTAGATAGGTTGAACCAAATTGCTAAAATATTAAACTTGGATGAAGAAGAATCATCCATTATGATGGATTTAGCTGGAAAGCAAAGAAATACGGTGGCACCTGATTTGCCAGAGTATATTTTAAAGACTAAAGGCTTAAGCGTAGCTTTGAGAAAGGCTAGAGACTTAGATGTTAAAGAAGAAGAGTGGATAAAATTCATTGAAGAAATTGAAAAAGAGAGGTAGGCATGTATCAATATAACTTCAACAAATCAAGTACAGGTGCTCCATTTATCACTTTAGATCAAATTGAATCACTGACCGAGCAAATTCTCATTAAATATTGTCCTTCTGCAATTGAAAATTTTGAAGCAGTAGATATTGAGGGACTGGCAGAATTTGATTTAGGGTTTAATGTTGAATATGCCTACTTATCTCATAACGGATGCTATGCAGGGATGATGGTCTTTAATGATGACCAAGTAATACGAACAATGAAAAGCCTGATTCCAAATGTTGAAACTGGACAATGGGAACTAGAATATCTTACAGATAGAGCTAATACTATTCTAATAGATAAACAATTAGACAATCCAAGAGATAAAGGGTTTAGAAGATTTACCCTAGCTCATGAATGTGGACATGGAGTAATCCATCCGTGTGTATTCTATAGAGATCCAAACCAACTAACTTTTTTTAATGAAGAAGAAAAGCCTGCGTCACTAGCTTGTAGAACTGGCGATGTTAATAAGAAGAAAAATAAACGCTGGGGATTTATGGATACAATAGAATGGCAGGCGAATACATTTGCTTCTTGTCTTTTGATGAATAAAAAAGCGATTATAAAGTATTTATACTATCTGGGCTATGATAAGCATATTAAGGATGAGACTTATCTATTTGATTTCATCATGAAAGTATCAGAGCAATTCCAAGTATCAAAAACAGCAGCATTAGTTCGATTAAAAGTATTAGGCTATGCACCTAATGACTTTGAATTAACAAAAGAACTATATAACGAATTTAGTTTTTAAAATATAGCTTAGCTATATTTTTTTAAGAAAGAAATTAGCAAAGAAGCTAACAAGGAAAGATAAGGAGGTATTATGGAACAAATGGCATGTCCAGTCTGTAAAAAGAGATTTTTTGATGTATCAAGAATTCCTTTAGAGAAAATAGAGATACAAGCTAAATGTCCTCACTGTGGGAAAATCTCAACACTGGAAATATCAAACAAAAATAAGAAAAAACCATACCGAGCAAAGAAGTAAATGTAACTATCAAATGGCCGGATGAGTATTCAAAAGGAAACTCATCCGGCTATTTTTATATTAAGGAGGTGATCCTATAGAAATAAGAAACAAAGAAGGAAAAAGAGTCTGTGATATTAGTGAAGACAAGAAAAAGCTAACTATCAGACGAGGTAAAAGTACAACCATAGCCTATGTAGTTAAAGGCGAAATTAAAATTTTAAATAAGTAAAAGATATCCGCAAGAACGCTAGACGGCAGTCGGAAAACCAAACCATGGTTTTCTATTGCCGTCTTTTTTTGTTTTTACGGATGGCCTTCTTGCGGATCTAGAGATTTTGCAAGGAGGCAAAAGATGGCAAAGAAAAGATATTTAGAAATAAATGGCAAAGAAATCGAAGTTAGTGAAGAAGTCTACAAAGAATATATGAAACCAATCTGGAGAGAAAAAAAGAGAATCCAAAGAGCTTACAAGAATTTAGAAGAACTACAAGATAAAGACAGAATTAAAACAGTGGCTGAGAAAAATGGAAACTACGTCCAAGCAGGAAGTTTAGAAACAGGATTTGTCGAAACAAAAGAATATGGTCTTCCCTTATCCCTTGATGTTGCTGAAGAAGAATACGACTTTGAAGTAACTAGCGTTAAAAATACTGAGGATATAGTAACGTACAAACTTCTAGAAGAAGCATTCTTAGAAGTCATTAGTGAATTTTCTGAAAGAGATAAAAAAGTTCTAAAACTACTTTTTCTCTACGAAATGAAAGAAAGAGAAGTCGCAGAAGTAGTAGGAATATCCCAAAAAACTGTTAATAACATCAAAAATAAGCATTTACCAAAGATTCAAGAAAAATTGAGACCTTGGAAAAAATAATTACTCAAAAACTTACTAGATGTCCTAAGGAATATGAGGGAAGAAGTCTTACTCAAATACAAACAGGATGTCCTAAGAAGTAAGAGAATATACAACTTACTCAAAATGAAGGCAAATGTCCTAAGGAGTATGAGAGGAGAAATCTTACTCAAAAATTTAATGAATGTCCCAAGGAGTATGAAAGGAGGAACAAAGTGGACTTAGTAAAAAACGAACAGATGGCAGAAAGTTTAATAGCCATCTCAATTGTTGCCAAGAAGATAGCTATGGAATTAATGCAACCAGAGAAAGGAGAAAAAAGTGTCAAGAATAAAGCTATTAATGGAAATCAAAGAAGATGCAGAAAATCTTGCATCTAGTATAGGTGTCCTTCTAACAGCACTAGAAAGTGATGAGGAACTACCTAAAGAAGAGAAGGCAAAACAAGAAGAAAAGACCTATGAGATTGAAGATGTTAGAAAGATACTAGCCGACAAATCAAGATCAGGTCATACGGCTAAGATAAGAGAACTTTTAGAAAAGTATGGAGCTAAAAAGTTATCTAAGATTGAACCAAGTAACTATGAAGACTTGATAGCAGATGTGGAGAAACTCTGATGGGTGATCACGCAATATTATCTGCATCAAGTAGTTCACGCTGGATCCACTGTCCACCAAGCGTTAGGCTTTCTGAAAAATATGAAGATGAAGTTAGTCCCTATGCCCTTGAAGGCACCTCAGCTCATGCCTTAGCAGAATATAAACTAAAGAAGTTATTAGGCTTGGATCTCAAAGATCCTACTGAAGATTTGGATTTTTATGATGAAGAAATGGATGAGTTAACTGAAGGATATGCCTCATATGTAACAGAAGTAATAAGTAGTTATGAAAGCCCAGCCGTATTTGTAGAAGAAAGGCTTGACCTATCAGAATATGTTAAGGAGTCTTTTGGTACAGCTGACTGTGTAGTTGTTGGAGGAAAAGAACTTCATGTAATAGATCTAAAGTATGGTCAAGGAGTTTTAGTAGATGCTAAAGATAATTCACAACTCATGTTATATGGACTTGGTGCTCTGACTCTCTTCGATGGAATTTATGATATCGAGAAAGTAGTTCTTCACATCTATCAACCAAGGAGATGCAATATCTCAACTTATGAAATTAAAAAGACAGAACTTTATAAGTGGGGAGAAACCATACGAGAGATTGCTGAGAAAGCATATAGAGGCGAGGGAGAATTCTCTTGTGGAGAATGGTGCATATTCTGTAAAGCGAAGAATAAATGCAGGAAAAGAGCAGAAGAAAATCTAAAACTAGCACAAGAAGAATTTACCCTACCACCAGAACTATCTGATGATGAAATTGAAGAGATTTTACCAAGACTAGACGAAATGGAGCAATGGGTCAAAGATATCAAGGCCTATGCTTTAGAAAGAGCAATGAAGGGCCATAGATGGAAGAACCTAAAACTTGTCGAAGGCAGGTCAAATAGAAAATACCGAGATGAAGATGAAGTTGTAAAAAAAGTAAAAGAACTGGGATTCAATCCCTTTGAAGAAAAGATACTTGGCATTACAGCAATGACTAAGTTACTTGGTAAGAAAGTCTTTGATGAAAATATTACAGACTTATTAGAAAAACCAAAAGGAAAGTTAACCTTAGTAAGTATTAGAGACAAACGAGAGGAAGTAAAAATTGACAATGTTAAAGAAGAATTTGGAGTGGTTAAGGAATGAAAAAAATACCACTTACAAAAGGACTTTATGCATTAGTTGACGATGAAGATTACAAAGAACTATCAAAATACAAGTGGTTTGCCAGCGGTCATCCAGGTCAGTTATATGCCTGTAGACACAATCCAGAGAATAAATCTCGCCATATTAGAATGCATAGGCAAATTCTAAATGCTCCAGAGAATATGGAGGTAGATCATATTAATCTGAATAGACTAGATAATAGACGATCTAATTTAAGGTTAGCAACTCGACAAGAGAATTCATTTAATAGAAAAAAGTTTAACAAGAAATCTCATTCGAAATATAAGGGAGTTACTTTTCACATAAGAGATAGATGTTGGCAAGCGTGCATCAGAGTAAATGGCAAACACATTTATTTAGGTAGTTTTGATAAAGAAGTAGACGCTGCTATCGCATATAACGAAGCGGCAAAAAAGTATCATGGTAGATTTGCAAAATTAAATATAATTCAGGAGGAAAATTATGCAAAATAAAACAAAAGTAATTACAGGTGAAGTTAGATTATCATATTTTAACGGATGGGAACCAAAGTCAATCAATGGTGGTAAAGAAAGATACTCAGTATCTGTCATTATTCCAAAGAGCGACCAAAAGACAATTGAGAAAATTGAAAAAGCAGTAGATGCTGCTATTGATGAAGGACTTTCTAAATTCAATGGAAAGAAACCTAATAAGAAAGCTATCAAACTTCCATTAAGAGATGGTGACACAGAAAAAGATGATGAGGCATATGCAGATGCATACTTCTTAAATGCCAATTCTATGACAGCACCTCAAATTGTGGATAGAAATGTAGAGCCAATTCTTGATAGGAGCGAAGTCTACTCAGGGGTTTATGCAAGGGTATCTCTTAACTTCTATGCCTACAATGTAAATGGCAATAAAGGAGTGGCCGTGGGCCTTGGAAATATTCAAAAACTAAGAGATGGACAACCTCTAGGAAATAGATCTAATGCAGCAGATGACTTTGATGCTATGGACGATGATGACGAAGATTTCTTAGCATAGGAGGTAGAAATGGACTATTTAATTACAGCGATAGTTTTAGCTATTTGGTCCTTTTTATGGTATAAGCTTGGATTTTTACAAGCTCAGCTAAAAGAACTAGATAGAGATATCAGAAAAATAGAAAAACAAATAAAAGAAGATAGAAAAAATAATTTAGCAGAATTAACAAAGCTTAGTGATAGCTATGAAGAGATTGTCCATAGATCTTGAGACATTCTCTTCAATTGATTTAGGCAAAAGTGGTGTATACAAATATGCCGAGAGTGAGGATTTTGAAATCCTCCTCTTTGCCTACTCTATTGATGATGAAGAAGTTAAGGTCATAGATTTAGCAAGTGGAGAGATTATTCCTAAAGAAATATTAGCAGCACTTAGTGATGAAAGCGTAGAAAAGTGGGCCTTTAATGCAAACTTTGAAAGGGTGTGTCTATCTAGGTTTTTAGGTAAGAGACTAAAACCTCAAGGCTGGTATTGTACCATGATTTGGTCAGCTTATCTTGGTCTACCTCTATCTCTTGAAAAAGTAGGAGAGGTTTTGAAGCTAGATAAGCAAAAGATGAATGAAGGCAAGGCCCTTATAAGATATTTTTCTATTCCATGTAAACCTACTAAAACCAATGGTATGAGGACAAGAAATCTACCACATCATGATTTAGAAAAGTGGTCTACCTTCAAGGAATATAACAAAAGAGATGTGGAAACAGAAATGGCGATTAAGAAAAAATTATCAGCATTCCCTATGCCTCAATCAGAATGGGAAAACTACTGGATAGACCAAAACATCAACGGCAGAGGAATTTTAATTGATGAAGTTTTAGTTGATTCAGCTATTAAATTTGATGAAATCTTACGAGAAGAAAACATGGATAGAGCCATAGAGTTAACTAACCTTGAGAATCCAAATTCTCCCTTACAGCTTAAAGAATGGCTTAATAAAAAAGGCTTAGAGATAGATTCTTTAGCTAAGAAAGATGTAGAGTCTGCTCTTAAAAATGCTGAAGGAGATATTAAAGAAGTATTGGAACTTAGACAGGAATTATCTAAGTCTTCAGTTAGAAAATATGATGCTATGAAAAATGTAAAAGGAAAAGATAATCGAGCAAGGGGTCTGATCCAATTTTATGGAGCAAATAGAACTGGAAGATATTCAGGCAGGCTTATTCAAGTTCAAAATTTAAGAAGGAACAATCTAAAAGATTTAGACCTAGCTAGAAGTCTTGTAAAAAATAGAGATTATGAAACTATGGAAATTCTCTATGAATCCCCTTCTGATATTTTATCCCAATTAATAAGGACAGCCTTTATACCAAAAGAAGGCTCAAGGTTTATTATTTCAGACTTTTCAGCAATCGAGGCTCGTGTCCTCGCATGGATTGCAGGAGAACAATGGGTGCTAGATGCCTTTGAAAATGGAGAAGATATCTATTGCAGAACGGCATCGAGGATGTTTGGAGTACCAGTTGAAAAGCATGGAGTAAATGGACATCTCAGACAAAAAGGAAAGATAGCGACTTTAGCTTGTATTGCTGAAGGCGAGTTGGTTCTTACAGATAAGGGGTTAGTTCCTATAGAAAAACTTACAAAAGCTCATAAATTATGGGATGGAGAAAACTGGGTTTCACATGATGGAGTTATATATAAGGGGATAGGAGAAGTGATTGAATATGATGGGCTTAGAGCAACAAAAGACCATATCGTATGGATTGAGGGGCAAGAAAAGCCAATACAATTTGGAGAAGCTGCCGCCAGCGGAGCACATCTCCTACAATCAGGAGATGGTAGGAGAGCAATACGGGTGCGTGAAGATTATAAGTCCAGAAAAAAGATGGGCGAAAAATTGGAATTCTTGTTATGTCCTCACAAGATGTCAAGGCTGTGGAAGCATTCAATGGCAAGACAGGGGAAATTTAACAACAGGAAGGTCAAAAGGATGTCAAGCTTGCTCCCAGCCAAGACAAATTCCACGATGGTTGGACAGAAGGCTAACAGCAGCAAAGCAAAGGTGTACCAACCAAAAAGATCCAGAGTTCAAAAACTATGGAGAAAGAGGAATAAAATTCAAGTTTCCATCAATTCTAGAGGCAGGTCTTTATTTAATAGAAAGATTTGGATTGCCAAAAAGAGAACTAGAAATAGACAGAATAGACAACAATGGGCATTACGAAAGAGGCAACTTAAGATTTGCGACTCGTATAGAGAATGCTTCGAACAAGAGAAATACTGTATTAACAGAATTTCATCAAAAATACTGGCCTTATGCACGAAGTGTTGTTATAAGGAAACTTTCAAAAGGATTAAGCCGAGACGAAATTATAGAAGATGCAGAATTAGCTGTATTCGAGAAAAGAAAAAATTGGAAAGGTATAGAAGCAAGACTAGACTTTATGATATACGAAATGCCGGAAAGAATAACCGTTTTACCGTATCAGGGAAATTAGTTCACAACTGTGGTTATCAAGGAGCCTTAGGTGCTCTTAAAGCAATGGGTGGTATTGAGATGGGTTTATCTGAAGATGAACTTCAATCAATAGTTGATTCCTGGCGAGAGGCTAATCCAAATATAGTGAGTCTTTGGTGGGACATAGATTCAGTCGTAAAAAGAGTTGTAAAGACTAGAACTAAAGAAGAATATAAGAGCCTAGTTATTAGCTATGAAAAAGGCATTCTTTTCATAGAACTACCCTCAAAAAGAAGACTTGCTTATCCAAAAGCAAAAATAGGGATGAATCGATTTGGTGGAGAGTCAATAGTCTATGAAGGAATCGTAGTAGGAAATAAGTGGGATAAGATTGAATCTTACGGCGGGAAATTTGCTGAGAATATAGTTCAAGCTATCGCAAGGGATATTCTCGCTGAGTCTATGATGAGACTTGAGAAAAAAGGATTTAATATCGTCATGCATATTCATGACGAAGTTGTTATAGAAAGTGATTCATCTAGTATCGAGGAAGTAAATCAAATTATGTCCATAGTTCCTAGTTGGGCACCTGGACTTATCTTAGATGCAGATGGATTTGAAAGTGAATTTTATAAAAAAGACTAAGGGAGGGTTATTCATGTTTTATGTTAAAGAAAAAATAAATGATGCCATGGAAGTAAGCATTGAAATAAATGATGAGAATGTATTTTGCACCTGTCCAAAGTGCGGAAAAGAAGTTCGAGTAGAATTAAATAAAGTATTGGAAGATGGCGATTTATTTTCTACCCAAGTTTGCTGTAATACTTGTAGTGAAACAATGAGGGATATTTATGAATAAAGAATTATACAACAGGAGTGGGTGCAAGGACCCCACTCCTTATCAAGCAATTAAAAATGCAGAGAAGAGATACTATCCCTTGGTATATATCTGCAGTCCATTTTCTGGAGATGTAGAAAATAATGTAATCAAGGCACAGAAGTATTCTCGCTATGCTTTGGATAAAGGAAATATACCCATAGCACCGCATCTTTTATTTCCTCAGTTTATGAGTGATGAAAGTGAGAGAAGACTTGCCATGCATTTTAATTATGTCCTTCTTGGAAAATGTAAAGAAGTATGGGTCTTTGGTGACTATATAAGCACTGGAATGGCAGAAGAAATAAAGATTGCTGAGAAGAGGAAAATGAAGATTCGATATATAAAGGAGGTATCCTAATTGAAAATATATGCCTCAAATCAAATAGGAGTGGAGTCAAATTGTGTTTATCCAAATGAGGTCAATGCAGTAGATGTTAGGTCATTTGAGAAAGCTGCGAGTTTTGATCATGTAATGGCTAAGTATAAAAATTCATACAGGTCCAATGATAATTTTATAGAGTCAGAATGTGTTCCCATGGATATAGACAACGACCATTCAGAAAATCCAGACGATTGGATTTCAGCTAATGATTTGAAGGGAATATTTGACGGAGTTAAATTTGTCATAGTTTACAGCAGAAACCATAGAAAAGAAAAAAATGGGAAAGCTGCAAGACCAAGAATGCACATATATTTTCCAATTCCTAAGATTACAAATTTAGCTGAATATGTAGGAATAAAAGAAAGCTTGGCGGAGACTTATACTTTCTTTGATGGTAATGCCTTAGATGGAGCGAGGTTTTTCTTTGGAGTTAAGAATCCTGCTGTTGAAATAGTTAGGGGAAGAAAATATATAACAGAAATTCTAAAAGATGACTTTGAAGACTTCGATAACTCTCAAGACTTAATTCAGCAAGGCTCTAGAAATTCAACTATGAACCATTTTGCTGGTAGGGTTCTAATTCGATATGGAAAGACAGATGAGGCGAGAGAACTATTCGATAAAAAAGCCAGCCTTTGTTCTCCACCACTAGAAGATGAGGAGTTAGAACAAATATGGAAGTCTGCTTGTAAGTTCTATAAAAAGGTAGCTGCAAGTGAAGATTATGTTCCACCAGAAGAATACAATGAAAGATATGAGGAATATAAGCCTGAGAAACTTACAGATATAGCAATGGCTGAAATCTTTACTAAGCATAACAAAGATAAAGCTATCTACACGATATCTCAAGGCTGGCTTTATTGGACGGGCAAGAAATGGGAAGATTCTGAACTAAAAGTAATGAGTCTTTATATGGAGACTGCCAAAAAAGTTTTAGAAAATGCAAGCATTGAATTTAAAGAGACCTATCAAGAATTAGCAGATGCTGAAATGATGGGAAATAAGGAAGAAAAGGCACAAGCAAAGTTAAAAGTAAATACTGCAAAAGCCTATCTCAATTTTGCTAAAAAAATGAACGACCACGGAAAAGTATCTGGAATATTAAAACTAGCTAAGTCGTTGTTAGAAGTTAAAAATGAAAAACTTGATGCAGATGCTTTTATTTTAAATACACCTGTTGGAGTTATTGATTTAAAAACAAGTGAAATAAAAGAGCATGACCCGTCTTACTATTGCACGAAGATGACTGCCCTAGCTCCAAGTAAGGATAATATGGATATGTGGATAGCTACTTTAAGGGATGTAACTGGTGGAGATGATGAGTTTATTAATTTTTTAAAGTTCCATGCAGGGTCTACATTAATAGGTCATGTTTATGAAGAAGCACTCCTTATAGCTTACGGAGATGGAGGAAATGGGAAGTCTACTGTTTTTAACTCTGAGGCTCATGTTCTTGGAGACTATGCAGGTAAAATCCCAGCTGAGTCTTTAACAACAAGAGCAAAGAATGTGAAGGTTGATCTTGCAGAGTTATGTGGCAAAAGATTTATTCTAGCCTCTGAAACAGAAGAGGGTCAAAGACTGTCAAGTTCTATGCTAAAGCAGATAGCAAGTGTTGATGATATTTCAGCAGAAAGAAAATACTATGCACCCTTTTCATTTACGCCAACGCATTCTACTATTCTCTATACAAATCATCTACCAAAGGTGGGCTCTAATGATCGAGGAACTTGGAGAAGAATTGAGGTGGCTCCATTTTCTGTAGCTATTAAAAATCCTAAGACAGACTATATAGATAAGCTTCTAGAAAAAGCAGGTGGGGCAATTCTACAGTGGATGATTGAAGGAGCAAAAGAATATATAGATGCAGGCTTTAAATATCCAAAGTGTAATGTTGTAGATGATGCTAAAAGATCATATAAAGAAGAAAATGACTGGATAAACCATTTTATTTCAGATAAATGCATAAAAGGAACAAATTATAAAGAGATGAGTGCAAGGTTATATCAAGTTTATCGTGAGTGGGCTGGTTCAAATGGAGAATACATTAGGAATAATAGAGATTTTTCACGAGCCCTTATAGCAGAAGGTTATGAAAAGAAAAGGACAAATAGGGGAATTGAATGGGGTGGTATAACCATCAATGATTTAATGGAGTCGGAAGACGACTTTTTATAAATGCATCTTAGTGTAGCATTTATAGGCTAAATAAAGATGATTGTAGAGAAAAAAGTTTTTCTTAATTAATGAAAAATGTATACACTAAACTACAAAAAGACATGACTATTTACACTTGACTTAACAGTAAAATGGCTTAATATACGCATTTTGTATGGTGTGAATAGTTATAGCCTACTTTCTTTTATATATTATTTTTATTATCTCGTGTAAAAGGTTTATATATAGCTACACTATACAACACTTAAAAAAAATGGAGGATTTATGAATTTCTATAACTACATGATGAAAAATCACTTAAATGAAAAGTCTCCAAGAGGAGATTTAGCAAGAGATATGAAGGAAGATAGAGACTTTCCTAAAAATAAAACAGGGAAATTTAAGGGCTGGAAAAGACTGATTAAAAATTATTTAGAAAGTCAGGGTGCTTGTTATGATTGTATGATAACTTTTGAGAACGCATGGAGGGAGTATGAAAATTGCGAGAGAAAGAGATTGAATCTGCCCTTGTTAAAAGAGTAAAAGAGAATAAGGGTCTATGTCTTAAGTTTACATCTCCTTCAATGACGGGAATACCAGACAGGATAATACTTCTACCTAAAGGAAAGATAGGATTTGTGGAAACAAAAAGACCTGGAGGAGAACCAAGACCAATTCAGAAAAAAAGAATAAAGCAATTCAAAAACTTAGGTTTTAAGGTTTATGTTCTTGATACCAAAGAAAACATTGATGAAATAATAAAGAGGATTGGAGGTGACTAATTGGAATACACTCCACATAAATATCAGAGCTATGCTACTGAATTTATAAAAGAAAACAAAGAATCAGCACTTCTACTTGACATGGGGCTTGGCAAGACGGTTATAAGCTTAACAGCTATAAAAGACTTACTCTTTGATTCTTTTGAAATTTCTAAAGTTCTAATCATAGCACCATTAAGAGTTGCTAGAGATACATGGAAGGAAGAAATAGAAAAATGGTCTCACCTTGATATCTTAAAATATTCAGTGGTCATAGGTAGTGAAAAAGAAAGAATAAAAGCATTAAATAAGCAGGCAGATATTTATCTAATCAATAGGGAAAATGTAGACTGGTTAATAAATAAGAGTGAAATACCCTTCAACTACGATATGATCGTAATAGATGAATTATCATCTTTTAAATCTCATAGGTCAAAGAGGTTTAAAGCTTTGATGAAAGTTAGACCAAAGGTAAAAAGAATAGTTGGTCTTACTGGAACTCCATCATCAAATGGCCTAATGGACTTATGGGCTGAGTTTAGACTGCTTGATATGGGAGAGAGACTTGGAAGATTCATTGGTCAGTACAGGGAAATCTACTTCAAACCAGATAAGAGAAACGGACCAATCATTTATTCCTATAAGCCACTTCCTTTTGCTGAAGATGCAATCTATGAAAAGATATCAGATATCACAGTTTCTATGAAAGCTGAAGACTATCTAAAAATGCCAAAGAAGATAAACAATGAAGTTTTTGTAAATCTATCAGATAAAGAAAGAGATATCTACGAGACCTTAAAAAAAGACTTGGTTGTTAATATTAAGGATAAAGATATAGATGCTGTTAATGCTGCAGCCCTTTCTAATAAGTTACTGCAAATGGCATCAGGCTCTGTTTATGATGAAGATAAAAATATGATTCATATTCATGATAGAAAGCTTGATGCTTTAGAAGATTTAATAGAAGGTGCAAATGGTAAACCTGTTCTGATAGCTTATTGGTACAAGTCGGATTTAAAAAGAATAAAAGATAGGTTTGATGTAAGAGAGCTTAAGACAAGTGAGGACTTTAAAGAATGGAATCAAGGTAAGATTCCTGTAGCCATTATCCATCCAGCATCTGCTGGTCATGGATTAAACCTACAAGCAGGTGGCTCAACACTTATTTGGTTTTCCCTTACTTGGTCATTAGAACTTTATGAGCAAACCAATGCCAGACTATATAGGCAGGGTCAGAAAGAAACAGTTGTGATTCATCATATCCTAGCAAAGGAAACCATTGATGAAGATGTAATGAAAGCATTAGAAAATAAGAACAAGACACAAGCTGCACTTATAGATGCAGTAAAAGCGAATCTAGAGAGTTGATGTCATAGAATGTCACTATCAAAATTTGCTAAGATTAATACAAGAGTAGAAGTTATATGGATAACTTACCTCAAAAACGTATGGAGGTAAGAAATGAATGCAAAAGAATATTTAAAACAAGCTTTTTATTTAGACAAGAGAATAAACTCAAAGCTGGAGCAAGTTGAATCACTCAACGCTCTAGCAACAAAAGCTACATCGACCTTATCAGATATGCCTAAGAGTCCTAATAGAGGACCATCAAAACTTGAAGATACTATTGTTAAGATTGTAGATCTCCAAGAAGAGATTAATAGGGATATAGACAAGTTGGTAGACTTGAAAAAAGAAATCGTAAGAACAATAAAAAAGATTGAAGATAAAGAACTTCAAGTAGTTTTAGAAAAAAGATATCTTTGTTTTGAATCTTGGGAGAAGATAGCGGTTGAGATGAATTACTCAATTCAGCATATTTTTAGATTGCATAGTAAGGCTTTAAAAAATATAGAAGTATAAAAAAATCGGGTGACGCATAAATGCATCACCCGCAAAACTTTCGTTTTCAATTCGTGTTTTTATTATAGTATTAAATTTAAAACTTGTCCAGGATATCGTGGTGTCCAATATCTAAAAGAAATATCAACTCATTATTTTCGTAGAACCAAATAATTCGAATATCCATGTTAACAGAAGACTCCCATATTCCATCTGTACCTTGGATTCTCTTAGTTCTTAAAGATGGGTGATTAGGATTTTCTACGAAAAATTTAAGCTTCTTTTTAGTCTGTTTCTTTTCAGTATCAGATAGTTTTTTGTAATGCCTTTTAAAGGCTTTTGAATAAGTAACTTTATAGGACATTACTTGTCTAACTCCTCGAATAGAGAGTCGATAGAATCAAAAACAGGTTGAGTCCCATTTTTTATAGATTCTTTAATTTCTTTTACTTCAGCTTTTAAATTTTTTATGACGTGTTCTGGATAGATTGCAACTGGAACAAGTACAATTTTTCCGTTATCTTCTATGACTTCAAATTGATCGCCTTGATTTAATTCCATAGAGTTTACTATGTCTTTTGGGATAGTAACTTGTGATTTAGCTTTTAGTTCAACTAACATAACGAAACCTCCTTAGTTAGAAATTCATACTTTCTAACTAAATTATATTTTCTTCTGAGAAAAAAGTCAAGTGGAGAGTAAAGTTGATAGAATGAGAGTAAGTAGTTGTAGTATAGTTAGAATAGCAAAAGAATAATAAAATGAGCCTTGGAGATTTAATCTTCAGGGCTTTCTTTATGGAGTGATAAAGTGCCGAGAAAACCTAAGAGACCATGTTCACATCCAGGTTGTCCTGAATTAGTTGATGGACGATTCTGCAAGAAACATGAGAAAGAATACAACAGAAAATATGAAAAATATAAACGAGATCCTAAAACCCATAAGCGTTATGGAAAAGCGTGGAGACTTATTAGAAAAAGATATGTAGCAGAGCATCCACTTTGTGAAATGTGTTTAAAAGAAAATAGAATGACAAAGGTAGAGGAAGTACATCACATACTTCCTCTTTCTCGTGGTGGAACTAATGACGAAGATAATCTTATGAGTCTTTGTAAATCTTGTCACTCAAAGATTCATGCAAAGAGTGGAGATAGGTTTGGAGGATAGTTTTACGTGGGGAGGGGGAGTCGTTATCTTAAAAGCTGATTTCCCTACCAACGGTGCCGCCCTCTCACGCACAAAAAAACGGGTTCAAAGACCCTATTAAAGAATATCTTTCCAATTAGGAGGAAAACCCATAAATTTATAGTTGAAGTAGCCTTGGTATTTATTAAAGGTATTTTCTAAATCTTTTAAAAGGGATTCCCATTGGTCGTTTGAGTTTAAAATTCTCTTTATGATTAAAAGAATGGGGAATATTTTATTTTGTTTGCCTTTATATTGTTCGTTTTCAGAATAAAGACGGGGAGTTTCTTTTAAAGGCATATTATAAAGTCGAGTGTAATGGGCACAAATATTTCTTACTTCAACGAGACATAGAATCCAATTTTTTAAATATTTAGGATCTGTGTTGTAATAATTAGAAATTTCCTTTTGATCTTCATCCTTAAGAATACTAAACAAAGACGATAAATTTCCAAAAGACATGAGTTCAACGGATACCCAGATTGGAAACTTTCCATCATATTTTCTTAGGTGGTGTTTAACAAATGGTTTATTCTTTTGCCTGTCAACTTCGTTGCTCAGATTCTCATTTATGATGGAATATATGGTTTGACCTTTTTTATTCGTTTTATGAATGAAATTATCTTCGCGCATAAGTACATCGGAACCATATGTCATAGCTAGATGATAAGCAATTTGAGTTCTAAGCTCTATTTCAATTTGCTCAATAGTTCTAATGAGGTTGTTTTTAAATTGGCTATCAAAGCAATAAAGATTAAAGAGATGCTCGATAGTAATATGATCCTTATAATGCTCTTTATTATTATATTTTTTAAGACCAATACCATAACCTGAAAGTCTATAATAATTTACTTTTTTCAAAATTTCTGTTGCATAAACTTCATCTTTGATTTTTAAGTTATGGTCAATTTTTAATTTGGTAATTTGATCTTCGTAGTTTAAAGCGGGTTTTAATGTCATATAAGTTCTCCTTAATATAAAAAAAGCCCTCTCCGTGGTCCGCATGTAGAAAATCTACATTAAGCGTGGAGAGGTTCTGTTAAATTAATTATAACACAGAACTAATCAAAGTCAATAACATACATGAGAAAAGAAATAGAACTATATTGGAGGTGATACTATCGCTAAGGACGGAACATATAGAGGTGGAAGAAGAGTAAAAGCAGGAGGGAAACCACAGCCTGCTGCTGAAAAAATAGAAAAAGGTAAAAAAGTAGAAATATTAATGAATGATATTCCAACATTCACTCCAGAAGAAATAGATGCAGTTGACTTACCAAACGGAGCAGTTCTTGATGGAACCGATATGCCTACACCAAGTGACTATCTATCAGCAAAGCAAAAGAATGGAATACCACTTGGTGCTGATGAAATATATAAAGAGACTTGGAGTTGGTTAAAACAGAGGAACTGTGAAAACTTAGTAAATCCAAGATTATTAGAATCATACTCTCAGGCTTTTGCAAGATATATTCAATGTGAAGAGGCAATAAGTCAATTTGGACTTTTAGGAAAGCATCCTACTACGGGAGGAGTTATTGCATCTCCATTTGTACAGATGTCTAGCCAGTTTCAAAAGACAGCTAATCTTTTATGGTATGAGATTTATGACATAGTTAAAGAAAACTGCACGGAAGTCTATGAGGACTATGGAGAAGATATGATGGAAAAATTACTAAGGAGTAGAAAGTAAGGTGATTAAATGTTTGAAAAAGTAAATCCAAAGCACCCTGACAAACAGGCAGATTGTATTGCTGGTGCAATTGTAGATTTAGCATATAAAGAAAAAGATAATCCTAAAATAGCAGTTGAAGTTTTACTGGGACATGGAGACTGTCATGTGATTATAGAAACGGACTGCAAGTTAGATGTTGAAGAAATCAAATCAGCTATTAATAGAATAGCAGGAGATGTCATAGCAGATATTAAAATAGTAGAGCAGGATATCCAACTTTCAAATAATCAAAAAGAAAAGATAAGATGTGGTGACAATGGAATCTTTAAGGGAGTACCCACATCAGATGAAGAAAAGAAACTATCTATAATTGCTCGTGAAATCTATTCTAATTATCCCTACGATGGGAAATACATCCTTGATGGAGATAAACTCATCATCTGCCAGTCAAATGTATCTACAGAAATCTTAAAATCTATATATCCAAGAGCAATTGTAAATCCTTTGGGGGATTGGACTGGAGGGTTTAATGTTGATACTGGAGCAACTAATAGAAAACTCGGCTCAGACATGGGAAGAGGAGTAACTGGTGGTGGACTACATGGTAAAGACCTATCTAAGGCAGATGTATCGGTCAATATCTACGCCCATCTAAAGGCACAAGAGGAAAATAGGGATATAGAATTATCCTGTGCCATTGGAGATGAATTTGTTGGTGGTAAAGCCTATGAAGAAATAGTAGAAATTGCCGAAGACTATGTAAAATCTATTGGTGGTTTTGAGGAATTTGCAAAGTGGGGGCTCATCTAATGAAAGAAGGACTATTACAATATGAATTAAAAAATGTAGATGAACTCATCCCATATATTAGTAATGCTAGAACGCATACTGACGAACAAGTAAATAAGGTAGCTGCATCTATAAAAGAATTTGGATTTTTAAATCCTATCTTAATTTCAGATGAGAATGTTATTACAGCAGGACATTGCAGACTTCTAGCGGCTAAGAAACTAGGACTAAAGAAAGTTCCATGTATTTTAGAAAATCATCTCACAGAGGCACAAAGAAAAGCTTATGTTCTTGCTGATAATAAGTTAAGTCTTGATGCTGGTTGGGATGAAGAATTACTAAAAATCGAACTAGAATCATTAGAAGAATATGGATTTAACGTAGAGCTGACAGGTTTTTCGGAAGAAGAACTGGGTCAGCTTTTTGATTTAGGTAGTGAAGCAAAAGAAGATGACTTTGATATTGAGGGAGAACTAAATAAACCAACTTTTTCTAAAGAAGGAGATATATGGGCTCTAGGAAGACATAAAGTTATCTGTGGAGATTCTACTCTATGGGATACTTTTGAAAAGTTACTAGGTGAAACTAAGGTCAATTTAGTATGTACAGATGCACCATATTTTGTAGATTTGAAAAATAAATCGGGAACGATTAAAAATGACAACTTAAATGATAAAGAGGCCTATGAATTTTTAATGAAGGTCTTTACAAACTTTAAAGACGCAATGGCTAAGGATGCATCAATTTATGAATTCTATGCAACTATGAAAGCTAGAGTTTTCTATGATGCTTTTGAAGATGCAGGCTTTAAAGTTGGTGCAGGGCTTATTTGGAAAAAACCAAGAGCTCCTTTCATGAGAACAGATTGGAAATTTAATATGGAGCCTATTATCTTTGGTTGGAGAAAAGATGGAAAACACAACTGGTATGGAGATCAAAAGCAAACAGCAGTCTTTGAATTTGATGGAATTAAAGATTCTGAAAAAGAAGGATGTGGTCATCCATCATCAAAACCAGTACCACTTATTGCTTATTTAATAAAGCAATCAACTCAAACAAATGGCTTAGTCCTTGATGGATTTTTAGGAAGTGCATCTACATTAATTGCCTGTGAGGAGCTTAATCGAATCTGCTATGGAATAGAAATAGAACCTAAATTTGTTGATGTAGCAGTAAAAAGATATTTAAATTTAGTTGGTAGTGATAAAGATATAAGGCTACTAAGAGAAGGTAAGGAATATAAATATTCAGAGGTAGTTAAAGATGAATCCTAAGCTAACCCTTGGCTCACTTTTTGATGGTAGTGGAGGTTTTCCACTAGCTGCAATAAAAACTGGCATTAAACCTTTATGGGCATCAGAAGTTGAGCCTTTTCCAATAAGAGTTACACAGAAAAACCTACCCCAAGTTAAACATTTAGGAGATATAAAAGATATCGTCGGGTCTAAAATTGAACCTGTTGATATCATCTCCTTTGGCAGTCCTTGCCAAGATTTATCTATTGCGGGTAAAAGGGCGGGACTTGAAGGGAAAAAATCTAACCTTTTTTATGAGGCCATAAGAGTTATAAAAGAAATGAGGTGTAAAACTAATGGTAAGTATCCAAGATACCTACTATGGGAAAATGTGCCAGGAGCCTTCTCATCTAACAAAGGAGAGGACTTTAGATGCGTCCTTGAAGAAATTACAAGAATTAAAGATTCCACAGTTAAGCTTCCTCGACCTTCGAGATGGCAAAGTGCAGGAGAAATCCTGGGGGATAATTTTTCCCTTGCTTGGAGAGTGCTTGATGCTAAATACTTTGGAGTACCCCAACGAAGGAGAAGAATCTTCCTTGTCGCAGATCTTGATGGAGGAAGTTCCAGAGAAATATTATTTGAGCAAAAAAGCATGTCAGGGGATACTTCAGAGGGCTGCGAGAAAGGGAAAAGAAATACCAGAGCCATTAAAGAAAGCTTTAATAAAACAATCTGTTTAAATGACCAAGGTGGAGAAAGAATGGATTTTTATGATGAAGAATCTGGAACTCTAAGAGCAAAGGCTGGAAACCCTCCACTGGTATATGAAAACCATGGGCAGGATGCAAGATATGTTGGTCCACTTGAAGAAAGCCCAACCCTTGCATCAAATCTTGGCCAAGGCGGTAATAATCAACCTTTTGTAGTGTATGACATAAGACAAACTTCAGAAAACACTAAAAATGAAAGACACAATATTTATGAATGTGACATTTCAAGAACTATCGATACGTCTGGAAATACTCCGACAAGAAATCAAGGTGGAGTTGCAATTGTAGAGGACATCTACACCATGAGTAAAAATTCTCATTTTACAAAAGCAGACAAGAATATATCATCTTCTTTAGTTGCCACTGATTATAAAGATCCACCACTAGTAAAAGATAAGCTTGTAAGAAGACTTACTCCAAAAGAGTGTGGAAGATTGCAGGGCTTTCCAGATGAGTGGAGTGAGAACTTAGGTATTGAAAATCCTACAGATGATGACCTTAAATTCTGGAGAAAAGTTTTTGATAAGGATGCTGAAATAAAAGGTCTTAAAAAGAAGAAAACAGATAAGCAGATATTAAAATGGCTTAAAAACCCTCATACTGATTCTGCAGAATATAAAATGTGGGGCAATGGAATTGCTCTTCCATGCGCTATATATATTTTCAAAAGACTTATAAATACTGCCAATAAGACTTGATATAAATCCTAGATTGAGTGATATATGTATGTGAGGTGATTAGATGATTTCAAGGGAAATTATACAAAAATTGAAAGAGACATTTCCAGTAGGCACAAGAGTAAAACTAATCCAAATGGAAGATGAACAGGCTCCACCAGTTGGAACTTTAGGTACAGTTTATGGAGTGGATGCCCTTGGATCAATCCTAGTAAAATGGGATAATGGTTCGATGTTAAATGTAATTTTTAGGGAGGATATAATTGAAAAATCTAATTAAATAACCATACATTGCTTGACTATTCCTCTATTGTACGGGAATATGTGTACAACAAAAGAGGAGGTACAAAAATGAAAAAGATTGAATTGTTAGAAAACATTAAAGAAAAAGAAGAATTCGAAGAAAATAAAATCAGTTACAGATTTTATTGGGCATATAGGGAATCCCAAAGGATAGGGCGAGACATCATAAACTTTGATGACATTGGATTTGTAGATAATCACGAAGATATGATAGAGAATCTTGAAAGATTTGGAATACAAGAATTTACAATTTCAGACCAGTCAACAGGTCTTATGAAAGGGTTAAAAAGTTTTAAAATAAAAGGGTACTTTCCTATAGACTTGATTGAAATAGATACAGGAAGGACTAATTGGAACTTTAAAGAAAACAAAGAAGAAAAAGAATATACACCAGCCCTCCTTTTCAAGAGAAACTAAGAGAAAAAAAGAAAGTTAAGCAAGATAATTGCTTGACTTATCTCTTCTTGTACGGGAATATGTGTACAACAAAAGAGAAGGAGAACATTACCATGAAAAAAGACCTTTTAGAAAGATTAGAAACAGAAGTAAAAGCTTGCAAAAGATACGCAGAAAGCTCAATAAAAAAATCAAAAGAAGGCAAGATTGGAGCAGCCATTAACCTTCTAGACATAGCAGGAACAGCAAAGAAATGTGCAGACCAAGTTCATGAAGAACTTTGGGAAGTATCAAAAGGAAATTTAACAGATGAAGAATTTCAACTTTTTGCAGAATCAGAAACACTAGAAAGAGAACTTAAGAAAGCATACAAAGAATTAAACATAGCAAGACAAAGATAAAATAAAAATCCAAATAGAGTTTAGGCTCTATTTGTCGTAGTAGAAGTCACAATCAGGTGGCTATTTTTTATGCTTATTTTTCAAGGAAGGAGGTCAAATGAAATATAAACCAAGTAGATTTATGCTTGAAACATCCCGATATGATAAAAACAAAGCAGACTATGCTGTCACTTTTATAGAATGTCTGAAGCATACAAAAGGTCGATGGGCAGGCAAAGACTTCAAGCTTATTGACTGGCAAGAAGAAATCATAAGAGACTTATTTGGAATTGTAAAAGATACAGGATATAGACAATTTAATACAGCATATATTGAAATACCAAAGAAGATGGGAAAGTCTGAACTTGCAGCTGCTGTAGCACTTCTTTTAACTTGTGGTGATGGAGAAGAAAGAGCAGAGGTTTATGGATGTGCTGCTGATAGACAACAAGCAACTATTGTCTTCGATGTTGCAGCTGATATGGTAAGGATGAGCCCAGCCCTATCTAAAAGAGTAAAAATTCTAGCATCTCAAAAGAGGATGATATATAAGCCGACCAATTCTTTTTATCAAGTCTTATCTGCAGAGGCTTATTCTAAACACGGATTTAATATTCATGGTGTGGTTTTTGACGAACTTCATACTCAGCCTAATAGAAAGCTTTTTGACGTTATGACAAAAGGTTCTGGAGATGCAAGAACTCAACCTTTATATTTTCTTATAACAACTGCAGGAACAGATACCAAATCAATCTGCTATGAGACTCATCAAAAGGCAGTCGACATAATTGAAGGTAGAAAAACTGATCCAACATTCTATCCTGTGATTTATGGAGCCGATAGAGAAGACGATTGGACAGATGAAAAAGTATGGCATAAAGCAAATCCATCTCTTGGAATTACAGTTCCTGTAGAAAAAGTAAGACAAGCCTGTGAATCGGCTAAGCAAAATCCAACTGAAGAGAATGCCTTCAGACAGTTAAGATTAAATCAGTGGGTTAAACAAGCAATTAGGTGGATGCCTATGGAAAAGTGGGACCTATGTAATTTTGCTGTTAATGAAGAAGAACTAAAAGGCAGAGTTTGTTATGGAGGTCTTGACCTATCATCTACAACAGATATTACAGCTTTTGTTTTAGTCTTTCCTCCGATGGATGAAGAAGATAAATATCAAATATTACCCTACTTTTGGTTGCCAGAAGACAACCTCGATCTAAGAGTAAAAAGAGACCATGTAAACTATGACCTATGGAAAAAACAAGGCTATATTATGACAACAGAAGGTAATGTAGTCCACTATGGGTTTATAGAAAAATTTATAGAGGACCTAGGTGAGATATATAACATTAGAGAAATTGCTTTTGATAGGTGGGGAGCAGTTCAGATGGTTCAAAACTTAGAAGGCATGGGATTTACTGTCGTTCCTTTTGGGCAAGGATTTAAAGATATGTCTCCACCAACAAAAGAATTAATGAAACTTACCCTTGAAAGAAAAATAGCCCATGGGGGTCATCCAGTACTAAGGTGGATGATGGATAATATCTTCATACGAACTGATCCCGCTGGAAACATTAAGGCGGACAAGGAAAAATCTACAGAAAAGATAGATGGAGTAATTGCTACAATCATGGCTCTTGATAGGGCTATAAGGTGTGGTAATGATACTAGTGAATCTGTTTATGATGATAGGGGATTGATTGTTTTTTAATATCTCTTAGCATTATTCCTAAAACTGGCATATTCCATTCCGATACTCTTGACATTATTCCGATGAAATAATAACATAAATTATGAATAGGAGGAGAGTTATGTTTACAGGAGTAAGCGAAATTGCAAAAAAATGGGGCATATCAGAAAGAAGAGTTAGAATTTTATGCAGTGAAGGAAGAATTCCCAATGCATATAAAGAAGGTAAAATATGGAAAATTCCATCAAATGCAATAAAGCCGACAGATGAAAGATTTACAAAGCCTAAAACTCTTCTTCCAATAATTGATGAAAAATTAGCAAAATTAAACACTCTAAGACCTCTTACAGAGGGAGAGGTTGCAAGGCTTTTAGAAGATTTCATGATTGAATACACATATAATACGAATGCGATTGAAGGAAACACTCTTACTTTAAGAGAAACAGATATGGTTCTTAGAGGGCTTACTATTGATAAAAAACCATTGAAAGATCATATAGAAGCGGTTTCTCATAAAGAAGCTTTTTACTTTGTTGTAGATTTAGTTAAAGAAAATAGAGAGTTGACAGAGAGTCTAATAAAGCAAATTCATTATCTTGTATTAGGAGATAAAAAAGAAGATAGGGGAGTTTACAGAAAAGTTCCTGTTCGTATAATGGGTGCAAGTCATGAACCTGTACAACCATATTTAATTGAGCCCAAAATGGAGGAACTCTTAATAAATTATAAAGCATCAAGTGAGCATATTATAACTAAACTTGCAAAATTTCATATAGAGTTCGAGGGGATTCATCCTTTTATTGATGGAAATGGAAGGACTGGCAGACTTTTAGTTAATCTCGAACTTATGAAAGAGGGTATTCCACCGATAGATATTAAATTTACCGACAGAATAAAATATTATGAGGCATTTGATGAATATCACGTAAAAAATAACTTGAGCGAAATGGAAAGCTTATTTGCGTCTTATGTTAATGAAAGATTAGATGAGTATCTAGGAATACTTGAAATAAAATAAATTATATTTAGCACTCTTTTAGATGAGTGCTATTTTTATGCCTAAATTTAGGAGGTGGTAATATAAACATTTTAAACTTAATATTCACCCATAGGGGCGCAGGTAAGTCGAGAGACAAACCTAAAGACGGGGAGAGGATATCTTCATCGTCTTTTTTATTTGGAAGAACACCAGCTGGAAGAAATGTCAACGAATTTACTGCCATGCAAATGACGGCAGTTTATTCATGCGTGAGGGTTCTTGCTGAAACCTTAGCAGGACTTCCCTTACATCTATACAAGAAAGAAAATTCAAATTCAAAAGAAAAAGCAAGAGACCATTCTTTATACTTCTTACTTCATGATGAACCAAATACTGAGATGACTTCCTTTGTATTTAGAGAAACACTGATGACCCATCTACTACTTTGGGGTAATGCCTATGCTCAGATAATTCGTAATGGCAGAAATGAGGTCATAGGACTCTATCCCTTAATGCCAAATAAGATGACTGTTATGAGAAGTGAAGATGGAGAAATCTTCTATAAATACAATCACAAATCAGAAGAAGTTTATCTCTTAAAAGAAGATATCCTTCATATACCTGGACTTGGTTTTGATGGACTTATTGGATACTCACCAATCACCATGGCTAAAAATGCAATTGGTATGGCGATGGCATGTGAAGATTATGGTGCATCTTTCTTCCAAAATGGAGCACAACCAGGCGGGGTTTTAGAGCATCCAGGAATTATTAAAGATCCAGAAAGAGTTAGAGCGTCGTGGAATGCAGCCTTTCAAGGGCCTAAGAACGCCAATAAAGTGGCTGTACTTGAAGAAGGGATGAAATACCAACCCATAGCAATAGCACCAAGTGAGGCCCAATTTTTGGAAACTAGAAAGTTTCAGTTAAATGAGATAGCAAGAATATTCAGAATACCACCTCATATGATTGGTGACTTGGAGAAGTCGTCATTTTCAAATATAGAACAGCAGTCACTTGAATTTGTTAAATACACTCTTGACCCTTGGATTGTTCGTTGGGAGCAATCCTTAGAAAGAGCACTACTAACAAAGAAAGAAAAAGAATCCTACTTTATTAAATTCAACCTTGATGGACTTCTAAGAGGAGACTATGAATCAAGGATGAATGGATATGCCGTAGGAAGACAAAATGGCTGGATGAGTGCAAATGACATAAGAGAGTTAGAAAATCTAGATAGGATATCAGCTGAAGAGGGTGGTGACTTATACCTTGTAAATGGAAATATGCTACCACTTGATAAGGCAGGGTCATTCTATGAGAGTAAAAGAAATGGAGGTAAAAATATCGAGAATGAACAAAAATAAAATATTTTGGAACTGGAAAAAGGATTCAAATGAACTCTATATAGATGGAGTTATTGCGGAAGAGTCTTGGTTTGATGATGAAATCACTCCAAGGCTCTTTTTTGAAGAATTAAAAAATAAAAGTGGAGACATAACTGTATGGATCAACTCTCCTGGTGGAGATTGTATAGCAGCATCGAGAATTTACACCATGCTTTTAGAGTACAAGGGAAATGTGACCATTAAGATTGATGGACTTGCAGCATCAGCAGCATCGGTTATTGCCATGGCTGGAACTGAAGTTTTGATGAGTCCTACTTCATTAATGATGATTCATAACCCCTTAACTGTAGCCATTGGTGACTCAAAAGAAATGCAAAAAGCCATAGATATGTTAAAGGAAGTCAAGGAATCAATCATCAATGCCTATGAGATTAAGACAGGTTTGTCCAGAGAAGAGATTTCTAATCTAATGGATGGAGAGACTTGGTTTGATAAGAACAAGGCTATTGAGATGGGTTTTTGTGATGGAACTCTCACTGACAAAAGAAAAGATGAAAAAGTCACTAATATGGTCTTTTCAAGGCGAGCAGTTACAAATTCACTTTTAACAAAGCTAAATAAAGAAGTAAAGACTCATTCAATGAGTGAGGTAGAAGAAAGATTAAACAAAATTAAAAACACTTGGAGGTAATTATGAACTTAAAAGAACTAATGGAAAAGAGAACTAAAGCTTGGGATGAGGCAAAGGCATTTGCTGAATCTAAGAAAGATGAAAAGGGTCTAATGTCTGATGAAGACTTTAAGACATATGAAGAGATGGAGAGAACTATCGAGAATTATACTCGTGAAATTGAAAGAAAGAAGAGGGAGAAAGAAATGGATAAATCCTTGGAAAAACCTACTAGTGAAGCACTAACAAATGAGCCTGTTCTTTTTAATGAAGAAGAAAAACCAATGAGAGCAAGAAATGTCTACAAGAAATCTATGATGAAAGCATTAAGAACTAACTTTAGAGATATTTCAAATGAATTAAAAGTAGGTACAGATGAAAGTGGTGGATATTTAGTTCCAGAAGAGATGGAAGCAGATATTGTAAACGGTCTTGAAGATGAAAATATTGTTAGAAAATTAGCTACAAAAGTTCAAACTTCTGGTCTTCATAAAATCAATATTGCAGCTACAAAACCAGCTGCCCTATGGGTTGAAGAAGGTGGTCAACTAACCTTTGGAGATGGCACATTTGATCAAGTATCTCTTGATGCACATAAACTTCATGTTGGAATTAAAGTAACTGAAGAGCTTCTCTATGATGCAGCCTTTAATCTAGAAAAATACATCACTGAAGAATTTACTAGAGCACTAGCAAATGCTGAAGAGGATGCCTTCCTAAATGGAGATGGAGTAAATAAACCTACAGGAATTTTTGACTCTAAAAAGGGTGGAGAACTTGGCCTGACAACAAAGACTCAAACAATTACTGCAGATGAACTAATTGATTTAGTCTACTCCTTAGACAGACCATATAGAAAGAGAGCAGCCTTTATTTTAAATGATGCAACAGTTGCTCAAATTAGAAAGCTTAAAGATGTTAATGGTGCATATATTTGGCAACCATCACTTAAAGATGGAGAACCAGATAGACTTTTAGGATATCCTGCCTATACATCTGCCTTTGCTCCAAAAGCTGATAAAGGAAAATTAGCAGTAGCATTTGGCGATTTTTCTTATTACAAGATTGGAGATAGAGGAAATAGGTCTTTCCAAGACTTAAAGGAACTATTTGCTGGAAATGGCATGGTTGGTTTCTTAGGTAAAGAAAGAGTAGATGGAATCTTAGTTTTAAGAGAAGCAGTTAAACTATTAAAAATCGGTGCTACTGCCTAAGGAGTAAATTATGATTACTCTTGAGGAGGCAAAGTCCTATTTAAGGGTGGATTTTGATGATGAGGATGAGATGATTCAATCTCTCATCCAATCATCAATCAAACACTCCATGGATGTAGCCAGGGTTAATAGCGAAGAAGAACTTTCTAAAAATCCAAATGGAAAGATAGCTGTATTATATATGACCGCTTATCTTTATGAACACAGAGAAGAGGCAGATTATTCTGAACTAAACTTAACTCTAAGGGCTTTATTGTTTGGAATGAGAAAGGCTGAGTTCTAATGAGGATATCAGATTTAAATAGAAAAATAACCTTTCAAAATAAAAATGTTGAGGTGGATGAAATTGGTAACCATAAATCAGTATGGATGGACTATCTAACAACATCAGCCTATATTTCTTTTCAAGGTAAAGGCGAAGAAGTTTTTCTTGGGATGGAAGTAGATAGGTCAGATATTTCTTTTACTGTAAGATTTCAAAATAGTCTAAAGAACATTAATACTTCAGAGTACAGAATTCTATTTGAAGATGAAATGTACAATATCATCTCAATTGACTTTATGAACTATAAAAACAGATTTATAAAGTTTAGATGTAGGAAGGTGAGTAGATGAATGTAAAAATTGAAAACCTCGCCAGTGAAATAATGAAGGGCTTAGAAGAATATTCTGATATGGCAACAGATGAAGTCAAAAAGGAAGTCAAAAAAGCTGGTAGCAATATTAGAAAAGACATACAAGAAAATGCACCAGTTGGAGAAACAAAGAAATATTCTAAATCTTGGTCTGTAAAAACTATGAAAGAAACTTCAAACTCAATAGAACTTGTAGTTCATTCAAGAAATAGATATCAACTGGCTCATCTACTTGAAAAAGGTCACGTCCTAAGGCAGGGTGGGAGAGTATCTGCTAAGCCGCACATTGGACCAGCTGAGGAGAAAGGAATCAGAGAATTGGAAAAAAACATAATGAGGAAATTACAAGATGGATAAGCTATTAAAAATAATTGAAGATATAGGACTTCCATTTGCATACTCGCACTTTGCTGAAGGAGAAAGTCCAGACCCACCATTTTTTGTCTATCTATTTCCAAAGAATAAACACTTTGGTGCAGATGGAGTAGTCTTTTATAAAAACACCCAGATAGACTTAGAACTTTACACTGATAAGAAAGATTTAAAATTAGAAGAAAAAATAGAAGAGATACTTGATAGAGAAAAAATCTATTATGAAAAATCTGAAGTTTGGATTGAATCAGAAAGACTCTATGAAGTTCTCTATGAATTTACTATGGAGGTAAAAAATGGCTAATAAAGTTAAATTTAATATTTGTAATGTTCACTACGCTCTCTTCGATAAAGCTGAAGAGGGCGTTATTAAATATAAGACACCAGTGCCAATGCCTGGTGCTGTTTCAATTTCATTGGATCCTAATGGAGAGCCTGAAAGCTTTTATGCAGATGGAATTGAATACTACACTATTTCAAACAATATGGGATATGACGGAGATTTGGAAATCGCTCTTATTCCAGAATCCTTTAGGACTGATGTTTTGATGGAAAAATCAGACTCCAATAAAGTTCTAATTGAGTCTTCAAACTCTGAAACTGCAAACTTTGCACTGTTATTTGAGTTTGATGGTGACCAAAAGAAAATCCGTCACGTCATGTATAACTGCTCAGCAGCAAGACCTACTCTTGAAGGAGAAACCAACGAGGAATCAAGAGAAGTCCAACCAGAAACCTTGTCTATTCAAGCAAGACCACTTCCAAATGGAAATGTAAAGGCTAGAACAGGCGAAGAGACTACAAAGGAAACTTATGATGGTTGGTACAAGTCAGTCTATATGCCAACAGAAAATACAGTAACACCTTCAAGAGCAAGTGTTGGAGGTAAATAAATATGGCACTAACCAAGAAAATTCAAATTGATGGGAAAGAAGTTGTTTTCCGTGCATCAGCAGCAATCCCAAGAATCTATAGACTTAAATTTGGAAGAGATATCTTCAAAGACTTAATGGAACTTGAAAAATCCATGAAGAAAAATGATAAAGATAAATCCAATCTAGATATAGGCTCATTAGAACTATTTGAAAATATAGCCTATGTAATGGCAAAGCATGGAGATAAATCTGTGCCAGATAATCCAGAAGAATGGTTGGATAATTTCTCAACCTTTTCAATTTATCAAATTCTACCTCAGCTAATTGAGTTGTGGGGACTTAATATAAAATCGGAAGAAGTTCCTAAAAAAAAGTAAGACCAACAGAAAGACCAATGACTACACCCTTGTTTTTACTAAGGGCAGTGGAACTTGGTCTTTCTGTTTCTGATTTATCCCTACTAACAATTGGACTTGTAAATGATATGTTCACAGAAAAGAATAATGACGACTATAAATACAAAGAAGTAGCTACGCAAGAAGATTATGATAAGTTTTAATCTTCAAGCTTAGCTACTCTTTTTTCAGCATCTTTATAGACTTTGGATTCGGCTCTTGCACCGATAATAATGACAAGAACTTCATCATCTGATTTTTCCAATTTATAAACGATCCTAAGACCTGAACTCTTAAGTTTAATTTTCATAAGACCAGCAAGCTTAGAATCAGAAAGGTTAGAAAGAGGCTTGCCATAGCCACCTTCAGTATTAGGAAGAGGATTTATTAAGATCCTCTTAAGTGCTTTATCGACAATTTTTCTTTGAGATCCATCTAAGGCTTTATAGTCTTGGATGGCTTCTTTTATAAAGGATAGTTTATAGTTCATTCGATTTCGTCCTCATCAAGAGGAGAGACTTCATTTAAATTGATATGAAAGGCTTCTTCAAATTCATCTTGAGAAATTAAATCGGATTTATTCATTGATGACATCCTAGTATTGGCAAGCATAAGATCTCTTGCATCTTCGAGCTCATCAATGAGTTTCGTATATTCATCAGGAGAAACAAGAATGCACTCAGGAGCGTTATTTTTTAATACGACCTTAGAACCGTTCATTTTGACATCATCGAAAATACGTCCAGCTAGGCCTCGATTAAATTCAGAAATGGATACAGTCTTGTTGGATAATTCTTTTACAAAATTCATACTTATCACCTCAAGATAAGTATAGCAAAAATTGATAAAAACATCAATAAAAATACTAATAAATATATCTCTAAAGAGGAGGTGAGATATTGGCAAATAGAATAAAAGGGATAACTGTTGAAATTGGTGGAGATACTACCAAATTACAAACTGCACTAAAACAAGTAAATACGGAGATTAAACATACCCAATCTGAACTTCGTGATGTCAATAAACTTCTAAAACTTGATCCTGGCAACATTGAACTTATATCACAAAAACATAAACTGTTAGGTCAGACATTAGAAGAAACAAAGAATAAACTAACATCATTAAAAGAGGCACAAAAACAAGCTGAACAGGCACTTGCAGAAGGTAAAATTTCACAAGAGCAATATGATGCCCTTAAACGTGAGATTATTGAAACAGAACAAGCCTTAAAGTCTCTAGAAAGGCAAGGTGCAACCACTAATCAAACCCTTCAAAACATAGCTATTACTGGAGAAAAATGGCAAAACACAGGGCAAAATATAGAAAACGTGGGAAGAAAAATGATGCCAGTATCTCTTGCAGTAGCAGGTCTTGGAGTAGCAGCTGTAAAGACTGCATCAGATTTTGATTCTGGCATGTCAAAGGTAAAAGCAGTATCTGGTGCAACAGGGTCCGACTTTGATGCCCTAAGGGAAAAGGCCCGTGAAATGGGAGCCAAGACCAAGTTCTCAGCATCTGAAGCGGCAGAGGCTATGAACTACATGGCCATGGCAGGTTGGAAAAGTAAAGATATGATTGGTGGTATTGAAGGAGTTATGAATCTAGCTGCAGCAAGTGGTGAGGATCTAGCTACTACTTCAGATATTGTCACAGATGCCCTTACAGCCTTTGGTCTAAAAGCAGAAGACTCGTCTCACTTTGCTGATGTTCTCGCTGCTGCATCATCTAATGCCAATACCAATGTTTCATTAATGGGTGAAACCTTTAAATATGCTGCACCTATTGCTGGTGCCCTTGGATATTCAGTTGAAGATACTGCAGTAGCTATAGGTTTAATGGCTAACGCAGGAATAAAGGGTTCACAAGCAGGTACAGCTTTAAGGTCTGGACTAACAAGACTCGCATCACCAACTAAAGAAGTTATTAACGGAATGTCTATGTTAGGCTTATCTATTGAAGATGTACAGGGGCTTTCACTTGATGAGACTCTAAGCACATTTAGAGTTGCCTTTGCTAACTTAGATGGAACTCAAAAAGCACAAGCAGCATCCATGATATTTGGTAAAAATGCCATGTCTGGAATGCTGGCAATTATAAATGCCAGTGAAAAAGACTATAACAGTTTGAGTGATGCCATTTATAACGCAGATGGAACAGCAGAAAAAATGGCTGCTACTATGCAGGATAACCTGGCTGGTCAATTAAAGATTTTACAATCTGCTTTAGAAGAATTAGCCATATCCTTTGGAGAACTTTTAATGCCTGCTGTTAGAAAAGCAGTAGATATATTAACAAAACTGGTAAATGGACTTAATGCACTTCCAGGTCCAGTAAAAGGTATTATTGCAGGTATCGGTCTTTTTATAGCTGCTCTTGGACCTGTACTTATGATTGTAGGAAAACTTATCTGGTCAATAGGAACTATTATGACTAAAGGACCTCTAATAGTAGGAGGAATAACTAAGATAGTTGGAATATTTACAGGTACACTTATACCAGCAATTACCGCAGTAGTATCAGCCATTGGGATTGTTCCTATTGCTATTGGTGCAGTAATAGCTGGTCTTGTTCTTTTATGGAAGAAGTGCGACTGGTTTAGAGAAGGGGTCATCTCCATATGGGAAACTATTAAGGAATCAACTGTTGCCATTTGGAATGGAATAAAAGAATTCTTCGTAAACCTATGGCAAGGGATATCTGATTCATGGACAAGTACCTGGACTGAAATCACAAGTTTTCTATCAGAATTCTGGTCTGGATTTATTGAAGGTGTTAAGACTACTTGGAAAGGCATCAAGGACTTCTTTGCCAACCTATGGAATGGACTTTCTGAAGGATGGAATACTATCTGGACATCTATAACAACTTTTCTAACTGAATCTTGGAATACCTTTATTGAGGGAGCAAAGAGTCTATGGCAAAGTTTAGGAGAATTCTTTACGAGCCTCTGGACGGGAATTCAAACAACTTTTACCAATATATGGACAGCTATTTCAACTACAACTACAGAAGTATTTACAGCAGTTGGAGAGTTTATCAGGACTACTTGGGAAGGCATTAAGACTTTCATTTCAACAGTTCTTGATGCAATCAAAGTAAAAGTAGAGACTATTTGGAATGGACTAAAAGAGTTTTTAACAACAGTCATTACTGCCATTGGGGAATTTATTTCTACATCCTGGACAAACATAAAAACTACAATTGAGACTATCTTGACTTCTATTAAGACAGTTCTCGAATCAATCTGGAACGGAATAAAGACCTTTATATCATCAACAATGAATAATATTAAGAACTTAGTTTCATCTGCTTGGAATTCTATAAAGTCGACTATTTCCTCTGCAGTGAATACTGCAAAGTCAGCAGTATCGTCTGCATTTAATTCTATGAGATCAAGTATTTCATCGACTATGTCGAATATTCAGTCCACTATTAGAAATGGATTTAATAATGCAGTTAATCATATTAAGAATTTGGCATCTCAAGCTTATACATGGGGAGCAGATATGATTAACGGAATTGCAAGAGGGATTAGAAGTGCGATTAGCAATGTGACATCGGCTGTATCTAATGTAGCATCATCTATTAGGTCTTACCTACACTTTTCAGTACCAGATGTTGGCCCACTTACCGACTATGAATCTTGGATGCCAGATTTTATGGAAGGCTTATCTAAGGGAATAGAAAAGAGTAGGAGATTAGTTCAATCTTCAATGGAAAATGTCGCAAGTGATATGGTTTTAAGCCCAAATATATCAGCTGTTGGTATGGCTGGATATGATAAAGAATCTGCTGTAAATGGAATTGATATAGGAAGACAAATATCTGATGCACTTGCAAACATCAATTTAAAATCTGAAAATACTGGAGACATAGTCATACCGGTTTATCTTGGTGGAACTCTCCTTGATGAAGTTATTGTCAATGCATCTATGCGTAAGAATTTAAGGAGTGGAGGTAGATAATGACCTAACCCAAAATCTGTGATTTTGTTGGTAGGTCAGATGCAGTCTCACCCCATGAACAAGGAGCAAAGCGACGCAGTGAATGGAGGTGTAGTCGTATAAATTGAAACATCAATCATATTTAATTATTGAAGGAGTCGACCTACCTCTACCAAATTCTTATGATTTGGAGTTTAGAGATATTGAGGCAGATACTGGAGGAGAAACAGAGGCAGGTACTATTCAAAGGGATATTGTTAGAAACAAAGTGGCAAGTATTTCTGTAGGTTTTTCATGTAGTCCTAAGCTTGTGAAGATATTGAGTGGTCTTGCTAACAAGTCTAATCTTAAAGTTAAATACTTAGATACAGAAACACTAGAACTAAAAGAGACACAAATGTATATAGACAAGTTTCAAGTCAAATTAATAAAAGATACTTCTTATAAAGGATTGTGGGAAGTATCTTTTTCTTTGGAGGAATACTAATGTATCCAACAAGTGAAGAATATAAAACAGCAATAAAAAAGAACTCTCGTAAATTTTACTGGACGGGAAATATCATCTTAAAAGATGAAACAATCATTCCCTTTACCAATAAAGATATTCTTAAAGGGTCTGGATACATTCATCGTTCATGCTCTGGATCTTCTGAACTTGAGATAGGTACAGTTTATGCTGGAGAGTTTGGAATCAGTCTTTTTTCAGATATAGATAGGTATTCTTTAGAGGATTCCAAATTAGAACTTTTTTACCATCAAGAATTAGAGAATAAAAAGATAGAAACCATACCAATGGGAATCTTTGATGTCACTGAGGCAAATAGGTCTAAGAAGATTTTAGAACTAAAAGGCTATGACTATATGCTTAGGTTTGATAAGAATTTTCCAGTTACAGATACCTTTGGTACAGCTTTTGAATTACTAAGTTTTTCATGTGAGAAGTGCAAGGTAGAACTGGGTATGACAGAAGATGACGTGAAAGCTTTTGTTAATGGTGAGGAAGTTTTGGCGATTTATCAAGACCATGATATAGAAACTTACAGGGACTTTATTCACTATATAGCATCGACTCTTGGTGCTTTTGCTGGGGTTTCTCGTGATGGTAAGTTGGTTTTAAAGAAGTATGCAGAAAGCATATCAACTGAAATTAAAACAAGAGAAAGATTTTCTTCATCAATATCAGATTTTAAGACAAGATATACAGCCATCAACTCAACAAATGCAAAGACTAAAATAGCTGAATACTATTTTTTAGAAAATGATGATGGATTAACTATGAACCTTGGAATAAATCCTTTAATGCAATTAGGACTTCCAGAAAAAAGAAAAAGAATGTGTGAGGCTCTTCTTACTGAAATTTGTAAGATTCACCACACACCCTTTGATATGGTAACTATAGGAAACCCAAGTCTTGATGTAGGAGATAGGATAGCTATTTCTTACGAAGAAGAAAAGATAGAAGGCCTTATCACTGACATAGAATATAAAATAAATAGCAAGCATAGAATTCTTGGTGTAGGTAAAAATCCATATTTATCTAAAGCTAAGAGTAAGAATGATAAAAATATAGTAGGACTGTTAAATCAAATTGAATCTGAAAAATTAGTAGTTCATGCCTACTCAAACTATTCTGCTTTTAATCTTTCTACAACAGATACACCAATAATTCGTATAGAATTTGCCTCCAATAAAGAAACGGAGGCAATTTTTAATGCATCTATCTTGTTAAATATAATTTGTGATACTGAAGAAAAAACTAGAAATATATCCAGAAAGGTCAAGAAACAAGTAGAGGTTTTAAATGAAGAGGGAAAATCCTATGATCCTCCAAAGTTTGAAGAAAAAGAAGAAGTAGAGGAATTAAACTTTATTGAAAACATAGAAATACCAACAAGGCTTGTTATTACTTATGTTTTTAATGATACGAAAATAGAGCATCACATTCCAAAGGAAACCTACCTAAGCGGTGACCACATTCTAAATCTATTTTATCCGTTAACTAAACTTCAGGAAAAGACGATGAACAACTTCTCAGTGCTTATTAGACTTGAATCAGGACAAGCAATGATAGGAAAAGATAATGCTATCGCAGCTATATCTGGTCAATCTCTAGGTTCTACAGAGGCTTGGGATGGAAAGATTAAGATAGATGAATCTTGGAAGAGAATAGAATTTAGTCATTCATTCTTGCTTAGGAAACTGAAAGCTGAATACAAAGTAGAAAGACAAGTCCCAAGACCACTAGTATTTAATGAAAAGGTAGGAAGATTTAAATATCAAGGATTAATGCTTGGAAAATATAAAGAAGAAATAACTACAGAATTTAAAGATAAGGAGGAAGGAAATGCTTAAGGGTAAATCAGTCATTGAACTAACTGATGTGAGGACAAATAGGAAGGAGATATATGAAGATGAAAACTTAATAACGAACGCAGTCCCAGATTTATTAAGACTGAATCCATCAGGGCTTATGTATCCGATATTTAAAACCAATGCAGAGGAATACAAGGAAGAAATATTTCCAATATCAAATAAGTGTTATGGGGGTATTTTATTATTTGAAGCTCCTCTCGATGAAGATTCAAATAAATATATAGCACCTGCAAATAATAAGATAATTGGATATGCATCGAATGATGTTAATTCAACAGATGCACCAAAAAGAGGCTCTGCCAATTTAACTGAATCTACTCCTATAGAAAACGGATATAAATTTGTTTGGGATTTTTCTACATCGCAAGCCAATGGAAGAATATCTGCTCTTGCACTAACTCATTATAAAGGGGGGAGATATTTTTATGGAGATGCTTATGGTAGGCAGTCTTGCTTAAGGTTAAATTACACCTATACATCCATAGATAATGAAATTTTGAAAGTTTACGTAGGTATGGTAGAAGCTGATGCTGTTCACAATACAATTACTTCTGTTTGGCCATTGGAAAACAAAACATTAGAAATATTAAAAATGCAAGAACCATTAACCAGTCTTGGATTAAATGATCCAATCTTTAAAAATGCTCCTCAAAATATAGAAAAGACGACAATCTCTATAGAGGACTTTTATAAAAATATCGGAACGTATGACTGGTATGAATCAGGTTTTTTTGATGGTAAAGATGGCTATTACTATGGCTTCATAAGAAATCTTGAAAACAATTATACTGACTTAAACAGGATAAAGATAAAAAAGGATGATTGTAGCTATAAGATAGATCATTGGAAATTAAATAATATTAGACTCTATAGAATTGGATCATACCCATCAAGTTCTGATAGTGCCTATAAAAATGGTTATAGCTTGCTAAAGAATGGATATCTATATGTCCCTAATAATGACTGTAATAAAATCTATAAAATTAATGCAAATAATCCAGTTGATGTTTCAGAAATAGCTGTTGATTTTGAAATGAAATACACATCTGGAGAAAGTACGAGTTTAGGAATTTATGAATGGGGTGACTATATACTGGGATATAAATTTGTGATTGATGGAGACGATAATATCATTCAAACGAGCAATGCAACTTTTTATGACATGATGACTCCATCTATTGAATTGGGACCGTTTAGAGTAGGATATGGGGCTTTTAGAGGAAATCTCTATAAAAATTTATATTTGCACACTCCATACCTTGGAACAATTAATAACTTATCAAGCCCAATATTAAAAACGGCAGATAAGACAATGAAAATAACTTATACATTAACAGAGGAGGAATAAAATGAACAAATTCTTTGAAATACTAAAAGTATGCTTTACAGCTATCGGAGGATGGTTGGGATTTTATCTTGGAAGTGTAGATGCTTTTATCTACACACTACTTGCTTTTGTAATAGCTGACTATTTAACAGGAGTTTTGAGAGCAGGGGTTGAAAGAAAGCTATCCTCATCCATAGGATTTAAAGGGATAGCTAAAAAGATTATGATTTTTATAGTTGTAGGTATCGCAAACCTATGTGATGTAGATTTAATTAAAGGTGATGGAACAATGATAAGAACAGCCATCATCTTTTTTTATATAGCAAATGAAGGGCTTTCTATCTTGGAAAACTCTGTAGCACTAGGCTTGCCAGTACCAGAAAAGTTAAAGACATTATTAGAACAATTCAAGGAGGAGAAATAAATGAGTAATAGTCCATTAGTACAAGCAACCATTCTCTCACCGAACCATAGTGGAAGAAGGAATCAAAAGATAACGAAAATAGCTATTCACCACGCAGCTGGAGTTATAAATGGTAGAAATCTTGCTGGAGTATTTGTGCCAAGGTCAAGACGTGCATCAGCTAACTATAACTTAGGATCCGATGGAGTCATTGTTTTAGGAGTTGATGAATCTAACAGAGCGTGGACAACCTCATCTTCCTGGTGTGACAATAGAGCAGTAACAATTGAAGTAGGAAACTCTACGAGGGGACCTCAGTGGTTAGTTTCTGATTATGTTTTAAATAGACTAATTGATTTAGTAACAGACATCTGTAGGAGAAATGGAATCTATCCTTGTACCTATACAGGAGGCAAGGATGGCGTTCTTCAAAAACACGAATGGTATAAAAACACTAACTGTCCAGGACCATATCTTGGCAGCAAATTTTCATATATAGCAAGTGAAGTTAATAAAAGACTAAGAGGAAATAATACTGTTAGTAAACCAACAAGTGGACTATATAGAGTTAGAAAATCTTTGTCTGATTCTAAAAGTCAGAAAGGGGCATTCAAGAATTTAGAGAATGCTAAAAGATGTGCAGATAGATTCGGGTTAAAAGTATTCGATGCAAATGGCAAGATAGTATATCCAGTTGGAAAGACAATCGACCAATTAGCAAAAGAAGTTATAAGTGGAAAATGGGGGAATGGAGAAGAAAGAAAAAGAAGATTAACTCAAGCTGGATATGATTATTATGTTATTCAAAAAAGAGTAAATGAATTAATTTAATACAATAATTAAAGCCTGATAGATTTCTAATTTAGAAGTTTATCAGGCTTTTGCTTTTTTAAAAATGATAAAACTCTATTTTCGATCAGTGTATTGAAATTAATTATCTACTGAGTCAAAATAAAACTGATGGTAGCGTCGGAATTATTTACTGACAGGAGATAAAGTTTTGAATGATAAAAAATTGAAAGTAGGAGAAAAAAGCAAGTTAGTCGCATAAACTATTAAAAGTGTTGCCTCAAAAAATGTAAGCATATGAGGCTTGTTTGCTATGAATATTTTTAAGTTTTGTGACTTAAAAATTTTTTAAAAAATTTTAAAAAATAACTATTGACTTCCTTAATTGGTCTACAAAAGAATGATTAGCTAGCAAACATTAAGCAGGTTTTAAATCTAAAATTATTAAGTCATAAAAATTATGAGTTTGCAATATTGAACTTGACAAAAAATAAAAATAAAGGTAAACTGATAACAGTGCTATCAAGTCGAAAAAAGGGGGTGAATTTTTGTGGTTAGAAATAATTATGATGAGACCCATGAAAAAATACTAGAATGTGGAAAAAGACATTTTCTTAAGTATGGGTTTGAGAAATCTAGTTTGAGAGATATATGTAAAGATGCGTGTGTGACCACAGGGGCTTTTTACCGTCATTTTGATAACAAAAATGAATTGTTTGAGGCGATTGTTTCACCGGTTGCAGATAAAATATTTTCAAATTTTTTCGATTATGAGAAAGAATCAATCGATAGTATTAAGACGAAACATAATGAAAAGGTCTCTCAGGTTCATGTTGATGGAACAATTGAAACTGCCTTGTTTTTATTTGATAACAAAGAAATATACTCGTTGATAATTAATGGATCATATGGAACATCTTATGAAAATTTTCTTGAAAAATTGACAAAAATGGAGGATGATACAAGGATTAAAATGCAAGAAATTTCTTTGGAAGCGGGTATTTCTTCAGAAAGGATTAGTGATAAAGGATTTCATATTATTAATCATGCTCATTTTTTGGCATTGACTGAGGCTGTATTGCATTCAGAAAGTAAGGAAGAACTGTTAGAAAACGCAAGACTTGTTTCTTGTTTTTTTTCAGAAGGTTGGAAAAAAGTTCGAGGGTATTAGGAGGGGTATTTTTTAGACAAAAGATAACAGTGTTAGCATACACTGTTATCATAGCTCTGTTTGCTCTGTTGAGTAAACTTGGATTTCATATTCAATCTATAAAATTTAGGAGGATATAAAAAATGAATAATGAAAAACAAAACAAATTGAAGATGAGGGATATTATTACATTATCTATATTTAATATAGCTATGATTGTAATAATGCTTGCTACCAAAATGTGTACTATGATGTTAACAACACCTGCATTTGACTATCTATTTTATGTAGGTATTATGGGATTGCTTTGTGGACCTGTTTTTGTAGCAATGTCAAATAAAGTTGCTAAAAGAGGAACATATTTAATTACAGGAATATTCGGAGGATTATTTATAACAGTTATGGGATCTCCATGGTTTTTGCCTGTAATGATTGTAGTAGGAATTATATGCGAAATAATTATGATAGGAGAGAATACTTATAGAAATCCTAAAAGGAATGGTATCACATATTCAATATACTGGGCGTTATATGCCCTTGGCAGTGCGATACCTATGTTTTTCTTTAAAGAACAGTATTTAAATAGTTTAAAAGCGAGCTACTCAGATGAAGGTATTAAAACTCTGGTTAGATTTTATGGTTCGTGGGATATGCTTTTATTGATCACTGTAATAACAATTACATTATCTATTATTGGATTTATAGTGGGACAAAAACTTTTGAAAAAACATATAAAAAAGGCAAAGCTAATATAAATGAAAAAATTAGATAATAGAACATATATTATCTTATTAGCAGTATCATCAATATTCTGGTTCTTATTTAACAAAAACATTCAAATACATTTAAGTGTTGCACTAAATGCATTACTTTTAGTGTATATAAAAGAATATAATAAGGCTATTAAATTCGTTATAACTTACCTTACTATGGTTATATTGGCTGGTTTGTTTGCGAACAAGATAGCCTTAATGTACATTATTCTGAATATGTTAGCTCGTTCAATTCCTTTAGTAATGGTAGTTACATGTATTGTTGTGGGAAACTCAAGTGAACTTATGTTAAGTTTACAGAAAACAAAGGTTCCTAAGCCCATAATAGTAATGATTTGCATCCTTATACGATTTTTCCCAGTATTAAGTAAAGAAAACATAGCAATTAGAAATGGAATGAAAGCTAGGGGGTTATTTAGTAATTGGAAAGATTTTATGAGAAATCCTTTTTTGGTATATGAGTGTTTTATGGTACCACTAATCATAAGATGCATAAAATTATCAGATGAGTTGGGAGCTACGGCAGAGTTAAGGGGATTAAACGCAGATATTAGTAGGTCATGCATATATGAGGTGGATTTTGGCCTAAATGATTTATTTGTACTTGTTTTGTATGGAGCTGCGATGGGATTAATATATTTTAGATTGCAGGTGTAATTATGATTGAATTTCAAAATTTGTATTTTTCCTATAAAGATGGTGATGAATCTATTAAAGATATTAGTTTTTTTGTAAAACGAGGAGAATGCATCATTCTTTGTGGAAAATCAGGTTCAGGAAAGAGTACGATTTTACGCACGATAAGTGGATTAGCTCCTGTTTTTTACGAGGGATCTCTGCAAGGGAGAATTGAAGTGGATAAGCGAATCCCGGCTGAATTGAAATCAGAAGAACGTGCTAAATTGTTTGGCGTTGTTTTTCAAGATCCAAGAAGTCAATTTTTCATGAATACAGTCCAAGACGAAATTTGTTTTGCAGCAGAAAATATTGGAGTTCCCTCGAAAAAAATAAAAGAATTACTTTATGAGGTTTCGGAATTTATTGGAATTGAAGATTTGCTTTTGAGAAATATTGATGAATTATCTAGCGGTCAAAAGCAAAAAGTTGCAATTGCATCTTCTTTGATATTGCAACCAAAAGTTTTGATATTGGATGAGCCAACATCTAATTTAGACATTCAAGGATCTAAGATATTGATAGAAATAATAAAAAAAATTAAAGACAAAGGAATATCAATTGTTATAAGTGAACACAGAATTGACTCATTCAAAGAAGTGGCGGATAGGTTTTTATATATAAACGAAGGTAAGCTGGATGAAATTTGGACAAGTAAACAATTTGAAAATCTTAGTGATGAAAAATTATTAAGTCTTGGACTAAGACCCAAAACAGTTGAAAAAAGTGCAAATAATGAAATTAAAAACGATAATGTACCACTATTGGATATTCAATCTCTGTCGTTTCATTATAAAAAAACAAATTCAGGTATTGATAATATAAATTTGAGATTATATAAAGGTGAAGTCGTTTCACTGTTAGGAAACAATGGAGCAGGAAAAACTACTTTGTGTAAAGTTATAAGTGGCCTACTAAAAGAAAATACAGGATTAATCAAATATAGAGGAAAAGTAGCAAACAGAAATTTAAGAAATAAATTTTGCTATTTTGTTATGCAAGATGCAGACTATCAACTGTATTCAGATTCAGTTGTAAGTGAAATTTCTATTGGTAAAAAAATAACTGAAAAATTAAAAAAAGATATGGAGGATAGTTTGGATGCTTTTAGTTTGATCAAACTAAAAGATAGACACCCAGCATCATTGTCAGGAGGTGAAAAGCAAAGAGTAATATTAGCTGCTGCATATTGTTCAGAGGCTGATATTTATATATTAGATGAACCGACAAGTGGGATGGATGGAAATGGACTATGTGCAATTATAAGGTGGGTAAAACTCCTTGCTGAGAAAGGGAAAATAGTCATCATTATTACACATGATTTGCTTTTAGCTGAAGCAACTAGCAATAAATTTATCTACTTAGAAGAAGGAAAGCAATTAAAAGAAGGAAGGAATATAATATGAACTTAATTAAAAAATATGTAAGAATAAACTTATTCCAATTCTCTTTTTCAATACTATTTGCAATTTTAGGTGTATTAGCCAGCTTAATATCGTATATATTTCTTGCAAGAATTATTACTGAGTTAATTAGCAATAATTCAGATTGGGACTTCTATTTGAAGCAATTATTGATAATAGTTGGGTTGTTTTTAATAAAAGAAATCTCAGCGGGTGTATCAACAACTATTTCTCATACTGCAACGTTTCAATCATTGAGAGATATAAGAAAAGAAATTTCAGAGAAATTATTTGAAATGCCTTTAGGAGATATAACGAGTGTTAGCTCTGGTACCTTTAAAGATATTATTGTAGATAAAGTTGATAGTATGGAAACCACATTATCTCACATATTACCTGAAATGACAGCAAATATAATCGGACCAATATTGCTTATTGTATATATGCTTATATTGGATTGGCGTTTAAGTATAATATCGCTGCTACCATTTATTATTGGAATGGGCGTAATGAAGTCTGTAATGAATAAAGAGTACACAAAAAGCTATAAAGAATCTGTATTGTTAGGACAAAAAATGAACAATGCTTTGGTAGAGTATATCGGAGGAATAGAAGTTATTAAAGCATTTAATCAAGGTACATCTTCCTATAAAAAATATAGTGATGCTGTTAGAGATAATGCACAGTTTTATTATGATTGGATGGGTAGATGTATGAATAGAATTTCTGTTGGCAGACTTCTGTCACCAATGGGAATATTAACTGTCATACCGTTCGGAATGATTTTTTATAAAAATGGAAGCATAAAAATTGATATACTTATAAGTATCGTCGTATTGTCTTTTGCTACAGTTTCTAATTTGCTTAAAGCTCTAAACTATACAGATGATTTAGCTAGAATTAGTACTATATCAGGTGAAGTGGAAAAGGTATTAAATTCAAAACCCTTAAAACAAGGCGTAAGCACTCAAAAAATTCAGCATTATGATATTGAATATAAAGATGTGAACTTTTCATATGACGAAGATAAGAAAATAATCAATCACTTGGATTTAAAATTTGAAGAAGGAACAGTTAATGCTTTGGTGGGAGAATCTGGAAGTGGGAAATCGACCATAGCAAAGCTTTTAGCTGGATTTTGGAATGTTGAAAGTGGTTGTATTAAAATTGGGGATATAAATATAAATACAATCCCATTAAGCCAACTTTCTCAGTTAATATCTTATGTATCACAAGATAATTTTCTTTTTGATATTTCTATCAAGGACAATATTAGGGTTGCAAAACCCGATGCAACAGATAGTGAAGTTGAGCAAATTGCAATCAAGGCGGGATGTGATGAATTTATAAAAGACCTTTCAGATGGATATGATACTGTTGTTGGGGAAGGTGGTGGACATTTATCTGGAGGAGAAAAGCAGAGAATATCTATTGCTAGAGCTATGCTTAAAGATTCGCCTATCATTATTTTAGATGAGGCAACATCATATATAGATCCTGAGAATGAAGTTAGTATTCAGAGAGCAATTTCAAAACTGGCAAAAGGAAAGACATTAATTATCATTGCTCACAGACTCAATACTATTAAGGATGTTGATAAAATATTTATTGTCTATAAAGGAAGAATCCAAGATAGTGGAACTCATGAAGAACTACTTGTGAAATCTGAGATGTATCAATCTATGTGGAAAGCATCGAATAAGGAGGGAAGAGCATGATAAATGTATTTAGAAAAATTTGGCTTTTCTCTGGGAAGGAAAAAGGTAATTTAAAAAAGTCTATATTTGCAGCATTTATTCATGCTGTGTTTAACGCTTTTCAATTTGTGGCAATTTATTATATGTTAGAATGCTTGTTTATTAGCAAGATTTCAACAAAAAATATTATCATAGCATTTGTGATATTAATGATTAGTTTATTGGGGAAAATTGTAACACAAAACATTTCTCAAATGAAACAAACTCATGCAGGCTATTTTATGGCGGCTGATAAAAGAATTGAATTGGGTGAAAAAATAAAAAAAGTTCCAATGGGATTCTTTAATAGTTTTAGTTTAGGTAAACTTACTACTTTAGCAACCACAAACCTCACTCAAATTGAATCTTGGATTCCAGTATTGCTTGTCAATGTTCTAGGAGGTTTTTTAAATACATGTGTGTTTGTTCTAGCTATATTTTTAATTAATATCTACATAGGTCTAACAGCACTAGTAGGTATGACAGTGTTTTTGATGGTTACGTCTCTAATGGAAAAACGTTCAAGAAAAAATGCTACGGACATGGCCAATATTCAAACATGTTTAACTAAGAATGTACTATCTACTCTTCAAGGAATGCAAGTTATAAAGTCATACAACTTAGGAGGAGAAAATAATAAAAATTTAGATGATGCAATAGATAATAGCTATAAGACTACATTAGCACTTGAGAAGATGATTATTCCTTATACTGTGGTTCAAAGAATTGTAATAGGTTTAACAATAGTTGCAATGCTATTTGTAAGTATTGGATTTAATATTTCTGATAATTTGATAATTACAGATGCAGTGATGATAATGATAGCAAGTTTTACGATATTTGAAGGATTAATTGGAGCAGGGTCTAATATGGCGATTTTGCGAATTGCAGAAAATGCAATTGATTCATATGAATATGTTAATCAAATGCCAATTTTGAAAGATGGAAGTATTACAGAGCCCATAAAAAATCACAATATAGTCTTTAAAAATATTTCTTTCTCTTATGATGATAGACCAATTTTAAAAAATGTATCAGCCGAGATAAAAGAAAATACCATGACTGCCATTGTAGGACCATCTGGATCTGGTAAGACAACATTTTGTAATCTCATAGCGAGATTTTGGGATGTAAATTCTGGCGAGATTTTAATTGGTGGAAAAAATATAAAAGACTATAAGATAGAAAACTTAATGAATTCTATTTCAATGGTCTTTCAGGATGTATATCTATTTGAAGATACAATTGAAAATAATATAAAATTTGGAAAACAAAATGCAAGCCATGAAGAAGTAGTTCAAGCTGCAAAAAAAGCAAGATGTCATGAATTTATAGAAGCTTTACCAGAAGGATATAACACTATCATCGGAGAAGGCGGAGCAAGCCTATCTGGTGGAGAAAAACAAAGAATTTCCATTGCAAGAGCTATGCTAAAAGATGCAGACATAATTATTTTTGATGAGGCGACAGCAAATGTAGATCCAGAAAATGAAGATAAATTAAAAGAAGCTATAGAACAACTTACAAAAAATAAAACAGTCATCATGATTGCCCACAGACTAAAGACAATAAGAAATGCAGATCAGATTTTAGTCTTAAAAGCAGGAGCAATAGTAGAACGTGGAAATCACGAAGAACTGATTAAAAATAATGGACTTTATTCTGACCTTATCAATGCAAAAGCTAAGGCAGAATCATGGAAATTAAATAATTGATTAAACGATAGATAATGAGACTGGTATTAGGCTAGTCTCTTTTTATTTAATCTGTCTATTTCGATATTTATATTAATGACAATAAATTTTACTCAAAAACACTCCTAATGTCCTAAGGAATATAGAGGGAAAGAAATATAGGTTAAAAATGGGCTTAATTTCTTTGCCTGTGATATAGGAGGTGGAGTATGAGAGTAGAAAAGTTTGAAGGTGAAAAAGAAGTTGTAAAGACTGAATACACTGAAAGAGATTTAAAAGCAGAGCTTAATTTCTATCTATCGGATAAATTTATCCAAGACCTATTTCTTTTAGATGAAATCAGTCTTGAAGAATATAGAAAAATTAGAAGAGAAAACATTAAAAAATTCAGACCTATTCTTTCAGAATTATTGCTATAAGACTTGATAAATACTTACTTGTACGGGAATATAGCACTAGCAGAAAGAGAGGTGAGACGATGAAAAAGATAACAAAAATAGAAGCAAATCAAAAAGAAGAATCTATATTAAGAGTCGCTGCCTATGCAAGAGTATCGACAGATGAAGATGCTCAGCTTGTGAGTCTTAAAACGCAAAAAGCACACTACGAAAAGACGATAGCAGAGAACAAGTCATATACTTTTGCAGGTCTATACTTTGACGAAGGCATTACTGGAACAAAGAAAGAATGCAGGGATGGACTTCTAAAAATGCTAAAAGACTGTGAAGACGGGAAAATAGATTTTATCCTAACGAAGTCAATCTCAAGGCTTGCAAGAAACACAACAGATTGTTTGGAAATCGTAAGAAGACTCCTTGACTTAAACATTGGTATCTATTTTGAAAAAGAAAACATTGATACCAGGACAATGGAAAGCGAGTTGATGTTATCCATACTTTCATCCCTTGCAGAAAGTGAGTCCAGGTCTATATCAGAAAATAACAAATGGTCCATAAAGAAAAGATTTCAAAATGGAACGTTTATTATATCAAGCCCACCCTATGGCTATGAGAATATAGACGGAAAGATAGTAGTGAATGAAGAAGAAGGACAAATAATAAAAGAAATATTTGAGCAGTATCTTTCAGGTAAGGGAACTCACAAAATAGCAGAGAACCTAAATAAAAGAAAGATTAAAGGACAAAAAGGAGCAAGCTGGCATGGGTCAACTATAAACGGAATCTTAAAAAATGAAAAATATATAGGCGATGTCATCTACCAAAAGACCTATACAGATGAAAATTATAATAGACATAAAAATAAGGGAGAAGAATACCAGTATAAGGTAATAGACAACCATGAAGCCATAGTAAGTAGAGAGGACTTTCAGAAAGTACAAGACCTAATAAAGATAAGGGCTATAGCAAAAGGAAATGGAGAAAACACAAAAAAATATCAAAATAGATATAGCCTATCGGGGAAAATAAAGTGTGGCGAGTGTGGTTCAAGCTTTAAGAGAAGACATCACTATAATGGCAAAGAAAAATATATAGCTTGGACTTGTAGTGAACACCTAAAAGATATTAATAAGTGTTCTATGAAGTTTATAAAAGATAAGGACATAAAACTGGCATTTATGACTTTAGTAAACAAGCTAGTCTTTGGAAAAGATAGAATTCTAATGCCACTCTTAGAAACACTAAAGAGAGTGGATAGCAAGGAAGAAATCGAGAAGATAAATAAAATCGAAGAAAGCTTAGAAAAACTAAAAGAAAGAAAAGAAGTTCTAAGCAAACTAATAAGATCAGGCGTTTTAGATGCAAGTATTTACGCAAAAGAAAGCAGTGAAATTTCAAGCGAAGAAAGTTATCTACTCAAAGAAAAGGAAAGAAGTAAAAAAGCCATCCTTGGAAATGATGAAGAAATAAGAGAACTTGAAAAACTAATAGGAATCTTAGATAAAATTAAAATGTTAGACCACTTTGAAGGTGACTTGTTTGGAGAAATCATTGACCACATTCAAGTTGTTAATAGAGAGACTCTTGATTTTCATTTAAAGTGTGGACTTGTATTAAGAGAGGAAGTGAAAGGAGATGTCTAGACTATGCTATGGCTATACCATAATAGACGGAAGATTAGAAGTTCAAGAAACAGAAGCTGAGAATATAAGAAAAATCTTTAAAAACTATCTTGATGGCAATGCCCTTATAAAGTCGGCAGACCTTGCAGGATTAAAGAAAAACAGTTCCAGTGTAAAAAGATTATTAACCAACAAAAAATATTTAGGCAATGACATCTATCCCAAGATAATAGATGAAGAAAGCTTTGAAAAGGCAGGTCAAATGTTAAAGGAAAGGGCAGTGGCCATGGGACGAGTTTGGGAAAAGGAAGAAGAGATAATTAAGGTTCCTTGTAAGTTTAGATATAAGGAGGTAGAGAGTTTGCCTCTAGATCCTTTTGAGAGAGCAAGTTATAAGTATAGGTTAATCGAGGTGATAGATGATGAATAGCAAGGTCATAGTTATACCAGCGAAGAAGAAAAAAGGAAATTCCATAAAGGAATCAGAAAAGAAAAAACTAAGAGTAGCTGCCTATGCGAGGGTATCGACAGATAGCGATGAACAGGCAACTTCTTATGACACTCAAGTAGACCACTACACAGATTATATTAAGAGAAATCCAGAATGGGAATTTGCAGGAGTATTTTCTGACGAGGGAATCAGTGGAACTTACACCAAGAAAAGAGCTGGCTTTAATAAAATGATTGAAGAAGCCATGGAAGGAAACATCGACTACATCATCACAAAGTCAATATCGAGGTTTGCCAGAAATACACTAGACTGCTTAAAATATATTCGTAAACTAAAAGAAAACAACATCCCAGTCTATTTTGAAAAAGAAAACATCAACACCATGGATGCCAAGGGAGAAGTTCTCCTTACCATTATGGCATCTCTTGCACAACAGGAAAGTCAGTCCTTATCACAAAATGTAAAGTTAGGATTTCAATATAGGTTTCAACAAGGGCAAGTCCAAGTAAATCATAATAGGTTTTTAGGCTACACAAAAGACGAAGACGGAAAACTTGTCATAGTTCCTGAAGAAGCAAAAATTATAAAAAGGATCTACAGAGAATACTTGGAAGGAGCAAGCCTACGAGATATAAAGGTAGGACTTGAAAAAGACAAGATAGTAAATGGAGCAGGAAATAAGAAGTGGCATGTATCGAACCTCAATCAAATATTAACTAATGAGAAATATATGGGGGATGCCCTCTTACAAAAAACATACACCGTAGATTTTCTAAATAAGAAAAGGGTAAAGAATGATGGAATAGCACCTCAATATTATGTAGAAAATAGCCATGAAGCCATCATACCAAAAGAAATCTTCATGCGAGTTGGAGAAGAAATGTACAGACGAGCTAATATGGTGAGCGGAAAAGGAAAAAGAAGAATTTATTCGAGTAAATATGCCCTTTCAAGTATTGTCTACTGCTCTAAATGCGGAGATATTTACAGAAGAATTGCTTGGAACAACAGGGGAAAGAAATATACCGTTTGGAGGTGTTGTACAAGAGTAACCCATGGACCAGATGCCTGCCATGCAAGAACAATAAAAGAAGAAGACCTACAAGAGGCAGTCGTAGAAGCAATCAATAAACTTATATCTGAAAGCGGTGAATTAAAAGAAATAATAAAAGAAAATATAGAAAAAGCCATCACAGGTGATGGAAGTAGTGGAATAGAAGAAATAGACAAAGAAATGCTGGAGGTTCAAGAAGAACTTTTAAAAGTAGCTAATGCCAAGAAAGACTACACAGACCTTGCAGGCAAAGTGGAAGAGTTAAGAAATGAAAAAGAAAAGATACTCCTTGAAATGGCGGAAGAGAAGAATGAACAAAACAGACTAATGGAATTAGAAGAGTTTTTAGACAATCAAGAATTAGAAATAGAAAGCTATGATGAAGAATTGGTAAGGAAATTTATAGATAAGATAGTTGTTTATGAAGAAAAACTGAAAGTTGTGTTTAAGTCAGGAATTGAAGTTGAAATAGAAAATTGACAGGTATTAAAAGTAAATATACAATAAAAATAACAGTACCCGACTCGCCTCTTAGTATAATGAGAACCAAGTCGGGTCTTTTAATTTTACTTAATAGACTTAATATAATTGGTATAATATTATCATAAGCAATTGAGGATAATCGTGCTCAAATAAAAAAATAAGTAGTTAAGTTAATAACTACTTATTAGGAAATCCTGAAATTGCAAATATGGCATCAATTGATATACTAGTAAATTTATCTTCATATTTATTTTTGATGGAGCTAATTGATGAGATTAAAGATTGGTACTCTTTTTCGGGAATAACTAGTTTAAGGACCAATATTAAATCGTGTAAATTTTTTCCAGTATAATTCTCATCAAAAAACTTTTCAAATATAGCGGTTTGACCAGCTTTATTCAATGAGAAAGAATACATGACTTCATCATGGGCACAAACATTTCTGAAAAAATTACAGATTTTAATTATGTCTATAAGTTCAGTTTTACTAATTTTTTCTTTAGAATGGTAACTATCTTTATATCTTTCACCAAAATCTCTAGCAATTTTATTTTGAAGAGATTCATCTAGGGAATTATAAAAATAAGAAATATTTCCTAAAGTAAGGAAATTTACAAGAACCCAAAGAGGGATGTGGTCATGCTTTTTTATATAATGCTTAATAGGTTTCTTGCCATTTGAATTTTTATTTTCTCTACTTATGGCATTGGATAATGTCCCTATATTTTTCAAAACATAATTTAGCTGATGCTTTGATGCAGAATAATTTTCAATTTGTAAGTAAGGATATAGTCCATCTCTGTATAAGTCTGAAAAATGATAAGCACAGGATGTTTTTAGAAGTTTCTCAAAACGGAGCAGAGAAGAAAAAATCACTTCTTTTAATTCACGATCCATTTCATGAAGAGCATAAATTTCTTCAAAACTACTACCAGCTTTATATACATCTTCTACCCCATTAGAAGATGTATTGTCTAAAAATGGAGTTTTATAGCCATTGATAAGGTTATAATAATTAACTTGTGATAAAATAATCTTAGCATATTCTGGATTATTAAAGTCTAAACCTCTATTTGAGAGTATTTCAATTTGTTCATCATAAGTTTTAAACGGTTTGCTCATATACACACCTCATAAAAAAACGCCCCGCCACGTATGGCAAGGGCTTGTTCCTTAACTAAATTATAGCAGAATTATACGTAAAGTCAAGGATTGTAAGAAATAAATTTTTATGATGTATAATCAGAGATAGATATGTTCCAACATACGAGGCTTTTTAGAAATAGGAAGTTTTATTCATACTGACCACTCAAGCCATGTGGAGTGCATAGCGTTGATACAAAGAGTGAAATTGTGAAAATCCTGCATTTTAAGCAGTTTTACAAGCATTATGTATTTGTAGAAGACGGAGAGGGAGGACGAAAAAAAGTCTTAAAAAATTATATGGATGTGAATGTTTGCATTGATATGGTATGTGGAGATACAAAGAATGTTTTTGAAAGTGAGGAATAAGAAATTATGAGATGGATAATAAAAATAATCTTATTCCCAATTAGCTTGGTGTTAAGTATCCTTACAGCATTTCTGACATTTCTACTTGGTATCGGAACAGCCCTACTATATTTGCTGATGATGTTTTGTATATTTGGAGCAATTGCATCTTTTCTGCAAAAAGAAGTTACCATCGGAATAGAAGCATTGATTATTGGATTCTTAGTTAGTCCATACGGAATACCTATGGTTGGAGCAACAGTTATAGCTTTTTTGCAAGGTATCAATGAAGCAATAAAATCAATCTAAAAAATTTCATAAAAATGGTTACCAAAGGCGATAGAAGAAAAAACTATCGTCTTTTTCTTTGCAAATTTTTAAGGAGGGAGGTGATCCTGTATGGACTTTGACTATTTCTATAACAGAGAAGCGGAGCGATTTAACTTTCTAAAAGTACCTGAAATATTAGTAGACGGAGAAGAATTTAAGGGACTGTCTGCTGAAGCCATTATCCTATACTCCATGCTTTTGAAACGCACAGGAATGTCCTTTAAGAATAACTGGGTG
>JAGZMY010000012.1 GCA_018363915.1 Anaerococcus vaginalis
AGGATTAAAACAAAATTAAACGGAATGTCCCCTGTCATGTACAGATTACATTCCGCTTAAAATATTATTAAATTATTCCGTGTTTACGGGTTCAGGTCAAAAATTCCCGGTTTTTTTGTGTGTTTTTGTAAGCATACTTGTAATAGCTTCGTTTAGATTTTTCTTTTTTATTTATTTTTTATGAGATCTTTTTTTAATTTCTAAAGTTTTTATTTTTTAATTATCCATTTTTTATCTATGAATTATTGGTTAATATATAAATATTAAGTCAATACAGAGATAATGAATATATATGTCAATTACCCATCTCGAGCGTAGTCGAGAGATCTCTTGTATATTTTTATATTTAAATTTATTTTTCCTTTAGTAATTTTTTATATCGATTTTCACATTAAATTCCATATACTTTAATTTTTCTATCGCCAAATCTCTTTTAGGCGAATTTTTTTTATTTTTTTGCATTTTATCTGATTAAACTTTTTCCAAAATTTTTACTAGAATTATGGTGTCGACAAATACAAGCGATCGCAGTTAGGAAAATTTAATGAAAATATGTATAGAAAATTTGGATGCGATTATTGAAAAATATCAACCTCTTTTGCTTTCTATGGCAAATAGGTTTGATATTTTTGACAAAAATGAGGCTTATATTATGGCAAGGGATATGGTTTTTGAAATTGTAGAAGATTTTGATGCTAAGAAGGGGGCTTTTGGTGGATATTTGAAATATAGGCTGTATTTTTATTTTTTGAATGAGTGTAAGAAAGAAAAAATTTATTCTTTAAATTCTAAGGATATGCAAGGTGTGGAAATTATAGAAAAAATAGATGATGATATTTCGATTGAGGATGATTTTGTAAGAAAAATCGAAATAAAGGAATTGGAAAATGCTCTTAAATCTTTGAAAAAACAAGAGAGGGAAATTTTGTATTTAAAATATGATAAGAATTTTTCTCACAAGGAAATTGCAAGGCTTTTGAATCTTTCTACTAAATCTATTACTAATTATCACTACCTTATTATTAAAAAGCTTAGGAAATATTTTGAGAAAGAGGATTTGGTTTAGTCTATTATTGACTAAATTATTGATTTATTGTACACTTAATGTCTAGAGAAGTCTTTCTTCTTTAAAGAAAGGAGGATTTATGGACAAGGTTGTTGCAATTCTTCCAACTATAATCAAGGGAGTTGGGATTGGATGTGAAGTTTATACCAACAAAAAAGTTTTTGTTGATAGGAGATCTTGCGAAGTTTTTTTGAAACACATGGCTTGTGAGAGATCTATTTCTGTTAAACTTATGCACAAAAATATCAGGGAAATTTTAAAGGTTTCTAGGAATTTGCCTTATTGCATTGATGCTTTTAATGTGTTTTTTCCTTTTAAGATTAACCAAACCGAAAATGACGATTTTAGGCGTGGTTTTGTGAATTGTTATTATGTAAGGGATATTAAAAACTCAACTATAATTCTTAAAAATGGAATGACTATTTCAAGTCTAAATAGGGACAGGGCGCTTAAAAATAATTTCAACAACGCAAGCAAAATTATGTATATGAAATTTGCAAGAGATATGGCAAAGATGAGAAGATCTATGGATTTCATTGATGAAATTGCTTTGTGATTTTCTTATTATGGAATATGAAAATTCGGGTTAAAAAAGGGCTGTTGCAAAAATGAATAAGTCATTTTTGCAACAGCCTCTTATTTTTTTATTCTCCCATTGCCTCTTTGTCTACAAATAGGTAGCAGTTTGGATGAAGTGATAGGAAAGATGCTGGAAAAGATGGAGAAATTTCTTTGCCTTCTATTAATTTTTTAACTACATCTTTTTTATTTTTTCCGCTTGCTACAACTATTAGGGTTTTGGCATTAAAAGCATCTGCCATTCCCATTGAAATGGCGTATTTTGGAACATCATCTTTTGATTCGAAAAATCTTGAGTTTGCTTCGATGGTCGCATCTGCTAATTTTACTATTGATGTTCTTTTATTTAAAAATTCTCCTGGTTCGTTGAAAGCTAGGTGACCATTTGGTCCAAGGCCTAGAACTTGCAAATCTCTTGTTCCAAAATCGTCTAATAATTTATTGTATTCTTCTGCGTATTTTTCGTCGTTTGTGTCTGCTTTTGGTAGGTGGGTATTTTCTTTTTTGATATTTACGTGGTTAAATAAATTTTCATTCATAAAATATTGGTAGGATTGTTCGTTTTGTGAACTAATTCCTACGTATTCGTCTAAATTTATTGTTTTTGCCCAATGAAAAGAAATTTCTCCTTCTTTTTGGGCTTTTATTAGGTTTTTATATAATCCGATTGGGGATGAGCCTGTTGCAAGTCCTAATTTTGATTGAGGTTTTTCTTGCAAAATGCTTATAAAAAGATCGGCTGCTTTTCGTGATAATTCTTCGTATGATTCACTTATTATGACTTTCATTTATAAACTCCTATAATTATATTATTTCTTGTATTTTACTCTTTTTTTTATTTTTTAAAAGTTTTAACTCCTTATGTTTTGGGTATATATTAATCAAACAATAATTATACATAAAACGAGAATCAAAATGAACAATAATGATAAAAAAATGAATTTGAAAAATTTTATAATTTTAATTATTCTGATAATTTTAGTTAAATTTTTGATTGATGGTTTGTTGATATATTTCGGATACAAACCTTTATCAAATTATATTTCAGATATAATAAAACAAATATTATCATGAGGAGAATATATGAAAAAAATTTTATATAAATAACCGCCATATTTTTGGCAATGTTCTTAGCATTTTCTAATTTCAGCGAAGTTTATGCAGATACAGATACAGATATAAATAACCCTTCTAATAACAGCGTAATGCTGAACTAAGAAAATTCATATATTACAGGTTATATCAATAATAACGGAGAGATTACGATATATGAACATAAAGATAATTATTCCGATAGAGTTGCATTAACAACTGTGGCTGTATATGTAGGAGGAATTTTAACTGGTTATATTTCAGCAAGCATTGTTGATGGTATAGTTATAAGTGCTACTGGAAAATCTGGTGGACAATGGGTAGCTAGTGCAATAAAACAAATTGTTGGGAAAAGATATAAAAAAGGAATGTCTGTTTATTTAAAAGGAAAACAATGCAATTATCCACCAAATTCTCAAATGGGTGCAAATTGTAAATAAGTATTTATCGCTAAATTATCGTTTATTCATAAAACAACAAAAGGCTTCTATCTTTTGATAGAAGCCTTTATTAAATATGAATAATTTTATAAGTGATTTTTTCTAATTTTTAAATGAATGGACTGGAGCAGGGATTCTTCCTCCCCTATTTACAAATTTTTCTGCACTTGAATTATTCACTTCCATAATTGGAGCATAACCCAAAAGTCCTCCAAATTCTGCAAATTCTCCTTTTTTCTTGCCATAAACTGGTATAACCCTAACGGCTGTTGTTTTTTGATTTATAACTCCAATGGCTGCCTCATCCAAAATCATAGCAGAGATTGTTGATGCTGGTGTATCGCCGGCAATTGCAATCATATCAAGTCCAACCGAACAAACTGAGGTCATGGCTTCAAGTTTGTCGAAGGTCAAATGTCCAGCTTGGGCAGCTTTTATCATTCCCTCATCTTCGCTTACTGGGATAAATGCTCCAGAAAGTCCGCCGACTGATGATGATGCCATAAGTCCTCCCTTTTTGACTGCATCATTTAAAATAGCAAGGGCAGCTGTTGTTCCGTGTCCTCCAACATTTTCAATTCCAATTTCTTCTAAAATTCTTCCAACGCTATCGCCAATTGCTGGAGTTGGGGCAAGTGATAAATCCAAAATTCCAAATTCTTTTCCAAGTCTTTTTGCAACATCACGACCTATCAAATCTCCCATTCTGGTGATTTTGAAAGCTGTTTTTTTGATTGTTTCGTAAACTTCATTAATTGGTTTTCCCCTATCTTTTTCAAGGGCAGATTTTACAACGCCAGGACCTGAAACTCCTACGTTTATAACTGTATCGCCTTCACCTACTCCAAGAAAAGATCCAGCCATAAAAGGATTGTCTTCGACCGCATTTGCAAAGGCAACAAATTTTGCACAACCAAGTGAATCTTGGTCCTTGGTTAATTTTGCCAATTCTTTGATTTTTTCTCCCAAAAGTTTTACCGCATCAAGATTAATTCCAGATCTTGTTGAACCAACATTTACAGATGAACAAACATAATCAGTTGTAGATAAGGCATGAGGAATGGAATTTATCAAAATTTGGTCAGATTTTGTCATTGATTTATGAACAAGGGCAGAAAATCCCCCAATAAAATCTACACCAACTTCCTTAGCAACCTTATCCAAAACTTCTGCATAAGGCGTATAATCATCAATTTTTGAGCTTGCCGCAACCAAAGAAATTGGTGTTACAGAAATTCTATTATTAATTATAGGCACCCCATAAATTTCTTGGGCAAGTTTTGTGGTTTTGATGAAATTTTCAGTTTCTTTCATCATCTTGTCATAAATTTTTTGGCATGATTTTTTATAATCACTATCTGCACAATCAAGAAGAGATATGCCCATGGTTATGGTTCTAATATCAAGGTGTTCTTGGTCGAGCATTTTTATAGTTTCAATAATTTGCTTTGTATCCATATTAAATCCTTGCCATCTTATCAAAAAGATCTTCGTTTTGAAGTCTTAGTTCAAGACCAATTTCTTCGCCCAATTTTGTCAAATCATCCTTTATTTTTTCAAAAGATTCGTTGGCATTAGTCAAATCAACGTTAATGATTCCCACAAAATTTTTCTCCATTATAGTTTGGTTAAAATCTAAAATATTCATATTATATTTATAAAGTAATTCGCTTACCCTATATACTATCCCAGGTTTGTCGTTTCCAATTATGGTTAAAATTGCTTTCATAAAAATCTCCTTTTATTTTCTTACAAATATTTTAGCACATTAGCGAAAATATTGAAATTTATTTATAATTTTTGAAAATAATTTCAAAAAAATAAAGACTAAAAATAAAGTCTAAGAAATTTTAATTTGCACTATAAATTTTTTAAAAATTTATCGAAACAAAATTTAAAATAAGATAATTTTGGACAAAAAAAAATCCTGCTTTTATGCAGGACCAGAGCGTAGACAAAGTCAGTTTAGTAATTCATTGTTAATTTAAAAATAAAATTACGCCACAACCCATCTCGACTAAGTGAGTGTAACGAACGCATGGAGAGATCTTATGAGATTTCTCCGCTCGTTGCACTCGGTCGAAATGGGTTAATTTTCTATTTTGTCAACAGTCTGATCTTGCTTTATGCAGGACTTTTTTTGAAAGATTCTAATTTTTGTTTTTTTTTATATTTTCGTGTTTAATTTTTACTTATTAATAGTTAAAGTTTGCAACTTCAAAGTATTCTTGTGGATGTTTACATGCTGGACAAAGTTTTGGAGCTTTTTTGCCTTCGTAGATATATCCACAGTTTAAACATTTCCATTTAACTGTTTCTTCTTTTTCAAATACTTTTCCATTTTCAATATTATCATGTAATTTTTGGTATCTATCTCTGTGAGCTGCTTCAACTTTTGCGATTTGTTCCCAGCTTCTTGCGATTTCTTCAAATCCTTCTTCTCTTGCAACTTCTGCAAATGATGGATACATATCTTCAGCTTCTTCATTTTCTCCGCCGATTGCACCTTCAAGATTTGTTAATGTATCATGATATACAACTGGGAATGCTGTATATTCTGGATTTAATTCGATTGCGTCTAATTTAAATTCTTCTTTTAAATATTTATAGAATACTTTAGCGTGTTCTTGTTCGTTTCTTGCTGTTTCTTCAAAAATTTCTTTGATTTGAACATATCCTTCTTTTTTAGCAATTTTAGCTGCTATTGTGTATCTCATTGTTGCTTGAGATTCACCTGCAAATGATGTAATTAAATTGCTAGCTGTTTTTGTTCCTTTTAATTCTGGCATATATGTACTTCCTTTCTACGTATTTTTTTACCGTTTCGTCTTTACAATTATAGTATATCTTTTTATTTTAATTTGTCAAGAATGATTCTAAAGTTTTAATCATTCTAAATAGTGATTTTTATTATCATTATCAATTTAGAAATGTTTTCTTACTTTTAAAGTTTTGACTTATTTAGATTTCAAAATATTTTGTAAGCAAATTATAAAATTATATTTAGCTAGTTAAGGATTAAAGATAAGCTTTTGGTTTTATAATTTTTTGCTTTTTAATTTTATTTAATTAATTACTTTATTTATTAACTATATTAGCAAAATAAATTTCCCATATTATTCCTTTTTGGGTATAATTTATCCAAAGGAGGATTTGTAATGAAAATTGATTTTAATAATGTCGACTTATCAAATCTCAATTCTTATAAGGAAAAAAGTCTTGATGCTTTTTCTTCTTTAATGAACAAAGACGGAGAAGGCAATGATTTTTTGGGTTGGATTGATAGGCCAAATAACCTAGATATGGAAGAATATGAAAGAATTAAAGTAGCTAGCAAAAAAATCCAAAACAATTCTGATTGTTTGGTAACTATTGGTATAGGTGGATCTTACCTTGGTACTAAGGCGGTTGACTATGCTATGAAGGGATATTTTCCTAAAAATGACAAGACTGAATTAATTTATGCAGGTCATCAAATTTCTGGGGAATATTTGCATGAACTTCTTGATTATCTAAAGGAAAAAGAATTTTCTATTAATGTAATTTCAAAATCAGGTACTACTACTGAACCTGCTATTGCCTTTAGATTTGTTAAGGAGCTTTTGGAAGAAAAATATGGAAAAGAAGAGGCTAAAGAAAGGATATTTGTTACAACTGATAGGCAAAAGGGAGCTTTAAAAGATTTGGCTAACAAGGAAGGCTATGAAACTTTTGTAGTTCCTGATGATATTGGGGGAAGATTTTCTGTAATTTCTGCGGTTGGTCTTTTACCTTTGTGTGTTGCTGGAATTGACATTGATAAATTTGTCGCTGGATTTAAAAAAGGAATTGAAAATTATACTGTAGATTCTTTTGAAGAAAATAAGGCTATTCAGTATGCGGCTATTAGAAATATGTTAAATGAAGATGGCAAAGACCTTGAAGTTTTGGTAAATTATGAGCCAAAATTAAAATATGTTTCTGAATGGTGGAAGCAATTATTTGCTGAAAGTGAAGGAAAAGATGGTAAGGGAATTTTCCCAGTTTCTGTAAATAATACAACTGATCTTCACTCTGTTGGACAAATGATTCAAGAAGGCAAGAGAAATTTATTTGAAACTGTTTTGAAAGTTCAAAATGCCAATAAGGACCTTACTATTATGGAAGATGAAGAAAATCTTGATGGTCTAAATTATCTTGCTGGCAAAAAAATGTCTTTTGTAAATGAAAAAGCAATGGAAGGAACTATAATTGCCCACGTTAAGGGAAATGTTCCAAATATTTTATTGACAATTGATGATGTTTCAGCTGAAAGTTTGGGAGAATTATTCTATTTCTTTGAAATAGTTGTTGGAGTAAGTGGATATATGCTAGGAGTAAATCCATTTAATCAACCAGGAGTTGAAGAATATAAATCTCAAATGTTCAAATTATTAGGTAAACCAGGATATTAAAAAAATTTAAAAATTTTATAATGTGTTTTACAAAAAAAGCTGTAGAAACCTTCAGCTCAGAGCGTAGACAAACCTCAAGCACGAATATCGGACTTCAAAAATTGTTGATTTCTAAATTCCAAAATTCTAAAAACGCAAACTCGCTAACGCTCAAACAATGCGTTTTTTGACGAATTTTAAAATTTGAAATCAAATCAATTTTTTCCGTATGATATTCTTAGCATGAGGGTTTGTATACTTTGTCAACAGTCTGAGCTGTAGAAACCTACAGCTTTTTATATTATTATTTATCAGAATATTTCAATGCCCCACCCAAAAGTCCATTTACAAAATCTCTAGATTCGTATATTTTGTAGTAGGTAAATTTTTTTTCAAGAAGGAGTTTTGCCCTAATCGTTAGTTTGTTTTGCTTATCATTGGATAAATTTTTTATATAAGTTGCATGGACGTTGGTGTCTTTATTTTTTAATTTATCGTATACATCGACATAGGATATATTTGTTACATCAACCTCAACTTCCAATCCATCTTTTGTCTTTTTTTTGCCTTTCACATCGACTTTTAAATTGGCAAAGTTCGCCTTCAAAAATTCTTCTTGTTCTTTTTTATCAGATGAATAAGATTTTTTCAAAATGTCCTCTACATTGGTAATCTTATCAAAATATTTTTCTTGTTTTTCATAATCCAAATTCTTAATTGAAGAAACAGCCCTTTTTATAGTCCTTTGAGGCGTATTTATAAATTTTTGATATAAAAACAATGGTATCATTAAAATTATAAAAACAAGTAAGAGCTTGATTAATCTATCCCTTTGTTTTCTTTTTCTTCTATTTCTTTTCTTATCTTGGATTTTTTTATTATTGTATTTATTTGTGTTTTGTCTGTTTGTCTGGCTTTTTTCCAAAAAAGCCTCACTTCTTTTTTTCCTTGTCATAATTTCCCCTAAATAATTTTCTTTTAAGCCGATATTATTATATAATCATAGTGGTGATACTATGAAAAAACAAAAAATAATAATAGCAGATCTTATAGCAATTATTTTTACCTTAATTACAATATACTTACCCTTATTTACAAATAAAATAACCTTTACACAAATATATTTTTTGTATATTTGCGCATATTTTTCAGTAATCTTTTCAAATCAAAAGGATAAAAAAGTATTTTATTTTTTTATTCCCCTTTTGACACTAAGCCTTATACTTATTTTATTAGATAAAGTAGATATTTACAACATAAATGTAGTAAGAAAAAATTTTTTGACTATAATTAATAAAAATTACAGAATTTTACTAGGAATTTTCTTTTTATATATTATAGAAAGATGCTCAACCAAAATATTTGGCTCTTATTTTTCCATGGCAGTTGGAATAATAAGTCTAATTTTATTTTTACTTGCCTATAACACAAAATATCTAGAAGCTATCGAAGAATATCAAAAATACTTATTTTATATTTTTATTTATTTCTCATTTGCAAGAATTCTTCCAGCAAAAGAAGTAAATAAGTACCTTTATATAATAACCCTATTGATATTTTTTATAGAAATCCTTGCCATAGACAAATATAAAATTTTTATAGGCTTTCACATTTCAGCAGTTTTGATAATTTATTTAATACTAAAAACAAATATTTACGAAGTGAATTTTGAAAAATATTTTTTGAGCGGACTACTCTACCTATTCCCCTTTACAAAAATAATCTTAAATTCCTTCCTAAATCTAACAAGTCCACTGCTACAAATAGCAACAGGACTTGTAGTGTTTTTCCTATCTCTTATTTTTTATCAAATAAGATTAGGTTTTTTAGATTATATATTTTTGGGAATCCATAAAAACAAAAAATAAGGGCATTTGCCCTTATTTTATATTTATTTTTTCAATTTTTTCCTTATAATCACGTCTTAAAAAATATGCGCAATATAGGCCTGCCAAAAATTCTGCTATTATAAATGAATACCAGATTTTATTAATATCTCCAGTTTTTTCTCCAATAAGATACATCAATGGCAACAAAATTATAAATTGTCTTAAAAATGGCTCAAAAAGTGCTATGCCTGCACTTGATAGGGATTGGAAAATTGATGCGCATACTATGGAAAATCCTACTGGCAAATATGAAATCGCAACAATTCTAATCATTGGTATTCCTATTTCTTTCATTCTATCTGTGGCTGAAAATAAATTTAAAATTGTCTCTGGAAATACCATAAATATTATCATACCAAAAATTATCATAAGGGTTGCCCACGTGATTGATAATTCTATTGATTTTTTTATTCTCTCTTTGTTTCCCGCCCCAAAATTGTAAGAAATTATTGGAACTATAGCGTTTGATATGCCCAAAACCGGCATAAATTCAAAACTTTGTAGTTTAAACAGTACCCCATAAACAGCTATGGCTGATTGGCCAAAGCCTGCAAGGATTGTATTTATAAAAAATGTTGCAAAAGATGTGATTGCATTCATCAAAGCTGCTGGAAGTCCTATTGAAAAAATTTCTTTAAAAATCAAATGGGACATTGAAAAGCCTTTGAAAGTTAATTTTACTTCCTTATTTTTTACTAAATTTAATAAAAGTCCTATCAAAGCTCCCAAAATTTGCCCAGTGACTGTTGCAATAGCAGCACCTTTTACCTCAAGTCTTGGAAAACCAAAAAGTCCAAAGATAAAAATGGGATCTAAAATTAAATTTATAACCGCCCCAATAACTTGAGTTAGCATGGTATAAACCGTAAGTCCAGTTGATTGAAGAAGTTTTTCAAAAAATATTTGGAAAAATACTCCCAAAGAAAATAGGCAAACTATGTGAAGATAGTCTATACCATAAGAAATAATTTTAGGATCATTTGTTTGCATTTTTATAAAAGGTTCAACAAAAAATATTGCAATAAAAACAAAAATCAAAGACATAAGTGCTGATAAAATTATTCCGTGAACCGCAACACTGCTCGCCTTTTTTTCATTTTTCATTCCCAAATATCTAGACAAAAGTGCCGATACACCAATGGATAAGCCAACGCTAAAGGCTATAATTATATTTTGAATCGGAAAAGAAATTGTTACAGCCGTAAGAGCTTTTTCTGATAATCTCGCTACAAAAATTGAGTCGACAATATTATAAATTGCTTGAACAAGCATGGAAATTATAATTGGAAGACTCATTTCAAACAACAATTTTCCCTCAGGCATTTTCCCAAGTTTTTCTGATTTTACTTCTGCCATCAAAACTCCTTTCTTTAAACAAAAAAACAGAAAAAATAACGGCAAAAGCCGCTATTTTTAAATTTGCTATTTACTTAATTATTCTAATACTTTTTTTGAAAAAATCAAATTATTTGAATTTTTTAATAAATTATTTTTTTAAAATATTGACTCTAAAGATTTATTATCTCTTTCTTCATCTAATTTTTCAATAAATTCTTCGAAAGATACGTCTTTTGTTTCTTCTCCGTCCCTATTTCTTACTGTTAATTTTCCAGAATTTTCTTCGTTTTCGCCTACTACTAGCATGTAGTTTGTTCTCATAAGTTGAGCTTGTCTGATTTTATATCCTACTCCCTCACTTCTGTGGTCAACTTCTACTCTGTAGCCTGCTTTTTTGATTTTTTTAGCTAAATCGTCTGCGAAATCTGCAAATTTATCTGATACTGGAATTATTTCAACTTGTTTTGGATTAATCCAAAGTGGAAATCTTCCTGCAAATTGTTCTGTAACTGAACCAATAAATCTTTCGATTGATCCAAGAAGGGCTCTGTGAAGCATTACTGGTCTTTTCTTTTCGCCGTTTTCGTCTATATATGTTAGGTCAAAGTTTTGTGGTAATTGGAAATCTAGTTGGATTGTTCCACATTGCCATGTTCTTTTTGCTGCATCTTCCAAGTGGAAGTCAATTTTTGGTCCATAAAATGCTCCGTCTTTTGGATTTATTGTATAATCAATTCCTCTTTCAATCAAAGCATCTTCTAGGGCTTTTTCTGCAAAATCCCATTCTTCAATTTTTCCCATAAAATCATCTGGTCTTGTTGATAATTCTATTTTATATTTAAAGCCAAATGTTGAATATAAAAGATCAGCAAGGTCGATCATTTTAAATACTTCATCTTTTACTTGGCTTGGCAAGCAATAAACGTGAGCATCATCTTGGGTAAATGTTCTTACTCTGAAAAGTCCGTGAAGGGCTCCTGATAATTCGTGTCTGTGAACTTGGCCGTATTCTGCAAGTCTAATTGGAAGATCTCTGTATGAATGTGGTTCTTCTCCATAAACTAAAACTGATCCAGGGCAGTTCATTGGTTTTACAGCATAATTTTCCCCGTCAATTTTTGTAAAATACATATTTTCTTTGTAATGATCCCAGTGACCTGATCTGTGCCACAATTCTTCATTCATTATAAGTGGAGTTTGGATTTCGCCGTAACCATTTTCAGCCAAAACATCTGTCCACCAATTTAAAAGCTCATGTCTTAAAATCATTCCGTTTTCTTTAAAGAATGGGAATCCTGGAGCTTCATCATGGAAAGAGAATAAATTCATTTCTTTACCAATTTTTCTGTGGTCACGTCTTTTAGCTTCCTCTTGAAGTTCAATGTATTCATCTAATTGTTTTTTCTTTTCAAAGCTTATACCGTAAATTCTTTGAAGCATTTTTCTATCAGAATCGCCTCTCCAATAAGCACCAGCAATAGAATTTAATTTGATTGCCTTGATTGATTTTGTTGAAAGAAGATGAGGTCCTTTGCAAAGGTCAACAAATACATTATCACCCATTTCATAAATAGTAATAATTTCATCTTCTGGAAGATCTTCAATTAATTCAACCTTGTATTCTTGATTTTCTTTTTTGAAATATTCCAAAGCCTCATTTCTTGAAATTTCTTTTCTTACCATTTTCAAATCTTTTTTGGCAATTTCTTTCATTTTTTCTTCAATTTTTGGAAGGTCTTCTGGAACAAATCTGTGTTCAAGATCTATATCATAATAAAATCCGCTTTCAATTGCAGGTCCAATTGCAAATTTTGCTTCAGTCCAAATTTCTTTAATAGCAGCAGCCATCAAATGACTTGTTGTATGCCAAAAAATTTCTTTTCCTTCTTTGTCTTCAAATTTTATAACCTTAAAATCAGAGTCTTCATTAATAGGTTCAGCATAGCCCATAACTTTTCCATTAACTACAGCGCCCAAAGCTGATCTGAATAAGCCTTCAGAAATATCCTTTGTAACATCTCCAACACTTACGCCTTTTTCATATTCTTTTACACTTTCATCAGGTAATTTAATTTTTATCATTTTCTCACTCCTTAAAAATTTTTATCCACACTTTCTTAAATTTCAGAAAGATTTAGTAACAAATTTCAAATAAAGCACAACCATTAAATAAATTTATAAGATAGAATTTAAAATTTTAAAATAAAAAAGACACACCATCCCAAAGGACGATGTGTCGTGGTTCCACCTTAATTTATACTCATTAATGTTTTAAGGCAGGTCATGCCTTTCGTATTAGCGAAAATATCAGGGGTGGTCTTGGGGATAATCTTAATCAAAAGCTCTCAGCAAACACTTTTTCTCTGTAAAAAAAGTAAAATCCTTACTCTTCCCGTCATCTATCTATTTTTTCTTATAAATCTATGTTACTAGCAAAATATTTTTTTTGCAAATTTATTTTTAAAAAATTTTATTTTTAAATTCTTTTAAAAATTTTTTCAGATTTTTTCAATGAAAGCAAAATAATTTTCACTTGCCTATGAATTTTTATTTAAAAATCTAGAGAAAATTGTTAAAATTTTCTAATATGTGATATAATACTTATAAGAAATAAGAAAGGAATTATTATGGATTTTACACCTTCTCCAATTAAAAGAAAATTTATAAAAGATGAAGCCTATGACCTTATTTCAAAAAAAATCATTTCTGGCGAATTAAAACCTAAATCAAAAATTCGTATAAATGAATTGTCTGAGGCCCTGGGGATTTCTAGAACTCCTGTTAGAGAGGCTATTTTAAGGCTTGAAGACGAGGGGCTTATTTTGTCAAAGGCAAACAGGTGGACAATGGTTGCTCCTATCGATGTTGATGAAACTTTAAATATTTATCCTATAATTTCTAGTTTGGAAAAACTTGCTTTGGAGCTTGGATTTGAAAATATTAATGATGAAATTATAGAAAATCTTGAATATATTAATGAAAATATTAAAAAAGTTCAAGACAAAAAAAATCATATAAAAATTTTAGAATTAGACCAAGCTTTTCACAAAGAAATTATTGATCTTGCACAAAACAAAGAAATTGAATCTTTGCTTGATGGTTTAAAAAGAAAAGTTTCTAGGGTGGATATTTATTTTTTTGAGGATGATAGCCACAAGATGTCAAGTTTTGATGAGCACGCAGAAATTATCAAATTTTTGAAAAAAAGAGATTTGGATAAGGCTTTAAAGGCTGTTGAAAAAAACTGGGCAACTACTATGTCAAGTCTTGAAGATATTGATTTTTCAAATGCTGAAGATGAGGAGCTGTTCTAAATTATTTTTTTCATTTTAATTAATTGATATGATTTAATTTTTATGGATTTATGTTTTAAAATAATATGGAATTTTTAAATTTTACATATTGCCTTTTCTTATTTTTGTTTTAAATTTTTGTAAAATGGCTATAAATAGGATAGGAGGCTTGTATGAAAATTAATGGCGACAATTTAGTTTCTATATCCACTGCTAACAAAAATTTTTCAAAAATTGCAAGGCTTGCTGACAAAAAAGGTTCTGCTGTAATTTTGAAAAATAACAAGATTAAATATATTGTCCTTCCTTACAAGGAAGTTAAAAAAGAGGAAATTTTTCCTGATGAAAATATTGAGGATCTTGCTCAAAGACTAATTGAAAAAATCAAGGACGAATACAATATTCAATTAAAACTTGATATTGAAAATAATTAAAAAAATTAGAATTTTCTTAAATTTTTAGGAAAATTCTTTTTTTATAATGATAAAAGGAGTTTTTATGTTAAAATTTATGAAAAAAATCCCGGGAGGGCTTTTGCTTATTCCTATGTTGATTTCTGCAATTTTTTATACTTTTTTACCAAATTTTTTTAATGTTGGTACAGTTTCTGGGACTTTTTTTACAAAAAAGGGGATAAATTATATTCTCGGTTTGATTTGTTTTTTGTCGGCAACTTCTCTTGATTTGAAAAATTTGAAAAACATCATTAGAAAACAAGGCTCTATCCTTTTATTAAAATTCATTATTTCTTTGATTTTTGGAATTTTATTTGTTAAATTTTTTGGACTTGATGGAATTTTTGGAATTTCTGCTCTTGCTTTTATCACTTGTATTTGTTCTTTAAATCCTGCTTTATATCTTGCTCTTTCTTATGATTATGGGGATAAGGATGATATTGCAGCTTTTTCTCTTGCAGAAATTTTGTGTATGCCTGCTTTTCCTATTTTAATTTTTTCAATTTCAAAAAGTTCTGTAATTGATTGGACTCCTCTTATTTCGATTTTAATTCCTTTGATTTTTGGTATAATTATTGGAAATATCGACAGAGAAATGGCTGAATTTTTTTATCCTGCTATTAATATTTTGACTCCTTTTATGGGTTGGTCTTTTGGTTCTGGTATAAATTTAATTAGCGCTTTCAAGGCTAGTTTTCAAGGGTTTTTTATAAGTATTTTATTTTATATTTTAACCTTGCCTATATTATTTTTCTATGAAAGAAAAATTTTAAAGGAAAATGGCATAACAAGTATAGGAATTTCATCTATTGCTGGTCTTTCAACTTCTGTTCCAGAAATTTTGGCTAATAGCGACCAACATCTTGCAGCTCTTTGTCAAACTGCAACGGCTCAAATTGCTCTTGGCGTTTTGCTTACAAGTTTTTTTACTCCTTTTATTATGGGAAAATTTGCAAATAAACTTAGGCGTGAGAATGAAAATTAAAGATAATTTCTATTTAAATTTTTAAGTGATATAATTATATAGAAAAATAAAATAGGTAGAGTAGGGTTAAGGCGTTAAGTGCTAGAAAATGGGATGTTGTTTCTAGACGAAAGATTTTAACCTGCATCCGCTACATCATTTCCTATGATGGCAGACTACCAAATAGGAGGAAAAAATGAAAAATTTAAAGAACATCAGAACTTTGATTTTGCTATCATTTTTTATGGCATTATCAATTGTAGTTTCAAGATTTTTTTCTATAACTACAGTAAGTCAAAAAGTTGGACTGGGTTTTATTGTAACGTCAGCTATGTGCTCGATTTTTAATCCATCACTTGCTGTTTTTGCATCAATAATTATTGATGTAATTTCGAATTTAATTTTCCCAACAGCTGGAGGATTTTATTTCCCCTTTGTTACAACAAAAATTGCCACAGCCCTAATCTATACTTTCTTTTTTTATAGAAAAGAAATCACAAGAAAAAATATCGTATTTGCTACGATTTTAAACTCTCTTATAACAAGTTTATTTTTAAATACCCTTTGGACTAGCCAGCTTACTGGCAATCCATTTATGGCACAATTTGCAATGAGAGTTCCGACGATGGCAATAAATTTCGTATTTCACACCATAGTTTTGTTAATAATTTTGCCAAAACTTGCAAAAATTTTACGAATAGAGATAAAAAAATTGGGAGCACAACCAGAAAATGCTCCTTACTAGGAGAAATTTATGAAATTATTTAAGATAATAAGTTTGATATTGGCAATTGCCTTTATATTTTTTGGATTCAATATTTATTTTAAGAAAAAATATAATTTGATAAATAACTTTGAAAAAGATTATAAAAACGGATTAAAAGATGAAAAATATGCAAAAAAAGTAGGATTGATTGAATTAATATTAGGAATAAGTTTTTTTATATTATTCATAAGCTTATAGAAATTTATGCAAATGATTAAAGCAAAAAAAGACAGGAACTGCGATTCATGTCTTTTTTTAATGCATCTTATACATTAGTTTCTTTACACTTTTATTATACAAGTTAAAATTAGAAAATCCATTTTAAAATTTCCTCTTTTTTAAATAATTCTTGTGATAAAATATAAATGATGTTTTGCTAACATCTCCATAATTTAAAAAGGAGGTGAGTATTATGCATCTTAAAAATATATTAGTTTCAATTATTCTTAGCGTTATAGCAAATTTTATCTATGATTTTATTTGCAAATGGCTTGACGATAAGAATTAAGCAAAACATTAAGCCACAAAAAAAGACAGGAGTGCGATTCCTGTCTTTTTTAATGCATCTTATACATTAGTTTCTTTACACTTTCATTATACAAGCTAAGAATTTAAAATCAATTATTTTTTTTAATTTCCTATTATTTTTGAATTATATCCAAAGTTTCAGCGTCAAGTTCTACATCGTCTCCGCCAACAACGTCGATTTCGTAAATAGTTTTTCCTTGATCATTTACATCTAATTCATAGGATTTTACAAATCCCTTGTTGTTTTCAAGTGCTTTTTTAATAGCTTCTTTTGCATCTTTTATTTTTGTAAAGTCGATAGCTTTTTTATCACTAGAATCATCTTCACTATCTTGTTCTTTTGATAAAATTTCTCCGCTATCAGCATCTATTTTTGCTTCATATTCATCATTTCCATTAAATCCTTTGATGTCATAAGCATATTTTCCATTATCTTCATCAAATTCAAGAGATGAAACTTCTATCTCATCTGCCTTAAATTCTTCTTTAAATTTTTTAACAGCATCATCAAGTGAGATTTTAAATTCTTTATCTTCAATTCCTGTTGTCATCTCATCTTTTTTGTCTTCAGCCTTGTCTTTAACTGAATTTACTTCTTCTGAAACTGCTGCTTTTGTATTGCTTACAGCATCTTTTGCATCTTCCTTTGCATTTTTTGCATTTTCTCCAGAACAAGCTGAAAGTAAAAGAGCAAGGGCAAGAGCAGATGCTCCATATTTTAAATTTTTATTAAATTTCATTTTTTCCTCCATATTTTAAAATTTATACAGTCTTAATATACTGCTTTTAAAAAATTAAACAAGTTTTGATATTTTTTTAATAATATTTATTTGCTTTTCTATTTTATTGATTTATATTTTACAAAATAAAAAAGCAGGTCATTTTGACCTACTTAATTAATGATTGGGGATTATAAGATGTTTCATAATAGAATTTATCTGCTCTCGCATAAGAAATTGTATATTCTATCATTATATTTTCTATATCAAAACTTTCTCTTTGAATTTTTAAACAAGGACTTTGGCTTTTCATATTTAAAGCTTTCGCCTTTTCATTTTCTACGCTTGATACTGAAAAACTTTCCTTAACTTGGTAGATTTTTGTATTAAATAATTCATCAAATATATCATAAAGGGCTTTTTTCGATAATAATTGTTTATTTATTTTTGAAAATCTCTTGTAAGGAATGATTGTGGTTTCATACATCATTGCTATGTCATCAGCAAGCCTAAGCCTATCAAATTGAATTATCTTGTCATCTTTTTCCAATTTTAACAATTTTTTTAGCTCGCTATTTGCTTCTTTTATTTCAAAATTTATAACGATTGATTTTGGCTTTTTGCCATTTCTTTTTGTTTGTTCGGTAAAGGAATAATAATTTGAAAGATTTTGCCTATTTTGTTCTCTAACAAAAGTTCCCTTGCCTTGAATTTGATAAAGCATGCCAGAATTTACCAAAGAGCCAACTGCATTTCTTACAGTTGTTCTTGATACATTGTAGTCTTTACAAAGTTGCCTTTCTGATGGGAGCTTGTCTCCTTTTTCCATAAAGGAAATTTTTGTGATCAACTCATCTATGAGTTTTGAGTAAAGAGCTGACATAATTTTTTATTCTCCTTAATTTTTATAATCGTGGATTGTAACGCCCTTTACAACCCTGTTTACTGTGTGTGTTCTTGATGGATTATCTGGAGTATTTCCTACTCTAAGGCTGGTTACTAAGGCAATTATTTGTCCAATAATTATATAGGCAGGGCAAAGATATACATCATCTAATCCATCCTCTTCAAATATCAATTCATAATCTCTCTCAAGTTTTGAATTTGAAATTCCTATTATTTTTTTTGCTATTTTATCATTTGCTATTTCATCTAAAATATCTAAATCATATAATCTTGTATAAGGATTTGATGAAACAAAAGAAATTACAAGAGTATTTTCATCAACAAATGATTTTGGACCGTGCCTAAATCCCATTGATGATTCCCAAATTGTTGCAACTTCTCCAGCTGTTAATTCTAGAATTTTTAATCTTGCTTCTTTTGTCAATTTTCCCAAAGGACCTGATCCAAGATATACAACCCTATTAAAATCAAAATTTACTAAATTTTCAATTTCTTCCAAGTTATTATAAATTTCTTTTCCAAGTTTTGAAATTTTTTCTACGATTTCTTTTTTATTTTGTGTTTTTGTATCAAAAATCAATAAAGTCGCAAGCAACATTGATGAAAATGAATTTGTCATAGCAAATCCTTTATCATTTGTTATTTCTGGTTCCAAAAATACATAAGAATTTTCATCATCTTTCAAAGCTTGAGCAAGTTTTCCTTCTTTTGCACATGTTATAGGCAAATTATAAAAATCATCCACAATTTGCTTACCAAGTTTTACAGCTGCAAGAGATTCTGGGGAATTTCCACTTCTTGCAAAAGAAACCAAAAGTGTTTTTTGATTTTTTTCAAAATGTAGGTAAGGAGCTGAAACCAAATCTGTTGTTGCAACTGATTCGAATTCAAATTCTCCATGAGTTTTCAAATAATCAAGGGCAATGTTTCCAACGTATTCACTTGTTCCTGCCCCTGTAAAAATAACCTTACAATCTTTGCCAACTTTTTTTAAAAAATTTTCTATATCATTTTTTCTTTTTTCGTATAAATTATAAACTTCAAGCCATGTATCTGCTTGATTTAAAATTTCTGTGTAAGTGTATTTAAAATCTTTTTCTTCCAACTTACTTTCATCTAAAAGCATTACGCCCTCCTTCATTGGTAGTAACCATCATATAAATAATATTATATCTTCTCTGGTACTTTATTCAAGACCAATTTGATTGATTTATTAATAATTATCTTAATTTATTTTTTAAATTTTTTATTTTTCAATTTTTTCAAATATTGAAACAGCAGTTTCTTTTAAAACTTCATTTAAGCTTTGAATATTTTCTTTTCCTTGTTCTTTAAGCCATTGTTTTGATTTTTCTGTATCTTTTGCATATATATCAACGCAATCTTTCCAAGTAGCTCTACCGCACAAAACTCCATTGAAATTTGATCCTGCTTCTTTTGCAAAAACCAAAGTTTCTTTGAAAAGTTCTGCACTTACTCCGCCTGATAAAAATATAAATGGAATACTTGTCGCATCAGCTTGGTCTTTGAAAAATTTCTTAGCTTGGTCTTTGCTATAAACAAAATTTTCCCCATAGCCTTCTACAAAATTCATATTAACTGGTGTTTCTACTTTCAAAACATCAACCTTATACTTAGGATTATCAAATTCTTTCATAGCTTCAATTACTTTTTTTGGTCTAACTTTTGCATATTTTTCATCTTTTTCGCTATCAAGTGTATAATCATAAGTTACAATTTCCAAAAAATATGGAAGTCCTAAGCCTTCTGCCTCATAGCCAACTCTTTCAACCCAAGCTTTTTTTACATCATTTATTTTTTCATCTTCGTCAACATCATAATACAAGAGAACTTTTAATGCGTTTGCTCCCATTTCTTTTGCCCTAAGTCCTGACATAAAATCAATTAATTTAGGGAGTCTACCCACTTCATATTCATCATATCCAGTTTGCTCGTAGCTTATAATCAAACCCGCATTTTCATCTTTTGCATCAATAGCAGTTTTTCCATAAATTGGATCTAACAAAATTGATGATGAAAAAGGTGTAAGCTCTTTTGAAACTTGTCTTTTAAATTCAGAAATTCCTTCAACATTATTCAAAGATTCGTTTGCTTTTTTCATCATTTTTTCCATAGAACCTCTTTGGTCTATGGCAAGAGCTGCTATAACTCCATCTTCATTTGCTAATTTTTTTAGATTTTCTAATTTTTCTTTTGAAATTTTCATATTAACTCCTTTATTTCTATTTTTTCTTTGTATTTATCAAAATCATTTATATTTATGTGGGCAATTTCCTCATTTAGAACATTCAAAAGTCCACAAGTCATTGATTTTTTTATAAAATCTTCATCATCTTCTATATTAAAAATTGCAGATAAGGCTCCTGCCAAGGTCGAATCGCCACTTCCAACAGGATTTATAGCTTTAACCTTAGGAACTTTAGCCTTGTAAATTTTATTTTTTATTTTAAATATAGCCCCATCTTTTCCTTGAGAAAGAATTATATAAGTAATATCTTTGAGAGGAGATTTTTCAAATATTTTTATCATTTCCTCTTCATTTTTTGGAAATTCTTTTTCAATAATATCTTTTATTTCTGTTTCATTCGGCTTTATCAAATCAGGTTTGATTTTTCCTTTAACAATTTCTTTCAAAGTATTGCCAGATGTATCAAGAGATACAAATATTTTATTTTCTTTTGCAAATTTTATAATTTTTTGATAAAAACTTGCATCAAGACCTTTTGGCAAAGAACCAGATATATTTATTATTTCAATATTTTTTGATATTTTTTCCAGATGATCCAAAAATTCTTTTTCCTTTTCCAAGCTAATCTTTGGACCTTTTTCTAGAATTTCCGTTTGCTTATTATCATGAATTATTGCAATACAATTTCTAGTTTCATCATCAAGCTTAATAAAATCATGGGATATTTTTCTTTCATCAAGCCTTTTTTCGATAAATTCCCCAAGTTTTCCGCCAACAAAACCAGAATTTATTACATTTTCTCCCAATTCATTCAAAACATAAGAAACATGAATGCCCTTGCCACCTGCATCTTTATTTACAAGCTCTACCCTATTAACATCATCAATTTTGAGATTTTCAATATTATATGAAATATCAACAGAAGGATTTGCCGTTATACTTAAAATCAAATCATCTCTCCTTTTTCATAAAATTTCTTTGCCAAAATCAAAGAACCAATAGAAGGATTTGCGAAAGGCTCTACAATCTCCACCCTATCATCAGCATATTCTTCAATCTTATCAAGCAATCTTTGACCCAAATTAAAAACGCCACCAGAATATGAAACCTTAACAGAACCTTTAAAATCCAGTTTTTTGATAAGAGTATTTATAACAAGGCTAGCCTCTTTTGCAACATCATCCAAAAGATTTAAAGCATGAGAATCATTTTCATCAATTGCCTTAGAAAAAATTTTAGAAAGACTTGCAAGCTCATCTCTTTGCATATTATTTGCCAAAGTAATTATTTCAAAATCATCAGAGATTTCCAATTCATTTTTCAATAGATCATAAATCGGACTTTTTTCATATCTACCATCAGAAATTTTTGTAAAAATATTTAAAATTTTAAGACCAATATAATATCCACTAGCCTCATCTCCAAGCAAAGGCCCCCAGCCTCCACACATCATACTATTTCCATTATTATCAACACCAAAACCAATTGAGCCAGTTCCAAGAACCAAATTAATACCAGCATTCGCATTCAAAGAGCCTGCCCAACCATTTAAACAATCATTTCCAACTTTGAAATTTTTAGACCCCAAAATTTTTTCAAGACTTTCAAGAATAAAAGATTCATCTTCCTTAAATTGACCAAAGCCCGGCATAGCCAAAAAAGTAAAATCAATATCAGAAATTTCTATTCCAGCCTTTTTAACTAAAATTTCAATTCCATTTTTTAATCTTTTAAAAAATTCTTCTCTAGAAATTTGCTTTAAGTGAATAGTTTTTTCCTTGTGCTCATATAATTTTTTATTAACTTCAAGAACAAAAGCCGTCTTTGTTCCACCGCCATCAATCCCCAAAAAAACTTCTCTCATATGATACCATCCTTTTTAAAAGTTTTTCATTGGTAACTACCATTGCTAATATTAGTATATATAAAATAAAGACCAAGGTCAAGGAAATAAATTTAAATTCAGGATTTAAAAATAATTTTTAATTTTAAAAATCTCAAATTAAAATTTTCTAAGCTTAAAATTTTTTTATAATTTCTTTTTTAATGTATCGTTTTCTTTACTTTGCAAAATTTATTTTTCTTGCAAGAATAATTTTTGATTGGATTTTTATTATTGTAATTTGTTTTTTTATTAGTTTGCTTTGACTTTTTTATGCTTAAATAAGCTTTTAAAATTATTTTTTTAATTAATTCTTGACATATCAATTAATTTTATATAAAATAATGGTAATTACCAGATAAATATTTTGATTTTATTTTTCTGGTTTTCTAGAAAATATCCTATTTTTATAAAATTTTTCTCACTTTAAAATTTTGGCAATTATATTTCAAATTTAGAGAATAATTTTTTTAAAATTTGGGAAAATGTTTCTAAAAATTTTTAAAATTATTTCGATAATTTAAGAAAGGAGGATTATGTTAGGTGAAATAGCAAGGACATCCTTGGTTTTATTGATTTTTATAGCTATTTTTGTACTAATTAGTCAAATATTAAGCCACAGAAATCTAAAAAAGAAAAAGAAATATTTTGAAAGCTTACACAAAAATCTTAAACCTGGCAAGGAAGTTATGTTGACTGATGGTATTTATGGAAAAATTGTTTCTTTGAAAGAAGATTATGCTATCATCAAAATTGCCAAGGATGTTGAAATTAAAGTTAGCCGTTACTCTATTAGTGAAATACTAAATTAATTTGAAAGGAAGTTTTATTATGCCTAATATTGTTCTAACTAGAATAGACAATAGACTATTACACGGACAAGTTGCTACTCAATGGACAAAGGTTATTGGCGCAAATCTTATTCTTGTTGCAAATGATGATGTAGCAAATAATAAAATGAGACAAAATCTTATGACTATGGCTGCTCCTAATGGTGTTGCTACTAGGTTTTGGACTCTTCAAAAGACAATTGATACTATACACAAGGCTGCTGATAGGCAAAAAATTTTCATAATATGTGAAAGCCCAAAAGACGTTCTAACACTTGTTGAAGGCGGTGTTCCTATTAAAGATCTTAATATAGGAAATATGCACATGGCTGAAGGTAAAAGACAAGTTGCAGGAGTTGTTGCTGTTGACGACAACGACGTTGAAGCTTTTAAAAAACTTAAAGAAAAAGGTGTCAATCTAGAAATTAGAAAGGTACCTACTGAATCAGCAGAAGACATTAATAAATTATTTTCATAAAATATCTAGGAGGATTGTATGAACTTTAATATATTACAAATAATTTTAATTTTTCTAGTTACTTTTGTAGTAGCTATTGACCAATTCTCTTTCCTAGAATCATTATATCAACCTATAATTACAGGTCCTGTTATAGGAGCTATCTTGGGAGATATGCACACAGGACTTATAGTTGGGGCAACTTATCAATTAATGACAATAGGAAATATGCCTGTAGGTGGAGCTCAACCTCCAAATGCAGTTATAGGCGGAATAGTTTCTGTTATTTTTGCCGTAACATCAGGTCTTGAACCTAATGCAGCTGTAGCTGCAGCAATTCCTTTTGCACTTTTAGGTCAATATGGCGTTACAATTATATTCACTTTGATGAGTCCAGTTATGGCAAAAGCTGATCAATATGCAAAAGATGCAGACCCTAAAGGAATCGAAAAAATCAATTATTTCGCAATGATTCTTTTGGGAAGTATTTTTGGTATTATAGTAGTTTTATTCTTTATAGCAGGATCTTCATTCGGTGCTAAACTTGCAGCTATGATTCCAGAAACTCTAATGCACGGTCTTGGAGTTGCTGGTGGTATGATGAAATTTGTAGGTTTTGCAGTTTTATTAAGACTTATGGTTTCAAGAGATCTTTGGGGATTTTTCTTTATCGGATTTGCCCTTGCAGTTATTGTAATGGCTAACGAATCCCTATCTGGTTCAGCTCTATTAATAATTTCATTAATAGGATTTGCACTTGCTTTCTGGGATTACCAAGTTCATGTAGGATTAAAAAATGTAAGTGCATCTGCAAATTTTGAAGGAGGAGAAGAAGATGGAATATAATGATATGAATTCTTATAAAGATACCAATCCTAGTCAAAAACTAGATCAAAAAACATTAAATAAGATGGTATGGAGATCATTATTTCTTCAAGCATCTTTTAACTACGAAAGAATGCAAGCTGGTGGATGGTTATATTCAATCTTGCCAGGTCTTGAAAAAATTCACACAAATAAGGATGACCTTTCTAAATCAATGGCTCACAACCTAGAATTTTTTAACACACATCCTTTCCTTATAACATTTGTTATGGGAATTATCCTTTCATTAGAAGAAAATAAAGTGGAAATTCCAACAATAAGAGCCGTAAGAGTTGCAGCTATGGGACCTTTGGGTGGAATTGGAGATGCCTTATTCTGGTTTACTCTTGTACCAATCGTTGCTGGTATTTCTTCAAATATGGCCTTGCAGGGCTCAATTGCAGGTCCTATACTTTTCTTTGTAGTATTTAATATATGCCAATTTGCTTTAAGATTTTGGTTGATGAATTGGTCATATAGGATGGGCGAATCTGCCATTGATGTTTTGACGCAAAACGCTAAAGAATTTACTAGAGCAGCATCAATTCTTGGAGTATTGGTTGTAGGAGCTTTAGTAAGCGTATATGGAGATACATCAATAGCACTTGAAGTAGATAATGGTACAACAAATGCACCTGTTCTAGTAGATACAGTTGTTAATAACGATGAGTTATCAGAATATGACGAATTATTATATAAAGACAAAGACAAAAAAGAATTAAACGATGGAGCAGTTATAAGAGATTTAGGAAATGGAAAATCTGAAATCGAATTTAACACTTACGAAGAACAACCTGTTAAAGTTAAAATTCAAGAAGTTTTAGATGGAATAATTCCAGATCTTGTACCCCTAGCTATAACTTTGTTGCTATTTTTCTTATTGACAAAGAAAAAATGGACTCCAATTAAATGTATTGCCTTCTTATTAATCCTCGGTGTAGCTGGTGCCTATATTGGAGTATTTTAATGGCTAATGCAGTTATAGCAACAAGTCATGCATCTCTTGCCAGCGGAGTTTATTCCGCTGTTAAGATGATTGCAGGAGAATTTGAAAATTTAAAAATACAAGAATTTAAAGAAAATGATAATCTTGATGAATTTGATGAAAAATTAAAAGAAAATTACAAATCATTAAAAGATTATGAGAATGTTATAGTCCTTGCCGATCTTGCAGGAGGAACCCCATTTAACAGAGCCGTAATGACTTTGGGAGATCTTCCAAACGTAAGAGTTATAGCTGGTTTAAATTTTGCAAGCCTTTATCAAGCTTTAAATTCTTCTGGAAATCTTGATGATAGCGTTGAAGAAATAATCAATATTGGAAAAGAATCAGTAATACAATACAAAAACGAAAACGAAATTGAAGACGATAATTTTGAAGATGGAATATAAAAATTACATCAACTTTAATTAATAATTTAAAACCTAGTTAAAATATTGTATTAAAATTTTAATAAACTCGTAAATTTATTTAAATATTTTCAAAAAAACAGGTGTTAGCATTTATTTTGCTAACACCTGTTTTTTGATAATTTATTTTTGGTATTTTTTCTCCCCATTTAGATAGGTTGCTTTTAAATTTAAATCGTAATCTAATAATATAAAATCTGCATCGTAGCCTTGTTTTATTTTTCCGCATACATTATCTATTCCTACGGATTTTGCAGGTACTAATGATGCCATTTGTACTGCTTCAAACACATCTACTATATCCCAATTTACTACATTTTGAACTGCTTCTTTTAATTTTAAAATTGAGCCTGCTAATGATCCTAATTCTAATCTTGCTGTTCCATTTTCTACTTTTACTGGAAATTCTCCTAATTTATATGATCCTTCTGGCATTCCTCCTGCCATCATGCAATCTGTTATTAGGGCAATTTTGTCATAGCCTTTTTTATTTATCAAAATTTCTGCAGCAGCTGGATTTACGTGATGACCATCACAAATTAATTCTGAGATTGCATCTGAATTCATAGCTGCTCCTACCATACCAGGATTTCTGTGATGAAGTCCGCTCATTCCGTTAAAAGTGTGAACAAAAATATTTGCTCCATCTTCTACAGCTTTTATTGCCTCATCATAAGATGCATCGGAGTGACCTAGGGCAACATAAACTCCCATGGCATTTGCTTTTTTTATAAATTCTTGTGAGCCAGCTCTTTCGGGAGCAATGGCAATTTTATTTACAAGTCCATCTGATAATTCTTTCCATTTTTTCAATTTTTCTATATCAGGATCGGACATATATTTTTCATTTTGGGCTCCCTTATATTTTTCTGTAAAAAATGGGCCTTCCAAAAATATTCCCCTAACTTTTGCACCCTTTACATCTTTGTATTCTTCTCCAACTACTTTTACAGCTTCATTTAATCTTTCAGTTGAATCTGTAAGAGTTGTTGGCAAAAATGATGTAACACCTGTTTCAAGCAAGCCTTTTGAAATTATATCCAATGCTCCTTTTTTGGCATTCATTATATCCTCATTTTTGTAGCCGTGAATGTGGGTATCCACAAGTCCTGGAGCCAAAATTCCTTCCAAATAAGTGAAATTTTCTGGCTCATTTTTGGAAAGTGATTTTACCTTTCCATCTTCCACTTCTACAAATAAATCTTTTTCAATTTTGTCTTCTAGTATTACATAATCTGCTTTGTAAATCATAAATTCTCCTTTTCTTTTCTACTTTTACAATACCGAAATGAATAATTTTTTCAATTTATATTTTTGATAAATTTTATAATAATCTCGACAAAATCTTAAAAAAATCTTTGGATAGAATAATTTATAAAATCTTTAATTTTATCTTGCAAATCATTTGCATTTATTTTTTTTCTGTAGTAGAATTAAAAATATTATAATGCGAATCATTTGCAATAAAGGAGATTATATGAAACACAAAAAAACAAATTTATTAGCGATTTTTTTAATTTTTGGATTTATTTTTTTATTTGGGGGATGTCAAAAAGAAAATATTTCAAAAAAAGAAGATTCTTCTAATAAGAAATTAATTTATACAAGCTTTTTTCCTGTGGAGGAGCTTACAAAAAGAATTGTTGGCGATAAGTTTATTGTCAAATCTATTATTGATAAAAGCCAAGAGCCTCATTCTTTTGAGCTAAAAACTGACGATATTAAAAATATTATCAAGGCTGATTTGGTAATTTATAACGGAGCTTCTATGGAAACTTTCATTGATGATTTAAAAAATTCTTCTGATAATAAGGAAAAATTTGTAGATCTTTCTAAAAATTTAACTTTACTTTCTTCAGCAAAGGATGGAAAAGTTTCAAAGGATAAGGTAAATCCTCACACTTGGCTTTCTATAAAAAATGCAATTACTGAGCTTGAGGATATTTATGAAAAAGTTGTTGAAATTGATCCTAAAAATAAGAATTTCTACAAGAAAAATCTTGATGAAAATATAGCAAAATTCAAGCAATTAGACAAAAAATTTGCTGATGAGCTTAAAAATGTTGATGAGAATAAAAGATATTTTGTTGTTTCTCATGCCGCTTTTAATTATTTGGCTGATGATTATAATTTAAAACAAGTTGCAGTTACAGGAATATCTCCTGAGGATGAGCCTTCTGCTAAACAACTTAAAACTATAGCTGATTTTGTGAAAAAACATGATATTTCTACAATATTTTTTGAAGGAAAGGCTACACCAAAAGTTGCTGAAACTTTGGCAAAATCTACGAATACAAAAACTTCAACTTTATATACTATGGAAAATTTGACTAAAGAGGAAGCTGAAATGGGATATTTGAAATTGATGGAAAAAAATTTAGAAGCTTTGAAAGAGTCTTTTTATGAGTAAGTTTGCAATAGAGATTAAAAATTTAAGTTTTTCTTATGAGCAGGAAAATATTTTGGAAAATTTATCTATGCAGGTTGAAAAAGGAAAATTCGCCTTGATAATTGGTGAAAATGGTGCTGGAAAAACAACTCTTATTCGTTTAATTTTAAATCAATTAAAGGATTATAGGGGTGAGATTAAAATTTTTTCTGATTTGATAGAAAAGTCTAATCACTACAAAGATTTAGCTTACATTTCTCAAAGTTCTGTTCAATCTTATAAACTTTTTCCAACGAATGTTAAGGAAGTTATTCAAAACCACATAAAATTTTTGAATAAATCTTACGATATTGATAAGCTCTTGAAAGATTTTGATTTGCTTGATGTAAAAAATCACGCTCTTTGTGATTTGTCTGGAGGACAAATCCAACGACTGGCTTTGATTTTAGCTTTTATAAAAGATGCAAAGCTACTTATTTTGGATGAGCCTACGGCTGCTATAGATATGAAATTTTCTAGGGATTTTTATGAGCGTTTGAAAAATTTAACAAACAACGGAAAAACTATTTTGATGATTAGCCACGATTATAAACTTGCATCTATTTTTGCTGATGAAGTTTTTCATTTGTCTGCTAAGAAAATTAGAAAAATCGACAAAAATAAATTAAAGGAAAGTTTGGGAGATTTTTATGTTTAATATTTTTGAATATGATTTTATGCAAAAGGCCTTTGTGGCTGGAGCTTTAATTGCTATTATCCTTCCTTGTATTGGTCAATTAGTTCTGATAAAAAGACTTTCGATGATTGGGGATACTCTATCCCATTCATCTTTGGCAGGTCTTAGCATAGGTCTTGCATTTGGCATAAGCCCAATTCTTTCGGCTATGATTTTTTGTATATTTGCTGCTTTTTCTATAGAAATTATTAGAAATAAATTGAAAAATTACCAAGAAGTTTCAACAGTAATTATTCTTGCGGCATCAATTGGAATTGCTGGAATTATGGCTGATTTATCCGCAAGTGCAAATGCTATTTGTTCATATCTTTTTGGCTCAATTGTTACAATTTCTCAAGAAGAATTTTATTTGTTAATTGGTTTAAGTCTTTGCTTTTTAATAATTTATTTTCATTTTTACAATGATTTTTACCTTTTGCTTTTTGATCCAAATTCTTCTCAAATTTTGGGCCTTAGAGTTAAGCTATTGAATTTTACAATAAGTTTTTTGACAGCGATAGCTGTAGCAATTTCTGCAAAAACAATTGGCTCTTTGATAGTTTCCTCACTTTTGGTTATTCCATCAATTATGGCAATACAAATTTGCAAATCTTACAAAAATAGCTTAATCCTTTCCATGATTTTTTCTTTGGTTTTTGTATTTGCAGGACTTATGCTTTCTTATATTTTTAACCTAAGACCTGGTTCAGTTGTAGTTTTAATAGCGGTATTTAGTTTGATTTTAGTACTTTTAATAAAAAAATAGGAGATTATATGAAAAATAAAAAAATAATTGCCCTTGCTTTGGCGACATCTTTCGTTTTGACTTCATGTTTTAATAAAAATAACGAAAAAATCCAAGACAAAAAAGAAAAAAAAGCAAGCGTAAAAACAGAACAAAAAATAAAAGAAGACAATACTACAGAAGTTTTAGTCGATTCAGAAATTAAAAAAGATGACATAGTCAAAGTTGTAAAACACGGAGATCATTGGCATATTTTTACAAAAGACGGCAAAGAACACATCTCATACAAAGATCCAAAAGATTTTGGAAAAGATGGAGGAGTTGATCTTGTAGATGTAGTCGATACAAACAAATTAAAAAACAAAAATGTTATTGCCATAAAAAAACACGGCGATCACTGGCACGTTTATACAAAAGATGGTGGCGAATATTTAACATACGAAAATCCATCAGGGCTTTTCCCAAATATAAAAATTGGAACATACACAGGAAACCATAGCACAAATCCTACAAGTCAAGCAAAAAACAAAACAAACAATTCGAAAAAACTATCAGGAGATAAGGTTGTAAAAATATTACAACACGGCGACCATTGGCATATCTATACAGCAAATGGAAACGAATATATTTCATATTCAAATCCAAGCACTTCATATCCACATATAAAAATTGGAATATATACTGGAAATCATTCAAATCAAAATACCAAAACAAATAAAAAACTTGCAAATGCAGGAAACAATTCGAAAAACAATAGAAAAAATAAAAATAATAAAAACGAAAATTCATCAAGCAAGGAAAAAGAAAGACTTGAGAAAATAAAAAATTTAAAATTAATTCCAATCTTAGGAAAGGGAACTATAAACAGGTATGACATAGTAAAAATTCTTGTTCACAATGACCACTACCACGTTTATGATTCAAAAAATAGAGAGGCAATAACCTACACAAATCCAAAAGATTTATTCCCTAAGGCATACTTTGGCGAATACGGAAATAAAAATCATTCAGAAAACAAAAAACCAGAAAAAAATAATCCTGAAGTTAAGCCACCAAAAGATAAAAAAGATGAAAATAAAGATGAAAAATGGCCAAAAGGAATTACCAAAATAATCGACCACAAAGACCACTGGCATTTGTACAGAGGCGATGAAGAAGTTGGGGTAGTAAAAGAAAATCCAAGACATATTTATCCAGACGCAGAATATATAGTAGAAAAAAACGAAAGCGATGATATTGCCGTATCAGACGATGAAATTTTCGAATATAAAGATATAAGAGCCGAATTAATAGAAGGAGTAATTCCATACCTTGAAGGCGACCTATCAAAATTTACACATTTTGGAAATCTTCCAGAAAATGAAGCAGTATATGGGTCAAACGGAGTAAGAGAAAATATATTTTATTGGCATCATCAAAACCATTATCATGCAAAAACAATCAAACAAATCATCCAAATGCAAAAAGACAAAAAATTTGGTCCATACACAGCCAAAGACGTTGTAAAAACAATAAAATACAAAATAGAAAACCCAAACACAAACCTAGAATACAAATCAAAAATAAAAATCGAAGATATAAAAGAATTCTTGAAAAACCACTATAAAGTAGACTCATCAGATATTTTAAATATAGGAGATTCAATGGTTCAAGTATTCATACAAGATCAAACCCTAAACTTCTATACAAGAGATTTTGAAATGAAAAATGGAAAAATTACCTACAAAAAAGATTTACCAAAAGTTTCAATCAAAAAAGAAACAATAGAAGAAGAAAATAAAGAAGAAAATGAAACAAAAGAAATTACCAAAAATAAAAAAATAGAAAATGTTGAAAAAAACGAAAATAGCAAAGAAGAAAATAACAACAACGATAAGTCAAATACCCCAGAAAACAAAAAGGAAAAAGACCAAACAAATACAAATCAATCAAAAGAGATAAATCCAACAGAAGAAATAAAAAAAGAAAATCCAACCAGTAGCGAAAATAATCATTAAAATACTTAGGAAAATTTAAACTATAAAAATATAACACTTATCCAGCTTGATTTTGTTAATACACTTGCCCGTATTTAAAATTCATAGCTATTACCCATAAAATGCCCTCTTTCTGGCAAAACCATCAAAGAGGGCAGACCTTTATCAAGATAGCTAGTTTTTATTAACTATAAAAAATCATATAAATTTAATTTTTCCTAATCAACATTGAAAAGAAATAAAAAACAGGCTGATCTTAGCTTACTCCCAAATTATATGGGATAGGTCAAATCCACCTGTTTTTTTAAAAATATTCTATGACTTTTTTCTTTCCTCTTCGATTTTTTCTATTCCCTTTAAAATTCTTTCAGCAATTTTATTTCTTGATTCACTCATCCTAAAGGAAACAACCCTTCTAAGAGCTTTTGGGTTGTACATTTTTTTCTTTCTGTAGAAGCTATCCACTCTTTGAGTCATTTTTTCTTGGAATTCTTCCTCAATTTCATCAAGTTGTTTTTGGAAATTCGTCAAGTTTACAACAGTAAGAGTTAAATCCGATGAATGTATTCCAATCAAAATAAAAGGCAAAATTATTACAAGAATCTCTGGCAAAAGCAAATACAAATTCTCTGCCATAGGAATCAAATAATTCATAACCAAAATTCCAGCAAGACCAAAACCAACAGAAGTTGGAACAGAAGTTCTTCCATTTAAATTCAAAGGCACATCCGTATAATCCCACCATCTTGCATGAAATAATTTTTCAAGAATATAGGAAGTAGGATATTCCAAAATCATGGAAACCACAAATCCCACAACAAAAATTTGAAGCGACGAAAGTCTTTCCAAGACTCCACCATTTACCAAATCATAAGCAAAAAGAGCAAAAATCGATCCAAAACCATAAATCGGACAAAGAGGTCCATACAAAAACCCCCTATTTTGCCATTTTTGATTTTGAGCAGTGCAATAAATACTTTCCCAAACCCAACCCAAAAGGGCAAAGAAAAAATAAAAAACTATATACCTATTAATTACCATAAACCACCTATTTCTAATTTCTAAATCTTTTACTAATATTATAAGCGATTTAACAAAAAAATAAAACGAAAGAAATTATTTGAAATGTATTTTATAGCTTTATTATTAAAAAATATTAGAAACAATAAAAACTAAAACAAAAAACACTACTATTCATTAATTAGCAGTGTTTTTGTAAACTTTTCACCTTATGATTTTTTTGGAATTTTTCGTCTACTTTATTAAATGTTTAATCCAAACTAAACTTAAAAACCCTTCTGTTTTCTCTCAAAAAATTTATAATTCCTATTAGTTCATTTTCGTTTTTATTGTGATATTGTACTTCTAATATCAGCTTATCATCTCTATAATTTATGGATTTTTCGCTGAATTTTATATTTTCTTTTTTGAAATACTTATATATTTTTTCTATGCTCATAGGATTATCTAAAACTATATCTATGGTATAGGGCCTTTTTATAAAACTAAAAATCCCAAATTCTTCTTTTAAAAACAATTGTAAAATTAATATTAATATGCTTGAGCATATTCCTATTATATACATTCCTGCGCCGATGCTCATGGCTATTATTGCTGTAGTCCATATTCCTGCCGCTGTGGTAAGTCCTGATATATAATCTTTTTTTATAAATATAAGACCTCCCCCAAGAAATCCTATCCCTGATACTATTTGTGCTGCAATTCTTTCTGCATCGTAATGGCTTGAATCTGAAAAACCATATTTTGAAACTATCATTGCAAGGGCTGCTCCCAAAGCTACTATTGTATGTGTTCTTATTCCTGCAAATTTTCCTTTAAATTCTCTCTCAAGACCTATTATTACACCAACTAAACAAGCTAAAAATAATCTTAATATTAGTATTTTTATAAATTCTAAGTCTTCCATTTAGCTTTTCCTACTTGTTTTCGAAAAAATCTTTTGTTTGTTTTCTTACTTCTTTTACTAAAACTAATAGGGCAAGGATATTTGGAATTATTACAAGTCCCATGGCTATATCTTGAATTGTCCAAACCATTGTTATTTTTCCTAAACAACCTACTATGCAAAGAAATGGATAAATAAATTTAACTTTGCTTGTAAATTTTTCTCCGTAGGCATAGGTAAATGATTTTGCGGCATTAAACCATTGTCCCATAAGGGTTGTAAAACAAAATATCAATAGTGCAAATATTGCTACATAAGATAGGGGTTTAAATACTGTTCCTATTGCACTAATTGCCATGTTTGATGCTTGTATCGTTTCTCCGTCTATTGGTATTTGTGATACTCCTATTGTTATTGCTGTAAGTGAGCAAATAATTATTGTGTCTAAAAATACTTCTGTAACTCCAGTAATTCCTTCTTCTACTGGATGATCTACAATAGCTGTACCGTGAGCAAATGGTGCTGTTCCTTCTCCTGCTTCGTTTGAATACATTCCTCTTGCTATACCGTATTGCATAGCTCTTGCTATAACAAGTCCGCCTACACCACCTGCGGCAGCTTTGAAAGAAAATGCTCCATCAAAAATCGCCTTAAAAACTAAAGGAACGTTTTTAATATTTACAATTATAACTAATAAACATAATACAACATAAAGAATAGACATAATAGGTACAAGGCTTGTTGCAACTTTTGCTAATCTTTTAAGTCCACCAATTGCTATCATAAATAATAAAATTGTCAAAATAATTCCTGTCAATAGATTATTGACTTTAAAATTATCAGCAAGTATTGTAGCAATTGTATTTGATTGAACAAGATTTGCTCCCATCATTTTTATAGTCATCAAAACTGCTATTACAATTCCTAAAGCTGGAGCTTTTAATCCATCTCTTATGTAATACATTGGACCTGATAAGATATTTCCGTCTTCGTCTTCTCCTCTATAAATTTGTGAAAGAACGATTTCTCCGTATTTTAGTGCCATTCCAAAAAATGCAGCAAGCCACATCCAAAATATAGCACCATATCCACCAGCAACAATTGCTGTCGCTACACCAACTACATTTCCTCCACCAATATTTCCAGCTAAAGTTACCATCATAGCTTGAAATGTAGACAAAGAACCTTCTCTTTTTTCAATATTTCTTTCCTTAAAACTTTTTACCAAAGTATTATGAATAATAAATTTAAAATGTCTAACTTGTACAAATCCTGTTGCTATTGAATAAAGTATACCAAGGCCTAACAATACAAATACAAGCCAATTTCCCCACAATATCTTATTAAATTTTTCTAAAAATAGTTCTAAATTCTGCATAAAATCTCCTTATTTATTTTTTTAATAATTCATAAACCCTATCAGGGAAGTCAGTAATAAGACCATCAAAACCCATTTCAACAAAATCTTCCAAATTATAAGAAAGTTTTGAAGAAAGCCACGCATTTACAAAAATTCCTTCATCATGAAGCTTTAGGACAAGATCTTTGTCAACAGTATTTGCCAAAGGGTGAAAATAAAAAATTCCATTATCTTTCAAATACTTAACAGGATTAGCTAAAACAGATTCTTCCAAAAATCCCAATTTTAAAGTGCTATCGATTTCCTTCATCCTAAGAACAGATTCATGATTAAAAGATGAAATAATTATCCTATCACAAATTTCATATTCTTTCATAAGCTCATATAATTTTTCTTCAATTCCATCATAAGCAATTAAGCCATTTTTAATTTCAATATTTGTAATAAGATTAGTATCCTTTACAAAATCAAAATATTCTCGAAGAGTAGGAATTTTCTCATCAATTCCGTCATATCCATAGGCTGCATTTAGTTTTTTTAATTCTTCTAAATTTAAATCCTTAACAAAAACGTCACAGCCACAAGTTCTCAGCAGATTTTCATCGTGTATTATAACCAAATGTCCATCTTTTGATAAATGAACATCAAGCTCAATGCCATCTGCTCCCGCATCTAGAGCTTTTCTAAAAGCAAGCATAGTATTTTCTGGATACTTTGCCTTAAAGCCCCTGTGTGCATAATTTAACATAAAACCTCCTTATAGACGCAAAAAGCCCAGAAACAAATCTGAGCTTTTCTCCATCATATAAAATTACTTTTGTATTATAGCATATTAGTTTTTCTTTGACAATACTTTGTTATAAAAAATATAATAACTTTATTTCAACACAAAAAACGAACCTATACATAGGACTTCTTAGCCCTGTATAGGTTCATTTATTTTTATTTTAATCCGAAATTTTTTCAGGATTTTTTATTTTTTTAATTCTTACAATTTTAATTCGAGTTTCTTCAATATATAAAATTTTAAATTCGTAATCTTTGTAGATTACTGCTTTTTCACAGCCTTCATCTGGAATAAAGCCAAGTTTATCGATTATAAAACCACCTACTGTGTCGTATTGGTCGTTTTCTTCATCTATATCTAATCCCAAAAATTCATTTAAATCTTTTATTGATGTCGAACCTTTTACTATATAGGAACCCTTGGTTGAACTTCTAATATCTGGCAAGTCCTTGTCAAATGTATCGTCCATATCTCCAACAATTTCTTCAACCAAATCTTCCATAGTAACAAGTCCCGAAAATCCACCGTACTCATCTATCAAAATCGCCATGTGAGTGTGATCTTTTTGCATTTGAGAAAATAATTTATCAATTTCAATTTTTTCTGGCACAAAAAAGGCTGGTTTTATTAATTTTCTAATATCAACACTTGCAATTCCTACATCAAGTGCCTCTAAGAGATAATCTTTGGTATAAATTATTCCCAAAATATTATCGACTTCTTCATCGTAGACTGGAATTCTTGAATGTTTTAATTTGATAAATTCATCCAAGTATTTTCTTTCCCTATCTTTTATATCAATCATAAATACTTCAGGCCTTGCAGTCATTATCTCCTCTGCCCACACGTCGTCAAATTCCATAATTGAATGAATCATTTTTGATTCTAATGGTCTTAAAACTCCTTGGTCTTCTCCAACTTGGACAATGGATTTTATTTGCTCTGCCGTAACTTCTTTTTCAATAGCCTTAGACTCAATTCCAAAAATATTCATAATGATATTTGTAATTTTATTTATAAAACTTACAAAGGGCCTTGTCAAAAACAAAATCAATTTTGCAAATCCTCTTGTCTTTTTGGAAATAGTATAGGGATTTCTAATTCCAATTCTTTGAGGAATCATATTGGCAAAAATTCTTTTTATAACTACAAAAACAATTACCATAAGAATCATTATAAGCATTTGCATAAAATCTGATTCTCTATTTAAAAAATTTTTCAAAGAATCTTTTATATTTAGTAAAAGAAAGGCAATTGTAATAATTGACAAAACTCCATCTTGAAAATTTTGACTTTGCATAAGTCTTTGTTGGTCTTGAGATAAAATCAAAACATCTTTAGCTTTACTATCTCCATTTTCTACCATCTCTCTTAATTTTTGATGATTTAGGGAAGTTAAAGATGAAAAAATCATATTAACCAAGGCATTTAATAAAATAAGTGCCAAAACTATTAAAAAAATTATTAAATTCGCGTAGGGTCCTTCCGTATCCATTTGTTTCTCCTTCAAAATTTATTTATTAAAAGGACGCTTAACACGTCCCTTTTATCTTTATTACTAAACTATGAAATTTTCTATTTTCAAGACTTAGGCCTCTGATATAATATCTTTAACTTTCATAAGTCTTGAAATAGTTGCTCTTTCGTTTTCTTCTAGCTTAGCTCTAATATATTTAATTGTTTCTTCCAAATCTGGAATTGTCCTATATTCTAGGGCGTTTACCCTTCTTCTTGTTCCTTCAATTTCATCTGCCATAAGTTGAGTTGATTTTTCAAGTTCTGCCAAAGTTAATAGTTTATCCATAACCTTGTTTAATCCTTTTATGGCAAGGTCCAAATCAGCTGATGTTTGGGCAAGTCCATAAGGATACATGGAGGCATTTTCATTTCCTCCCTTGTCAATTTTAAATTCCATTTGAGGAATTCTTACACTCATGACATTTTTTACTTTGATATCTACCCCAATTTTTTGTGTTGGAAAACTTACTGCTTCTTCCAAAAATTCCGGGCTCATAAATGATGATGCCATCAAAAATCCTTTTGATGAATCTTTCAAATCAGCTTCAACTTCTTCACGAAGTCTTTTGTTTTCTCTGATTTTTTCAAGAAATTGTCTCATTAGCTCATCTTGCTTATCTTTTAAAAGTTTGTAGCCTCTTTTGGATGTGGCAAGTCTTTTCTTTAGGGTATTTAAATTCATCCTGGTTGGAGTTACATTAAGCCTTGTCATAGCCTAAGACTCCTTTTTGTTTTCTTCTTTATCCAAATATTTATCGATTAATTCGTCATCGATTCTCTTTAGTTCAGATTTTGGTATTATTTTTAATAATTCCCAACCAAGATTTAGGGTATCTTCAATGGATCTATTTGTGTAGAATCCTTGATTTATATATTTTTCTTCAAATTGTTTTGCAAATTCTGCAAAGGCAAGGTCAGCCTTTGAAAGTGCAGAATCTCCAAGGATTTTTTGAAGCTCTCTTGCGTCAACTCCAGATGCATAAGCTGCATAAATTTGGTTCATGGTATCTGCATGGTCTTCTCTTGTTTTTCCTTGGCCAATTCCCTTATCTTTAAGCCTTGATAGGGATGGAAGAATTGAAACTGGTGGGTTTACTCCTTGGTTATATAATTCGTTTGATAAAATAATTTGTCCTTCTGTGATATAGCCTGTCAAATCTGGGATTGGGTGGGTTATATCATTTTCTGGCATGGTCAAAATTGGAATTTGGGTAATTGTACCTGGTTTTCCTTTTAATTTTCCAGCTCTTTCATATAAAGTTGCAAGGTCTGTATAAAGATATCCAGGGTAACCACGACGGCCTGGAACTTCTTTTCTTGCTGCTGAAACCTCACGAAGAGCTTCTGCATAGTTTGTCATATCTGTCATGATAACCAAAACTTGCATATTCTTTTCAAACGCCAAATATTCTGCTGCTGTAAGGGCCATTTTTGGTGTTGATAAACGCTCGATTGCAGGATCATCTGCAAGGTTTATAAACATTACTGACCTATCCAAAGCTCCTGTTTTCTCAAAATCTTGTCTAAAAAATTGAGCTTCTTCAAATGTAATTCCTATAGCTGCAAAAACAACCGCAAAGTCTTCGCTATCATTTAAAACTTTTGCTTGTCTTGCGATTTGGGCTGCAAATTTATTGTGTGGAAGTCCTGATCCTGAAAATATTGGAAGTTTTTGTCCACGAACAAGGGTGTTCAATCCATCGATTGTTGATACTCCTGTTTGAATAAATTCTGATGGGTAATCACGGCTTACAGGATTTATTGCAACTCCGTTTACATCTCTTTTTTCTTCAGGAATAATTGATGGGCCATCATCTATTGGTCTTCCTAGTCCATCAAAAGTTCTTCCAATCATATCTTCGCTTACGCCAAGTTCTAGTGGTCTACCTAAAAATCTTACTGATGTTGATTTTAAGTTAATTCCAGAAGAACCTTCGAAAAGTTGGACAACAGCATTGTTTTCGTCAATTTCTATTACTCTTCCTCTTCTTCTTTCTCCTGTTTGAAGCTCTATATCAACTAGCTCTTCATAATCAACTCCACTAACATCTTCGACAAGCATTAGGGGTCCAACTACTTCTGATACGCTTTTATATTCTTTTAGCATTATTCATCCTCCCCCTTTGCTACAGCTTCTTTGCATTCTTTGTCTATTTGTTCTTTAACTTGGTCAAATTCTTCCAAGTTTTCATCTTTTATCAATTTTAATCTTGTGATTTTTTCTTTTACTTCAAGCTCTTCAAGCCTATCAAGATTTGCCCCATCAGCTAAAGCTTCTAGGCTTTTGTCATAGAAATAAAGAATTGTATCAAGCATTAAATCTTGTTTTTCCATTGGACAGAAAGCATCTGTTTCGTGGAAGGCATTTTGTTGCAAGAAATCTTCTCTTAGTGATTTTGTTACATCAAGTTTTAATTTATCATCATCACTTAATCCATCACGACCAATTAGTCTTACAATTTCTTGTAAGGATGATTCTTGTTGAAGAAGACTCATTGCTCTCATTCTGTTTTTTGAGAATTTTTCATCAACAGTCTTGTCTATATATGAATCCATCTTGTCTTGGTAGAGTGAGTAAGAATTTAACCAGTTTATAGCTGGGAAGTGTCTTTGGTAAGACAAATCATAATCAAGTCCCCAGAATACTTTTACTATACGAAGAGTTGCTTGGGTTACAGGTTCTGATAAGTCTCCACCTGGAGGAGAAACTGCTCCTATTACTGAAAGTGATCCTTCTTTTTCTACTTGTCCATTTACAATAACTTTCCCACTTCTTTCGTAGAAATCTGCTATACGGCTTGCAAGATAAGCTGGGAATCCTTCATCTCCTGGCATCTCTTCCAAACGTCCACTCATCTCACGAAGGGCCTCTGCCCATCTAGATGTAGAATCTGCCATTAGAGCAACTGAATATCCCATATCTCTGTAATATTCTGCCATGGTAATTCCTGTATAAACGCTGGCTTCTCTGGCTGCTACTGGCATATTTGATGTGTTTGCTATAAGTACAGTTCTTTTCATGATTGATTCGCCAGTTTTTGGATCGATTAGTTCTGGAAATTCGTCAAGTACATCAGTCATCTCGTTTCCACGCTCTCCACAACCTACATAAATTACAACGTCGGCATCAGCGTATTTTGCAATTTGGTGTTGGATAACTGTTTTTCCTGATCCAAATGGGCCCGGGATTGATGCAGCTCCACCTTTTGCAACTGGGAAAAATGTATCAATAACTCTTTGTCCTGTTATAAGTGGTGTGTCTGGATCAAGTTTTCTATTAAATGGTCTTGGAGATCTTACTGGCCATTTTTGAATCATATTTAATTCTTTATCGCCATTTTCTGTTTCAATTACAGCAACTGTTTGATCAACTGTAAATTCTCCATTTTTTATTTCTTTAACTTTTCCTTTAATTCCATTTGGAACCATAATTTTATGGTTAATTATTGAAGTTTCATCAACACTTCCTAGAATATCTCCAGGGATTACTTGGTCTCCAACTTCTTTTTCCGCTTTAAATTCCCATAATTTTTCTCTATTTAGTGGTGGGGCTGTAACTCCTCTTTTTAGGAATTCTCCTGCCAATAATTCAAGTTTTTCTAGTGGTCTTTGGATTCCGTCATACATTCTTTCAAGTAATCCAGGTCCAAGCTCAACTGATAGTGGAGCACCTGTTGAAACTACTTCATCTCCAGGTCCAATTCCAGTTGTTTCTTCATAAACTTGAATATTTGCAACATCCCCTCTCATCTCTATAATTTCTCCGATGAGCTTATCTTTTGAAACTTCGACCACATCATAGATATTAGCATCAGATAATCCCTTTGCTTCTACAAGTGGACCTGATACTCTTGTGATTTTACCTTTATTCAAATTTGGTCTCCTTTTAGTTCAAAATGTTAGCTCCAACAGCTTTTTCTACACTCTTATTTATATCTGCCATTCCAAGTCCAAGATCTTCTTTGTTGGATGGTATAAGTATAATTGCTGGAGTCATTTTTTCTCTGTATTTGTCTATAGTATCTTGGATTTTTGCTGCAAAATCTTCTGTAATAAATATTATTCCCACATCTTCTTGGGCAAGCTTATTTACAAGTTTTTTTGCATCTTCTCCATCTACTGCTGTATATACGTCAACTCCCAATGCCTTAAACATTAGGACAGAATCTTTATCTCCTATTACGGCTACCCTATACATACAAATCACGCAACCTTTCTTCCATAAATTCACGAGAAAGTGAATTTAGTTTGGCTGTTAGGATAATTCTCAAGTTTTTAATTTCCATTTCACGACTTATAAGATAACCCATAATTACTTCTGGACCATAACTTACTTTTTTGCTTTCTTTTGCAAAATCCATCAAGTGATTATCGATTATTTTTTCTATTTTTTGCATAGCCTTATACAAATCATCTTCTTCCAAAGCATTTTTTACTTGTGGGTAAATTTTTTCTTTGAAAAATAAATTTGAATATGAAGTTTTTTCTGCATTTAGTGAATCTCTAAAGAGATTTTTTTCAATGTTTCCTCCATCTATTAGGGCTTTTTCTAATAAGTCTACACTTTGGTCTTGACCTTTAATTCTTAAAAGTGTTTTTAAATTTGTAAGGTCAATTCTTTCTTTGGTAAATTTTATTAAACTTTCATAATTTAGATTTTCGCTATCTTCTAAAAGTTTTTCATAAAAATCTTTGTCCAAAGATAAGTCTATATCTTGAGGATCCTTATTTTCTTTATAAAGGTCTAGGGCTTTTTTTGCATAAGAAAAATACTTGTCATTTTGATTTATGTCTTCTCTGAGATTTCTCTTTATTTTTACAAGGTCAATTTTTCCTATATCAATATAGATAGACTTGTAGTCCTCATCTTGAATAAGCTCTTTTAATAAAACTTTCAAATTATGAAAATTATATTTTTCTTCCAAATATTTTACCAAGTTTTTGTCAGGGCTTATTTTTATCATATCTTTGTATGAATTTAAAAGCATTTGAGATAGGACTTTTTCATAATCTTCAGCTCTATCTAATTTTTGTAAAAGCTCGCCATATTTTGTATCGTTTAAGGATGATATAGCCTCATTTAGGTTATCTGTATCTATTAGCCTTTTCAAATTTTCTGAAGTAAGGAGATTTTTTTCGTATACTCTTGTAGTAATGGATGGGCGAATAAATTTTTCTCTATCCATCTAAATCACCTCACTTAAATATTTCATCAACTATAATTTTTTCTAAAGAATCTTTTTCAAAGTTTACCAAAGACTTGTAGGTGTTATCGTAGGAAATTTTTCCGTTTTTTACAACAAATCCACCTTCTACGCTTTCATTTGATACTTTAAGCCCATTAAAATCTTCTTCTTTGAAATGAAATTTCATATCTTTTTGTAAAAGTATTTCGCCTTTTTCGATTTTTGAATCTTTGAGTCTATTTAGAACAAAATCTTTGTAAGAATTTGGTCCAAGTTTTTCTAATTTTTCAATTAATTTTTCTAAAACTTCTTCTACAACTTGATTTTTTGCTTCAATTTTTATATCTCTTGCCTGTCTATTTGCAGTTACTTTTGAATTTTCTTTTATTCTTTTTGCTTCTTTTTTGGCATTTTCTATAATTTTTGAAACTTCTTTTTGGGCTTTTTCTTCTGATTCTTTTATTATTTCTTCTTTTCTTTTTTGACCATTAGATAGGATATGATCGGCTTCTTTTTTGCCGTCTTCTTTTATTCTATCTAATAATAAATCAAGATTGTTCATAATAAAGCCTTATATATTGTTTACTAGAAGTAGGGAAATTACAAATCCTAAGATTGCATATAACTCAACCATTACTGCATAAACTATTCCTTGTACGAAATTATCTTCGTTTTTTGCAAGTATATTCATACCTGATACTGCTACTTTTGCTTGAGCTATTGCTGAGAAATATCCTACTACTCCAATTGGAAGAGCTGCGAAGATATAATAAAGTCCTTGTTGGAAATTAAGATCTCCACCTAATTTTCCTAAAATCATAAATCCTATTACGAATCCGTAAAGTCCTTGTGTACCTGGTAAAAGTTGTAGTACAAGTGCCTTACCAAATTTTTGTGGTTCTTCTACAGTTAAGCCCGCAGCTGCTTCTCCTGTCATTCCTGTTCCTTTGGCAGATCCCATTCCTGATAAGAATACTGCTATAGCAACAGCTACTGCTCCCATTATCTTTCCACCATTTTCAACTAAAAAATCAACCATTGTATCCTCCTGTGATTATATTTATAAATTTACTATTTTCTATCATTTGTCTAAATTTCTTGCCGCCACCTTCATAGAACTTGTTAAACATTTCTACATAAACAAGTCTTAATGAGTGAACGTATGCTGATAGGGTTGATAGGAATAAGTTAAATAATTGGAAAATTACAAAAACTATAATAGCTCCTATCTTTCCTAAAATTCCCGCTGGCCATAACATTCCTACAATCAAGTTTACTGAATAAGCTACAAATCCTCCTGAAAGAACAAGCGCCATAAGTCTTAAAAATGATACAAAATCTCCAATCCAAGAACTCATACCATATAAAGAATATAAACCTCCTGCAACTTTTCCTCCAACAGATTTATTTTCACGTCCTCCTGTAAGAACTATGCCTATCATGCCTATAATCATTATTATTTTTGCAACATTTTTTCCTGATCCATCAAGTAAATATAAGGCTATAGCTCCACCTACTGCCATATACCACAATAATACATCAAATATTGCACCTAGTGGATCGCCATCACGAATTAGCATATAGGCTTTTACGCCCAAAGCTGTAAATAATGATATGCCACCGATTATAAGTGAAATAACCATTAGGGTGTTGAAATCTTTTTGTGTATCAATTAGACCTGGTAGTGGAATAATTCCTCCAAAAAATGAACCGAATATTAGTCCAAATACACATCCTGAAAGACCAACTCTTGTAAAAAGTCTTGCCATTTTGTCAGTTGACTCTGGCAAATCTTTGTATTTTCTAAGTAAAATTGTTCCAATAAAAAGTATTAATCCATATCCCAAATCTCCAAGCATAAAACCTGTAAATATTGTATAAAAAATCGAAACCAAAAGTGTTGGATCAACTTCGTTATATTTTGGTAGTGAGTAGGTTTCTACTACTGATTCGTAAGGTTTTATAAGTTTGTTGTTATCAAGAATTACAGGAACATCTGGATCATCCTTGTCTGCTTGTTTTATATCAAGTACAAAATCTTCTCCCAAAACTTCCTTCAAATCTTTTTTTAACTTTTCGTTTAGATTGTGAGGAATATAGCCTTCAACGAAGTCTATTCTTTTTGTTTTGATGAAAAATTCGCTACTTGCTTCTTTTTTTCTTAAATTTTCTAGATAAGTTTGGTAAAGGTAAAAATCTGGCAAAAATATTTTCATTTGCTTAATTTTTTCTTCACTATCTTTAAGCTTTTTGTCTAAATTTTCAATTTCTTCTAGATTTAAAGCTATTTTTTCACTAACTTTCTTTTTGGTCTTAATATTTGCTTTTGAAAAACCATGATCTCTTAGAAATTCTCTAAAATCTTTTGCTTCTTCAAGACTTGATATAGCTATTAGATAATTTAGGCTATCTTTTTTGGAAAGATCTACAACTAGGGCAGTTTTGAAATCTTTTTTGACTAAATCTTGGTCAAAATCTTTATAAAACTGATCTGCAATTGAGCCAATTTCTACGAAAAATCTGTGTGAGTTTTCAATAGAATTTATATCCAAATCCAAAGCCTTAAAGCTTTCTAGTTCTTCATTTGCTGCTTTTAAATTTTTAATCTTATCTTGACTTTTATCCCTTATATCAATGTATTCTTTTAGTTGAGGATATATTTCATCAAACCTAAAATTTTCGCCTTCTTTATAGAGATTATCAAGACTCATGTCCTTTTTTGTTAGGGAAGATTTTTCTTCCTTATCCAAAAACTTCTCTATAGAATTTATTGCATATTCTAGCTTTGATCTTTTTTCATCAATTCTTGTAAGATTATCTTGGTTAGATACCTTTTTGAGGTAGTCTTCCTTTTCGTCGACCACAAGATCGTTAAAATGAACATAGTTAAACTTTTGTAAAATATCTAGAAGGCTTTTTCTATTATTTTCAAAAGAGAAAAGATTAAACTTATCCATTTTAACTATTGCCATTATTTACAATCCTTTCTGTTAAAAGATTTAAAAGCCCTTCAATTTTTTCCTCATCTTGGTCTAAAATATCTTTGCTTTCATCTTTTGCCTTGTCAATAAGTGGAATCTTTTCTTCGCTTGCTTCTTTCTTTGCTTTTTCGATTAAATCACTGGCATCTTTTTTTGCCTTTTCGATTTTTTCTTTGTAAGAATTGCTTGCTTCGATTTTTGATGATTCAATTATTTCCTTGGCTTTTATTTTGGCATCGTCTACAAGTTTGTCAGCTGCAATTTCTGCATCTTTAACTTGATTTATTACATCGCTTGCCATCCTTCACCTCCTACTATATATAGTTTAATTATAGCATATTGACCATATAGATGTATATTACCCATTTTAATCAATTTTTATAGAAAAATTCGAAAAGATTAAATAATTATTTTCAAATAATTTTTTAAATACATTCTTTTGAATTTAAAATTTTCTATAAAATTTTGCTTTGTTTTTTATTCTATTTTAAAAATTTATTTTTTTTATGTACTTTGTTGACAAAAATTTCTGATTTTATATAATAAAATTGATAACAGTTATCAATAACTTTGAGGAGTTTTTATGAAATCTTTTAATAAATCAAAAATTTTTAATAAAAAAATTTTCAATATAATAAAAAATAATAGAAAAGCTCTGTACTTTTCTTTGTTTGTTTTTACATATTTTTCTATGGCTTTTAATTATTTAATAATTAAGGATTTTGTTTTATCCAAAATTTTGTGTATTTTTTTGGGGATTATGAGTTTATTTTTTTTAAATAAAACTTACATAATCCCCAAGAAATCTCAATTTATTTTAAAATCTATCCTTCTTATTTTTATAAGCTTGTCGTTTTTGGCTTTATTTTTGGTCTAGTTTTTGATCTAGTTTGTGGACAGAGTCGATGTATCTAATTGTTCCTGATGGAAGTCTTAGAAGTAGTGATTGGGTTTTTGCCATATTATTTTTTGTGTAGGATACGCCTTTTAGAAAAGTTCCATCGGTTATTCCTGTTGCTGCAAATAATACGTCATCGCCTTTTACCAAATCGTCTATTGTGTAAACTTTGTCGAAATCTACTCCCATTTTTAGGCATCTTTTTACTTGTTTTGAATCTGATGGGGCAAATACTCCTTGGAAATCTCCTCCCAAACATTTTAGGGCTGCGGCTGCTATAACTCCTTCTGGTGCTCCGCCTATTCCCATTATCAAATCAATTTTTCCATCTGATAATTCTGTGGCTATGGCTGTTAATACATCGCCGTCTTCTACCATAGAAATTCTTGCACCAGCTTCTCTTATTTCTTCAACTAATTTTTCGTGTCTTGGTCTGTGCAAAACTGAAACTGTAATATCTGAAACTTTTTTGTTTAAAGCTTTTGCTACATTTTCTATATTTTCTTTTGTTGATTTTTTTATATCTATTACGCCTTTTGCCTTGCTTCCTGTGGCAATTTTATTCATATAAACATCTGGAGCATTTAGTAAGCAACCTTGTGGTGCAACTGCAATTACTGAGATTGAATTGCTAGTTCCATTTGCAAGAGATGCTGTTCCATCTATTGGGTCTACAGCTATATCTACAACATCATCTTGGCTCATATCGCCAATTTCTTCACCTATATATAACATAGGAGCTTCGTCGATTTCTCCTTCTCCGATTACAACCCTGCCATTTATTCCCAAATAATTAAACATTGCTCTCATTTGGTCTACTGCAATATTGTCAGAATCGTTTTTCTTGCCCTTTCCTAAATATTTTCCGCTTGCAAGAGCTGCCGCCTCTGTTACTCTACATAAGTTGATACCTAAATCTCTATTCATTTTTTCTCCTTTAAATCCTCTTGTTAAAGTTAATAGGAAATAAACCATTTCCTACATTTTTATCATACCAAGAAGTGGAACTTTTTTAAAGACCTTTTTAAAATTTTCAATTTTTTGTAAAAATCTTTTTATTTGTTTAATTTTTAAGGATTTATGATATAATCAATAGGTAAAATAAAATTTGGAGATCTTATGAAAAAATTTTTGATTGTTTTATTTATATTACTTTTTTCATCTTGCATAAATTTCGATGAAAGTATAAATAAATCTAATGACAGCACAATAAAAGAAAAAATATCAGCAAATAGCATTTCAAGCGAAAAAGAAAAAAAGAAAAGATTAGAATATAAGCACGAAAATATTGAAGGATTTCAAAGAGATAATTCCTTGTACGTTGAAAGAATGATGGGAGATTATCCAAATGATATTTCCACTTCTTCCAATGAGCCTTATACAAAAGATGAGCTTAAAAATCTTGATTACGACAAAAATATTTTCTTGGAAGCTTTTAATATAAGGATACCAAACAGGTGCAAAGTTTATTCTAATACTTCTAATAAAAATACCTATGTGATTGATTTTCCAAAATCTGATGATTATGACATTTCAATTAATATAAAAAAATTATTAGAAGAAGGAAAAAAATCAGAAGACGAAATAAAAAATGAGCTTTATAAAATTTCTGACAAAGAAACATATAATTCGGAAATTGAAAATGCAAATGTAGTTCAAAAACCTGTTGGACTTGAAAGCGACTATAAGAAAACTTATTATTCAATTGTTGAAGATAATCAATTTTCTTATACAAATATATTTATGGCAACGCCTACAAATATTATTCAATTTCAAATTGTAGAAGATAAGGAAAAATCCCAAGCCTCTCCTTATATAATGGCAGATTTATTGTCGACAACCTATCCTGAAAGCGAAGATTTCAATATGATTGCCAAATCATTCAAATCTTTTGACAAATATATAAATCTTTACGCAACAGAAAAAATTGATATGGGAGATTTTTCTTTTAATATTCCTCAAGATATGAAAAATATCCAAGAAAGCGAAGCTTTGATTGTTTATGAAAATCAAGTTTCAGGAAAAACAATAAATCAAATTATAATTTCAAAAATAAAAAAGGATAAGGCAATTGATTTGAAAAATTCTTTTGCCCAAAGTCAAGGCAGTCAAATCCCGCCAGCTTTTATAAGTCCAATGGGAGAAGTAAAAGAAGAAATGGTAAAAGAAAAATTGTTTTTAAAATCAAAAGTAAGAATTTATACCGAGCAATTTTCACTAGAAGGAGAAAAAATAGCCTTTGAAACCAAAGATTATTTTGTAAATATTATCCTTGCAGGTCCATTGAAAAATACAAATAAAACCCAACTTTTAAATGAAAATATTATAAATTCTTTGAAATTTGACCAATAAATTCTAAGGCAAGAGACAGGTGTAATTCCTGTCTTTTTTACTTGTAGAAAAAATAAAAGATCTAATGTAAATAGAATAGGTCTAAAAAATTTCTAGAAATGGCTTTATAACTATATAAATTCAATAATGAGATCTCTCCACGCACTTCACTTCGTTCCGTTTGGTCGAGATGGGTAACTGGTGTTTTTATCTAATAGCTAAAGTTTTATAATTTTTAAAATTCTAGAAGCTTTTAGAAAGTGGAGTCATTATAATTAAAATCTAAAATACTTCAGTAATAAAGCTAATACCAGCATTTCCCATCTCGAGCAAAGTCGAGAGATCTCTTTTATTTACTTTATTTTTTAATTTAGTAAAACTTTGAGAGCCCTCCACTGCGGTCGGGATGGGTTTTTTGTTTGCTTTGTTATTTTTTCAAAATTCTCCTTATAATTATTGATAAACTTTCTCATTTTCTGGTAGAATATTAGGGGAGTTTTTATGAAAAAATTTAACTTTAATTTTAAAAATCTTTCAATACTTATACTCATTTTGATTTTTTGGCAATTTGTTTATAAAATCGGATTTTTTTCGCCAATTTATTTGCCTGGGCCTTTTAAAGTTTTTGAAACTTTTTGTGCTATGCTTGTTGATGGTTCGATTTTTGCTAATCTTTTTGCAAGCCTTTTTAGAGTATTTGTTGGATATTTTTTGGCTTTTCTTGTAAGCTTTTTTTTGGCTTTGATTTTTTATTTAAAACCTAAAACCTACCCATATTTTTCAAATATTTTGAATTTTTTTAAGAGTATTCCGCCTCTTGGTCTTGTTCCCCTCTTGATTTTGTGGCTTGGAATTGGAGAAATCAGCAAAATCGCCATAGTTTTTTTGGCGTCATTTTTTCCTATTTTTTTAAATATTCAAAAGGGTTTTATGGTAGCAGAGCCTGATTTAATTGAAATGGCCCGTGCTTTTTCTTATAACAATAAGGAAATTTTTAAAAAAATTATCCTGCCATCAAGTTTGAAAGATATTTTTGTTGGCGCAAGAATTGGTCTTGGCTATGCTTATAGGTCAATTATTGCAGCGGAAATGATAGCCGCATCAAAAGGTCTTGGTTATCTTATAAATTTTTCAAGGCTTATGTCTAGGACTGATAAAGTTCTTGTTGGGATTTTTCTAATAGGCTTTGTTGGAATGATTTCTGACAAAATTTTTGTTAAATTTGCAAGCTTTTTTTTGAAGGGAGATCTTAAAAATGAATGGTATAAGTCTAATTGACCTTTGTAAAACTTATAATATCGACGATAAAAATATAAAGGCTTTGGATAAAATAAATTTAACTTTAGATCCTCAAAAAAGAAATATCCTAATCGGCCCTTCTGGTTGTGGAAAATCAACTTTAATCAAGGCTATTGGCGGACTTTTGGAAATCGACTCTGGAAAAATCATTAAAAATGATATAAAAACTTCCATAGTTTTTCAAAATCCAAGGCTTTTGCCATGGCTAAATGTCAAAGAAAATATTCTATTTTCAAATCAAAATGAAAATCTTTGCAAAAAGTGGATTAAAATAATTGGCCTTGAAGGCTTTGAAAACGCCTACCCTTCTCAGCTTTCTGGCGGTATGAAAGCAAGAGTTTCCCTTGCTCGCGCTCTTATTTTTCCAAATAATTTTATGCTTTTGGATGAGCCTTTTGCATCTGTTGATGAGATTAGCAAAGAAAGGCTTGAAAAAGAATTAATTTCTTATATGAAAATCAAAGATTCTGGATTTTTATTTGTAAGCCACGATCTTGAAGAAGCTCTCAATTTAGGTCAAAGAATTATAGTAATGAAAAAGGGGAAAATAGTTTCTGATTTTAATCTTGAAGATAAAAAAATCTCCAAGGAAACTTTGAGAGAAAATTTTAAAAAAATAATAGGAGAAGAAAATGAAAAATAAATTTTTAAAAATTTTATCAATTTTTGCCTTAGTTTTTGCAATTACATCATGCTCAAACAAAGACAATGCATCAAACGAAAATATTTCAAATGCTAATATGTCAAATCCTTCATCAAATACCAAGGAAAAATTATCAATCGACGAATTAAATGTGACTTATGTAACATCGCCTTTAAATGTTCCATCAATAATTGAAAAAAATAAGGAAATTTTCAAAAAACACCTACCAGGTGTAAAAATTAATTACAAGGAAATCACAAGCGGTGCAGACCAAACAGCTGCTCTTGCAAGCGGAGATGTTGATTTGCTTTATGGACTTGGCGGTTCTTCTGCAATTCTTGCAAAAGCAAATGGTCAAGATTTGAAACTTTTAAATATGTATTCAAAAGCACCAAAGGCATTTTCACTTTTTGCCAAAGATGATTCAATAAAAAATCCATCAGATTTAAAGGGCAAAAAAATCGGAGGCCCTGCAGGAACAAACTTACACCAAGAACTTTTAGCATATTTAGAAAAAGAAAAAATGAGCGAAAAAGACGTAGAATTTTCAAATATGTCAATTCCAGATGCAGCAGCTGCCCTTGATTCGGGAAATTTAGACGTAGCACTTTTGGGTGGCCCTGCAGCTTATAAGGCAAAGGAAGCAGGACTTTATGAAATTACAAACGGAGAAGATTTAATAGATGCTATAATTTGCGTAGCAAGCTCAGAAAAATATGCCAAAGAACACAAAGATGTAATAAAGGCAATAAATGATGCCCAAAAAGAAATAGCAGAATTTATGGAAAAAAATAAAGACCAAACAAAAGAAATTGTAAAAAAAGAATTAGACCTTGACGATAAAGCCTACGATTATATGTATCCAATGTATGATTTTTCAACAAAAATTACAGAAGATGATAAAAAAGGCTTTGAAAGAACCAAAAAATTCATGCTAGATAATAAAATGATAGAAAAAGATTTTGATATTAATCTTTTATTTAAATAAAATTTTAAGACCTATAAACCATCTCGAAAAAATCGGGATGGTTTTTTTATAAAAAAATTAAAGATATAATTTAAAGTAAGGATAGATTTGCTCAACTTTACACGAATATATAGGCAAAGGAGGAAATAATGGATGATAAAAATTTAATAAAAGGAATTAAAAACAAAGATGAAAAATATTTGATTGAATTCATTAACCTTTATGGGCCTATATTAAAAGGAGTTATTGTAAAAACTATAGGAAATAGGAGAAATATTCTAGATGAAATTTTAAATGATGCTCTCCTTGGAATTTGGGATAATATAAATTCTTATGATCCTACTAGGTCATCTTTTAAAAATTGGTGTGCAGGAGTTGCCAAATACAAGGCAATTGACGCCATTAGAAAAGAAGCAAAACACGACTGCCTTGATCTTGATGATGTATCTGGTTTTATTTATGATAAAAATTTAGAAAATTATGATGAAAGCGAAAAAATTCTTGAAATGTTGTCAAAAAAAGACAGGGAGATTTTTAAAAAATTATTTATAGAAGGATATTCATACGATGATTTAGAAAAAATCACAAAAATTCCAAAAGACAGACTCTACAACAAAGTAAGCCGTGCCAAAAAAACTTTAAGGAGCAAATTATGAAAAATATCTATGACAAAATAAATGATATGGATTTTGAAATTGAAAAAATCGAATTAAACGACTTTGAAAAAGAAAAATTAATAAAAACTGCAAAATCCTACAAAAAAAATCAAAAATCAAAAAAATTTTTGCCAATAGCAGCTGCATTAATCCTAGTAGCTGGACTTAATATTCCAATTGTAAAAGCAGAAGTTTCAAAATTTACAACAGACATAAAAGTAACAATGATGGAAGCCTTTGGTGCAAGTCCGGATTCCTACAAATATATGGCAGAAATTAATAAACCAGTAACAGTTGGAGAAGATTCATTTGTGATAGGAAATATAGCCTTTGAAGATAATAAAATATTTATAAATACCCTAAGAAATGGAAAAAATTTAGAGGAAACTACAAAAAACAATTCATATTTGTATAAGGTGGTAGTTGATGGAAAAACTTATAAAGCTATTGGCTCATCAGGAGGAGAAGGCCTATTAGAAGATAAAAAAACATCCTCAGAAAATCTTATGATAAGTTTTGACAAATCTTTTCCAAAAAAAGATAAGGCGAGCGTAGATTTATATTTTGCAGATGCAAATAAAAGCCAAATAATTTCAATAGAATCCCCAATGAATACAATAAACGAAGACAACAAAATTTTCGCTGAAAATTTAAAAATAAAAGGAACAAACGCCACAATTTCATTAATGAAAATAAATCCAATAACTCTTACAGCAACAATAAAAAATCTAGATCAAGCTTATGTTTATGAACTAAAAGGAGTTGATGAAAAAGGAAATAAAATTTCTTTAGATGAAAGAGTTGCAGATGAAAATTCAACAACCTTTATCTACAATAATTATTTCTCAGACCTAAGCCTAGATGAAATAAAAGACGGAAGAAATTTTAATTTTACCCTAAGCCGTTCAAAAATGAATGAAAATTCTGGCAAAGAAAGTAATGGAAACTTTGAAAAATTTGCAGAATTTTCATTAAGTGCCAAATAAAATAAGGACAAAAAAATCCTCAAATGAAATTAAATTCATTTTGAGGATTTTTTATTTTTATTTTGCCAATGATTTTTGCATTTTTATATTTCTTTTTCTTAATCTTAGGATTATATAAGCCAAATATATAAGCGTATATATAACCACTCCTAACATATTTTCTTTCCAATTTGAAGAATATAACACCATAACATGGATATATATTCCTATGAAAAATGGATATGCCATTTTTTGCAAATTTTTCCAACTTTTAGCTTTCATTTTGCGACGAACTGTCTTAAAAGAAGTTACAAAAAGAGGAATCAGCATCAACAATAAAAATATTGTTATTATTGATGCTATTAATTGTCTTTGAGGCATAGAGATAGGATTTGTAAAAAGAATTGGGAAATAACGCAAACCAAATATTATATTGTGGCTAAAAACTAATAAGCTTGCCATTATAGACATTTCTCCACGAATTGCCATCAATTTTTTTGAAAAATCATTATGTTTTGTAATAGTTCCTAAAAACATTACTATCATAAATGAAGCTGTAGCAAATATCCCCCTTGAAAATATCTTCATAAAATATTCATTAAACCAAGTAGGGAAATTTCTATCAAACCCCATATTATAATAATAAACTACAAATCCTGTCCAAGCATATATTCCTAGATAAAATATGACAGGATATTTTTTAATCAAATCCTTAGTTAAACTATAAAAAATTATAGTAAACAAAATTCCAGTAATTAAAGTCATCTTATTCTCCTTTCTATTTTCATAAGCTTATTGTTCCTTTTGTGTAGGATTTTTACTTTCATCAATGATAATTTCCTCTTTATTTTTTTCTAAAGGGGGCAATTGAGAGTTTTTTGTGCTTTGAATTTTGAGAGAATCTTTTTCATTTTCACTATTTTCTTTTTCAGTTTTTTCTAACTCTTTATTACCAGAATCTTTATTCGATTCATTTTTATCAGGATATTTTTTCTCATTTACAGAAGGTTTTAAAGAAGGTTTCTCCTCTATTTTATTTTTAGAATTTTCCTTTTTCTTTATAGCCTTTTTGCTAGAAGATTTATCTTGACTATTTTCTTTTTTAACAGCCTTTTTCACTATTACCATTACGTAAGCTTCGCCTACTTCTTTTGTTCCTTTGCTTTTGAATTGTAGGTACACTCTTTGTGGGGCTTCGCTTACTTTGCTG